>JACPQC010000014.1 GCA_016190695.1 Chloroflexota bacterium
CCTTAGGGTGGTCATAAAGGTAAGGGCCTCCCAGCAGCCCAGACTTGACCCAGAGCAGACAGAATCCTACGTCGTCTTTATCCTGCAATAGACGAAAAAGGTAAGATCATAATAATGCAGGAGGGGAGGGGGAGTCAAGGGAGTTTTGTCACCTTTTTGGAGCTGGGAGAGGAGGGGTCCGTGCCCCACCCGGATTGCTTTGTCGCTTCGCTCCTCGCAATGACGATTCCAATTCGTGCCAAATCCGGATCGCTTCGCCTTCCGACCGCGGCGGATGGTCTCGCAATGACACGAGGCGGGAAAGGGCGCAGCCCAATAGTGATGATAGGAGAGGACATTTGTCAATGCGGGGTTGCGAGTGTAACAACACTTTAGTTAGTTTCAGGTCTGGTTGATTTGATGAAGGACCTTCGAGCTGTAGTTGATCTGTCTAATAACTCAGGACACTAGAACGCGAGGTGAAAAACAATGAAAGTTAGAGAACGAATTATAATTGACCCTAGAATACAACATGGTAAGCCTGTCATTCGCGGGACGCGAGTGCCCGTCGCTCGCATTATAGCCGAACTAGCTGGCGGCATGACCAGAGAAGAAATTATGCGCGAATACGAAATAACCGCAGAAGATGTTGGCGCTGCCTTAGCCTATGCTGCTGACCTTGTGGAAGCCGATGAGTTTCACCCGTTGCCAGCGGGATAAGGACGAGCATGCGCTTCCTTGTTGACGAGGATTTGCCCCGCTCAGTAGATAGCTTATTACGACAGTACGGGCACGAAGTATCGGATGTACGTGACATTGGGCTTCGCGGAGCCAGCGACGCTGAGATTGCTGCCTATGCTCAAAAACATGGATTGTGCCTGCTGACCGGCGACATGGGATTCGCCGATATCCGGAATTATTCACCTGGACAGTATCAGGGAATAGTCGTTTTACATCTGCCGGCTAAGGCGACTTCTTCTACTATCCTGACTATATTGAAGAGTCTGTTAGTGCAGGCTGAAATTGTTAATCAGCTTAATAGGAAACTTGCCATCGTTGAGCTCGGCCGTGTCAGGATTCGCAAGGGCTAACTTTTAAAATTGTTTCATATGCCCGAGAGATAAACAAAATGGATTATCACTGCTGTCCAAGATAATTTGAAAAGTGGGTTTTGGACGGGTCTGGCACGTTTGGAACGGAGTCTAGAGGTGTTATTCCCATTTACCACCCCCTTGGAGGAAAGATTATCGGAAGGAAGATGGCAGATGCTGCCCAAAATGTCGGGTGGGGTCTATTCACGCTCGATTTAAGCATTTTCTCACCTCCAAATCAGTTGCGGAATGGGAATTACTCTGGACTTACTTTATTGCCAACACCTGTTTTGGACAAGTATGATGGTAACTATCAAATTCCTTTTTCGCTTCTGGCAAAACGCACCTCATTTCCTATTTGTCGGCACTCTTGTCCAAAATAGGTTTTTCGATCAGGTTTAATTTAGACAGCATCGTTTAGCGGCGAGCCTGGTTTTTCAGACCTACGTATAGACTGTCATACCAGCTTTCGCTGGTATCCAGAGGGGAGTTATTTAGAACTAGGCAAACATATTCCAGGCACAATGCCCCATCCCTTTATCCCTTCCCCTCTGGGGAAGGGAAGAGATTTTTAGAAGGGGCTTCGCCCCTTCTAATCCCCATTTTTTAATTTGGACAGCAGTGATTTGTCGGAGTGTCCGAGGCTGTCATGACAACTCTATCATTCTCGGACAGGCTCTACTTTGTGCACTGCCATACTCCGCCTTCGCTGAGGGAAGCGGGAGGCGAAATGGCGCCGTTTGCATTCTCCCCCCCCGTTATGCTATATTAAACGCGGCCTAGACCTTTAAGCTGGTCCCGAGAGGCTGGCAAGGCATGATCAGGGTGGTGCTATAACCTCTTGCCAGCAGGCAGGAGGTTTTTTTGTGGGCGCGAAGATCATAATGACCGCCGAAGACATCAGGCGGACACTTAACCGCATCGCCCATGAGATAGTGGAGCGCAACAGGGAACTGGAACTCCTGGTGCTGGTGGGCATGCGTACCCGCGGCGTACCCCTGGCCCGGCGACTGGCAGCCAACATCGCCAGCTTCGAGGGAATAAGCGTTCCGGTGGGCGCTCTGGATTTCAGCCGCTACCGGGATGACCTGGCGCTCCAGGAAGGACGCCCCTTCGTCCAGGGGACGGACATCCCCGCCGACATCGCCGGACGCTCCATAGTGCTGGTTGACGACGTCCTCTATACCGGGCGCAGCGCCCGCGCCGCCATGGATGCGGTGATCGACCTGGGCCGCCCCCGCCTGATCCAACTGGCCGTCCTGGTTGACCGCGGCCACCGCGAGATGCCGATACGGCCGGACTATGCGGGCAAGAACATCCCCAGCTCCAGGGACGAGGATATCCGGGTGCGCCTGGTGGAGACCGACGGAATCGATGAGGTAGCTATCACAGACTCTCTGGACGGGCTGCAGACGAGCAGCAGGGGGAGACATCGTGGCGCTGGCCAATAGGGACCTGGTCACCATAGACGATATGTCCAACGGGGAGATAGAGGCCCTTTTCTCCCTGGCCGACGACATGTCAGCCTCAATGGGACAGCAGTTCGGGCTGTGCCGGGGCAAGGTCCTGGCCAGCCTCTTTTTTGAACCGAGCACCCGGACGCGGCTCTCCTTCGAGGCGGCCATGCACCGACTGGGCGGGGGCGTCATCAGCGCCTTCGACGCCGGGGCGACCTCCCTGGCCAAGGGGGAGACCATCGCCGATATGGCCCGGGTGGTGGGCAGCTATGCCGATATCATCGTCATCCGTCACCCCTGGGAGGGGGCGGCGAGGGTGGTGGCCGACTACGCCGGAGTGCCGGTGATAAACGCCGGTGACGGCGGCCATGAGCACCCCACCCAGACCCTTTGCGACCTGTATACCCTCAAAAAGGAAAAACAGACCTTAAAAGGACTTAAGATAGCCCTCTGGGGCGACCTGAAATACGGGCGGACGGTCCACTCGCTGGCCTGCGCCCTGGCCCGGTTCGGCGCTACCATCCTCTTCCGGCCCGGCCCCGGCCTGGAGCTCCCGGAGCACGTGGTGAGGAAGCTAACCACCGAGTACGGCGGCGAACTGCGGCGGTACGAGTCCCCGGGACAGCAAGAGGAAGGGCAGCTCCTGCCCCTGGACGCCATGTACGTGACGCCCAGCAGCCCCCACCAGCTTGCCATGATGCCCGACGTGAGCTTCCAGGTCGAGCTGAAGACGGGAGTGGACGCCCTGTATGTCACCCGGCTGCAGAAGGAAAGGCTGGCTGCCACCGATAAGCCGTCTTACCCGGTGGTGAACAAGAAGCTGCTCAAAGGCAAGGAGTACGAGCGGACGCTGGTGATGCACCCGCTGCCCCGCGTCGACGAGCTTGCCCAGGAGATGGACGGGGACCCGCGCAGCATGTACTTCAAGCAGGCCGAGCGGGGCGTGCCGGTGCGCATGGCCCTCATGGCCCTGCTGCTGGGCGTGCGAGAGGCGGGCCAGGTGGGCGAGGGCGCCGGCTCCAGGAAACCAGCGTACCCGCCGTACCGGCATGATTCCGGACTGAGATGTCCCAACCAGCGCTGCGTCTCGGTCCAGGAAAGCGAGACCAAGTATCTCAAGCCGGAGTTCCTGGTGGTGGCCCTGGAGCCGCTTACCCTGCGCTGCGCCTACTGCGAGCACGATTTCCACCCCGGCTACGTGGCCAGCACAGAATGGCACGAAGGCCGCACCGATACCAGGATATACCACCGCGCCAGCAGCCAGTGGGCCAGGAAAATAAAGCCGGAGAACCTGCTCGTTTTCGCTTCAGAAAAGGAAGCCGAAGCCCGCGGCTTTAAGCCTGACCATCTCATCGGGGCAGCTTACAGGCAGGTGGACCAAGATTGAACGCTGATGTTGCCCTGCTTGTTCGCAGCGGGCGGATAATCGATCCCGCCTGCGGCGTCGACCGTGTTGACGACCTGCTCGTCGCCGGAGGCGTGGTGTCACGGCTGGGTCCGGGGCCGTTGCCGCCCGGTTGCGCCATCATCGAGGCCCGGGGGTTCATTCTCTGTCCTGGATTCATCGACCTGCATTGCCATCTCAGAGAACCAGGCTTCGAGGAGAAGGAGACCATCGCCACCGGCACGCTGGCGGGGGCCAGGGGAGGCTTCACCACCCTGTGCTGCATGCCTAATACCGCGCCTCCTATAGACAGCAGCGCCGCCGTTGAGCAGGTGAAAGCAATTGCCGCCGCCGAGGGCGTAGTCCGCGTCCTGCCAATCGGCTGCGTCACCAGGGGAAGGGCGGGCAGTGGACTGGCGCCTCTGGAAGAGATGGCCCGGGCCGGCGCTGCCGGCTTCAGTGATGACGGCTCGCCGGTGAGCAACTCGCTCCTGATGCGACAGGCCCTGGAACGTTGCCGGGACCTGGGGCTGCCCGTCATAGACCATTGTGAAGACACTTCCCTCACCGCCGGGGGACAGATAAATGAGGGGGAGATATCGGCCCGGCTGGGACTGCGCGGGATGCCTGCCGCCGCCGAAGATATAATAGTTGCCCGTGACCTGGCCCTGGCCGGGCTGACCGGGGGACACCTGCACATCGCCCACGTCAGCACTGAAGGGTCGGTCGACCTCATCCGCCGGGCCAAAGACAAAGGCATCAACGTCACAGCCGAGGTCACCCCACACCACCTCACCCTGACCGAGGAGGCCGTAGTCGGCGGCGGCGCCAGCGCCAAGGTCAACCCGCCGCTGCGGACGAAGAAAGATATTCGGGCCTTAATACAAGGGCTGCGGGAAGGCGTCATTGACGCGGTGGCCACCGACCACGCTCCCCACACCGATGCCGAAAAACGCCTCCCCTTCGACCAGTCCCCCTTCGGCATCAGCGGACTGGAGACGGCGCTGGGCAGCCTGATGTCGCTGGTGCACGGCGGTGACATAGACCTGGGCACCCTCGTCGCCAGCCTGACCAGCCGGCCGGCCAGGGTCACCGGCAGGGATGACCTGGGCACGCTCAGGCCGGGCGCACCGGCTGATATCACCATCTTCGACCCCGATACCGAGTGGACGGTAGACCCCGCCCAGTTTGCTTCTAAAGGTAAGAACACGCCCCTGGCGGGCGCAGTGCTCCGGGGCAGGGTTATGGCGACTATATATGGCGGTAGGCTGGTCTATAGGGATGGTTCAACCCGTGTTGGAGAGCTAGAGAGAGGTTTTGCCTCTCTGATATGACTGGCCCGATAATGTCATGCTGGAAGGAGCGGCCTGCTCACCGCACAACGCTTTGGCAGGCGAGAGCGACTGAAGCATCTCAGGGCGGGGGGAAGGAATGCACCCCATCCCCGCCGAGATTCTTCACTTCGCCTGTCCTGGTTCCACTGAGTCATCACGAAGTGAGAGCAGCGAAGGGCTCAGGATGACAACTACGCATTTCGGACAGCCCCACAGGGTATAGGATGTTAAGATGACAAAGAAAGCAATCCTGATGCTGGCGGATGGCACCGTCTACGAGGGAATATCCTTTGGCGCTGAGGTTGACGCCACCGGCGAGGTAGTGTTCAACACCAGCATGGCCGGCTACCAGGAGATGCTCACCGACCCCTCCTACGCCGGCCAGATAGTCGTCCCCACCTACCCCCTCATCGGCAACTACGGCATCAACGATGATGACTTTGAGTCGCGCCGGATACAGGTGCGGGGCTTCGCGGTCCGGGAAGAGTGCCTGCAACCCAGCCATTACATGAACAGCCAGACCGTCCACCGGTACCTGGCCGGGGGCGGCGTGCCCGGCATCTGCGGCCTGGATACCCGCGCTATCACCCGCAAGCTGCGCTCGGCAGGGGTGATGATGGGCATGATAACCACCACTCTGAGCGCGGAGCAGGCCCTGGAACAGTTGCGGCAAGCGCCTGACTACGGCTCCATTGACTTCGTCAGGGAGGTGAGCACGGAGAAACCCTACCAGTGGCAGCCGCCCGCCTCCAGCGAAGCGCTGCATGTGGCCGCCCTGGACTGCGGCCTGAAATATAACATCTTGCGCATACTGCGCCGCCTGGGCTGCGCCGTGACCGTAGTCCCCTGCACCGCCTCCGCCGGAGACATCCTGGCGCTCGACCCCGACGGGATCCTGCTCTCCCCCGGTCCCGGCGACCCGGAGCTGCTGGACTACGCGGTGGGCACGGTCAGGCAGCTTGCCGGCCGGAGGCCCATCATGGGCATCTGCCTCGGTTCGCAGTTGATCGCCCGCGCCTTCGGCGCTGACACCTTCAAGCTCAAGTTCGGCCACCGCGGCGGCAACCACCCGGTGAAGGAGCTGGCCACGGGCAAGGTGCATATCACCGCCCAGAACCACGGCTACGCCGTCGACCCGGCCACCCTGAGCGACGATCTTGAGATAACCCATGTAAACCTCAACGACGGCACGGTGGAGGGCCTCAGGCACCGGGAACTGCCCATCTTCTCCATCCAGTACCATTCCGAGGCCTCCCCCGGCCCCCTGGACAGCGTGTACCTGTTTGAGCAGTTTATGGGGATGATGCGGGGGAAGGGATGAAAAAATCTCCCTTAGTCCCTCTTTACGAAAGAGGGAGACAGACTGGTGAAAGGCGTAGACTAAGGGTTTGCACGGTCATCCTCTCCCGTTGGTAAAGGAGTGCATAAATCTCCCTTAATCCCCCTTTACCAAAGAGGGAGATAGATTGGTGAAAGGCATAGATGTAAGGATTTGCACGGTCATCCTCTCCCTTTGGTAAAGGGAGAGTTAGAGAGGGATTCAAGAATAATGTTACCGTACGATAGAAAACTAAGGGAACGGTCTCAACAGCTAAGAAAAAGTATGACGGTGGCTGAAACGTTTCTATGGTCGAAGATAAGGCTGAAACAGGTAAAGGGGTACTGGTTCTATCGCCAGAAACCCGTCGGCAAATATATCGCGGATTTCTACTGCCCGAAAGCCAGGCTGGTAATTGAGGTTGACGGCGGACAGCACTTTTCTGATGAAATTGCTGAATATGACAAAATAAGAAATGAGTATATGGCGAGCCTGGGTCTGCGCGTTATCAGATTTGCCAACGCGGAGGTACTGACAAACATCAAGGGCGTCATTGAGGTTATTGAGAGGAGCCTGCTGGATTAAATCTCCCTTAATCCCTCTTTACGAAAGAGGGAGACTGACTGGTGAAAGGCGTAGACTAAGGATTTGCACAATCATCCTCTCCCTTTGGTAAAGGGAGAGTTAGAGAGGGATTTACCCCAGGGAGACAAAGGGGGTGAGGTAGAAAGATGGGAAAAGAAGTGAAAATCATATTAGCTGGAACGCCCGAAGAAGTTGCTCCACATATTATCAGAGTAGCTGAATTCCTAAAGGTTCAAGAGTTAAATTATTGTGCAACAGAGGAGTTCTATGCCACTAGTGAATACTCAAAAGAGCTCACAATAATGTGCGGGACCGAACTTCATCCTGGTCTTATTATGCCAGACAAAGAGCCCCCTGACCGCCATACAATTGGTCATATCACACTTCAGTCTCTTCCTAATAACAAAACATTATTTATTGCCAGAATTGAGCAGTATGACTTTAATAATGCGGATTATTACTTTACTAGTTTCTTGGAAACTCTTCTTCTAGAACTTAAGAGAATAGGCTTTTTGGCAACTTGGCCCAAGAAAGTTTGGCATGTTATGAAAGAACTTATAGGAATAGTGAAGATAGCAAGATAAACCTGTTATTTATTAAGGAGACATCATCTTGACCAAACCCTCTAAAGTCCTCATCATCGGCTCAGGCCCCATCATCATCGGGCAGGCGGCGGAGTTCGACTATGCCGGTACGCAGGCGTGCAAGGCCATGCGCGAGGAGGGCGTCGTCTCGGTGCTGGTGAACTCCAACCCGGCCACCATCATGACCGATGAGGACATCGCCGATGTGGTCTACATCGAGCCGCTCACCGCCGAGGTGCTCGCCCGCATCATCGAGCGGGAGCGCCCTGACGGCCTGCTGCCCACCCTGGGCGGCCAGACCGGCTTGAACCTGGCGGTGGAACTGGCCGACTCCGGTGTCCTTGACCGGTATGGTGTCCGCACCCTGGGCACGCCGGTGGAGACCATCAGGAACGCCTCCGACCGCGAGCGGTTCAAGCAGTTGCTCATCAGCATCGGTGAGCCTATGCTGGAGAGCGGCAGCGCCACCACTATGGCCGGGGGCCGGGAGGTGGGCAGGCGCATCGGCCTGCCCCTCATCGTCCGCCCCTCCTACACCCTGGGCGGCACCGGCGGCGGGATGGCCCATACCTGGGAGGAGCTTGAGAGCGTCCTGGCCACGGCGCTGGCCGCCTCTCCGGTACATTTGGTGCTCCTGGAACGCTGGGTGGGCGGCTGGAAAGAGATCGAGTACGAGGTCATGCGGGACGCCGCCGGCACCTGCATCACCGTGTGCAACATGGAGAACTTCGACCCGATGGGCGTGCACACCGGCGACAGCATCGTGGTCGCCCCCAGCCAGACCCTGACCAACAAAGAGTACCAGATGCTGCGCACCGCCAGCCTCAATATCATCCGCGCCCTGGGCATAGAGGGCGGCTGTAACGTGCAGTACGCCCTGGACCCCTTTAGCCAGCAGTACTACGTCATCGAGGTCAATCCCCGCGTCAGCCGCAGCTCCGCCTTGGCCAGCAAGGCCACCGGCTACCCCATCGCCCGCGTTGCCGCCAAGATAGCCGCGGGCAAGCGGCTGGAGGAGATACCAAACCAGGTCACCGGCAAGACCATCGCCGCCTTTGAGCCGGCACTGGACTATGTGGTGGTCAAGATTCCACGCTGGCCTTTTGACAAGTTCGCCTCCGGCGACCGGGTCATCGGCACCCAGATGAAGGCCACCGGGGAGGTCATGGCCATTGACCGCTGCTTCGAGGCCGCCCTGCAGAAGGCGGTGCGCTCCCTGGAGTTCGGCAAGCGCTCGCTGCTCTGGGAAGACTCCCGGTGGGAGAGGAGCGCCAGTATCAACTCCTATCCCCTCTACCCCAACGACCTCCGGCTCTGGGCACTGATGGCGGCCCTCCGGCGCGGCATTGCTCCCCGGAGCCTCTCAGAGCACACCCGAATCGACCTCTGGTTCCTCGACAAGCTCCAGAACATCGTGGACATGGAAAAACGGCTGCTTTCGGAGACATTGACGCCGGAGCTGATGGGACAGGCCAAGCGGCTCGGCTTCTCCGACGAGCAGGTGGGCACGCTGGCCGACCGGCTGCCGGAGCAGGTGAGGCAACAGCGCCATGACTGGAACATCCGTCCCGTCTACAAGATGGTGGATACCTGCGCCGCCGAGTTCGACGCCGATACGCCCTACTTCTACAGCAGCTACGAACAAGAAAACGAGGCCGCCGCCATCACCGAAAACAAGGCGGTGGTCATCGGCAGCGGCCCGATACGCATCGGCCAGGGCATCGAGTTCGATTATTGCAGCGTCCACTCGGCCTGGGCCTTGCAGCAGTCCGGCTTCAAGAGCATCATGGTCAACTCCAACCCGGAGACGGTGTCTACCGACTTCGATACCAGCGACCGCCTCTACTTCGAGGCCCTGGACGAGGAGAGCGTGCGGGACATCCTGGAGAACGAGCAAAACGGCAGCGCCCCGCCCTCCATCGTCCAGTTCGGCGGCCAGACGGCGGTAAACCTGGCCGGGCCCCTGTCCCGAAGCGGCGCGCCCCTGATCGGCTCCAGCGCCGAGGCCATTGACCTGGCCGAGGACCGGCGCCGGTTTGAGAACTTCCTGGGCGGACTGGGCGTTCCCCAGCCTCCCGGGGCGGGGGTCACCTCCGTCGACGACGCTCTGAACATGGCCCAGATAATCGGCTATCCGGTGGTGGTCCGGCCCAGCTACGTCCTCGGCGGCCGGGCGATGGAGATAGTCCATAACGCCACCGAGCTGGTCCGCTACATGGGCCTGGCCATGGAACTGGACACCGGCCACCCCATCCTCATCGACAAGTACATGCAGGGCAAAGAGGTGGAAGTGGACGCCATCTGTGACGGCCAAGCGGTGCTCATACCCGGCGTCATGGAGCACATCGAGCGGGCCGGCGTTCACAGCGGGGACTCGATGGCGGTCTACCCCGGCCTGAACCTCACCGAGCAGGAAGTAGATACCATGGTGGACTACGCCACCCGCATCGGCCTGGCCCTCGGCGTCAGGGGGCTGATGAACATCCAGTTCGTCATCATGCCCGGGACCGGAGACGCCCCATCTACGGTGTATGTCCTGGAAGTGAACCCCCGCGCCAGCCGCACCGTCCCCTTTCTCTCCAAGGTGACCGGGGTGCCCATGGTGAAAGTGGCCACCAGGGTCATGCTGGGAGAGAGCCTTGAGCAGCAGGGCTACAGCGGCGGTCTCTGGCCCAGGCAGGACCTGGTGGCCATCAAGGCCCCGGTGTTCTCCATGTCCAAGCTGGCCGGTGTCGATACCTATCTCGGCCCGGAGATGAAGTCCACCGGCGAGGTCATGGGCATAGATTTGACCTTCCCCGCCGCCCTGGCCAAGGCGCTGCAGGCCGCCGGGATGATGCTGCCGAACACAGGGGCTATGCTCTTCAGCATCGCCGACCGAGACAAGGCGGAGGCGCTGCCCATCATGAGAAAACTGGCCTCGCAGGGCTATAAACTGTACGCCACCGAGGGCACCGCCGCCATGATAGATCTGGCCGGGCTGCCGGTGAAGATGATAACCAAGAAACTGAGCGAAGGACACCCCAACGTGGTGGATGTTATTAAGGACGGCACCGTGGCCGGTGTGGTCAATACCATCACCGGGGGCCATGTGCCGCTCCGTGACGGCTTCCAGATACGCCGGGCGGCCACCGAGCAGCGCATCCCCTGCTTCACCTCCCTGGACACCCTCCGGGCGGCGGTGGACGCCCTGGCCAACGGGGACCTGTCCTACGCCGTCCGGCCCCTGCCTGACTACCGGAGCCAGCCTTGAAGCAAACAAAGGCCACCGTCATATCCAATATGCAGATTCTGCCGGCAAGCCGGCGGAGGGGGGCTGCTGAGGTCCTCGGAAGCTGGCTGATGTGGCTTCACTGCCCGGAGATTGCCGGTACGGTCAGGCCTGGGCAGTTCGTCATGGTGCGCTGCCAAGGGTGCGCCCTGCCCCGCCCGCTCAGCGTTCACCGCATCAATGACCGCGGGGAACTGTCCCTCCTTTTCACGGTGCGGGAAGGGGCCCGGGGCACCGCCTGGCTCTCCCGCCGGAAAGCCGGGGATAATCTGGAGCTATTCGGCCCGATGGGAAATGGTTTTACGATTAATCCCGGGGCGGAAACACTGCTGCTGGTGGCGGGCGGTATCGGTATCGCACCATTATACTTTCTGGCCCAGGACGCGCTTACCAGAGGCTGCTCGGTAAAATTCTTATACGGGGCACCGACAGCCTCTGATCTTCTTCCAGAACAAATGTTACCTCCGGGACTCGAGGTCGCATCTGCGACGGATGATGGGACGGCGGGCAGAGAAGGCATGGTCACCAGCCTGCTCCTGCTGCCTGATTTGCTCCCTGGCTTCACACTTTGGGCAGACCAGGTCTTCGCCTGCGGCCCGCGCCCCATGTATGAGACCATGGCGCGGATGCCGGAAATGAAGGGGAAACCGGTGCAGGTCTCCCTGGAGATCGGCATGGGCTGCGGGCTGGGGGTATGCTATAGCTGCACTATAAGGACGAGGGGGGGGCTGAAGCAGGTCTGCCAGGATGGGCCGGTCTTTGAGCTTTCGGACATACTGTGGAATGAACAGCTTATGTGCGGGGTGTAGGAGCGTTTTTCAGGAGGCGCCACATGCTGGTCACAGACAGATTTAGTCTCCGTACCGGGGGGCATTGCGATATGATAGACATCACTCCGGAGGTGGAGGGCCGTCTCTCCCGGTCGGGGGCAAGGGAGGGGACGGTCACCCTTTTCGTCCCCGGCTCAACGGCCGGCATAACGACTATCGAATATGAACCAGGTCTTATTGCAGATTTCAAGGCGATGTGGGAGCGCCTGGCCCCGTCAGACATCGCCTATGACCATGACCGCCGCTGGGGGGACGGCAACGGCTACTCCCATGTCCGCGCCTCTCTGTTGGGACCGTCACTGGCGGTGCCCTTCGCCGAAGGCCGGCTCGCCCTGGGCGACTGGCAGCAAATAGTGCTGGTGGACTTCGATAACCGGCCCCGGTCAAGACAGGTGGTGGTGCAGATAGCCGGGCAGTAAGTTTGCGCCCTCGAAACAAAGGCGAGGGTGTCCTGAAATATCATGCTTTAGTCGTTTGCCTCTTCCAACATGACAACAGTCCTGGTCAAAATAAGTAAACCGGGCCCGGTAAATTACGTAGTATCCCGTATAGAGGTTTCCGGCGCAACAGGTTAGGCTTGCAGCATAAGGCTATATTTTTTCGGCCGTGGCCTTGACAAACGAGACAGCCAATGGTATCATTAATATTTGTTACCATGCCTCTCAAACTTTCCGCCTCTTTTTATGTCCGCAAAGACCGCAGCTATAGCGCAGCACTGAAGGCGCGCTAAAACAGCATCCTTTCATTTATTGATTGTTATTTTTTTAAGGAGCAGAAATGGTTCTTACGCCGCCGGAGTCGTCCGATGTTCAAACACCAGTCGCCAGGAAGTCTTACGCCGAATTACCCCATGTATTAAACGTACCGAATCTCATCAAGATCCAGCTTGACTCCTTCCAGAGGTTCCAGGAAGAGGGAATAAAGCAACTGCTCGAGGAGATATCCCCCATCGAAGATATCACCTCCAACCGCCTGGAGCTCAGCTTCATAGCTTATGAGTTCCGCGAGCCCAGGGCCGGCCACACCGAGCAGGAATGCCGCGAGCGGGACCTCACCTATTCGGTGCCATTATCGGTCAGGATCAGGCTCCTGGTCAAGGAGACCGGGGAGATAAAGGAGCAGGACCTCTTCTTCGGCGACATCCCGCTGATGACCGCCAACGGCACGTTTATCACCAGCGGGGCGGAGCGGGTGGTGGTAAGCCAGCTATTGCGCTCTCCCGGCGTCTACCTCACCGCCGAGGAAGACCCGGCAACCGGCGCGCCACTGTGCTATGCCAAGCTCATTCCCACCCGCGGCGCCTGGCTGGAGTTTGAGTCCAGCAATAAACAGGTCGTATCGGCCAAGATCGACGGGAAGCGCAAGATACCGGTCACTACCCTGCTCCGCGCCATCGGCTACAGCCATGATGAAGACCTGCTCAACCTGTATGGCGCCGGCGATGACTCACCGGAAAGGCAGTTCATCAAGGCCACCATGGAACGTGATCCGGCCATAAAAAGCGAAGAAGACGCCCTCCTCGACATCTACAAGAAGCTGCGTCCCGGAGAACTGCCCAACCTGGAGAACGCCAGGAAACTGATGACCAAGCTCTTTTTCGACCCCGCCCGCTATGACCTGGGCACGGTAGGCCGCTACAAGCTGAACAAGAGGCTGGGAGTTGGGGTCAGCCTGAAGGATCGCGCCCTGACCAGGCAGGACATCGTCGAGATAGTCCGGCGCATCATCATGGTCAACATGGGCCAGGACGGCACCGATGACATCGACCACCTGGGCAACCGCCGGGTGCGCACCGTTGGCGAGCTTATCCAGACCCAGTTCCGCGTCGGCTTCCTGCGCCTGGAGCAGGTGGTCCGGGAACGCATGAGCATCATCGGCACCGAAGGGGTCACGCCCAGCGCCCTGGTCAATATCCGCCCGATAGTGGCCGCAGTGAAGGAGTTCTTCGGCGGCTCACAGCTCTCCCAGTTCATGGACCAGACCAATCCCCTGGCGGAGTTGACCCACAAACGGAGGCTGTCGGCGATGGGGCCGGGAGGTCTCTCCCGCGAGCGCGCCGGCTTTGAAGTCCGTGACGTGCACTTCTCGCACTATGGCAGAATTTGTCCCATAGAGACGCCGGAAGGCCCCAACATCGGCCTCATCGGCTCCCTGGCCACCTACAGCCTCATCAACCCCTACGGCTTCATCGAAACGCCCTACCGGAAGGTGTACTCGGAAGTAGACAACGTGACCGGGCAGATGCTGGGCAGGAAGGTCCGCGAGGCAGTCGTTAATAGCAAGGGGAAGGTCATCGTCGAAGCCGGCACTGTTATCGACGCCGAGATCGCCGCCAGGCTATCCCGGTTGTCAGCCAAGAAGATAAAGGTGACGCCCTTTGTCGCAAAGGAGATGGTCTACCTGTCAGCCGATGAAGAGGAGCGATTTACTGTAGCGCAAGCCAATGCCCGGCTCGATGAGGACATGCAGTTCGTTGACGACAAGGTTGAGGCCAGGCACGGTGATTACTACATGATGGAGTCGCCGGACAAGATTCAGCTAATAGATGTCTCGCCCAGGCAGGTGGTCAGCGTAGCCACGGCCCTGATCCCCTTCCTGGAGCATAACGACGCCAACCGCGCCCTGATGGGCGCCAACATGCAGCGCCAGGCGGTGCCGCTGGTGCGCCCCGAGGCCCCGGTGGTTGCTACCGGCATGGAGGTGGAAGCGGCCAGGCACAGCGGCCAGGTGGTCTTCGCCAGCAACGCCGGGGTGGTGACCGAGGTCACCGGCGTCAGCGATGCCACCGGTAACGCCAAGTGCCACATTACCATCACCAGGGATGATGGCGACACCGACACGTATGACCTGAGGAAGTTCGTCCGCACCAACCAGGGCACCTGTATCAACCAGCGGGCGCTGGTGAACAAAGGCGACCGCGTCTATGCCGGCCAGGTGCTGGCGGACAGCTCGGCCACCGAGAACGGAGAACTGGCGCTGGGGCAGGACGTGGTCTGCGCCTTCATGAGCTGGGAAGGCTATAACTTTGAAGACGCCATAATACTGAGCAGCCGGCTGGTAGAGGAGGACAAGTTCTCCTCCATCCATATCGCCAAACACGAAGTGGAGGCGCGGGAGACCAAGCTGGGCGCGGAAGAGATAACCAGGGATATCCCCAATGTCGGCGAGGAAAGCCTGCGCGAGCTTGACGAGGTTGGAATAATACGCATCGGCGCCGAGGTGAGGCCGGATGATACCCTGGTGGGCAAGATCACACCCAAGGGCGAGACCGAGCTATCGGCGGAGGAAAAGCTGATGCGCGCCATCTTCGGGGAAAAGGCCCGTGAGGTCAAAGATACCTCGCTGCGGGTGCCTCACGGCGAGTGGGGCAAGGTGATCAACGTCAAGGTCTATTCCCGTAAAGAGGGCAAAGAGAACGGCGAAGACCTGCCTCCGGGGGTGCTGCAGTGGGTGCAGGTCTGGATCGCCCAGAAGAGAAAGGTGTCGGTAGGTGACAAGCTGGCGGGGCGGCATGGCAACAAAGGCGTCATCGCCCTCATCGCCCCCGAGGAAGACATGCCCTTCTTGCCCGACGGGACGCCGGTGGATATCATCCTCGACCCGATGGGCGTGCCTTCGCGCATGAACCTGGGACAGGTGCTGGAAACTCACCTGGGCTGGGCGGCCAAGACGCTCGGCTTCAAGACGATGACCCCCGTGTTCGACGGCGCTACTGACGCCGCCATTGAGGACGAGCTGGCGCGGGCCTGGCTGGTGAGAAAGATAGCGGACAGTTCCGGCCCCCGGTCTGACACCCCCACCGCCCGCATAGAGAAGACCAGTTCCTGGCTCAATGAGCAGGGATTTGATGGGGGGCAGGTATTCAGCGATGAGCATCCCGGAAAAGCCAGGGAGGTATGCCTGCGGCTCTGGCTTGAAGAACTGGGTGTAGAAAGCCGTAACCTCAGTCTACAGGAGATAGAGCAGGCAATTCCCGGATTCCGGGGTCAGCACATCCCGCCTACCTTTGGTAAAGTGGTGCTGCGCGACGGACGAACAGGTGAGCCTTTCAATCAGCCGGTTACGGTTGGCAATATCTACATGATGAAGCTGATCCATCTGGTTGAAGACAAGGTGCATGCCCGGTCTACTGGTCCCTATTCGCTGATAACCCAGCAGCCGCTGGGAGGCAAGGCCCAATTCGGCGGCCAGCGCTTCGGCGAGATGGAGGTCTGGGCGCTGGAAGGCTACGGCAGCGCTTACAACCTGCAGGAGATGCTGACCATAAAGTCGGATGATGTCACCGGCCGGGCCAAGGCCTATGAGTCCATCATCAAGGGTGAAGACATCCTCCAGCCCGGCGTACCTGAATCGTTCAAGGTGCTGGTAAAGGAGCTGCAGAGCCTGGGGCTGGCCCTGGAGGTGCTGAACGAAGAAGAGACTGTGGAAGTGGAAACGGAACCTGAACCGGAAAAAGTGCTCTGGAAAGAGGTAGAAGGGGAAAATGCTTGAGATAAATGATTTTAGTGCTGTAAGGATTGCGCTGGCTTCACCAGAGCAAATACGAAGCTGGTCTTATGGCGAGGTGACCAAGCCTGAGACGATCAATTACCGCACCCTGAAGCCAGAGCGCGACGGCCTGTTCTGCGAGCGGATATTCGGTCCCACCAAGGACTTCGAATGCTACTGCGGTAAATACAAGCGGATACGTTACAAGGGCATCATCTGCGACAAATGCGGCGTCGAGGTGGCCCGGGCCCGGGTGAGGCGGGAACGCATGGGCCACATCGAGTTGGCCTGCCCGGTGAGCCATATCTGGTTCGCCAAGGGCATTCCCAGCCATCTGGGCCTGCTGCTGGACCTCTCGCCGCGGAGCCTGGAGCACGTCCTTTATTTCTCACAGTACATCGTCACCTCGGTGAATGAAGAAAAGAGACAGGCGGAATTGCTGAGGCTGGAAGAGGAATCCGCCAGACAGATCGCCGAGCGTGAGGACGCCGTTGAGGTCGGTGTGACCCGGATAGAGGGCCAGGGGGCTACCGTCGAGGAAGTGAACCGCTCACGGCGGGACTTCGCCGAGGAAAAAGACAAGATGGAAGACGAGCTGGCCGCGAAGGTGGCCCGGCTCAAAGACCTCCGTGTCAAGATGTTACTGAACGAGAACCAGTACCACGATCTCAAGCAGAGCTACGGCCACGTTTTCGAGGCGGGCATGGGCGCTGAAGCGATCCTCAAGATAATCAAAGGCATCAATCTGGCCGAGGTGCGGAACAACCTCCTCCTGGAAATTCAGAACTCCACGGGCCAGCGCCGCAAGAAGGCGAGCAAGCAACTCCGGGTAGTCGAGGCCTTCCGCAGCAGTGGAAACAGGCCGGAATGGATGATACTGACCGTCTTGCCCGTCCTGCCCCCAGACCTGCGGCCAATGGTGCAGCTTGACGGCGGCCGCTTTGCCACCAGCGACCTCAATGACCTGTACCGCCGGGTGATCAACCGCAACAACCGGCTGCGGCACCTCATGGATATTGGCGCGCCCGAGATAATTGTCCGCAACGAGAAAAGGATGCTCCAGGAGGCGGTGGACTCCCTGATTGACAACGGCCGGCGGGGCCGGGCGGTTTCGGTGAGCGGCAACCACCGGTTGAAATCGCTCTCGGATATGCTCCGCGGCAAGCAAGGGCGTTTCCGGCAGAACCTGCTGGGCAAGCGGGTAGACTACAGCGGCCGCTCCGTCATCGTAGTCGGCCCGGATATCCGGCTGTCCCAGTGCGGCCTGCCCCGGCGCATGGCCCTGGAGCTTTTCAAGCCTTTTGTCATGCACCGGCTGGTGATGAAAGGGCTGGCCCCCAATATCAAGAGCGCCCGCAGGCTGGTGGAAAGAGCCAAGCCGGAGGTATTTGACAGCCTGGAAGAGGTCATCAAGGAGCGGCCGGTGCTGCTCAACCGCGCCCCCACCCTGCACCGCCTCAGCCTGCAGGCTTTTGAACCCGTGCTCATCGACGGCAGCGCCATCCAGGTCCATCCGCTGGTATGCTCCGCCTTCAATGCTGACTTCGATGGCGACCAGATGGCGGTGCACGTACCTCTTTCCCGGGCGGCGGTCCGCGAAGCCAGGGAACTGATGCTGAGCAAGTTCAACCTGCTCCTGCCCAGCAGCGGTGAGCCTACCGTCACGCCCACCCTGGACATGGTACTCGGCTGCTATTACCTTACCGCTGTCAGGCAGGGGGCCAGGGGAGAGGGAAAGGTCTTCGGCAGTTTTGAAGAGGCCCTGCTGTCCCACGAGCTGGGCGCGGTGGACCTCCGTGCCGAGATAGAGGTCCGTGACCCGCAAAAGGAGGGCGAACGGCTCAAGACCAGCGTGGGACGTATCATCTTTAACAGCATCCTGCCGCCCCAACTGGGTTTCGTCAACAAGGTAATTGACAAGGGCACGCTGAAACACATGGTGAGCACCTGCTGCCACCTGCTGGACAATGAAGAGACCGCCAATGTACTTGATAATATAAAGCGGCTGGGCTTTCAATACGCCACCAAGTCCGGGGTTACCATCGCCATGAATGACGTCGAAGTCCCCAAGGGCAAAGCCAAGCTGATCACCGAGGCGGAAGAGAAGATTGCTACCATTGAAGGTCAATTTCTCCGCGGTCTGATAACCGAGGATGAACGGTACAACGCCATTGTGAGCGTCTGGATGGAGACTACCGACAACATCACCACCATGATCTCCACCACGCTGGACCGCTACGGCGGCATCTACATGATGGCTACCTCCGGGGCCAAGGGTAATATCTCCCAGATCAGGCAGATGGCCGGGATGCGGGGGCTGATGACCGACCCCGCCGGCAAGATCATCGAGTTCCCCATAAAGTCCAGCCTCCGCGAAGGGCACACCGTCCTGGAGTACTTCATCTCGACTCACGGCGCCCGCAAGGGACTGGCCGATACCGCGTTGAGGACTTCGGACTCCGGATACCTTACCAGGAGACTTATCGATGTGGCCCAGGATACCATCACTTTTGAGGATGACTGCGGCACCGTCGACGGCATCTGGATTTCAGAGCCGAAAGAGAAGGGGTTGCTGCCCTCTATCTCAGAGCGCATTGTCGGCCGGCTGGCCGCCAGCGATGTCATCAACCCGGCTACCGGCGAGGTCCTGATGGCCCGGAATGATGAAATTGACGAGGCTAAGGCGGCTGAGATAGTGGCTGCCGGGATAGAACGGGTACACGTCAGGTCTCCCCTGGCCTGCCAGTCGAGACGCGGCTGCTGCCGCTATTGCTATGGCCGGGACCTGGCCAAGGGACATCTGGTCAATACCAACACTGCAGTCGGCATTATCGCCGCCCAGAGCATCGGCGAGCCGGGCACCCAGCTTACCCTGCGCACCTTCCACACCGGGGGCGTGGTCGGTCTCGACATCACCAGCGGTCTCCCCAGGGTCGAGGAGCTTTTCGAGGCCCGGACACCCAAGGGACAGGCTATCATCTCCGAAGTGGACGGCACAGCCATGGTGGTAGAAGATGAGGAGGGCCGGCGGATAGTCATCACCACCTCAGAAGTGTACCGCGACGAGCACACGCTGCCCCCCGACTGGCGCTTGCTGGTGAACGATGGCCAGTGGGTGGATATAGGGACGATGCTGGCCATGCCTCCCCTGGCGGACGGACAGGAGCAGTCCGTAGTGCCGGCAGAACAGCCCCAGGCGATCACCGCCCGCATCTCCGGACAGGTGAACGTCAATGACGGTCAACTGGTCATCAGGTACGAGGAAAAGGAGGCGCGGGAATACCCGGTTACCAGCACCGCCAGTATCTGGGTACAGACCGGGGACGAGGTCAAGGCAGGACGGCAACTTACCGATGGCTCGATAAACCCTCACGATATACTCCGCATCCTGGGCAGGGAGGCGGCCCAGCAATACCTGGTGGACGAGGTGCAGAAAGTGTACCGCTCCCAGGGGGTGACCATCAATGACAAACACATCGAGGTCATCGCCCACCAGATGCTGACCAAGGTGCGTATCGATTCCGCCGGAGACACCGAGCTGGTGCCGGAAGAGCTTATCGGCCGCTTCCGCTACGAGGATATAAACGCCAAGGTGCTGGCCGAAGGCGGCGAGCCGGCCACCGCGCACGTCGTGCTGTTGGGCATAACCAGGGCGTCGCTGACCACTGATAGCTGGCTGGCCTCGGCATCCTTCCAGGAGACGACCAGGGTGCTCACCGAAGCCTCTATCTATGGCAAGGTGGACCGGTTGCTCGGCCTGAAGGAGAACGTCATCATCGGGAAGCTGATCCCGGCGCGCTACATCACGGAGGTGATAGAACCGGTCGAGCACGAGGTCGAGGAGCTTATTCCCGGTTTCCTCACCAGCAAACCGGCGCTGACTACCGGTGGCGACGGCGAGGGGCTGGCAGGCGCCGATGAGGAAGACCGGCTGGGCCTGGGCGGACTGCTCCAGGCCGAAGACGTGCAAGACATGGGTGAGGGGCAGGAAGTGGATGACCCTGTGGCCGGTCTCGATGACGAGCCTGATGAGACTTAGGCATTGAGAGCAAGGGGGGTGCCGTATATCTCGCCTCATTACCGGAAAGCAGCGCGTGGATGACGCTCCGTTCGATGCCGGCCTCCGGCCGCGGCAGCTAAAGGACTTCGTCGGCCAGGGCCGCATCAAGGAGAACCTGGACATAGCCATCGCTGCCGCCAGGGGGCGGGGCGAGCCGCTTGATCATGTCCTCCTTTACGGGCCGCCCGGCCTGGGCAAGACCACCATGGCCCATATCCTCGCCGCCGAGATGGAGGCCAGCATCAAAGTGACCTCCGGTCCGGCGGTGGAGCGCCCCGGTGAGCTGGCCGCCATTCTCACCAATATCAAGGAACATGGCGTGCTGTTCATCGATGAGATCCATCGCCTGAGCCGCACCGTGGAGGAGACTCTGTACCCGGCTATGGAGGACTTCGCCCTGGACATCATCCTGGGCAAGGGGCCGGGGGCGCGCAGCCTGAGGTTGGACCTGCCCCGCTTCACCCTGGTGGGCGCTACCACCCGCTATGCCCTGCTCAGCCCACCGATGAGGGACCGCTTCGGCACGGTCTACCGCCTGGACTTCTATGACCAGGCCTCCATAGAGACAATCCTGAAACGCTCAGCCGGCATCTTCCAGATCACGGCAGAGGATGACGGACTGGCCGAAATCGCCAGGCGCGCCCGGGGCACCCCCAGGGTAGCAAACCGGCTGCTGAGGCGGGTGAGGGACTACGCCCAGGTAATGGCTGACGGCAAGATAACCCATGCCGTGGCGGTAGCCGCCCTGGGCAAGCTGGAAGTAGACCCGGTCGGCCTGGACGAGACAGACCACAAGCTGCTGCGCACCATAATCAGCAAGTTCGATGGCGGCCCGGTGGGGCTGGATACCATCGCCGCCTCTATCAGCGAGGAGGCCGATACCATCATGGATATCTACGAGCCATACCTCCTCCAGTTGGGCTTCATGGAGCGGACGCCTCGCGGCCGCATGGCCACCCGCCTGGCTTACGAGCACCTGGGACTCCCCTTCAAAGGGGAAAGACCGCCCCAGTCCACGCTTTGGTGAGATGGTGCCATCGATACTGGTACACTGCTGCTGCGCCCATTGCGCCGCCTATACCCTGGACTACTGGCGGCAGCAGGGTCACGAGGTCAGCGGCTTCTGGTACAACCCCAATATTCACCCCTTCATGGAGCACCAGCGCCGCCTGGAGGGGATGAAGGCCCTTGTGGAGGGGATGGGCCTGCCGTTCATCGTCGAGGAAGGCTATGACATGGTGGAGTATTTCCGGCGCGTGGTCGGCAACGAGGCCGGGCGCTGCCGGCACTGCTTCGACCTCCGTCTCTCCAGGACGGCCGGGGCTGCCAGGGAAAGGGGTTTTGACGCCTTCACCACCACCCTGCTCATCAGCCCCCAACAGAAGCACGACCTCATTCGCGAGGCCGGGGAAAGGCAGGCAGCGGAGCAGGGCGTGGCCTTCCTCTATGCCGACCTGCGCAAGCGCTATTCGGACAGCCGCCGCCTGACCAAGCCGATGGACATTCACCGCCAGCAGTACTGCGGCTGCGTCTACAGCGAATATGAGCGCTATTCCGGCGTCATCATAACATGATCCGGCCCTGGCTATGCGCCCTGGCCTGGCTGTTGCTGGCGACGGGCTGCTCCCAGCCGCCGGACACCGCCTATGTGACCCGCGCCATCGATGGCGACACCATCGTGCTGGCGAACGGGCAGCGCGTCCGCTACATCGGCATTGACACCCCGGAAATGCGCCCCGCGCCGGAGGCTTATGCCCGGCAGGCCTGGGAGGCCAACCGCCGCCTGGTCGAAGGGAAGCGGGTGCGGCTGGAGCGCGACGTTTCTGAAACTGACCGGTACGGCCGGCTGCTGCGCTATGTCTATGTGGATGACGTCTTCGTCAACGCCGAACTGGTGAGGCTGGGGCTGGCCGAGGCCAGGGCCTACCCGCCGGACACGAAGCACCAGGACTACCTGGAAAAGGTGGAGACGGAGGCCAGGGAGGCGGGGCGGGGTATCTGGGCAAAACGAAGGGGGAGCCTTGCTCCGGCTCCCCGCCTCGCTTATTCATATTATTGATATGGACTCGGTTATCTGAACCCGTTCGCCTTGCCCATGCTGCGGAAAGGTTGGGGCGTTTTGTCCGGCCTGGGTTTCATGAATCCTGGCTGAATGCCGTTCCCCGGCCCGGTTCCCGCGCCTAGCGCCTTCCTGGCAATGGCCGGGGCGATAGCCCCCATCGCGCCCCGTAACAGGTCCCTGTCCAGTGCCTCCGGCTTATCGGCCAGCCATGCCAGAATTTCATCCGCCTCTCCCTGGGACAGGACACCTTTCTCAACCGCACCGGCCAGGAACTGTTCCACGTCTTCCGGACCCAGGTTTCCTGCCCTGGCGGCGATGAACCTTATCACGCCCGGCAGCATCTTTCCGTCCAGCGCTTCCGGCTTATCCTCCAACCATTCCTCTATCTGCTCAGCTTCCTCTTCGGTCAACCGCCCCTGCTCAACGGCCCTGTCCAGGAACCGTTCGATAGTCTGCGGCCCGATGGCTTTCATTTGAGGTCTGGGGCCGGGCCTGAGGGCTTTGACCGGCTTTCCCAGGAGCGCCCTGAGCACGTCTTCATCCAGGGCAGCCGGTTTCTCCGCCAGCCACGCTGCGATTTCATCCGCCTCGGCCTGGGTCAAGCGACCCTGCTCCACCGCCTTGTCCAGCACTTCGGCCGCTTTCTCAGGATCGATGGCTATTAACCGGGGCAGCCCTTTCAGAGCCTCCGGCTTACCGGCCAGCCAAGCCTCGATCTCATCTGCCTCAGCCTGGGTCAACAGTCCCTCCTGGACAAGCCGGTCCAGTCGCTGGGAAAGGGCCTCATCCCTCAACTCCTGCCTTGCCTGGTTGAAGGCGTCGGCCAGGTCTTGTTCCGGTATATTGAGTATCTGTGCCACCCTGGCCAGCAGGGCGCTTATGCCCGGCCTGGGCTGGCCCTGCCCTTCCTGAGCGGTGACGTTGGTCGCCATAATCACTCCTAACAGGAGCACCGCTGCGGCCACCACGACGATGATCTTCATCCTCCTAGACACCACCATTTACCTCCTTTTTTATTTTCCAATTGATAAAACGAAAGGGCAAGCAAAAAGTTAGCCCATCAAGGGAACATCGCCTGGTAGGTGAGGGGGGACCCTGTCATTCTCACGAAAATAGATGCCGTGAATTGTCACCCTGAGCCGCAGCCCTGGTTCCACTGAGTCACCACGAAGTGAGCGAAGCGAAGGGGCAGCGAAGGGTCTGGGGAGGGGAACTATCTGTCTTCCACCCACCCCAAGATTCTTCGGTCGCTCTCGCCCGCCAGAGCCTTGTACGGGAGCATGTCGCTCCCTCAGAGCTTGTGAAGAAATTCATTCTCAGACATAATTGGCAATAATGCCGATCAGCATGAG
>JACPQC010000015.1 GCA_016190695.1 Chloroflexota bacterium
GCCCCCGCTCCCGCACCCGCCCCCAGGCCCGCGCCCGCGCCCCAGCCTGCCCCCGCTCCTGCGCCTAAACCGGCCCCGGCCCCAGCGCCCCAGTCCAAGCCGGTGGTGTTAAAAGCGGTGACCTCTCTGCCCCAGCTATCCACCTCGAACCTGCCCATGTGGTGGCTCAGGGACAGGGTTAAAGAAAAGTCCAGGGGGGAGCTTACCATCAACCTCCTCGGCGG
Organism: Chloroflexota bacterium; assembly: GCA_016190695.1. Classification (GTDB taxonomy): domain Bacteria; phylum Chloroflexota; class Dehalococcoidia; order Dehalococcoidales; family RBG-16-60-22; genus JACPQC01. Next base: position 225 of record JACPQC010000015.1, read on the forward strand.
GCCGGAGGTGATCCCGGCACCGGACCAGGCTACCGCCGTGAAGAAGGGCGTGGTGGATATCAGCCAGCTATTCACCTCCGCCTACGTCGGGCTGGTGCCTATCGGCAACGTCTTTAACCTGTCCACCATGTCACCGGCAGAGGAGCGGGCCATCGGTTTTCACGCCTTCTTCGCCGAGCAGGCAGGCAAGGCCGGCCTCTATTACCTGGGCCGGGGAGCGGTGACTGACCGCCCGGACAACTACTACATAGCGGTCAAGAAGAAGATCGAGAGACCGCAAGAGCTTGCCCGCCTGAAAATAGGCGGCTCCACACCGGCCAGCGACAGCTTCCTCAAGGAACTGGGGGCAGTCCCGGTGCGTATGCCCCAGACCGAGTTCTTTATTGCTGCCGACACCGGCGTCATCGACGGGATGTGGACTTCGATCGCCAACTATGCCAGCCTGAAGATCTACGAACTGAAGCTGTTCCTGATCGACCAGCCCTATTATCATTCCAACGCCAGCATTATTATGAACCCGGAAACGTTCAATGGCCTTCCCCAGCACCTGAAGAATATCCTGCTGGAAGCCCAGCTTGAGATGGAGAAGGCAGTCCCGGCCATTCAGCGCGAGGAGGCGGAAAGGCATAAAAAGGCGGTCGTTGATGGCGGTATGACCCTGATCAAGTTTACCCCGGCAGACGCCAAATGGTTCCTTGACACGGCGGTGAACGTGGGGTGGGAAGAGGAGATCAAGCGCAATCCGGAGCTTGGCCCGAAGGCGAGAGAGCTGCTGACCAAGAAATAGGGACCGGTCATTTTGTCCAGATGCAGGGGGGCGTCGCTCCAAAAGCGACGCCCCTTTGTCTTATATACTTTGAGGCAAATGTGCTGAATGACTGTGATTTGACAGATTTATGCGGGTGATACTGCGGTTGACTGAATGCAAAAAGACGAAAGTTACTATTGCGGGGATTTGTGGGGCCCCTTCAGAGGGAAGATTCTTTATTTGCGGGCCGCTTAGATGATTTCCAGCCTGACCTTGGTGGCGGCTTTGGCTGCCTTGACTCTGAGCAAAGTGCGCATGGCCTGGGCGATCCGGCCCTGTTTGCCGATTATCCTGCCCTTGTCCTCGTCGGCTACCTGTAGCCTGAGGGTAATGCCCTCGTCGTCATTCTCTTCTGTAACTACCACCTCGTCCGGCTGGTTAACGATTGACTTGGCGATGAATTCAACTAGTTCCTTCATGTGCTCTCCTTGACCGGCTTGAACTTTTGCATGATGCTCGCCTTGGTCAACAATCTGGCTACGGTCTCGGTGGGCTGAGCGCCGTGGCGCAACCAGTAAAGGGCCTTCTCCTCGTTGATCACCACCGTCTCCGGATCAGTCAGAGGATTGTAATGCCCTATGATATTCACGAACGCCCCATCACGCGGCGCCCGACTATCAGCCACGACAACACGATAGCTGGGCTGTTTCCTGGCCCCCATCCTTCTTAACCGTATCTTGAGCATATAACTGTATTCTTCCTCACCGTTTATCCATATTATGCACCAAATCAAGCCTACTGTCAATGTTTTTTATGGGCGGCACTCTCATTCCAGCACAGGTCTTCCCCGTTTTTGCCTTTAACCGTATGGAAAGGCCGGCTTCGTTATTGACTTGGCGGCTGCAAACGGGTAATCTTGACTTGGATATCGAGGTGCGGAGGCCAGGAATGCCGTCAGCCCGGCTCACCGGCAAGTTCTTTTATGGCTGGGTGGTAGTTGTCGCCGTACTGGTCATCGGCACGCTGACATTTGGCACGCGCAATATCTTCGGGGTGTTCTTCAAGTCCCTGGGCGATGAGTTTGAGTTGTCCCGCGCCGCTACCTCCGGCATACTGTCCCTTTACATGGTGCTCAGCGCCGTTTTCATAGTCATCGGCGGCTGGGCTGTGGACCGCTACGGCCCGCGGCGGGTGGTCTTCCTGATGGGCGTGTTCACCGGTTTAAGCCTGCTGCTGACCAGCCAGGCCAGTTCAGCATGGCAGGTGTTTGTGGGCTACGGGGTGCTCTTCGCCCTGGGTTCGGGCGCTTCCTTTTCGGTGCTGATGTCGGTGGTGGCCCGCTGGTTCGACCGGAGACGCGCCTTCGCCCTGGGCATCGCCGGCTCCGGTGGGCCGCTGGGCATGGTAGCCCTGGCCCCGGCCCTCACCTACCTCATCATCAATTTCGGCTGGCGCATGTCCTTCATCGTCGTCGGGGTGGTCTCGGGGGTGGTGGTGATGGTACTGTCGGCGCTGCTGAAGAAAGAGCCTGCCGATATCGGCGCGCTGCCCGATGGAGACAGGGTTGTCAGACCGGCTGGCGAGCCGGGCGGCAAGATGCTCACGGCGGGGCTGTCGCTGCGGGAGGCCTGGCGGCGGCGCGCCTTCTGGTTCATGTGGATCACCTGGTTCTTCCAGGGCTACGTTTATTTCCTGGTATATACTCACCTGGTCCCTTTCGCCACCGACATGGGGCTTTCGCCCATGACTGCGGCGCTGGTCTTCAGCCTGCTCTCCGCCGTCAACATCGGGGGGCGGCTGCTCCTGGGCAATCTCTCTGACCGCACCGGGCGGGGGGTCATGGTGGTCACCTCCTCCCTGTTCATGGCCGCCTCGCTGGTCTGGCTCATCTGGGCGGAGGCCGCCTGGACGTTCTATCTGTTTGGAGCGCTGTACGGTCTCGCCTCCGGCGGCTTCAATCCCACCCTGGCCGCGCTGGCCACCGACGTCTTTGGCGTGCGCAACATCGGGGTCATTATGGGAGTGCTCAACTTCGCCTTTGCCATCGGCTCGGCCCTGGGGCCGTTTATCGGCGGTCTGGCCTTCGACCTCACCGAAAGCTATGCCATCGCCTTCGCCACCGCCGCCGGGGCAACCCTGATGATGACCCTGATGATGGTGCTGGTCAGGGACGAGCGCCGCGCCACTGCCGCCGGGGTTGCAGTCCAGAGCTAGTTTCTGTTAATCTAAGGCATCATGGAGCAGGATATGCAGACCTACGCCGGTGCCGGGGTTGATATAGATGCCGCGGACCGGGCTAAACAGTTGATCGGGAAACTGGCCCGGTCTACCTTTCGCCCCGAAGTGCTCGGCGACTTCGGCTTCTTCGGCGGGATGTTCGAGCTTAAGGGCTACCGGCAGCCGGTGCTGGTCTCCAGCGTCGACGGGGTGGGCACCAAGCTCAAGATCGCCGGCGCCCTGGAACGGCATGACACCGTGGGCATTGACCTGGTCAATCACTGTGTCAACGACATTTTCACCTGCGGCGCCGAACCCCTTTTCTTCCTGGACTACATTGGCCTGGGACAGATGCTGCCGGAGCAGGTGGAGGCCATCGCCCGCGGGCTGGCCCAGGCCTGTAAAGAGGTCGGCTGCGCCCTTATCGGCGGGGAGACGGCCGAGATGCCCGGCCTTTATGCCAGGGGCGACTACGACCTGGTGGGCTTCATCATCGGAGCGGTCGAGCGCGACGGCATCATCACCGGCAAGAACATTGCCGCCGGCGACGCCGTCATCGGGCTGCCCTCAAGCGGCCTGCACACCAACGGCTATTCCCTGGCCAGAAGGGTCCTGGGCGAGTCCAGGGCGGCCCTGGAGACCGTCTATCCGGAGCTAGGGAGGAGTTTGGGTGAAGCCCTCCTTGAACCGCACCGGTGCTACTATCACCAGTTGAAGCCCTGGCTGCCGCTCATCAAGGGCATGGCGCACATCACCGGTGGCGGCCTGCCGGGCAACCTGCCCCGGGTGCTGCCGCCGGGCGTTGCTGCCCGCATTGACAGCCGCTCCTGGACGGTGCCGCCCCTGTTCCGGCTAATCCAGGAGCGGGGCAAGGTGTCCCCCGACGAGATGTACCGCGTGTTCAACATGGGCATCGGCATGGCGCTCATCTGCGCGCCGGAAGATGCTGACCGCCTGCTAAGCGCCCTGCCAGAGAGCAAGGTCATCGGCCAGGTGTTGGCCCAGGCTGACAAGGCGAGGGTGGCTATAGTCTGAACGAAGAGAAATGGACAGGCTGAAATGGCCCCTGGGCGTGCTGATACTGGCATCATTGCTTCTTGGCGGATGCGCCAGGGAGGCTGCCGGACCACAGCCAGCCCCGGTACCGACCCCGGTAAGCGAGGTACTGCCTGCCGAGCACCCGACCGACTTTCCCAGGAATTTGCGCCGGCTGACCGAAGCGGAGAAGGGCAGGGCGATAGAAATATCCCTGGACACCCCGGCGGCGCGGGAACAGAGGCAGAAAGATAGCCAGTACCGAACACACATAAGCTGGATAGCCCTGGACCCAAGCCGCGAAGGGGAAGGCTATTCCGGCTACCGCAAGTTCGATTACGACATTGTGGAGAAGGGGATACCGAGAGGGACGATGGATGTTACCCCTCCCGGCTCCCCGGAGAGAATAGTGTCCGTCGGCGTCCCCGATGATGCCGAGATATATCCGAATGTCACCATCTCATTCGGGGAGCCGCCCCGGTGGATTGTGTCAGTGGCCGTAGACCTGGACGCGGAAAAGGCGGTGTACGTGGAAGAATATCCGTTCAGGACGGGGCCGACCTTGCCAATGCCTTAGCCAATCCGAGTAATTACCCGAGCGCTAGAGGCGCACACACGAAGGATGAAAATGAACTGTCATTGCGAGGAACGAAGTGACGAAGCAATCCGTGTTGGGAGGGGGAATCACCCCACCCGGATTGCTTCGGCCTCCGCCTCCGACGGATGGCTCGCAATGACAACTTTGGCCATTTTCTACGTAAATAAGAAGGAGCATTCATGAGAGCTATCCTGAGCGTCTATGACAAGGCTGGAATAACCGGTTTCGCCAGGGACCTGGCCGGGCTGGGCTTTGAGCTGTTCAGCACCGGCGGCACCAGGAAGGCACTGGCAGAGGCCGGGCTGCCCGTAAAAAGTATATCCGATATCACCGGCTTCCCGGAGATACTCGATGGCCGGGTAAAGACGCTGCACCCGGCGGTGCACGGCGGCCTCCTGGCCCGGCGCGACCTCCCCGCCCACATGGCCCAGCTCGCCGAGAGCAACATCGGCCTCATTGACCTGGTGGCGGTGAACCTGTACCCCTTCGTCCAGACCGTGTCCAAAGAGGGCGTGACGCTGGAGGACGCCCTGGAGAACATCGACATCGGCGGGCCGACCATGCTCCGCGCCTCGGCCAAGAACTTCCCGGGCGTCATCGTGGTGGTAGACCCGTCAGACTACTGGCCGGTGCTGGATAAGCTGAAGTCCGGCGGCGTGGACCTGGACGGGCGCAAGCGGCTGGCCCGGAAGGCCTTCCAGCACGTGGCCACCTATGACACTGCCGTAGCCCAGTACCTGGGACAGGGCATGGAGGCCTTCCCCGATGAGATAACCGTGTCCATGAAGAAGCGCTACGGGCTGCGCTACGGCGAGAACCCTCACCAGGCGGCCGCTTTCTACGCCGAGCAGGCGGTAGGGGGCGGGCGGGACACCGGCATCACCTGGGCCAGGCAACTGGGCGGCAAAGAGCTTTCCTTCAACAACATCCTGGACGCCGACGCCGCCTGGGGCGCTGCCACCGATTTCGCCGCCGGGACGGTGGCCGTGATCAAGCACACCAACCCCTGCGGCCTGGCCAGTCACGACGACATCGCCGAGGCCTACCGCCGGGCCTTCAGCGGCGACACCGTGGCCGCCTTCGGCGGAATCGTGGCCTCTAACCGTCCGGTGACCAGGGCCATGGCCGAGGCCATCAAGCCGGTATTCTACGAGATAGTGATCGCACCGGGCTATGACGCCGAGGCGCTGAAGATCCTGCAGGCCAAGAAAGACCTGCGCATACTGGAGGCGGACCTGCCGCCGGGCTACGGCTCTTCCCCGGAGGTCTACCGCGATTTCCGCCGGGTAAGGGGTGGCTTCCTGGTACAGGAATCGGACTCGCTGGCCGAAAAGGACGTCAACCTGCGCACCGTGACCAGGCAGCAGCCCACCGGGGACGAGGTGAGAGACCTGCTCTTCGCCTGGAGGGCGGTCAAGCACGTCAAGTCCAACGCCATCGTGCTCGCCAGCGACCGTACCCTGGTGGGGATGGGGGCGGGGCAGCCCAGCCGGATCATCAGCGCCAGCATCGCCGTGGAGAAAGCGGCGGACAGGGCCAGTGGCAGCGTGCTGGCCTCAGACGCCATGTTCCCCTTCCCGGACGTGGTGGAAGCCGCCGCCGAGGCCGGTGTCACCGCCATCGTCCAGCCCGGCGGCTCGATAAGAGACGAGGACTCGGTCAAGGCAGCTGACGAGCACGACATCGCCATGGTTTTCACCGGGGTAAGACATTTCCGGCATTGAGCAATATGCTGAAAAAGACTTCGAAGAGTTTCCCCCTTTACAAAAGGGGGAAACAGATTGGTGAAAGTTATAGATGTAAGGGTTTGTACGGTCATCCTCTCCCTTTGGTAAAGGGCCTGCCCTGGTTCCACCGAGTCACCACGAGGTGAGCCTGCCGAAGGGGAGAGCTAGAGAGGGATTTTGAGACTATAGAATCCCCCTTCCGTCCCCCTTTATCAAAGGGGGAAATTCATCGAGGTAAAAGACCTTGCGCGTATCGAAAATGCTCACCAGGACCCTCAAGGAGACGCCCGCCGAGGCGGAGACCATCAGCCACAAGCTGCTGCTGCGGGCGGGGATGATCAGCCAGCTTGTCGCCGGGGTCTATACCTACCTGCCCCTGGCCTGGCGGGTGCTCAGGAAGATAGAGGACATCGTCCGCGCCGAGATGGACGCCGCCGGCGGCCAGGAGCTGAGCATGCCGGTGCTCCAGCCGCTCGATCTGTGGCAGAAGTCAGGGCGAGACGTCGCCTTCGGCAAGGGGCTGTTCAACCTGACCGACCGCCGCGAGCGCAAGCTGGTGCTCGGCCCCACCCACGAGGAGGTCATCACCCAGCTTGTCAGCCAGAACGTGCGCAGCTACCGGGACCTGCCCCTGATGCCCTACCAGATGCAGACCAAGTTCCGAGATGAACCCCGCGCCCGGGGCGGGCTGCTGCGGGGACGCGAATTCTTGATGAAAGACCTCTACAGCTTCGATGCCGACGAGGCCGGCCTGGCCCGGAGCTATGACGCTATGCTCCAGGCTTATCACCACATCTACTCACGCTGCGGCCTGCCCGCCCTGGCCGTCGAGGCCGACAGCGGCGCTATCGGCGGCAAGGCTTCGCACGAGTTCATGGTCATCGCCGAGAGCGGCGAGGACGAGATAATCCGCTGCAACGGCTGCGGCTATGCCGCCAACGTGGAGAAGGCGGAGGCGGTCAAGGGGGAGGTGAGCGGCGGAGCGCCGCTGCTCCTGGAGGAGGTGGCCACGCCGGGCGCGGCGACAATAGAGGAAGTATCCGCCTTCCTCAAAGTGCCGCCGCAGCGCACCCTCAAGGCGGTGTTCTACATGGCCGACGGCCAGCTTGTCTTTGCCGTCATCAGGGGCGACCTGGATGTCAACGAGGTCAAGCTGAAGAACAACCTGCGCTGCACTGACTTGAGGATGGCCTCCGAAGCCGAGGTCAACGCCGCCGGAATAGTCGCCGGGGCTGCTTCTCCTGTTAAACTGAGCGGCGTCAGGGTGGTCGCCGATGACTCCATCACTTCAGGGACGAACTTCATCGCCGGCGGCAACAGGCCGGAGACCCATCTCAGGAACGTGAACTACCCCAGGGACTTCAGCGCGGACATCATCGCCGACATCGCCCGCGCCCGCGCCGGTCAGGGCTGCGCCAGGTGCGGCGGCAGTCTGTCCGCCATGCGGGGCATAGAGGTAGGCCACGTCTTCAAGCTGGGTACCTTCCTCAGCGAAAAGCTGGGCGCCTTTTTCGTGGACGAGAAGGGGGAGTCCCGCCCCATCATCATGGGCTGCTACGGCATCGGCCTGGGCCGGATGCTGGCGGCGGCCATCGAGCAGAACCACGACGACAAGGGCATCATCTGGCCGCTGCCCATCGCCCCGTACCAGGTCTACCTGTGCCCTCTGTACCGCGAGGGCAGCGCCGTTGCGGAAGTGGCTGAAAAGATTTACAACGAGCTGACATCGGCGGGCGTCGAGGTGCTTTTCGATGACAGGGTGGAGTCGCCCGGGGTGAAGTTCAACGACGCCGACCTGCTGGGCATCCCGCTCCGCGTTACTATCAGCCCCCGCACCCTGGACAAGAACAGCGCGGAGATGAAGTGGCGGCGCGACAAAGAGTCCAGCCTAGCGCCCCTGGAGGGCATTGCGGGCAGGGGGAAGGGGCTGATCAATGAAAGGATGGCGGGGGCGCAGGTTTAAGCGGCGGAATAGATATCTATGGGCAGTTTTTTCAGGCTCAGTTCTTTGAGTTGGACCTTCTTGCTGGCGTTATCTATGTCTATGCCTACCAGGTTGCCTTCGCTATCATAATCAAGAACAATACCTTCAGATATCTCTTTGCTCTCAGAACTGGCTTTTTCGGATAAATCGATATAAAGCGAGTCCGTTTCTGGATAATAGTTAATTTTCATAGCTTAAACCCCCTGTCTGGAAAGGCATTATGAATGGTCTTCTTGTCGTCCAGCGTAACCACCCGGAATATACGCCCATCGAGTTCGTCAATCCCCCCCCAAAATCGAAAACGGTTATGTTCTTGAGGTTCAACCTTCATCGGGCTTTCAATGATCCGGATACACCACTCTTTTTTCAGATAGGGCCTTTTTCGCAAAACTTCCTTTTCGAAATACTCGGTGAACTGGTACACACTGATATTATAACCTTGAAGCAATATTAAGGCAAAAGGGGGGTGATAATCAAGCTACCCGGCTTCCCCGGCATTAAAAGGCTTCATCGCAGGGCACGGCCAAAGTTGGTGGGCGACTTTACCAAATTCCTCAAGTAATTCGCCTCGAAACAAAAGACAAGCTTTACAAATTCTCTCTTCTACGGCATAAACCCGTCCCCGCTGATGATCCGCAGGATGTCCCGGTAGGTTATCACCGCCACCAGCGCCATGAGCATGGCGAAGCCGATGAGGTGTACCAGCCCCTCCGTCTTGGGGGAGATGCGCTTACCCCGCCGCACCCACTCCAGCAGGACGAAGGCTATCCGCCCGCCGTCAAGGGCCGGGAGGGGAAAGATGTTTATTATGGCCAGGTTGATGCTGAGAAAGGCGGAGAACTCCAGCAACGGGCTTAGCCCGGCCTTGGCCACCTCGCCGGTTATCTGGGCTATCCCTACCGGACCGGCCACGGCCACCGGGGCAACGCCGGCTATCATGCTGATGATCACGTTTTTGAACAGGACGAAGGTCTCTATCATCTCCTGGGCGCCCATGGGTATCGCCTGCCAGATGGGGTAGCTCTGGCGCACCAGGGTGGGGGTCTGCATCTCGATGACCACCCCCAGCGCCCCCTGCCCCTCCGGCGGCCTCCATCTCGGCGTCACCCTCACCTGTTTTTCGGTGGCGTCCGCGCTCCTGACCAGCACCGTTATCTCATTGCCCAGGTTGGACTGGACCGTCCGGTGCAGGTCCCCCACGTTCAGGATGGCGTTCCCGTCAATCTCCAGCACCTGGTCTCCGGGGCGAATTCCGGCCCGCTCCGCCGGTGAGCCTGGTGCCACCTCCTTGATGAACACCTGTCCCGATACGGCATTGTGCGGCACCATGAAGGCTATCGAGAACAGCAGGAAGGGCAGCAGAAAGTTCATCAGGGAGCCGGCGCTGAGTACCATTATCCTGGTGGCAATGCCCTTGCTGGCCAGGCTGCCAGGCACGCCGGGGTCTTCCTCTCCGGCCATCTTGACGAATCCGCCCAGAGGCACGATGTTAAGGGAGTACCTGGTCTCTCCTTTTTTGAACGAGAGCAGCCGGGGGGGGAAGCCCAGCCCGAACTCGTCTACCCTCACACCGGAGGCCTTGGCAGTGAAAAAATGGCCCAGCTCGTGGGCGATGACCAGCACCACCAGGACGGCAAGGAAGGCCACCATCGTTATCAGCATAGACTTTCACCTGCGGCAAGCTCTGAGGCGCGCTCCCGCGCCCAGGCATCGGCCATGAGGACTTCTTCTATCGAAGGGTGCGGCATGGCCTTATGTTGCTCCAGGGTCTGTTCCACCAGCCGGGGGATACCGGCAAAGCCGATACGCCGCTGCAGGAACAGGTCTACGGCCACTTCGCCGGCGGCGCACAATACCGCCGGATAGGTGTCACCCCGCCTCCCCGCCTCGACGGCCAGCCTGAGACAGGGGAAGGCCTCCAGGTCGGGCGGCTCGAAGGTGAGACAGCCGATATCGTCCCAGTCCAGCCGGGACAGCCTGGGGTTGGGCAGGCGGTCAGGATAGGACAGGGCGTACTGGATGGGGAGGCGCATATCGGGGTGGCTCAACTGGGCCTTCACCGCGCCGTCGGCGAACTCCACCATCGAATGTATGATGCTCTGGGGATGGACTACCACCTTGATGTCATCATAGGCCATATCGAACAGCCAGTGGGCCTCGATGACCTCCAGCCCCTTGTTCATCAGCGTCGCCGAGTCTATGGTCACTTTCTTGCCCATGCTCCAGGACGGGTGCTTCAGCGCCTGGTCCACCGTGACTGCCTCAAGCCGGGCCGGGGTATAGCCGCGGAAAGGCCCGCCGGACGCTGTCAGTATGATCTTGACCGCCCGCTGCCGCTCACCGAGGAGGCATTGCCAGATGGCGCTGTGCTCGCTGTCCACCGGCAACAGCCGGGCGCCGCTGGCCCTGGCCTCTGAAGTGATTATTTCCCCGGCGCTGACCAGCGATTCCTTGTTGGACAGGGCTACCACCTTGCCCGCTCTCACCGCCGCCAGCGTGGGTGCCAGCCCGGCGCTGCCAGATGCGGCGATGACCACCACATCGGCATCGGGGAGAGCGGCCATCTCTTCCAGCGAGAGAAATTTGCACAGGCCGGGCAAGTCTGGTGCTGCGCCGTTGGCCGAATGATAGATGAACTGTGGTTGAAACTCCCTGACCTGCTCGGACAACAGCCCGATGTTCTTTCCGGCAGCCAGCGCCACCACGCGGAAGCTATCTGGCAGGGCGCGGACCACGTCCAATGTCTGCTGGCCGATGGAGCCGGTCGAGCCGAGCAGCGCCAGGCGCTTTATCTGAGAAACCATAACACTATAATCATACAACAAATGCCTCTTTCGGGACACCCCTGGTGCTGGCAGGTCCCGAACCCGCCGGGCCGCCTGTCGGAGCAGGGAGGGTTGATACCGAAGAAAGGGCAGAGGCTGGTTGCGGTGCACTTTCATTCCCATCGGTATTACCTCTTTAGACGTTTTAACGTTTTAATGCTATAATGTTAAATGATCATCCGGAGGTGTTATTATGGCCAGCCCAACAAAACGGACCACTGTCTATCTGGACCCTGATTTGCACAAGGCCCTTCGCCTAAAAGCAGTCGCCCTCTCCCGCTCAGTATCGGAGCTTATAAATGATGCCGTGAGATGGTATATCGCGGAAGATGCTGAGGATATTGCCGCTTTTGAAGAGAGGCTGAAAGAACCCCTGATCGGCTATGACGAAATGGTGAAAAGGCTAAAGAAAGATGGCCGTATATAAAGTCTTTTTCAAGGAGTCGGTTGAAAAGGATTTCAGGACGGTTCCCAGAAGAGACGTGAAGAAAATTCTCCATCGCATCGAGTCACTGACCGTAGAGCCTCGGCCCCCGGGCTGCGAAAAGTTGACCGGTATAGAAAGGTATCGCATCCGCCAGGGACAGTATCGCATTGTGTATTCAGTCCAGGATGATGAGTTTACCGTTTGGATCGTAAAAATTGGTCATCGCAAAGATGTTTATCGCTAAGCCGCCTACGCAGACATCTAGGACAGCGAAAAATTGATGTACATGACCAGCAGGAACAGGACAGCTATGGATGCATTCCACCAGTTCAGCCTGAAAAAACGCCTGGGCCTGAAGCGCAGACCCGCGATGAAGATCAGCGTCATGAGCACCACGCCCAGTACGGTGACCAGGTTGCTTTCCGATACCGAGGCAAGAATGGGACCCTTCATATAAAGCAAGTCATCAACCACAATTATGGTGATATTGAACAGGTTGCTCCCGATCATATTAGCTATGGCCATGTCGGTTGCCCCGATCCTTATTGCGGCATACGAGACCGTGACCTCAGGCAGAGTTGTGGACAGGGCCAGGAACAGGCTGCCCACAAAGCTCTCCCCCCATCCGGTAGCAGCGGCGATCTCGTCACCTATCATCGCCAGCCAGATGCCAGCGCCGATGATCACGGCCGCCGAGATGGCAAAATAGAGGTACATCGGCCCGCTGAACTCGTGCTCAGGTCCTTCTTCAACCTGGGGGACCGCTTTTTCCACGAGGAATATCTTCCTGATGGAGAAAAGGTATATCGCCACGATAGCCAGGGAATACCAGCCTATCCAGCCGAGGGCCATTGGAGAAAGGGTCTGGCTGATCAGCAGCGAAACACCGACCACCAGCACCAGTACCAGGCTCAGCCATGCCGTAAGCCGGTGGGTAGAGCTGGCCGTGGCCAGTATTGAACCTCCGCGATGGGTGATGTCCAGCATGGCCAGGTTGAAGAAATTGAAGGTATTAGCGCCCAGGATGTTTCCGACAGTCAGGTCAGGGGCGTCTACCAGTGTAACCGCGCTTATGCCGTTGAAAAGCTCCGGCAGCGAGGTCAGCACGGCAATTAGTATCAGCCCTATCCACACCCCACCCAGACCGGTCCGGGTGGCGATAATGTCCCCGTAACGGGCTACCTTGCGTCCAACCAAAAAGATTATGAAGGCGCAAGCCAGGAACTTGATCCAGACCAAGGAAGCCTCCTCAATCGCTAAGAGCTACTTTAGCGGTAACGCTGGAGAATGTCAACACCACGGTTGAAAAAGGAAGCGTGCTTTGATATAATGGCCTAGTTTTTACAGCAGAAGCGGGGATGAACGGTATGACAGAATGTTAGGCCTCAGCCAGATTCTGGCCATAATCATCTTTGCCATGATGTTCATCGCCATCGTGTCCGGCAAGGTACCGCGATGGGTGACGGCCGTGATTGGCGCTGCCCTGACCATTATCATCGTTTTTCTGGCCGCGATGAAAAGTCCGGCCTCCGTCATCTCCGTTCTGAACCTGGAACAGCTAACGCAGTACCGGTTCTGGGTGCCCGGTCACGAGACCATCGAATCACACGGGGTAAACTGGCAGACCATTATCTTCATCGGCGGCATGATGGTAATGGTGGAGGGCATGGCCGAAGCCGGATTTTTCCGGTGGTTGTGTCTGCTTGTGGCCAGGATGGTAAATTACCGCGCCGTGCCTATCCTGGTCACCTTCATGCTGCTCTCCGGTTTCCTGTCCATGTTCATCGATAGCATAACGGTGCTGTTGTTCCTCACCACAGTGACCATCGAGCTTGCCCGTATGCTCAAGTTCGATCCGGTGCCCGTGATAATCGCTGAAATCTTCGCCTCCAATACCGGCGGGGCCGCCACCATGAGCGGAGACCCTCCCAATATCATCATCGGCACCGCGTTCGGCTTCACTTTTACCGATTTCGCCGTTAACACCGGGCCTATCGCCTGGGCCGGAATGCTGGTGACATTAGCCTTCTTCTACCTGGTCTTTCGCAAAAAACTGGCTGCCAGCCAGGACAACTCCTCGGCCACCAACCAGTACCCCAGCCCTTCAGAGGCCATAACAAACCCCTGGTTATTCAAGACGAACGTGGCCATCTTCATTATTGTAGTGCTGCTGCTGGTGACCCACGCCGAAACAGGCATGTCTGTGGCGCTTATCGGAGTGATCGCTGCAGTCCTCACCTCCCTGGCTGCAACCAGGCAGGCGTTCCATATCATCAGCCGGGCCGACTGGCGGACGTTGCTCTTTTTCATCGGGCTGTTCGTCACCGTGGGCGGCCTGGAAGAGACGGGAGTGCTGAAGATGGTGGCCGAGTACATCGGGGAGGTCTCCGGAGGCGATATCAAGCTGGTGATACCGATAATTCTCTGGGTATCGGCCTTCTCCTCGGCCATCGTGGACAACATACCCTTTGCCGCCACCATGGTCCCGGTGATAAGCCAGCTTGCCCTCCTGCCCGGACTGGAACTGAGGACCCTGAGCTGGACGCTGGCGCTGGGCACGGATATCGGCGGCAACGCCACCCCCATCGGGGCATCGGCCAACGTGGTGGGGACCGCCATCGCCGAGCGGGAGGGCTATGCCATCAGTTGGGGGCGCTTCATGAAATACGCCGTGCCGGCCATGTTCTTGACCGTCGGACTCAGTCACCTCCTGCTGATACTGAGGTACACCTAGTAATTCGTAGACCTGCCCGCCCCAATCACGCCTGCCCGAACCCTTTGCCTGAACACGATAAGATGTTATAATCGAAAAGAGAAGGTCTACGTGGCAGCAAGATGGCTATTCAGGAAGACTTTTTAAAATCAACCCTTTACTTTTCGGGGCTCACTTCTGCCGAGCTCGAACCGGTCAAGGCGGTGGTCTTCGAAAAGACGGCAGATAGGGGTGAGATGTTCCTCGTCGAGGGCGAAGCGGCAAAGGCAGTCTACTTCGTGGTCTCGGGCATGATCAAGGTCTTCAAGCTCTCTCCGGACGGAAAGGAGCAAATTCTTTCCCTGGTGCGGCCCCCCGAATCCTTCAATGACGTACCTGCTTTTGACGGCGGCCTGGCCCTGGCCAGCGTCGAAGCGATGACGGCCTCCCTGATCTACGGCATAGAAAAGAGCAACCTTGAGCTTATCGTGCAGCAGAATAACAAGGTGGCTCTAAACCTGGTAAAAGTGCTGTGTCACCAGGTGCAGCACCTGATAGCGCTGGTCGAAGACCTCTCCTTCCGGCATGTCACCAACCGGGTAGCCAAGATACTGCTCGAATATGCTGAGGCAAGCGTCTCAAACCCCAGGCTTACCCAGCAGGAAATAGCAGCCCTTGCCGGCACCGCCCGTGAGATCGTGGGCCGGTCTTTGAAGTCCCTGGAAGAGGAAGGCAAGATAAAACTGGACCGCCACCGCATCGTGATAACCGATAGAAAGGCCCTCAGGGAGATGGCCGGCATGGCAACCGTTGAAACACAGGTGAGAAAAAGCCTATGATTGAAATGCCGTCGGTAGACCTGAGCAAATGTAATGGTTGCGGGCTGTGCGTGATGGCCTGCCGCTGCGGGGCCATGCGCATCACCAATAACAGGGCCAGTGTTGTTGAGACCAGCCAGTGCGAGTGGTGTACCTACTGCGAAGCCGTTTGCCCTACCAGCGCCATAAATTGCGGCTACATCATTACCCTCCAGGACAGAGAAGTCTGAGCCGCCCCGGGGCAAGCTACCAAGCGCCGCCGGCCCGGTAAACTTCCTGCTGAAGCTGCACCCGGCTACTCGCCAACTGTACACCGCCTCTTTGGGAACGAACGGTCGCCCACGCCCCTGCCGAAGCCCGGACAATGATCCGCCAGATTCTCCCACAAAAGATTGGCGTTGGCCGGGCATTTGCTTTATAATCTGTCAGGGCGGCGAAGGCTTTGGTGGGGGCCACAATTACTAATGGTCTCATAGTTGACTGGATTTCCCTGCTCGAGATAAAGGTAAAAAGGAGGCGCGCAAAACCTCTAATGTCATTCCGGCGCAGGCCGGAATCCAGTCGGAACTCTTTCTGGATACCGACTTTCGTCGGTATGACGCTCCAGCTTTGGTTTGAACCATTATGAGACGATTAGTAAATTGGTGGGATAATTTCCGGAAAGAAGGCGTTTCATGAGGGCACTGATCACCGGCGGGGCCGGTTTTATCGGCAGTCACCTGGCGGAAAAGCTGCTCGGACGGGGAGATGAGGTAATGATAATCGATGACCTCTCCACCGGCAGCTTCGACAATATCAAACACCTGACCGGCGACTTGCATTTCCATTTCGCCATCGAGACCATCCTGAACGAGGCAGTCATGGACCGCCTGGTGAGCGAGTGTGACTGCATCTACCACCTGGCCGCAGCGGTTGGGGTGGAACTGGTGATCCGTGACCCGGTCCATACCATCGAGGCCAATGTCCTGGGTACGGACGTTGTGCTGAAAACGGCCAACCGGTACCGGAAAAAGGTAATCTTGACCTCAACCTCGGAGATTTACGGAAAAGGGGTCAACCCGTGTTTCGGGGAAAACGACGACCGCCTGCTGGGCCCGGTCACGCGCAGCCGGTGGAGCTATGCCTGCTCCAAGACGCTGGACGAGTTCCTGGCACTGGCGTACTTCCGGCAGAAGAAGCTGCCCGTCGTTATCTGCCGCCTGTTCAATACCATCGGCCCGCGCCAGACCGGCCACTATGGCATGGTCGCCCCCAGGTTCGTCCGCCAGGCGCTGGCCGGGGAGCCGGTCACGGTCTACGGGGATGGGCAGCAGTCCCGCTGCTTTTGCAACGTGCTGGACGTGGTGGAAGCGCTGTCACTTCTCTGCGGCAGCGACCAGTGCGAGGGAGAAGTGTTCAACGTGGGCAATGACCATGATATAACCATATCTGACCTGGCCCGGAAGGTGATCGCCATGACCGGCAGCCGCTCGAAGATAGTCTACATCCCCTATGAGCAGGCCTATGAAGAGGGCTTCGAGGACATGCAGAGGAGAAAGCCGGATACTGCCAAGATCCGCCGCATGCTTGGCTGGCGCCCGGAGTACTCGCTGGATGAGACATTGCAGAGCATGATCGATTATGAGAAGAGGTTGATGGCGAGGGGTTAATTTGGGAAATATCGGCAGCATCCGCTTCTCAGTAATAATACCCACGCTGAACCGCAGGGACATGCTGCGCCAGGCGATCGAGGCGCTCTGCCGTCAGGAAGACCCGGGCTGCGCTTACGAGGTCATCGCCGTGGACAACGGGTCTAAGGACGACACGCGCCAGATGGTCGAAGCCCTGGCGAAGGATAGCGCCGTGCCGGTACGCTGTCTGTTTGAGCCGCGCGGCGGCAGCCATTACGCCCGGAACACCGGCTTCAAAGCGGGCCGGGGTGATGTCCTGGGTCTCATTGACGATGACGTCATTGTTGACAGCCGCTGGGTGAGGAACATGGTCCGGGTCTATGACAACCCGGTGGTGAGCTGCGCCGGCGGCCCGCTTGAGCTGCGCTGGATAAACGGCTCGCCGCCGGACTGGATCGGGCCGTTCAAAGGGGTGATCGGCGAGATAAACTATGGGGAACAACTGCTTGAGTTGCACTATCCCCGCACCGTCAACGCCGGGAACTTCTCCATTCGCAAGGACATGCTGCTGAGGGTGGGCGGGTACAACCCGTGCAACGCCCCCGGCGATAAGCTCATCGGCGATGGCGAATGCGGCTTGTGCTGGAAGGTCTACCAGGCGGGAGGGCATATCTTCTGGGTGCCCGACGCCAGAGGGTGGCACGTGCAGGACGCCAGCCGGGTCACTTTCCCTTACATAAGGCGCCGCGCCCGCTTCCAGGGCATGACCGACGCCTATACGCTCTACCGCCGTAACGGTGGCGCTTCTTCAAAAGTGCTGAAAGACGCCATCGCCGCCTCAGCGCGAAGGGCGCTCAACGCCACCCTCCTGGCGCGGCATATTGTGCTCAAGCATGTGCTGCTGAGGCGTCCCGGCTCGCCGCGGGAGGACCTGTACCGGGCCGTCTGCGACATGGAGAACGTGCGCGGTCTGTGGTCTTACCTCGCCAGCATCAGGTCTGACCCCAAATTGCGGGAACTGGTCCGCCGCAGTGACTGGCTGAACGTATGACGGGAGGCTGGCTTTGGCTAACCCCTCACATCACTCGCTTGAGGCGTGGGTTGGGGGTGATGCCCGGTATCCGGCCCCGCTTGGCCACGGGGCGGCCTTCCACCTGGTGCAAGTCGGCGGTGAAGTCTATGGGGGCGGCGCTGGTGATGTAGCTGCCCACGCCGAAGCCGTCCACCGGGGCGCCTGCCTCGACGAACCGGGCGATGCGCTCCGGACCGATGCCGCCGCTGACGAAAATCCTGACATGCTTGAACCCGGCCAGGTCCAGCCTGGCGCGGCATTCTTTGACCAGCTCAGGGGTCACCCGGCCCCTTTCGCCGGGGGTATCCAGACGGACGGCGTGCAGCCTTTCCCCCAGCGCCCCAGCCACACGCAGGCTCTCCTCGCACTCGTCCTTGAAGGTGTCCACCAGCGAGACGCGGGGCGCTTCCGGCGGCGTGTGGCGGTCGAAGGCCTCGGTGGCGGTGACGGTGTCTCCCATGACGATTATCAGGGCGTGGGGCATGGTGCCGGAAGGCTCCAGGCCGGCCAGCCTGGCCCCGGCGATGCTGGAGCATCCGGCACAGCCGCCGACCACCGCCGAGTAGTCCATAACTCCGGCCACCGCAGGATGGACGTGGCGGGCGCCAAAGCTGACCACCGGTATCCCGCAGGCGGCCTCAACACACTCCCTGGCGGCGGTGGCCCAGCCGCTGCACTGCGCCAGCATGCCCAGGTAGGCCGTCTCGTACAGCCCGTAGCTCTGGTAAGGTGCGGTTATGCGCAGCACCACCTCTTTGGCGGCCATAGAGTCGCCCTCTTGCAGCGCCCAGACCTCGCGCTGCGATTCAGGCAGCACGCGGGACAGCAACGCCCTGGCCTCCTCTATGCCGCAGAGCACCCCGGCGCGGCTGGCGAACACCTCCATGGTGGCCACCGGGTTGATGCCTTCCCGCTGCAGTATCTCAACGGTGTGGGCGAAGTAGATATCCGCCGTATCACCGGAGAGGACGTCCCGGCCCGGCTCGAACTGGGGCTGTGTCATCTGGCCACCTCGCCAACGCTGGTCAACTCCACCCCCAGCACTTTCTCGATGTGTTCCAGGGCGAACTGGTGGTCCCGCTCGTTTGACGAGGCCACGCAGTCGACCGGCACTGCCACCTGGTAGTCACGGTTCCTGGCGTCGGCCACGGTGTGCAGGACGCAGATATTGGTCAGCACCCCGCACACTATCAATCTCTCCGGCTCAAGCTCCTTCAGCCTTGCCTCAAGCCGTGTGCCGAAAAAGCCGCTGTAGCGTTTCTTGGGCAGTATCTCGCCGGGGTATCCGGCAAGCTCCGGTATTACCTCGGCCTCAGCGGTGCCGGCAATACAGTGCGGCGGGAACATCCTGAACTCAAGGTCGTCAGGGTCATGGTTGTCACAGATGAAGAAAACTTTTGCCCCCTGCTCCAGTTTCCGCTCCAGGAGACGCTGCACGTTGGGGATGATGCGCCGGGCGTCAGCGCCGATGTAGAGGGGATGGCCCTCCTCCAGAAAGCCCCTGAGCATGTCAATTACCAGGACTACATCAGTGACAGGCATGAGTAACTACTCCTCATCTAACAGGTTGATGAAAAATAGGGAAAGATGTGTCGTCTCCCTTTAAGAAAGGGAGACCGAGAGGGATTTTGAGAGTAGAAAATCCCCCTTCCGTCCCCCTTTTTCAAAGGGGGAAACTCAACCGAGACTTTTTCATCACACTGCTACCCCCCTCTCCTATTTCTCTAACAAGAAAAGGTGTTCAGATACGTGAATACTGCGGCCCCTCAGGTTCCTGCTGCCTCTGAATGTATTATATCTTGTTTCAAAAAATTCCACTTTCCCGTGTCTCTTTAACATCGTGACCATCTCGTCTTTGCCAATAAAACCCTCGGAGTTGAAGGAAACCAGGATATATTTCGCTTTCGTCTTTTCTATCAGCTCGGTAAAAGAGTTCAGGGCTTTACTCTTCTTGTTATAGTCTGAACGCTGCCAACCGGTGGGTATTCCCGAAACCTTGCTTATATGCCCCGGCTCTTTATATTCTACTAACAGGTTGAGCATGAAATAGTTCGAGCCATAAGGATGTTGATTATAAGGCGGGTCGAAATAGGCCAGGTCTACCTCTTCAAGTCCTCCGACAAGAGTATTAATGTCCTCCCTGAATACCTGGCTGGCACATTCGAAGTTGCTCAACACCGGAAACTGGAGTGATATATCGGCTTTAATTCGCTGTAGCGCGTCGCAGTTATTGCCGCCGAATTGACCAATATCCGTAATTGAGTTCTTGTAGAATCCTTTGAATACTCCCGAAGTATTGGCATGTATTGAGGCTTCAGACAAAAGCGGGGCCAGGAATAAATGCAAATAATCCTGATTGATACCTTTCAACAGGCCGCGGGCGGTATCCAGGTACATGGCGTTTCTGCGGGTATAGAAAACTCTTTCACCTGGCTCGATGTTGCCATCTTGCTCAGGAGCATATAGCCTCGTAATAAAACCTTCGAGGAGTTGTTCCTCAGTTAGCTTGCTCTTCAAGTATGCGTATGTTTCCCTCAGATCGGGCAAAGGCAAGTCACTCTTGTTGCTTTGATAGCACCTGCTTATTATTTCCGCGTACTGTTCAATATCGTTGCAGATAACCAATTCTGAATGTTGGCGAGCGTAGCGGGAAACGATGCCACACCCGGAAAAACCGTCAAGAAAAGTTATCCTGTCCTTATGAAGCCGTTTCTTCACTACGTCTACGGCCTGGCCGATAAACCGTAGCAAGGCCCTCTTGTTACCGATGTATGTGACCAACTGCTGAGTCAGGTATTCGCCATTTTCAATGGGACTGGAGCCTTCAGCATTGAAGTCGAACAATTCCATTGGTGCAAGAGTCACTAACTACCCCCCGCCTCAAATGGCCTGTGTTCCTTCCTAACAGGTGATGAAAGATTGTGAAAGATGTTTCGTCTCCCTTTCGTAAGGCATGTCCTGAGCGAAGCGAACGGAAGCCTGCGCCATACTCGATACGGGGGAGATAAGAGAGGGATTTTGAGATTGTGAAATCCCCCTTTGTCCCCCTCCCCTTTTCTCCCACGTCATTGCGAGCGTAGCGAAGCAATCCGTTTCCGTCGAAGTGCGTCTCAAAGTTCGTCATACAGGTCTTGCCATCGAGGGTTCAGCGATTCGACGAGCCGATTCTTTCTCGCCCTAGAGCCACCTTTTAAGCGCTTCTCCCTGGTTATGGCGTTCTCCGGGTCATCTAATATTTCGTAATATACCAGTTTGTCTATGCCATACTTCTCGGGGAATCCTTTAGCTAACTTTTCTTTATGCTCGTAAACCCTTCTTTTCAGGTCATTGGTTACGCCAATGTACAGAGCCACGTTTGTCTTATTTGCCAGGATATAAACATAATTTTGATTATCAGACATCGCATCTCGAAGTCATTGCGAGCGCAACGAAGCAATCCGTGAAATAGCCGGTAATAACGGATTGCTTCGTCGCTGCGCTCCTCGCAATGACGGGGTAAATACGCATTCTAATTATATGTAATAAAATATGTTCGCATTATGCTCATGATTTGACTGTTGATTTTCTTTTTCTCCAATGGTCATTGCGAGCGTAGCGAAGCAATCCGTTTCCATTTAGAGAGACGAAGCCTCTCTTAGACTCACCTTCTCTTTTCCGCTTTAAGTAGCGTCTTTAATCCTCTTTCTATCACCTCATGCAACAGCTCAATTCGTCGCTGAATCGTGACTTTTCGGCCATCTCCATTCAGTTTAACTAACTCACTAAACCGCTCAATATCTTTAGGTAAAAACACAGGATTATGCAATAGTTCTTCGTGGCACTCGAAACACAACCGTTCGGTGTCCTCCTTCTTTACCCCCACCCACGGGCAGGTTTTAAAAATGCGCCTCCGCCAAGGCTTTTTCTCAAAGAAGCGCTGAGCAACCAAATGATGTGTACTCACGTCCGAATTGGCACGCGGAGTACCCTTGGTGTACGTCCTATGAGTAAGTTTGCAACCGCAAATTCTGCATTTCTCCATTGGAGTCTCACTTCTACACCTTCTCCACCTCGGCCATGAGCGCCCCGATGAAGTCCTTTTCCTCTACCACCTTTACCTTGACGCCTTTGCGGAACAGTATGGCCCGGCCTTTGCCGCAGGCGATGCCCACGTCGGCGT
The DNA here is from genome assembly GCA_016190695.1 of Chloroflexota bacterium. GTDB lineage: Bacteria > Chloroflexota > Dehalococcoidia > Dehalococcoidales > RBG-16-60-22 > JACPQC01. Next base: position 22,137 of record JACPQC010000015.1, read on the forward strand.
CCATGGCCTCGCCGGGGCCGTTGACCACGCAGCCCATTACCGCCACCTTGACCGGCTTGCTGATGCTGGCCAGCCTGCGGTCTACCTCTTCGGCCAGTTTGACGATGTCCACCTCGGCCCGCCCGCAGGAAGGGCAACTGACCAGCACCGGCCCGTGCTGGCGCAGATCGAGGCTCTTCAGTATCTCGTAGGCGGCGGTGACCTCTTCCCTGGGGTGAGCGGTCAGCGATACGCGGATGGTGTCGCCTATACCCAGGTACAACAGGGTGCCGATGCCCACGGCGCTGCGGATGACCCCCCTGGCCGGGGTGCCCGCTTCGGTGATGCCCAGGTGCAGCGGGTAGGGCATTCTGTCTGCGATCTCCCGGTAGGCGGCGATGGTGGTGGGCACATCGAAGGCCTTGAGCGATACCTTGATCAGGTCGAAGTCCAGGCTCTCCAGCAGGCGCACCTGCTCCACAGCCGCCAGCACCATCTGCTCGGCGGTGGAGAGTCCGGGGCGGGATGGCCTGGGCAGGCTGCCGGCATTTACGCCGACTCGTATGGGTGCGCTGCGCTCCCTCGCTGCCAGGGCCACCGCTTTGACCCGCTCCGGCCCGCCGATGTTGCCCGGATTCAGCCGCAGGGCGTCGGCGCCGGACTCCAGGGCCAGCAGCGCCAGCCGGTAGTCGAAGTGGATATCGGCCACCAGCGGTATCTTGATGCCCCGCTTGATCCCGGCGATGGCCCGCGCCGCCTCGGCATCAGGCACGGCCACCCGGACCAGCTCACAGCCGCGTTCTTCAAGCTCCAGTACCTGGTTAACCGTCGCCCGGACGTCGCGCGTGTCCGTATTGGTCATGGACTGCACCACGATGGGTGCTCCGCCGCCGATGGCGACATCCCCTATTCTTATTGTCTTACTGATACGCCTGGGATTCATGGTTGCTTCGTTCTTAGGATATCTGAGAATTCGAACTGTCATCCTGAGCCGCAGCCCTGAGCGAAGCGAAGGGGAAGCGAAGGATCTCGGCTGGGAGTGGTTTCACGTTCGCCCCACCCCGAGATTCTTCAGTCGCTGCGTTCCTCAGAATGACTTTCCCGGACAGCCTCATAGAGGAGAATTTGTTGATAATTACCTCTGGACAGCGCCTAGCTCTTTCTCCAGCCGCCCCAGGACCTGCCGCTGCACCTCGTCCACCTCGGCATCGGTCAGGGTGTGGTCCGGCGCGCGGAAGATAATGCGGTAGGCCATCGACTTCTTGCCCTCCGGCACCGGTCCTCCGGTGAACAGGTCGAACAGGGCAACCTGGCTGACCAGGGGAAACCCTTTAATAATATCATAAAGCTGGCGGTAGCTTGTCCCGGCATCCACCAGCAAGGCCACGTCGCGGAAGGTGCCGGGGAAGCGGGGCAATGGCTGGAAGGTTTTGATGGCGGCGGCATGGGGCAGCAGCGCCGAGATATCGACCTCGAACAGGTACACCGGCTCGCCGATCTCGAAGGCATGGAGCACCTTGGGGTGCGCTTCGCCCAGGACGCCCACCCTTTCACCGGCGACCACTATGCCCGCCTGCCGCGCCGGGTGCAGTCCTTCGTCCTCTCCCGGCTCGAAACCGGCCTCGATACCCAGCCTGGCGAATATGCCCTCCACCACTCCTTTGGCGTCGAAGAAGTCAACCGGCTGGTCACCGGTGAGCCAGGTTCGCTCCGTCCTTGCCCCGCTGAGTATGCCGCAGAGGGCGTAGGGTTCGGCGGGAAGCATCTTTTCCCGGGGCAGATAGACCTTGCCCAGCTCGAACAGCTTCATGCCGCCGGACTCGTGCCGCCGGTTGGCGGACAGGGCCAGCAGCAGGTTGCCGCGCAGGTTGGGCCGCAGGTACTCCTGGTCTGCTGTCATCGGGTTGGTCACCCTCAGCGGCTCCGGTTCCAGGGGACGGGGTTCAGCCGCCAGCCTCTCCAGCGTGGCCCGGCCCACCAGGGAAAAGGTGACCACTTCCTGGAAACCGTAGCAGGCCAGCCCCTGCCTCACCTGCTGCCTCAGGGCGATGAGCGGGTCAGGGTCATGCCTGGGGATGGGCTGGCTCAACATGGTCATGGGGATGCGGTCATAGCCGGTAACCCGCGCTACTTCCTCCACCAGGTCGACGGTAAGCCTGATATCGCTGCGCCAGTAAGGAGCAGCCACTTTAAGCTCAGTCCCGTCAGCCTTGCAGTCAAAGCCGAGAGAACTAAGCGCGCCTGCTATCTCTTCCAGGGCCAGTTCAACGCCGAGGATACGCTTTATTTCACCAGCGGACAGGGGAATGGGCGCAATCTCCGCGCGACCGGGGTAATTGTCGATTATGCCTTGTGAGGCCTTTCCACCGGCCAGTTCCACCAGGAGACGGGTGGCCCGCCTGAGCGCCGATCCGCTCACCCCGGCGCTGATACCGCGCTCAAAACGCGCCGAAGCCTCGCTGCCGAGCAGCAGTTTCTGGCTGGTATGGTGGATGCTGGCCGGATAGAAGCTGGCCGATTCCAGCAGGATGGAGGTAGTGCCCCCGGTGACCTCGGTGCTGGCGCCTCCCATCACCCCGGCAAGGGCTACCGCCCGGCCTTCATCAGCGATGACCAGCATGTCAGCGGAGAGGGTGCGCTCCTCTCCGTCCAGCGTCACCAGGGTCTCGCCTTCCCTGGCAGGGCGGATGATCACCTTCCCGCCCAGTTTGTCATAGTCAAAGGCGTGGAGCGGCTGCCCGTACTCCAGCATGACGTAGTTGGTGATGTCCACCACGTTGTTTATGGGGCGCATGCCGCAGGCCCTGAGCCGCGCCTGCATCCAGGGCGGGGAGGGGGCTACCGTTACGCCGTTGACCAGGCTGGCGCAGTAACGGGGGCAAAGCGCCGGGTCTGCTATTGTCACTGAGACCTGCCGCCCGATTTCCGGCCCTGCTTCTTCGTAACCGGTATCAGGCGATCGGAAGGACTGGCCGGTGAGGGCGGCTATTTCCCTGGCCAGGCCGGTTATGGAAAGGCAATCGGGCCGGTTGGGCGTTATGTCCAGGTCGAGGATGGTATCGCCCAGGTAACCGGCCAGCGGCATTCCCACCGGCGCATCCGGCGGCAGCACCATTATGCCCTGGTGGTTGTCTGAAATACCGAGTTCCCTCTCCGAGCAGACCATGCCGCTGGAGACCACCCCCCGTATCTTGGACGGGGTCAGCCGGGCTAGTTTGCCTGTGGCCGGGTCCAGGATCTGCGCGCCAACACGGGCGAAGGCTATCTTGTCGCCCACCCTCAGGTTCGGCGCGCCGCAGACAACCGTCTCCTGCCCGGCGCCCAGGTCTACGGTGGGCAGGGTGAGGCGGTCGGCGTTGGGGTGGGGCTTTATCTCCATTATCTGGCCGACGACGACCCCCTCCCAGTCGCTGCCGGTGACCTCCATGTCCTTGACCTCGTGACCGGCCATGGTCAGCCGGCGGGCGATCTCGGCGGCGGGCAGGGTGATATCTACATAGTCACGGAGCCATTTCAGCGGGGCTTTCATCTCAGAACTGCCTCAAAAAGCGAAGGTCGCTGCCGTAGAACAGCCTGACGTCATCGATACCGTAGCGCAGCATGGGCAGGCGGTCAATGCCGATGCCGAAGGCAAAGCTGCCGTAGACCTGGGGGTCGATGCCGCCCCGCTCCAGGACGCGGGGGTGGGTCATGCCGGCGCCAAGCACCTCTATCCAGCCCGAGTTGCCGCAGAGACGGCAGCCATCGCCGTGACAGACGGCGCACTCGATGGCCATCTCCACTCCAGGCTCGACGAAGGGGAAGTAATCGCAGCGGAAGCGCACTCGCCTGTCCGCGCCGAAGAAACGCCGGGCGAACTCGTAAAGAGCGCCCTTGAGGTCGGCCATGGTAATGCCTTTGTCCACGGCCACGCCGTCAATCTGGTGGAACATGGGGACGTGGGTGGCGTCGCTGGCCTCGTAGCGATAGACCCGGCCCGGCTCGATCACCCTTATCGGCGGCTCCAGGCGCTCCAGCGTCCGGGCAGTGACCGAGGTGGTATGAGTGCGCAGCAGCATGGGCCTCTTGCCGTCGGCCTGGTAATCTATCCAGGAGGTAGACATGACGTCACGCGCCGGGTGTTCCTCGGGGATGTTCAGCGCCTCGAAGTTGTAATAGTCCCACTCTACGTCCGGCCCCTCCGCCACCTGGAACCCCATCGTGGCGAAGATGCCGCAAATCTCCTCGATGGTCTGGGTGAGGGGATGCAACCGACCCACCGGGCAGGGACGGCCGGGGAGGGTGATGTCGACGGACTCTCCGGCACGGGCGGCCAGGTGCGCCTCGCGGAGGGTATGCTCCCGGTGGGACAGGGACTCCTCCAACTGCCGCTTTATCTCGTTGGCCAGGGCGCCGGTGGTCTTCCGCTCTTCAACGGACAGAGAGGCCAGCCCGCGGAGCACCTGGGTCAGACGGCTTTTCTTGCCCAGGTAGCGCACTCGCCAGGCTTCCATCTCCTTGAGGTCGCGGATGCCCTGGAGTTCACGCAGCGCGCCCGCTCTAAGCTCTTCCAGTTCCTGTAACATGCTTGGATTATAGGTCATCATGGTGAAGGGGTCAATGGATGATGAATCTACCAGGAGGCACGGCAAAAAGCCCGCCCCTGAGCGCGCGACAGCGATAAGCGGTCAGGCGACCTGGAGGCCGGCCCTGGCCGCGCTCACCAGCTCGGTGAAGGCAGCGGGTTCCCGGACCGCCATGTCCGCCAGCATCTTGCGGTTGACGGCCGTCCCCGATTTGATCAGGCCAGCTATGAACTGGCTGTAGGTCAGACCCTCGGCCCGCGCGGCGGCGCTGATACGCTGGATCCACAGCCGCCTCATATCGCCTTTCCGTTCCCGGCGATGGGCGTAGGTGTAGCTCAATGACTTGAGCATGGCCTCGTGGGCGCGCTTGTACAGGGAATGCCGGGATGCCCTCTGCCCCTTGGTCAGGGCGAGGACCTTCTTGTGTCTATGGTGATGGGTTACGCCTGTCTTTACCCTTGGCAACTGAGGACTCCTTCCTGTCTAGGCAACCCCGTTGGGGATAAGCCTCTTTATCCTGGTGGTATCAGCGGGGCTTAAAGGCACCTTGCTATCAAAAAGGCGCTTTACCCTGGCGGACTTGTTCCGGCGCAGATGGCTCTTCGGCCCTTTGATGCGCATTATCTTGCCGGTGCCGGTCACGTGAAAGCGCCTCTTGGCCCCTTTATGTGTCTTAAGCTTTGGCATCCTGACTTTCCTTTACTGTTGCTTCTTCTGTCTCTTCCGGCGCTTCTTCCCGCTTTGCCTTTACCTTGGCGGGGGCGACCGGAGACAATATTATGTGCATGTGCTTGCCCAGCAGCACCGGCTGCTTTTCCATGGCGGCGACGTCGCCCAGCTTCTCAGCCATGCGCTGCAATAACTTCCATCCCAGGTCAGGATGGGTGATCTCGCGTCCCCGGAACATCACCGTCACTTTGACCTTGTCTCCGTCAGCGAGGAGCTTTCTGACGATCCTGGCCTTGGCCTCAAAATCGTGGTCGCCGATCTTGGGCCTCATCCGCATCTCCCGGAGCAGCACGATCTTCTGGCTTTTCCTGGCGTCGTGCTCCTTCTTGGCCTGCTCGTACCTGAACTTCCCGTAATCGAGAATCCGGCACACCGGTGGGACTGCCATAGGCGCCACCTCGACCAGGTCCAGGTTCTGCTTCCGGGCCATCTCCTGCGCCTGGCTTAAGGGCATAACCCCTAACTGCTCGCCCTTGCTGCCAACCAGCCGCACTTCACGAGCAGTGATCATCTCATTAATACGCAGTTTCTTTATTATGTCCTTGTATACCTCCTACCATGCACAGGTTCCTATGCGAATAACTATACCATATCTTCCAGCATCCGGCAAATAGCAAGGGGGTTCAAAAATTGTCATCGCCGGCCAAGTTTCGCCACCCTGTCTTGTCCCAGGTGGGCGTTTCAGGACTATAGTCACAGGACTTCAGGAGGTAGGACTAATCATTCAGGGACTTTATTGTCACTCCAAACAGGTACTAATAGTTGATTGACGCCCGGCGAGGCTGTGTTAAGCTAAATTCTGTGACCATTAAACTCAATCGAGGAGGAGAGGAAAATGAAGACAAGGGTCGCCAAATGGGGGAGACAGTTCCACAAAGGGCAAAGGGGCTTTACCCTGATCGAGCTGCTGGTGGTTATCGCCATCCTGGGCGCGCTGTCGGCAGTGGCCGTTCCCAACGTCGGCAAGTTCATCGGCAAGGGCAAGACCGAGTCCTACAGCGCCGAGCTGCAGAATGTCAGGACGGGGGTCATGGCCATGCTGGCTGACAGCACCGCGGGCGTGCTGGATGGCACCCCGACAACCAAAGACATGGACCTGGTGACCACCGACAACTCGACCAAGCTGCTAAGCTCCTACATGACCGGCCTGGACGCCAACAACGAGACGCAGACGGGGGCCACTTATACCTTCGCCCTGGACGGGTCGGTCACCCAGATACCGCCCTAGTCCTCAGGGGTAACTGAAAAGCCCGGCAGGTCAGTTGGAGCGCTGGTCTGCCGGGTCTTTTATTTGGCGAATATCAGCGCGATCGACTAATACTCAGTAATTTCTCATTCTGGCGTGTCAGCCAGCACCACGAATGATGAAAATGACCATCCTTTCGTCCCTGTCTATTCCCCGCGCAGGCGGGGAATCCACGCGCCTTGATGAGTAGACCCCCGCTCCCATATCAGAGCGGCAATCTCCTCAACCCCCGGCCTTCGCCAGCACGTCCTCGATCTTCTTCAGCAGCTCATCGGGGCGGAAGGGCTTGGCGATGAAGCCGTTCGCCCCCAGCTTCAGGGACTCCTCGGCGATGTTGCTCCGCGCCGTGAAGACGATCACGGGTACCTTTGAGAAGGCGCGCAGCCTGTCCAGCACCTGTAACCCGTCCAGCGGCACCATGAGGATATCCAGGAGCATGATATCCGGTTTCCGGGAGCGGACAAGCTCCAGCGCCTCTTCGCCGCTGGCAGTAGTGGTCACGTCATAACCTGCCAGGGTCAGGCCGGCCTTGATGAACCTGAGCACCGCCGGCTCATCGTCAACCACCAGAACGTGTCTTTTGGCATTCATGCTGCTAGTGTAGCACACCCGGCGCAGTATTTCCCAGCACTTCGCCCGGTATGCCTTTCTCCTTGCCGGCTTCACCATCCAGCGGCTCGGTGAAAATTTGTTTCAGCTCCCGGCCTTCAAGGGACTCCCTTATTATCAACCGCTCGGCGAAGTATACCAGCCGTGTCCTGTTTTCTTCCAGTATCTTCCTGGCCAGGGCGCGGGCCTCGTTCATCAGTTTGTGCACCGCATCATCAATCTGCCTGGCCATATCCTCACTGAAGTCCTTCCGCTCCATGCCCCACTCGATCTGCTCGCTGCCGAAGGTGCGCAAAGGCAGTTCCTCCCCCATGCCGTAGTCCGTTATCATCTTGCGGGCAAGCTCGGTAGCCCGTTTGATGTCGTTATGCGGCCCGGTGGAAATATCCGGGAAGAAGGCTTCTTCGGCGCAGTATCCCCCCAGAAGCGTGGTCAGGTTGGCCTTGAGCTGCCGGCGCGTCATCAGGTAGTGCTCTTCTTCGGGGAGGGTGCGCGTGTAGCCGCCGATGCCGCCGCGGGACACGATGGAGACCTTGAACACCGGGTCAGCATCGGGCAACAGGCGGGCGACCAGGGCGTGGCCGGCCTCGTGATAGGCGGTCCTCTTCTTGTCCTGGGGGTTTATCAGGCGGCTCTTCTTGGCCGGCCCGGCCAGCGCGCGGTCGATAGCCTCGCCCAGTTCCTCCATGGTGATGGACGATTTGTCCCGTCTTGCCGCCAGTATCGCCGCCTCATTGACCAGGTTGGCCAGGTCAGCCCCGCTGAAGCCCGGGGTCTCCTTGGCGATAACATCGAGGTCGACCGATTTGTCCAGGGGCTTGCCTTTGGTATGAATATCGAGGATGGCCCTGCGCTCGGCATAGTCCGGGGCATCGAGCATAACCCGCCGGTCGAACCGGCCCGGGCGCAACAGGGCGGGGTCGAGCACGTCCGGCCGGTTGGTGGCCGCCAGCACGATGACCCCGGAGTTAGGGGTGAAGCCGTCCATCTCGGAGAGTATCTGGTTCAGCGTCTGCTCGCGCTCTTCATGGCTCACTGCCGGGCCGCCGCCGCGCCTCCGTCCCACCGCGTCTATTTCATCGATGAAGATAATGGAGGGGCGGTTGGCCTTGGCCTGCTGAAAGAGGTCGCGCACCCTGGAAGCGCCCACCCCGACGAACATCTCCACGAACTCGCTGCCGCTTATGGAGAAGAAGGGGACAGCGGCCTCGCCGGCCACCGCCTTGGCCAGGAGGGTTTTGCCTGTCCCCGGGGGGCCGGCCAGGAGCACCCCTTTGGGGACGCGGGCGCCCAGGCGCTGGAACTTCTCCTGGTGCTTCAGGAATTCCACCACCTCCAGGAGGTCCTGTTTGACCTCGGCCACGCCGGCGACGTCAGAGAAGGTGACCGTGGGCACGTCTGTGCTTCTCAGCCGAGCTTTGGTCCGGGCGAAATCGCCCATCTGGTTCCTCGCCGAGCTGCCTGAGCGTATGAGCATTATGAACAGCAGTCCGAGGAGAAGCAAAGGCATGAGCACCAGGAAACCGGCGGAGCCGCTGGGACTGCCTGCCGTCCTCTTGCTCACCGAGAAATCGCCGGGGAAGACAAACCCCATTCCCTTCAGGTCGACCGCGCTCATGCCGCCTATGTAGGCCACCAGCTCCGTCCCGTCACCGATGGCAGCCGGGGCGCCTTCGATATCGACCAGTTCCAGCGTTTCATTCCCGGCGCGGGCGGTCATCAGCATCCAGCCCTTGTCCATCTCCACCCGGGCGCTGGCGATATTGTTGTTCTGGGACAGGGCGATGGCCTGGCTAAGGGTGATCTTGACCGCAGAAGAGGGGGGGGCAGGCTCGCAGGCGAAAAGGAAGAGAGAAAGTACAGACGCCAGGGCAACAAGGGCTATCAGGGCCGGTCTTCTCATGGTAACCTTCCCGCTGATTTATTAGTATTAGCAGATGATGAAAAACTGTGAAGGATGTTTCGTCTCCCTTTCGTAAAGGGAGAGGAGAGAGGGATTTTGAGATTGTGAAATCCCCCTTCCGTCCCCCTTTCTCAAAGGGGGAAACTCTTCAAACTCTTTTTCAGCATCCTGCCAGTATTTCCCCTTTATATCATTACAATAGCACATCTAGGAAGCTATTGGTATCTTCACTTATTTCTGGGGGAACATACCCGTAGATTTAGTCTTTCTTGATATTTTGTGCATTTTATACAATAATGAACATGTATCCTGTTGGAGAGGTGCGCCATGTCAGACAAGGCAGAGATGAGAGTGGAGGGGGTGGTCGATGAGTTGTCCCGGAAGGGGGTGCAGTTCATCCACCTCCAGTTTACCGATGTCCTCGGCGTCGTTAAAAGCGTCACCATCCCCCTGGACCAGTTCCCTGACTGCGCCCGGCGGGGCAAGTGGTTTGACGGCTCTTCGGTGGAAGGCTTCGTCCGGGTGCTGGAGAGCGATATGTATCTCAAGCCCGACCTGACCACGCTATCCCTGCTCCCCTGGGAACAGGACAGCCAGCCCGCCGCCCGCGCCATATGTTTCCTGCTCACCCCGGAAGGGGCGCTGTTCCAGGGAGACCCCCGCGCCGCCCTGATACGGGCGGTACAGGAAGCGGCCTCCCTGGGCTACCAGTTTTATGTTTCCCCGGAGCTTGAGTTCTTCCTGTTTCTGCCCGCCGATGGCACCAGGATGGGCCCGTTGCCCCAGGACCGCAGCGGCTATTTCGACCTGTCGACGGGGCTATCGGCGTCGGTGCGCAAAGAGATGGTGGCCACGTTGAAGGAGATGTCCATCGGGGTGGAGGCCAGCCACCACGAGCTTGCCGTCGGCCAGCACGAGATCGATTTCCTGCCCGAAGAGGCGCTGAGAACGGCGGACAACCTGATCACGGCCCGGTATACGTTGAAGGCGGTTGCCCAGCGGCACGGGCTGGACGTCACCTTTATGCCCAAGCCCCTGGAGAAGGCTGAAGGCAGCGGCATGCATCTCCATATGAGCCTGTTCCACGCCGGCACCAGCGAAAACGCCTTTTCCGCCCCCGCCGACGAGTACGGCCTGTCTCCGGTGGCCCGCCATTTTGTCGCCGGCCTGCTGCACCACGCCCGGGGCATGACCGCCATCCTGAACCCGCTGGTCAACTCGTACAAGCGGCTGGTGAGGGGGTTCGAGGCCCCAATCTATATTAGCTGGGCCAGGGTGAACCGCTCAGCCCTGGTGCGGGTACCCAGGGTCAATCCCGACAAGCTGCACACCACCCGCATCGAGATACGCAACCCGGACCCCGCCTGTAACCCGTACCTGGCCCTGGCCGTGCTGCTGAAATGCGGCCTGCATGGCGTCAGGGACAAGCTGCCCCTGCCCCCGCCAGTGGAGGAGAACCTGTTCACCTTTGACCCGGTGGAACTGGAGCGGCGACAGATAGCCCGCCTACCGGAGACGCTGGGGGAGGCGCTCGAGGAGATGCGCAGCGACGGCGTCATCAGGGAAGCGCTGGGCGATATGCTGTTCGAGAAGCTGCTGGAGGCCAAGGTGCGCGAGTGGCAGGAGTACCGCCAGCACGTCACGCCCTGGGAGATAGAGCACTACCTGGGAGTGTGGTAAATGCCGACGGTGCAACAGGTGTGGCGGCAGGCCCTGCCTGCTGAGACTGAGCTGGTGGCCGGCGAGTCCGGTCTCTACGAGGAAGTTAGCTGGGTGGTCTCCCTGAAACCCACCCCGCCCGGCTTCCAGAGCATACGGGGCCGTGAGTTCGCCCTGGTGGACGCGGGCGCGGCGGAGAAGCTGGGCGTTTCCCTCCCCGCGCTGGTCTCTTCCCTGGCCGAGCGGAAGGTGAGCGCCACCGCCATCCTGGGCGATATCGTTCCCGACCTCAAGGCGCAGGCAGACAGGGCGGATATGTGCCTGTTCCGCCTCCCCCGCGGGTGTAATATCCTCTCGCTCGAGGCGGATATGGCCCGGCTCATCAGCGAAGAGAGGTCCCACCTCTACAACCGGGAATACGAGCTGAGCAACGCCTTGATGGATGTCGCCCTTTCCGGCAAAGGGACCGGGGTGATACTGGAAAGATTGCGCCGGCTGACCGGGCGGAGCATCATGCTCCTGGATGCGGCCTTTCAGCCCCGCTCCGATGCCCCACCGGAGGCGCTCAGCGAGGTCAGTAACGCTGCCAAACTTATTGTGGAGAGGTTGGAGCGCTCTTCGTCCACGCCCCAGGTGGCCGGACTGAGGCTCGGCCCGGAGCACGCCTGTTTTGCCGGCCTGCTGACCCTGGGGCGCGCCACCGGAGGCTACCTTGTGTTGCTGGGGACGGCCGGGGAGCTGGGCGGGGCGGACCGGCTGGCGGTCAAGGTGGGCACCCTGGCGCTGACGGTAGAGATGTCCCGGCGCCAGGCGGTGGAGGAGACCGAAGACCGCTTCCAGACCGAGATAATGGAAAGCCTGCTCGCCGGCGATTTCTCTTCATCGCAGGTCATGGCTGAGCGGGCCAGGCGGCTCGGCCTGGACTTCTCGGTGCCCTACGTAGCCCTGGCAGTGCAGTCGCCGGAGCCGCATAAGCTGGAAGACCTTGCCGGTAAAGCGGCCTCAACGCTGCGGACGGCGCGATGCCACCTCCACCAGGGGGCGCTGGTGGTGCTGCATCCCAGCCCTGATGCGACCGTATCCGGGATGCGCCATCTGGGCGCTGAGATTGCCCGCCAGTTGTCCGCAGGTGACGGGCCGGTGTCCCTGGGGCTGGGGCGGCCCTATACCGGCGCGGAAGGGGTCCACATCTCCTTCCAGGAGGCGCTGCGGGCGCTCACCATGGGCCGGCAGCTCTTCGGGGACGGGGCGGTGGTCTACTTCGGAGACCTGGGCATCTACCGTCTCCTCTTTTCCTCGGAGAAGTCCGAGCTGAAGACCTTCTGCGAAGAGCACCTGGGCCAACTTGCCGAGTACGACCGGAAAAACGCCGGCGAGTTGCTGCGCACCCTGGAAGTCTTTCTGAAGTGCAACAACATCTCCGAGACCGCCCGCCGCCTCCACGTCCACCGCAACACGCTGCTGTACCGCCTCAACCGCATCCAGGAGATCTCCGCCATCGACCTGGAAGACGGCGAGACGCGCCTGGCTCTGCACCTGGCTCTGCGCGCCCTGCAGGTAATCCAGTCCGCCTGATTTAGGCATTTTACACAAAATCGACCCTCCCTCTTTCTGTCATTCTATCCGTAGACCGCCCCCCTAACTTCCACTAGACTATTAGCAAGTGCTTTTTGTGCAAATAGTCCAGTCATCGGAGGGGAATAATGTCAGTTGAAGTCATAATGGGGGCCGCGTCCTTCGTGGGGCTGTTTTTCGCCTGGGTGGTGCTGCCCAGCCAAATCCAGAAGCGGCATGATGGCAAAGATGTGAAGGCTCCCCCGGCGGAACCGGGGATCGAGTCATAGGGAGAGGGGCAGCGTGAGCTTTTTATCGGTCTTGTTGTCGCGTGAACATATAGCCGGATTGCCCCGGAGGACGAGGCTGCTCTGGCGGGCGGGCATCATCCTCTGCCTGCTCCTCTTCCTGGGCGTAGCTTTTGTGGCCGCCCCGGCGTTAGTGCGCGCTGACCCTACCGGCAGCGATACGCTGGCCGCCGACCCCGGCGCGCCGGTCAATATCGCCTGGACGTTGATGGCCGGTTTCCTGGTGTGGTTCATGCAGTTGGGCTTCGCCTTCCTCGGCGCCGGCCTGATCCGCTCCAAGAACACGGTGAACTATTTCACCAAGAGCTTTATCGATTTCTGCATAGCATCGCTGGCGTTCTGGGCCTTCGGTTTCGCCATCATGTTCGGCGGCTCGAAGCTGTCGCCGGGCCTGGAGCAAGGCAACAGTTTCATCGGCTACTCCGGCTTTTTCCTGGGCGGGGCCAGCTATGACGTCACCACCGTCGCTGTCTGGTTCTTCCAGATGGTCTTTGCCGCCACTGCCTGCACCATCGTCGCCGGCGCGGTGGCGGAGCGGATGAAGATCACCGCCTACCTGGGCTACAGCTTCATTATCAGCGCCATCATCTATCCCGTTTACGGCAAGTGGGTCTGGGGCGGCGGCTGGCTGAGCGAGTTGACCATCGGCGGGGCTACCGGCGTCAGGGACTTTGCCGGCTCCGGGGTGGTGCACATGGTGGGCGGGCTGGCGGCGCTGGTGGGGGCGGCAATGGTCGGCCCCAGGATAGGCAGGTTCAACAGGGACGGCACCCCGAACATTTTGCGGGGACACAACCTGCCCTACGTGGTCATCGGCACCTTCATACTCTTCTTCGGCTGGTTCGGCTTTAACGCGGGCAGCACCATGGCCGCCACCGATTTGCGCATCTCCATCATCGCCGCCAACACCTTTCTGGCCGGGGCCACCGGCGCCATAATCGCCCTCTACTGGAACTTTGTCCGCACCGGCAGGACGGATGTGATTATGGCCTGCAACGGGGCGCTGGCCGGGCTGGTCGGCATTACCGCCGGGTGCGCCTTCGTGCCGCCCTGGGCCGCCGTGCTCATCGGGGCGATATCGGCGCCGGCGATGATGCTCACCGCCTGGTTCGTCGAGCGGCGGCTAAAGGTGGATGACGCTGTCGGCGCTGTCGCCGTCCATTTCGGCGCGGGAGTCTGGGGGCTGCTGGCCGTGGGCATCTTCGCCGATGGCACCTATCTCGGCGTGAAAGGACTTATCGCCGGGGAAGCGGGGCAGCTATTGCTCCAGGTGCTCAACATCGGCGTGCTCATTGCCTGGGTACTGCCCACCGCCTTCATCACCTTCTGGCTTATGGACAGGACCATGGGACTGCGCGCCACCGCCGAGGAAGAACTGCTGGGCCTCGATGTCCCCGAGCATGGCATGGAGGCCTACCCCGGCCAAATGAGGCTTGAGCCTTCGCTGCGCCGGGCCATGCCGCTCACCGGTCCTGGAGAGGCCGGGCAGGTTAGTTGATAACGGTAAAGATACAAGGAGGAAAAAATATGGCGATTCAACCGGGAATTCAGGGGGAGACCTTCAGGGACTACAGGGACTTGCTGGAGTGGGCCCAGGAGAAGGGCTGCCAGTTCGTGGACCTCAAGTTCGTAGACCTGCTCGGCCAGTGGCAGCATTTCTCCATATCAATGGCTGGCGTTGACGAAGACCTCTTCACCGAGGGCATCGGCTTTGACGGCTCTTCGATCAGGGGCTTCCAGAAAATACACGAGAGCGACATGCTCCTGGTGCCTGACCTGAGCACCGCTATTCTTGACCCTGCCCTCGAAGTGCCCACCATAAGCATGGTCTGCGATATAAAAGACCCGATCACCGGCCAGAGCTACTCCCGCGATCCCCGGTGCGTGGCCAGGAAGGCCGAGGGATACCTGAAGACCACCGGCATAGCCGAGATGAGCTACTGGGGCCCGGAGCTGGAGTTCTTTATCTTCAACAGCATCCGGTTCGAACAGAACGGTCACGCCGGGCACTATGCCATCGACTCCGACGAGGGCATCTGGAACTCCGGCAACGGTCACGGCGCGCCTAACCTGGCCTACCGCCCCCGCCCCAAGGAGGGCTATTTCCCGGTGCCGCCCACAGACAAGCTCCAGGACCTCCGCTCCCGGATGGCCATGAAGATGATGGAGTCGGGCATCGACGTCGAGGTGCACCACCACGAGGTGGCCACCGGCGGACAGGTGGAGTTCGACATGCGCTTTGACACCCTCACCCGCATGGCGGACAAGGTGATGTTGTACAAGTACATCGTTAAGAATATGGCCATCAAGCACGGCTTCACCGCCACCTTTATGCCCAAGCCGCTGTTCGGGGACAACGGCTCCGGAATGCACGTCCACCAGAGCCTGTGGAACGATTCCAGCAACGTATTTTACGATAGCAACGGCTACGGGCTGCTCAGCGCCGACGCCCGCTACTACATCGGCGGACTGCTGGCCCACGCCCCGGCGTTGCTGGCCCTGTGCGCCCCCACCACCAACTCCTACCGGCGGCTGGTGCCCGGCTACGAAGCCCCGATAAACCTGGTCTACTCCCAGCGCAACCGGAGCGCCTGTATCCGCATCCCGGTTTACTCCTCGAAGCCGAAGGCCAAGCGCATCGAGTTCCGCTGTCCCGACGCCACCGCCAACCCCTATCTGGCCTTTGCCGCCATGTTGATGGCCGGGCTGGACGGCATCAAGAACAAGATCGACCCCGGCGAGCCTATGGACCGGGACGTCTACGAGCTTGGGCCTGAGGAGAAGGCCAGGATAAAGTCCACGCCTGGTTCCCTGGGGGAGGTGCTGGAAGCCCTGGAGCGTGACCATGCTTTCCTGCTCGTGGGGGATGTCTTCACCCCGGACCTGATAGAGAACTGGATAAGCTACAAGAGAAAGCATGAACTGGAGCCGGTGGCGCTACGTCCCCATCCCTACGAGTTCTATCTCTACCATGACGTCTAGAGTCCCGGATAATTCCGGCTGGAAGTTTCTTCAGGGAGGTGCGGCAGTGAGTTATGATCTGGCTAACATCACCAGGAGCGGGGGAATTTACCACGTCATGTACCTGTGGGCGATGACCTCGCCCAGGCTGGCCCGGGCCGGCGAACTGCCCGGGGACAAGGCTCACGCTTCCACTGGAGACGTTGCTGTCGAGGTCCCCGCAGCGGACTCGGAGCGGCGGGAGGACAGCGTGGGAGTGCCACTGGCAACTTAGCCGGCTAAGGCTAACAGGCTTAAATCGGGCAGGGCCTCTTCTCGCCTGGAAAAAGGGTGGGAGGGGGTCCTGCCTGTTTTTTTGAACTGTGAAACGCTCTTGGCCGGGGGCCTCCCCGTGTTGTATCATAGGAGGGAGAAAACCAGTTGCGGGAAAGGGAGGTGACATGGCAGCCTACGGTTACAAGCGACAGGTCAGCGCCGGCTACGAGGAAACGGTAGCAAAGACGAGGGCCGAGCTGCAGAAGGAAGGCTTTGGCGTGCTCACCGAGATAGACGTCAAGGCCACCCTGAAGAAGAAACTGGACGTCGATTTTGACAAGTATATCATCCTGGGGGCCTGTAATCCGCCCTTTGCCTACCAGGCCCTTCAAGCGGAAAAAGATATCGGCCTGCTGATGCCGTGCAACGTCATCGTCCACGAGCAGGGGGGCAAGAGCTATGTATCGGCCATCCTGCCGACGGTGGCCATGGGCATGGTTGACAACGACAAGCTGCGCGGCCTGGCCGCCCAAGTGGAGACCAAGCTGAAGAAGGTCATCGACAGCGTTTGAAAAGGACGCCGGGTTGACAAGAGGCGCTAGAGCGAGCTACTGAGTTCCCGGTACTTGGCCGGGCTTGCCTCGAACCTCTTTTTGCACTCCACCGAACAAAAGTAATAGGTGTCCCCGTCATATTGGAAGGAGTCGGGGGTCTTGGTGCGCTCAATAGCCATGAGACATACGGGGTCGAGCGTTACACCGTCAGACCACCTCACTCGCAAGCGCCCATCTTCCAGCCACAGGGTGCGGTCCACCAGGGCGCGGATCCTGTGGTCGTGGCTGACTATGACTATCGTCTTACCTTGCTCCTTGGAGATATTTCTTAGCAGCTCTGTTACGGTCTGTCCCGACTTGGAATCCAGGTTGGCCGTAGGCTCGTCAGCCAGCAACACCTGCGGGTCGTTGGCCAGCGCCCTGGCTACGGCTACCCTCTGCTGCTCGCCGCCACTTAGCATGGCTGGCCTGTGGGACAACCTGTGTCCGAGACCCAGTCGCTCCAGTAATTCCGCAGCTTTATTCCGGGCCGTGTTTCCCTGCACACCACCCAGGTTAACAACCATCTCCACGTTCTGAGCTGCGGTCAGGGTGGACAGCAAATTCGGAGTCTGAAAGATAAAGCCGAAAGTCTTCAGCCTGACCTGTGGCAGCGCCTTCTCGGGTAGAGACGCGATGTCCCTGCCGCCGATCATTACTTCGCCGGACGTCGGCCTCATCAGTGCGCCGATGATTTGCAGCAAGGTTGTCTTCCCTGAGCCGGAAGGCCCCATGACGGCCACGATTTCCCCTCTGGCCACGTGCAGTGAGACATCATCGACCGCTCTCACTGCCACCGGCCCGCTGCCGTAGACCTTGCTCAGGTGCCGCAGGTCTATGATTACATCATTATCATTGTCCATGACTTGCGCGATCATTGCTGCTTAAAGACCACCGCCGGGTCTATCTGAGATAACCTTCTCACCGGAATGAAGGAGGCCACCAGGCCGGTGACGACAAACAATGAGAATACCCATGCCATCATTCTCGGCGTGATAGTTGATACGAACTCAGGCACCAAGTACTGCATACCGGACATCAACGGCGGAGAGATGGCGGCTCCGATGACGAAGCCGAGGATGGAAACAGTCAGGGACTGGAACAACACGATCCGGTAGAGGTAGAGGTTGCCAGCCCCGATAGCCCTTAATATCCCGTATTCCCGGCTCTTCTCAATGGTCATGGTATAGACCAGCAGGCCGACCACAAGCACACCTACCAGGGCGCCAATTGCGCTGATGACAAAAACAATAGGCAGAAAACCGCCAACGGTCTCCTCCTTTGCCTGCGCCGCGTTTTCCCGGCTGGTGCTCACTGATACGGCTGGCAGGTTGCTTTCAATAGCCTGCTTGACCTGGGTCACATCACCGGGCGCCTTCACTGTTACCAGAAAGAAATTGGTCAGGTCACCTGGCATGAAGGAGCGGGCGTCCTCCAATGTGACGAAGACCATGTAAGAGATCAGGGTGAAGGTCTCGTCTGAGATGCCCACGATCTCGAAGCGTTTGCCTTCCAGCTCCATGCTGTCCCCAATGCCCAGGCCCTTTTTCTGTGCCAGTACCCTATCTACGATCGCTTCACCATCACGCGGTGTCGATTTCCCCTCGACGACCTTCCAGGGACCCCCCAGCCCGCTGACAGTATCGAAGCCATTGATAGAAACGAGCACCTGTTCCCCATTCATATCGGTGGCTATGGGTCGCCTTATCAGTGGGGACACCTTCTGTATGCCGTTAATCTCCTTCAAGTCCGATGCCAACCGATTACTCGGTAGCGAAGGGCTGTGCAGCGAGCCGGAAGAGCCTTTGGAAGTTACCCACAGATCAGCCCCTGCTTTCATCACCATATTGTCCACCACGGCGCTAATGGCGTAGTACAGCCCGGTCGTGGCGAAGATAAGAAAAACAGCCAGGACAACCCCGCCGACACTGAGGGCGATCTTTGACCTCTCGCGCAGCAGGTTTTCTTTAGCCAAAGATACCATGAAAGCAAATCACCTTGAATCTACTTCATACCCCTATAGAGTATGATAGAGCCAAATATATAATCTTGTCAAGAGGTAATTGATAGTATTACTTGTAACGTTCTATTTCTTTGCCCAGGAAATAGCTCAGCACCGTCCTGATGGCCACTATGCCACCCAGGATGGCCAGCTCCTCAAGCGTGGGCCGGATCACGCTGCGAACGATGTCGGCGGCGATGAGAAACTCCAGGCCGAGCAGCAGGTGAAAGCCGAGGTCATAGCGGATTTTCTCAAAGGCGGGGGCCTTCTCGTCCCCGCTCCTGAGCCGCTTCCATTCGACGGCTACCAGTTCCACCACGCTTAATATTACGCCGTAGATGATCACCAGGCCGGCTATGGAGGCGATGCCCAGGGTCACGTAATCAACTACCTGCTGCATATGGCTTGTCTCCTGCAAGCGGGCGCCCTCTGGTCTTAGTGTAAGAAATATTATGGCATTATTCAAGGGGAGATTCCGGGCGGGCACGGCGCTCCTGTTGACTCTACGTGCCATATTGTATAATCCCCTTTAGATGACAGATTATTCGAGGGGCAAACTCCCCCGGGGGTACCGGCGCAAAGCAGCTGACCGGTTTTACCGCGTCCAGAGGCAAAAACCGTGGCGGGTGCTCCTCCCTCCCGCCGTCAGGAAGACCGGCCCCCGGGCGTCACTGGCCACGCTGGCCTATGGGTTCGCCGGAATGATTGTCCTGGGCACGTTGCTGCTCACGCTTCCAATTTCCAGCAGGTCCGGCCAGCCGACGGCTCTTGTCGACGCCTTTTTCACGGCGACATCGGCCGTCTGCGTGACCGGCCTTGTTGTCGTCGATACCCTGGACCACTGGAACTTCTTCGGGCAGTTGGTCATCCTGGCGCTTATCCAGCTTGGCGGCTTCGGCTATATGACCATGACCACCCTGGTCCTGATGACGCTTGGGCGGAGGATCGGGCTGCGGGAGAGGTTGCTTGTCGGAGAGTCTATCGGCTTGTTCCGGCTTGGCGGGATAGTAAGCCTGGTCCGGAACATGGCCTTCTTCGCCCTGTCTGCCGAGGCCATTGGCGCTGTCCTGTTCTATCTCCGCTTTTCAACAGAGTATCCCGGAGGGGCTGCCATCTGGAAGTCTATCTTTCATTCTGTCTCCGCGTTCAATAATGCCGGCTTTGACATCTTCGGCGGGTTCATCAGCCTGACCGGATATAGCAATGATTACCTGGTGTTGCTGGTCACCGCCGCCCTGGTAATCACCGGCGGCATAAGTTTCCTGGTGGTACAAGATGTTTTCAGCAAGAGGCGGCCAAGCCGGTTTTCTACCGATACCAGGATGATACTCTCGGTCACATTGGCCCTGCTTGCCCTGGGCACGGTGATGGTGCTGACCACTGAATATAACAACGGGGCGACCATCGGCGCCATGCCCGATGTTGACAGAGTAATAAACGCCTTCTTCCAGTCAGTCACAGCCAGGACCGCCGGATTCAACGCCATCGATACCGCTATGCTGGCTGACCAGACGCTCTTCTTTGTCATGTTGCTGATGTTTATCGGCGGCGCTTCCGGGTCAACCGCCGGGGGTATCAAGGTGAACACCTTGGGGCTGATAGTGGCTACCGTGTGGAGCACAATGAGGGGCAGGGAGCATCCGGGGGCCTACGGCAGGGAGTTCATGATCGCCCAGATACTGCGGGCGCTCTCGGTGCTGGTGTTATCCCTGGGCATAATGGCCTTTGTGGTCTTCACGCTCACCATCACCGAGGATGCCCGCTTCCTCGATATCCTCTTTGAAGCGGTTTCCGCCTTCGGCACCGTGGGTCTGACGACGGGGGTAACCCCTGCCCTGTCCGTCATCGGGCGGCTGGTGATAATCGCCGCCATGTTCGTGGGACGGCTTGGGCCGCTTACCCTGACGCTGGCCCTGGTCAAGGTGCAGCAGCCGAGCATATACCGCCGTCCCAAAGAGATAATCAGAATAGGTTAGGAGACTGGAGATGAAAAAGCAAGTCGCTGTGATTGGACTGGGCCGCTTCGGCGCCAGCCTGGCTGCCACTTTGACCAACATGGGGCATGATGTGCTGGCGGTGGATTCCAGCGAACACGATGTCCAGGCAATCGCCACGCAGGTCACCCATGCCATCCAGGCGGATGCCACCGATGAAACAGTGCTGAGCGAGCTAGGCATCAAGAACTTCGACATAGCCGTAGTCGCAATCGGCTCGGATATGCTGAGCAGCATACTGGCGACGGTGCTGCTGAAAAGGCTGAACGTCCCCTTTGTCATAGCCAGGGCGAGCAATGAGTCCCACAAAGAAATCCTGCGGAAGATCGGGGCTGACAGGGTGGTGTCTCCCGAAAACGAAATGGGGGAGAGGATGGCCCACGAAATCCGCCTGGGCAAGGTGCTGGACTATATGCCGGTAGGAGCAGGGTACGGCATTACCAGCATCGAGGCGCAGGCGGAGTTTGCCGGGCAGGCGCTGGTTGAACTCGGATTGGGGCCGAAGGGGAAGAATGCTATTGCGGTGTTGCTTGTCAAGCGCGGAAATGAAGTCATCGTCTCGCCGAGCATGGGCGAGGTTGTCAGGCCTGGCGATACCCTGATCGTTGCCGGCAGTGACGATAACCTGGAATCGTTTTTGTCCAGGGTATTGAAAAAATCGGAGAAGTAGCGGAAGCCGGCCCGTTTTTCTTTGATAGTTCTGGCAAAGCAACCGTCAAAAAGTGAGCATTTGGCCGCTTTGGAGACGAAATTAAGGAAAGAGAGACAAAAGAGCAAGTTGTCTTGATTGGCTGGGCCGGAGCATGCCAGGCAAGGCCGGGAGCGGGTTGAACCGGCGACTGTTTGCCCTTAAACTGATGAACGGAGGTGCAGAGATGAAAAGATTTCGCCTGATTATTGCGGTGACGCTGTCCCTGGCGCTGCTGTTCGGTCCTTCCAGCGCCAGCCTGGCCGCGGGCAAGCCGGTAGCCTTTGAATCAACCGGGGCGGTCCTGGGTATCAACCCGGGCACGGTCAGCCCGGCGGGAAACAGCGGCCGGTGGAACGTCGCTGACCGCTGGGTGCTGGGCTACATCGTCCCGGTCACGGGCAACATCGGCGGGATGGCGTCCATGACCTATGATGCCAACGTCAACTCCGCCCAGGTGGGCACCTTCCGGGGTACGCTGCTCATCTTCCAGGACATTGATGGAGACCTCCAGCCGGACGACGTCACCGGCGACGGCGTGCCAGATACCATCTCCGCCCTGGTCGAGGGCAGGACCGGGTCATCATCCCCCATCCAGTACTCCGTGGCTGGCAGCCTCACCATCATGGGCGGCACAGGCGCCTATGCCGGCATCCAGGGGACGGGCCGTCTCTCCGGCGACTATGCGCTGGTGCTGGATGCAGGCGGGCACGTGGTCGGGGTAGAAGGGACCTTGACCATCAGCGGCAAAGCGCAGTACCGGTAGACATCCTTTCAGTCTTCCTCAAGCCCGGGACGTTTCCCATGGTGACTCGAGAAGAGCCATGAGGGGGCGTTCCGGCACGCCTTTTTCGATGCTCAACACTCCCCTGAACAACTACGTATATCACCCGCCCCGCAATAAGTGAAGATACTTATTCCAGCGAGAGGTTGGACGGACTATAGTGATAGTGTGTGCCGGGGACGAAGTATGTTTGGGGCGAGGTGAATTATGCCATTCAGGTTAGGGCCGTGGGAGATCGCTATAGTTCTGGTGATCATCCTCATCGTTTTTGGGGTGGGTAAACTGCCCCAGATCGGTGGGGCGGTGGGGAAGTCGATCCGGCAGTTCCGCCAGGAGCAGCGCGGCGAGGACGAAGAGGTGGAGAAAGCCGGGTGATCTTACCTCCGGTGTGAGATTATCGACGGAATGCCGGGAAGACCCTGATCTTGAGCAGGTTGAGGTGTCAGCATGCGCAGCAAGACAATGAGGGCAATTCTGGGGACAGGTCTCACCCTCGCGCTACTGGCGGCGCTCTCAGCCTGCCAGCCGGCGGCAACTCCCGGCCCGGAACCGCAGCCGCCACCCCCGGCCACTCCCGCGCCCGGTGAAACAGGGTCTGGAGCCGGGTCTGAAGGCGGCGGCACAGCCGAGCCCCCGGCAGACGCCAGCCCGGCAAGTCCCGGGGGAGGCTCGGGAAACGAGGCGGGAAGCAGCCAGCCCGCCCCGGCGGCATCAGGCATCAGGCTGGTCGAGACCGGAAGGACAGTCTTTACCAACCGCTGTGCCCGGTGTCACGGGGCGCGGGGGCAGGGACTTATCGGCCCGCAGCTCATCGGCGCCAACTCTGCGCTGGCCAGATATGATACCGCCCAGGAGCTTTTCGGCTTTCTGAGCACCGCCATGCCCATGGACGCCCCAGGGTCGCTCAGCCATGACGAATATCTGCAGGTGCTCGGTTTCCTCCTCACCGAGAACAACTACACAGCTGCGGCGGAATACCAGACCGACGGTTTGCACACCATACCTCTGAAGAGATAGTGCCAGGGGCGCAAGGGGCGAGTCCGTACAGAGGCGCCTGTTAGGACGCTGCGAAGTCTCATTGAAGCAAGGCTGTCCGAAATCAATGCCATAATCATATCATCCCGGCAGAGTATCCCCTACGTTTAGGCTCCTGCCGCCGCACCTCTCGGCGTCCTTGTGGTAAGCCAGTTCCCCCCTTCTTAATTTGGTCAGTTAGCGCCGGCAGTATTTACGTAATCCAGATGCAGTGGTAAAATTGAACAATATCTGGAGTGGCCAAATAGGAAAGAGGGAAATTTATGTTCAATCATCCTTTGGCAGAAATTTTTGGATTTCCCGCCAGAAATATCTCCGCCGAAGCGATGAGATGTCGTAAACTGCGACTCTGTCCATTCAATAACAAAGTCCCAAACTGCACAAAAGACAAAGCTGAGAATCCTCTTGGCGTATGCAGTATATTTAGTGAGAGGGGTACGGCAATCACATGCCCCGTACGTTTTCGACAAAATTGGCTAATAGCAGAGGATGCCGCCAATTTCTTCTTTGCGGCGGGGACTCATTGGACATCACTTACCGAAGTGAGACTGAATGATAAGGAAGGGATCTCAGCCGGAAATATTGATGTGGTACTGGTTGCTTACGATTCCGAAGGCAAAGTGACTGACTTTGGCGCATTGGAAATTCAGGCAGTATATATATCTGGTAATGTGAGAAAGCCCTTCGAGCACTATATGGATGACCCTGAAAAAAATACGGAAATGGAATGGCGCGGAAAGCCCAATTACCCGCGCCCTGATTACTTGTCGTCGAGCAGGAAACGATTAGCACCTCAGTTGATGTATAAAGGCAGCATTTTGCATTCATGGAAGAAGAAGATTGCGGTTGCATTGGATAAGGAGTTTTTTGCAACGCTTCCTGATTTAGAGGAAACAGATAGCAAGCAGGCAGACATCGTGTGGATGGTCTACGATCTTAAACTTAACAAAACAGCGAAGAAATACTCGCTGAGAAAAGATAGAAAAGTCTATACCAAGTTTGATGCATCATTAAATCGAATTGCGTGGCCCAATATTGGTTCCGTTAGCAATTTCATTGATAAACTTCAAGAGAGACTAAACGAGAAACTGGAGAATGGCCATAAGTTGCAAACCAGAACAATAGAGATGAGAGAATAGATGCATCAACTCAGGCTGATAGAAAGCTATGATTCGGCGGTAGTGGTAAACGTGGCTTCTGTACCCCAGAGAAGCCCATTTCGCTATCCTGGCGGCAAAACATGGTTGATACCTCAAGTCAGGCGTTGGCTTACAAGTCAAAAACCAAAGCCCAACTTGTTGATTGAGCCATTTGCTGGAGGGGGAATTGTGGGCTTGACAGCTGCTTTCGAAGAACTAACGGATCGAGTATTACTCGTAGAACTGGACGAGCAGGTTGCCAGTGTTTGGGGTACTATCCTGGGTGACGAAGCTGAATGGCTTGCTAATAGGATTTTGACCTTCAAAATGTCACATGATGCTTTGGAGCATGAGCTTGGTAGGAGCAGCGGGGAGGTGCGAGAGATAGCATTTAGAACTCTGCTGCGCAACAGGACTAATCATGGTGGAATAATGGCGCCCGGGGCTGGGCTTATCAAAAACGGAGAGAGTGGCAAGGGAATAAGTTCCCGTTGGTATCCTGGAACGCTGGCTAAACGAATACGCGATATCAAGAGAATTAGCGCAAGGATTGAATTTATTAAGGGCAATGGTCTGGACGTGATTCGCGAACATATGTGGGACCCTGGCACAACATTTTTCATTGATCCACCATACACTGCTGCTGGCAAGAAGGCGGGGAAGCGTTTGTATGCCTACAATGAAATTGATCACGAGAGGCTATTTAGTCTGGCGGAGTCGATTCAGGGCAAATTTTTGATGACCTATGACAATGCGGACGGAGTTCGTGATCTGGCCTTAAGACATGGTTTTCAGGTGGAGACAATAGCAATGAGTAATACGCATCATGCCAAGATGGAGGAATTACTAATAAGCAAAGACTTGGCATGGGTACGGTAAGCACAGCTAACCACTGAAACAAAGAGCTAAGCTGTTTGTATCCCAGGCTTCCTCTATCCGCCTTCCGGTTGATAACGCGCCCTAAGGCAACGCCAGCGGTACTCCCATGCCGGCAAGCTCCTTCTTGACCTTCAGGTAGATGCCCGCCCATTCTTCGCTTGGCCGCAGCGTGGCCAGGTCATAGCACTCATCAAAGCCTTTGCCGGTGTGGGGTTTATACAGGTCGGCCTCGTATTTGGGTATGAGCGCATTCAGCAGGTCGTTGGCCTGGCGGCGGGTCAGGCCGGCGGCGCCTTTCAATACCTCGGCGCAAAACTTGCACTCCAGCGGGCTGATGTGGTTGGCGTACTTCGTGCCCGAGGTCCTCGGCCCCAGGTAGCAGCTTGTGCCTGACGCCGAAAGATTTATCATGGACACGGCGCACTCGTAGAGCAGCATCTCGGTGCAGGGACCGCCCAGTTGACCGGCCACTTCTATCCCCAGGAAGTGGGTGTTCCGGGTGAGGGCCTGGGTGGCCACGCTCTGCGCCCACTGCGCCTCCCGCCCGCCGTTGCCCAGGTAACGGGCGTCACAGATAAAGGCGTTCCAGAAATCGGTCTGGTGCAGGGCGAACTGGAGGTGAACGTCGGCGATATAGGATATGGCCGCCCCTTCCGGCCCGCCGACGAAGCCGCCGATGGTGCAGGGGAAGCCGCAGGCGGTCCTGGCGCCGCAGTTGCTGGCGTGAATGACTTTGTGGAGGACGTGAAAGCTGGTGGTGAGCTCCCCCGGAGACAGGATGACGGCGTAGTGGAGCTCGGGGTCGAAGCTGCCGGAGAGTCCGAAGCTGCCCAGTTGACCGAAGACGGTGGGGCTGGAGACGACGCCCTGCACCGGCATGCCGGGGCGTCCCGCCCGCCACAGCGCCTCCGAGGTAAGCCGCGCCTGGAAGCGGCCCACCGCCGTCTCGTAAGGGCTGCCCGCCAGCACCTGCCGCCCGAACATGGTGATGGGGGTGGCGTTGCGCAGGATGTCTATCTCGCGGTGCTGGGCCACGCCCTGGTGCAAGGCTACGTACAGGTCCTCCCGGACCATCTGGCCCATCGGCGAGGCGCTCAACGGGCGGAGCGGGTCTTCCGGCCTGCGGTGTCTCATCACCACCCGGTCCCGTCCCTTGCCCAACTGGGCCTCGGCGGGGGCGTCCTTGACGGCGTCGGCCAGGTCTTCTTCGGTTATCTTTATGACCCTCTCCGTGTCCTGGCAAAGCTCGCCCATCTCCAGGGCCAGCTCCAGACCGGCCTGGTAAAAGCGGTCGGCCAGCTCATCGTCCCAGTTGACCGGATTGTCCCGGCCGCAGGTCTTCTCCAGGCCGTACTTCTTCGCCTTCTGGGCGATCACCCTGGAAAGCTCGAAGCCCCATTCCTTGACCGTGGCCGGGCGGCCGGTGTGCGCCCGGTCCAGGATATCAAGCACATGTTCTATGGATGCGGTCACCTGTCATACCTCCCTTGTGCTTACTGCTCGACGACCAGGGGCTGGGGCAGCGGAGGGGCTGTCCCGCCGCCCACCAGTTTCTTCATAAGCCGACCGGCGCCGATGGCCGTCCTGGCATAGCCGTCAGCCCCTATGTCCGCCGCCCACTCCGGTGATACCGGGGCGCCGCCCACGACCACGTAGTACTTCTCCCTCAGTCCCCGGTCTTTGAGGTAGTCTATGACCTGCTTCTGGTAGTTGGCCGAATAGGTGAGCAGAGCGGACATGGCGATCACCCTGGCCTTGACCTCTTCCGCCTTTTCGATGAAACGCTTGACCGGCACATCGGTGCCGATATCGCAGACGTCGAAGCCGGTCACGGAGAGCATGCTGGCCACCAGGTTCTTGCCGATGTCGTGGATATCTCCGGAGACGGTGCCGATGACCACCGTTCCTGATGAAATTGACTGCATCTGCTCCGGCTTGACGTGAGGCAGGAACACACCCAGGCAGGCCTTCATGGCGTCCCCGCCCCGGATGAGGTCGGGCAGGAAGGCCTCCAGCCGCTGGTACCGTTCCCCGATGATGTCCAGGCCTTTCACCGCTCCCTGGGTGATAGCCTCCAGAGGGTCAATGCCGGCGGCGAGCACCGCCCGGGCTGTCTCCTTTACCGTCTCTTCATCGCCATCGGCAATGGCCGTGGCCAAACGCCCGATCAGCTCTGCTTTGCTCACTTCTGTCTCCAATCCTCAATTGATTTTATGACCGGCGGCAGCCCCCGCCTGACCGGTGACATCCTGAAGACGGCCGCAGCAGGCCGGACTGAGACAATATATCGCCAATCAGGTTTGAATGTCAATGTTTCCATGCCATGGGGAGATTGAAGGGAAACCCAACGAAAGACCAAAATCCCTCTCCTGTCTCCCTTTGCCAAAGGGGGGGACGCATTATCCGACTCTTTCACAATGAGAACGGACGACCTCCCCCTTTCGTAAAGGGGGATTGAGGGGGATTTCAGTAATCTCCCGCCGCTTAAAGTAAGGCGTGGTAGCCGGTTTTCCGGCACCTCCGTGTTTCACCGGCTACCACGAGTCCACCGGCTACTTCCCGGTTGGTGTATAGGTGACGGTCAGGATTTTGGTTACCGTCTCTTTACCTGACTGTGCCTCCACATTAATGATGTTTTGGCCCTCGGCCAGCGTGACGCTGGTGCTGAACTGCAGCTTTTTGACGGGTACCACGGTGCCGTTGACCGTGACCGTGGCCGACTTGTTCACGGTGCCATTCACCACCACTGACTGTTCAGTGACCGTAGCCCCATCCCTGGGTGCGACCACTCCCAGCAGCAGCACCTGGGCGCTTTCATAGCAAGCCGTCAGTGACGAAACCAGTACAAAGACTGCCAGTAAAATGCTGAATGCCTTTAACAGTTTATGCACGTAAATATCTCCTTTTTACTACTGATTCAGGCTAACCCATCTCGATGGCGGTCATCTCATCACCCTTGAAAAAGGCGTCAGCATGAAAGCCGGCGTCTGAAAATGGTTGGGAAGAAGCACAGCAGTCCTTGCCGACAGTCATAACGGGGACGTGGCCGCACATTGTGGATGGCTGGCGGGGTTAATGCCTAGACCAGGAGGAACAGGCCGGGTGGCGAGTTCGACTGGAGACTGGGGGAAAAAGCTGAGTGGAAAGTGAAGGAGGCCCGCTGGGGAATACGAGACAACCTGAGAGCCTCAGACATGGCTTTATGAAAGGGTGCGATGATGGCGCGGGTTAGAGGGGACTTCTGCCTCTTGTTACCCGGAGCCCATGAAGAATATGGCTGGATGGCATAGTCCTGGACCAGGTCTGCCACCGGAGCGCCGCGGGCGCTTCCCAGTCGTGATGATACATAGGCTGGCGCCTGGTCGAGGTCGGCCGTGTACAATCCAACCCTGTCCAGGTCTTTGGGAGCGAGATGACTGGCGGGGCTTTCGGGGGCTAAAGCTGCAACCTGAACGAGACTGCTTTGCTGCGGGCTGACTCCGAGCAGTGAAATAAGAACAGCCACACTAACCAGAGCTGAAACTGTCCTGGACGCCATCCGACTGTTCTCCAGCTACCGGGTCCGGTCAGGTACCCGACAGCTATAATTGTAGCAAGCCGGCACGGGGAAAGCAATGAAAAATCGGGCTGACCGCGGGCGGCCTTACCCCGCACCATCTCACTGGCATTGACAATATAAAATTTCCCCATTATTATTAAGCGGTAAGTGGCTGCCGGGACATTATGATGAAACATTTCCGTATCCTTTTGGTCGACGACGAAGAGCGGTTGCTCAGTTTTCTCAAACTTAAGCTCAAGGCCTTGAACTACGAGGTTGCTACCGCTGGCAACGGAGCCGAGGCCCTGGAGTTGGTCAGGGCGCAGGAACCTAACCTGCTTGTCCTGGACCTGATGATGCCGGTGATGGACGGCTTTGAGACGCTCAGGCAACTGCGTACCTTTTCTACCACCCCGGTCATCATCCTCTCCGCCAGAGACTCGGATGTGGACAAGCTCAAAGGCTTTGACCTCCAGGCGGATGATTTTCTGTCAAAGCCCTTCAACCCTGACGAACTCGTGGCCAGGATCGAAGCGGTGAGGCGGCGCGTTAATCCGGCCAGCAGGTACACGGCGAACGAGTCGCTCAGCATCGGGGACATAACCATTGATTTCAAGAGGCGGCACGTCCTTATCAAAGGCAAAGAGGTCCGTCTTACCCGCATCGAATGGCTCCTGCTCAGTGAACTGGCCCACAATGCCGGCCGGCTGATATTATACGAAGACCTTCTCAGCCGGGTCTGGGGGCCGGAGTACCGCGACGATATCCAGTTGCTCCGGTCATGGGTCAGCCGCCTCAGAAACAAGCTGGGCAAGGAGTCCAGCCAACCTGATCTTATCCGCACTATCACCAAGGCCGGCTATATCATCGAACAACAGAAAGCATCCGTCTCAGAATCCTGAAGACAACGTCCACCATCTGCCGCTATAGCTCTTGCTAACCCCCTGCAGTTCCGTCAGCCCCTTTTCTTTGCCCCGGCACTTCTCCAGATAGCTCTTAGCTTCGCCGTGATTTCTTTTACAACTATTTAACTTTCGTTTGCCCTTTTTTATGACTTATTGAGCCTCAATTTCATACAATTGTGACGAGCCGCAAATACCACGAAGGAGACCTTCCATGCCCGCTACACTTGAACTGCCCAAAAAGGAGACTCCGGTCAACCTGTCGCACTTTGCCCCGGCGACGGACGAGATCATTGCCTATTGCCCGAAATGCAAAACGTTCGAGACATTATGGTTCGCCGGGGACAGGCTGCTGCAGACGCGCAAGTTCAGCCAGGATGATATCCAGGTGTACCATGACTGTGGCATCAGGGTACCCTGCAGGCTCTACCGGTCTCTCTGAGTCCTCCGTTTCTGGTTGAAATAACATTTGGCAATGCTACCAGTTGTTGTGATGAAAAACGCCAGGGCATACATCCTGCTTGACATAGTAGATGGCAAAGAGGCTGAAGCAACCAGGAAGCTCAGCTCAATGCCAGGCATAGTTATTGTCGACCGGCTGGAGGGCACGCCCAATGTCCTCATCATGGTCGAGGCTGCCCGGCGCCAGCAACTGGCTGAACTGACCAATAGCGCCCTGGCCGCCGTCGGTCCCCTCACCCAGGAAATACGCCTGATGCCGGTCCAGGCCAATGGCCGGCATACCATCGCCAGAAAAGGCGCCACTCGTACATCGAATTAGAAGGAGCAGATAAGATGGGGCGGCCAACAGGCCTGAACGCTGATAACACGGTTTTTGTATTGCTTTCTTTCGAGGGGCCTGACCGCTATTCACAAGCGGGGGGGCTGGGAGTCCGGGTAACCAATCTCTCCCAGACCCTGGCAACGATGGGGTTTCCCACCCATCTCTTCTTTATCGGAGACCCGCGGGGTAAAGGTGAGGAGACCGGTGCCGGAATGAGGTTGGTGCTCCACCGCTGGTGCCAGTGGATTAGTGAATATTACCCGGCAGGCGTATACCAGGGGGAAAACGAAAAACTGTATGACTTCAACGAATCGCTGCCGGGCTTCATCAACGACCGTATCATCAAGCCGGCGCTGGACGAAGGGAAACTGGTGGTCATACTGGGCGAAGAGTGGCATACCACCGAAGTGATGTCTCGCATTGCTAACATGCTGGAAATTGACGGCACCCGGGAGCGTGTCGTCATGTTCTGGAATGCCAACAACACCTTTGGCTTTGACAGGATAGACTGGAAGCGGCTGGCTGTCGCCTCCATTATTACCACGGTAAGCCGCTATATGAAGCAAATCATGAGGGGGGTGGGCGTCAATCCCATGGTGATACCCAACGGGATACCCAGCGCGCTGCTCAATCAAAAGGTCGATGCCCGGGCGGCGGCCGAGTTTAAAGAGAAGCTGCGGGCCACGGTGGTCCTGGCCAAGGTGGCCCGATGGGACCCGGACAAGTGCTGGAATGCCGCCGTTGAAGCTGCCGCCCGTCTCAAAGAAAGAGGGCTGAACACGGTGCTGCTGGCCAGGGGCGGAATAGAACCTCACGGGGAAGAGGTGAAATATAACGCCCGCCAGATGGGCCTCAAGGTGGTTGAGATAACCGACAACGGCGGGAATGGCCCCATATCCAGCCTCAAGGCTATCGCCAGCGGTGAGACGGCGGATATCCTGGATATAAAGTTCCACTGTACCCCTGACCTCCTCCAGATAATATACCGGGCGGCCAGCGCCGTGCTGGCTAACAGCGGGCATGAGCCTTTCGGGCTGGTCGGCCTGGAGGCCATGGCTGCCGGAGGAGTCGCTTTTACCGGCGGCACTGGCGAAGATTATGCCATTCCCTTTCACAATTCCATCGTCCTGGAGACCTCCGATCCCCGCGAGATAGAGGCTTACGTCGCTTACCTCCACGATGCCCCCCAGGAGAGCGAGAGGATACGCGAGGCGGCCAAACAGACCGCCAGCCAGTTTACCTGGGAACATGCGGCGAGGATACTTATCCGGAAGCTGGAATACCAGGCGAGAAACCAGGGGTTGCTTGCTGATAAAAACGAGTCGTCCGTTCAGGAAGGCAATAGTCATTCAGACTAATCGCCAGGGCGCGGTATTTTTTCTACGGAGGCAAGAAAAAAATGGCAAGGATATTGTCACAGGATGCCCAAAGGCTCCTGGGGGATGTACCGCCAGAGAAAAGCTTCTGGTGCCGTGACGGGCGTGCTTTCAAAAATATCCAGGAGCTGAGCGCGGCCCTGGCCACCATGTCCGACGAGACTTTCGGCCACCATGCCAACGCCGGCAGGAATGACTTCAGTAACTGGGTGAAAGAGGTCATCGGGGATGAAAAACTGGCCAGGGACCTCGCGAAGTCCACTACCAGGACCGCGGCCAACAAAAAAGTGATGGAACGGATCATCTTTCTTACTACCAAGCTGTAATAAATTACTTACGAAAGGGAAGGCAATGAAGATCAGAAAGGCCGTGATAACAGCCGGCGGATGGGGTACGCGGTTTCTGCCGCTCACCAAGTCCCAGCCCAAGGAAATGCTGCCACTGGTAAATAAACCGCTGATACAGTACAGCGTAGAAGAGGCGATCGCTTGTGGCGTAGAGCTTATAGTCATCGTCACTTCCCTGGGCAAGCGGGCCATTGAAGACCACTTTGACCGCTCCTTTGACCTCGAGCATGCCCTGCAGCAAAAAGGGGAGCTCAAGATGGTCGAAGAAATCCGCCGCCTGTCCAACATGGTGGATATCTGCTATGTTCGCCAGAAGGAGCAACTGGGGCTGGGCCATGCCGTGCTCATGACCCGGAACGTGATCGGAGACGAGCCTTTTGTTCTCTTGCTGCCCGATGACCTTTTTGAGTACCGGGAAGTGCCGTTGAAGCGGATGATCGAGATATACGAGCGTTACAATGCCAGCGTCATCGCGGTCAAAGAAGTTGCGGAGCACGAGGTCAACCGCTATGGGATAATCAGCCCGCAAGAAGTGGAGCGGCGGGTCTATCAGGTGACCGGCCTGGTAGAAAAGCCGCCTTTGGGAGAATCCCCTTCAAACCTGGCCATCATGGGGCGGTATGTCCTCTCCCCGGAGATATTCGAGTGCCTGGAATGCACGCTCCCTGGCAGGAACCAGGAGATCCAACTGACCGACGCCCTGCAGGGGCTGCAGCGTTCCGAGCCGGTGTATGCCTACCAGTTCGAAGGCGAGCGTTACGACGCCGGTACGCTCAATGGCTGGCTGGAGGCAACGGTATCCCTGGCACTGGCGGACCCGAACATCGGCCCGCAGTTCAGGGAATGCGTACACCGGCAGCTTTCCCGCTGTGCCCGTGAAGAGAAAGCCATCAGCAAAAATGATCCGGTCCAATCCCTGCGGTAGTACCTTACGTGAAAGCAAGAAGGGTTGAGCATGATCTATGGTGGCGGGCCGGGGACAAGCACGGGCAATCTGGCAGTCCACCGGCTGTCCGTGGCGGCGCAGAGGCGCATGCCCTGGCTCCCAAAAGAGACGAGAGGGACATCTGGTATATGCGGAGAAACGGGGAGGTAGAGAAAATGCTTGCCAGAAAGAGAATTGCCGTCCTGGTCGAGGGGGACTTTGAAGACTCGGAGCTGACCGAACCGGTCAAGGCCATGAAAGAAGCCGGGGCGACGGTCGTCCTGGTGGGCAGCGACGCGAAAGCTACCTTCAAGGGGAAAAAGGGGACAATGGTAAAGACGGATGCTGCCGCCGACGAGGTCCGCGCCGATGACTTTGACGTCATCATTGTGCCTGGAGGCTATGCCCCTGATAAGATGCGGCTCCATCAGGGCATGGTCAACCTGGTCAGGCAGGCGCATGACGCCGGAAGGGTCATCGCCGCCGTGTGTCACGGCCCGCAGCTCCTGATTTCGGCTGATGTAGTCAGGGGGCGGCGGGTCACTTCATGGCCGTCGATAGCGGTGGACCTCAGAAACGCCGGGGCAACGTGGGTGGACGAGCCGGTGGTGCGTGACGGCAATATCATCACCTCTCGCAAGCCCGCCGACCTCCCCGTTTTCAACAGGGCCATCATCGAAGCCCTGGCCGCAGAGGTTGCCGCCCCAACCAGGTAGTCCAAATAAAACTAAGGAGAAGGAAGATGGCAGTACAGGTAAAACAGTTCAGCCAGGTATTCCAGACAGCAGACTGGAAGACCGAGAAGCATGTCCCGGTCATCGAATGCCCGGAGCGGGTCAAGGCCGGCGAAATGTTCCGGGTCAATGTCAGCATTGGCAAGGAGATATCTCATCCCAACACCACTGAGCATCACATCCGGTGGATCGCGGTCTACTTTCAGCCCGAAGGGGACAAGTTCGCCCATCAGGTAGGGGACTTTCAGTTCTCGGCGCATGGAGAAAGCACCGAAGGGCCAAACACGGGCCCGGTCTACACCCACCATGAGGTGACGCTGTGCATGAAGCTGAACAAACCTGGAATGCTTTATGCGTCCTCGTACTGCAACATCCACGGACTCTGGCAGTCGGGTAAAGAAATAGTGGTCGGCTGAGTCATGTCATTGATGATAATAGCTAACAACATAAACGCCAGGAACCCGGAGGTAGGGCATTGGTTCCATGACCTCCTGGCCGGGGGCCCCACCGGTGAGCCGGCGGCGAAGTTGAAGGCGCTGGCCAGGCAGTGCGTCAGCGCCGGGGCCGATGTCCTGGAAATCAATCTCCAGCAGCACGATGACCGCCCCCCGGTGATGGAAGCCGCGGTCAGAATGGTCCAGGACGCCGCCGGCTGCCAGCTATGTCTCAGCACGAACAACGCCGCCACGCTGGAGGCGGGCCTGCGCGCCTGCGACCGGGCGCCCATGATAAACTACCTGTCACTGGATGAGGTCCGGCTCAAGGAGATGCTGCCGCTGGCGGCGAATTACAAGGCTGAGGTGGTGCTCCTGGTCAGTGACCCGGCCCGCCCCACCGATGCCCGTGACATGCTGCACAAGGCGGCGGTACTGGAGGGGGCGGCCAACGAGATGGGCATTCCCGATGAGCGCATAATCATCGATCCCGGCCTGATCCACGTGACCCATGTCCTGGGACAGCGCCACTTGCTCGAGATCAGGGAGTTCCTCAAGGCGATGCCGGACGTACTTGACCCCAGGTTGAGAAGCACCTGCTGGTTGAACAACGCCTCGGCAGGGGCAGCGCCCAGGCTGCGCTCGCTCATAGATACCACGGTGCTGGCCACCCTCTCTATCCTGGGCCTGTCCGGCGCTTTTATGGACGTGCTCAGCATGGAGCATATGCGGATGGTGCGCCTGCTGCGGATGCTCGATAATGAGCGAGTCTACTCCGATGGCGAGATAGACCTGGCCCTGGCGCGCCGGTAACGATTTCCATCTCAAACCAGGAGGATAATGGTCCATGGCGTATTACATCACCGACGAATGCATTAGCTGCGGGGCCTGCGAACCGGAGTGTCCCAATGTGGCCATATCCGAAGGGGAGACTATCTACATCATAAACCCGGACAGATGTACCGAGTGCGTAGGCTCTTTTGAATCGTCACGCTGCGCCGCCGTCTGCCCGGTAGACGCCTGTCACCCTGACCCCAACTACCCTGAGACCAGGGAAGAGCTTCTGGCGAAGTGGCGCGGCCTGCATCCCGGCGAAGAGCCGGTCGCGGGGACGTATTGACCGGAAACCTCTACTGCGGGGCGTCGGTGAGGAGGGAAATGTTTCGCCTTGCCCTGGTCCTGGCCCTGCTGGCCCTGGTCCTGGCAGCCTGCGCCCGGGAAGCGCCTCCCGCCGCCGGACCGGTCTCAGACTACGATAGCCTGGTCAGCGCCCTGCGCGCCGCCGGGGCCACGGTCGAGACCGCCGGTGAAGTAGAGCAGCCCTTCTTTGCGGTCAAGGGCCGGGTGATAAAGGTAAACGGCCAGGACGTGCAGGTCTTCGGTTACCGGGACGAGGCCGCTGCCGGCGCCGATGCGGCTAAAGTATCGCCTGATGGTAGCTCCATCGGCACTACCATGGTAAGCTGGATAGCGCCGCCCCATTTCTACCGGTCAGGAAAGCTGATAGCGCTTTATGTGGGACAGGAACAGTCAACCATATCGGCGCTGGAGGGCGTACTCGGCCCCCAGTTTGCCGGGCGATAGGGGAGAGGTTATGTTCAAGTTCAACGGGGTGAACCACCTGGCTATGGCCACCGGCGACATGGACCGGACGATACATTTCTGGCGTGACCTGCTCGGGATGAGGCTGGTCGCCGGGCTGGGCCAGCCGGGCTACCGGCACTACTTCTTCGAGATATCGGAGAACGACTTGCTCGCCTTCTTCGAGTGGCCAGGAGTCGAACCGGTGGCCAGGAAGGAGCACGGGCGGCCGGTGAAAGGCCCCTTTGTCTTCGACCATATCTCCTTCGGCGTTGACACCGAGGATGACCTCTGGGCGGTCAAGGACAGGCTGGAGGCCGCCGGCTTTCATGTCTCTGAGGTCATCGATCACGGCTTTATCCACTCCATCTATGCCCATGACCCCAACGGCATACCCATCGAGTTCTCTCACAACGTGGCAGGGGTGGATATCCGCAGCCATCCCCGGATGAAAGACAGCGTGCCCTCACCGGCGGCGCAGGAAGGCCCCGAGCCGGAGCTGGGCCACTGGCCCGCCGTGACCGCCCCCACACCCCCCTCCGAGCGCAGAGTGTACCCCGGCGCCGGCAGCGAGCTGTTCCACGGGAAGAAGACCACCGCCGCAAAGTGAGGGGTCTTCGGAAAGACTTACCGAGAATGTCATGCTGGAAGGAGCAGAGCGACTGAAGCATCTCAGGGTGGGGAGGTAACGATGGTTTCCCTACCCTTCCCCCATTCGCTTCGCTCCCTCAAGAATGCCATGCTCGGACAGCCTTTCCATGGGGAGACGCTTTCACTGGATATCGCTTTCGCCGGTCTGACGTCATGTAGTTGTCGTTTCTTCGTGCTATAATGGACAGTGGCGGACAAGTAAGAAGCATTTGAAGCAGGTGACTGATGGCGAAGCTGCGCATCGTGTCCCACAGCGACCAGCGCTTCCAGGACCGCAGTGAGGCGGGGCGGTTGCTGGCCCGAGAACTGGCCCACCTGTCCGGCCCGGCAACGGTGGTGCTGGGCATCCCGCGCGGTGGGGTGATGGTGGCCCTGGAGGTGGGCCGCGCGCTGGGGGCACAGGTGGATATCGTCTTTTCCAGGAAGCTGCGCGCCCCGGGCCATCTTGAACTGGCCATGGGCTCCGTGTCTGAAAACGGCCAGGTGTTCCTCAACGACATGGTGGTGCGGGAGTTGGGTATCACCAGGGACTATATTGAACAGGAGCGGGCCTTGCAGATGCAGGAGATCGCCCGCCGTGCCGAGGCCATCCGCCGCGTCTGGCCCAGGGTACCCCTGGCCGGCAAGACAGCCATAGTGACCGATGACGGGGTGGCCACCGGGGCCACCACCAGGGCCGCGATCTGGTCAGTGCGCCAGCAACATCCTGAAAAGCTGGTCTGCGCTGTGCCCGTCGGCCCCGAGGACACGCTCCGGGAGCTTGCCGGAGAAGTGGACGAAATGGTGTGCCTGCGCGCCCCGCCCTACTTCGTGGCGGTAGGGCAGTTCTACGCCGCCTTTCTGCCGGTCAGTGACGAGGACATTCTGGCAGCGTTCCGCCGCTACGTGGACAGCCCGGTCAACCCCTGAAGCCCCTTCCCGCCCCAGCCGGACTTATAAATTCCCCAAAATGCCCAAAAAGGGACTTTTCGTGCCATTTGGTTATGAAACAGTGAGATAATTGCGCCCGGCGGCAATCTTTCAGGCGGCCAGCAGACTTGAACCGCAAGGGGCTTCGCGGTATACTCAGCAATGGGCGCGCCGCCAATGAGACATTTCAGAGCAGAAGTCCACTGCGGCATCGCACCTTTCAGGTTTATTGAGCGCTACAATGTCTTCAAAAGCCCGTGAACAACAACTGCCGCCGGATAGCATCCTCAGGAATTCGGTGGACCAGTTCACCCATCTGTACAATATCCTGCTCATGGTCAGGAACGTTGGCCGGGTCGTTATGGAAGCCGCCGGTGAAGCAGACCTGACAAAAAAGACCTGTGACGCCCTGATGGAAGCCCGCCGCTACAAAGGGGTGTGGATTGGCAGCACGGCCCGCGGTGAAGGAGAAGCTCTGGCGAGCGCTCAGGCCGGCTCTGTAGACCTGGCGGCCGTCCGGCTGGCTGGAGATGCCGGGGATGGCGAGACGCTGGTTGATGTTGCGCTGAGGACCTCCGCCCCGGCGGTAGTGCAGGATGTCCTCAATGACGAGCGGTGCTCCTCCTGGGGAAGGGAGGCAGTGGCGCTGGGCGTCCGCTCCGCGGCAGCCGTGCCTGTAAAACTGCCGGGCAAGGCCTCCGCCGCGCTCTATGTTTGTTCCGGGCAACCGGACATCTTCGATAAGGCCGAGGTCGGCGCCCTGGCGAAAGTGGCCAGAGACCTTTCAAGCGGCATAGAAAGGCTCCGCCAGAGAAAGGCGATGAAGGACTCGGAAGCACGGTACCGGGCTACCCTGGATAGCATGTTGGAAGGCTGCCAGATTATCGGCTCCGATTGCCGGTACTTATAGCTGAACGATGTTGCGGTGAAGCACAGCAGGCGGACCAGGCAGGAGTTGCTGGGACATACCATGATGGAGGCGTATCCCGGCATCGAGAACAGCGAGATGTTTGTCCATCTCCGCCGCTGCATGGAAGAGCGCGTTCCGCACCACATGGAAAACATGTTCACCTATCCCGATGGCTCTCAAGGCTGGTTTGAACTCAGCATCGAGCCGGTACCGGAAGGCGCTTTTATACTGTCCCTGGACGTCACCGGGCGCAAACGTGCCGAAACAGAGTTGAAACACGATGCAGACATTCAAAGCGCCATCAATTCGCTGCTGCGCATGTCCCTTACTGACCTCCCGCTGCAAGACCTTCTGTGCCAGGCACTGGACATTATCCTTGGCATTCCCTGGCTCTCCCATGAGGGGAGGGGGGTGGTATTCCTGGTCGAAGATGAGCAGCCCGAAGTGCTGGTGATGAAAGCCCACCGCGGGCTGCCAGAACCGATGGTGATGAAGTGCGCGCAGCTCCCTTTCGGTAAATGCCTGTGTGGCCAGACGGCATCGACCGGGCAGGTGCAATTTGCCGACCGCCTGGATAGACGCCATGATATTGTGTATGATGGTATGGCCCAGCACGGCCACTATTGCGTTCCTATCCACATAGCAGGCAGTGTGGTCGGGGTGTTCAGTTTATACATGGCCGAAGGACATCGATACGATGAGGCGGAGGCGGCGTTTCTTCAGGCGGTGGCCGACGTCCTGGCTGGCATAATCGAGAGGCGGCGTGCCCTGGACAAGGTGCTGGAATCCCTCAGGGAAAAGGAGGTATTGCTCAGAGAGGTGCACCACCGGGTCAAGAACAACCTCCAGGTGGTATCCAGCCTGCTTCGCCTCCAGTCCGGCCATGTGAAAGACGCCAATGCGCTCCAGATGTTCCGGGCCACCGAGGAGCGGGTCAGGTCAATGGCCCTGGTCCATGAGCAACTGTACCGTTCGCCCGCCCTTTCGAGCATCGATTTCGGCACATTTGTGCGCGAGATATGCCAGAGACTGGTCTTTTCCTATGCCGCCGACCCGGCCGCGGTCACGCTTACGCTGGATGTAGAGGATGTGGACCTGGGCATCGACCTTGCCATCCCCTGCGGGCTGGTCATCAACGAGCTGGTGACCAACGCCCTGTTGCATGGTCTTGCCGGGGGCAAGGGTAAAATAGGGGTTTCGCTGAAGTCTCACGGTAATGACTATGTGCTCATTATCAGTGATGACGGGACCGGTTTTCCCAGGGAACTGGACTTCAGGCATACAGAGTCGCTGGGCATGCAGCTCGTGATGAGCCTGACACGGCAGCTCCAGGGGAGCATCAGTCTTGACCGCGAGGAGGGCACGCAATGGAAGATAATGTTCAAGTCAAGGGAATAGCAATCGAGGGGAATCCGTCCGACCAGGCGCGCATTTTGATCGTGGAGGATGAAAGTGTCGTTGCCCTGGACCTCGGCCAGAGAATAAGAAACTGCGGGCACGAGGTTGCCGGCATTGCCGCCACCGGCGGTGAGGCTATCGAGATGGCAAAGCGGACCCGGCCGGGCCTGGTGCTGATGGATATCCGGCTGCCGGGGGCCATGGACGGCGTTGAAGCCGCCAACCAGATACGGAAGCAACTGGACATCCCGGTCATATTCGCCACCGCCTACGGGGATGACGCTACCCTGGGGCGGGCCAAGGTCACCGGCCCCTTCGGCTACATTATCAAGCCCATAGAAGAGTGGGAACTGTGCGCCGCCGTGGAAGTGGCCCTGTGGCGGCATCGAGTTGAAAGCGAGCTTAAGCAGCGCACCCGCGAGCTAACCGCCCTTAACTCGCTCTTCCAGAAGCACCTCTCCGAATGGTTCACCGTCGTCGAGGCCTACCGGGGACTGCTCGACCCCCTGCGCTCGGTCTGCGCCGAACTGTCAGAGATAAAGGAAAAGGCCGAGTCCCAGCCCATCCCGCACATCCTGGAGATATCGAGCTATATTCAGCCGGACAAGGCGTAAATATCTTCTGAAAAAGCGAGAACCCCGGCGAGGGCGGATATCTCTCCCCACCGGGGTTCATTGCTTTCAGGATTAGCCTGGTTACCGGTCAGACAATCAGGACTACTTCTTCTCCAGCAGCGCCCGGGCCTTTGTAGCTACCGCGCCGCCGCGCTCTATCTGCGCCGCCCATTCAGCCTCGTAAGCCATATCGGTGAAGGCCTTGGCTTCTCCCGCGGAGAAACTGATGAGCTGGGTCTTTCCGGCCAGCATCTTCTTCTGGTTATCCACCAGGTCAGCGCCGTAGAGCGGCGGGACTTCCTTCATGACCTCGGCGTGGGCCTGTTTCATGACGTTCTTCAGCCGGTCAGGGAGGTTGGCCCAGGCATCCGGGTTCATGATGAACGAGTTGTTGGCCTGGAACCACCAGTGCTCGATGAGGTAAGTGGACAGCTCCTGCAGCTTCAGTGAGGCATGAACATTGGTGCTGCTGGTATAGCCATCGACCAGCTTGCTGTCCAGGGACAGGTAAGTCTCAGGGGTGGGGATGATCACCGGAATCGCCCCCAGCGCCTTTATGAACGAGTTGGAATGGGTGCCGGAAGCCCCGATCTTCAGCCCTGTCATGTCTTTGGGGCTGGAAACGCTCTTGGTGAGCACGAAGCTGAAGATAGGCCGGTCGCTGGTCGAGCCTCGTCCCAGGTAGAATAGGCCAGCCTTGGCGTGCTCCTCTACCAGCAGGTCATGGAAACCGGCGGCTCGCTCCTCGGCATCGGTAAGCCGGGACAGGGCGATGGTGTTGATGATGGGGACGAGATTGCCGTAGGAGCCGGCGAAGACATGGGCCATTTCGAGCACGCCCTTCCTCACTGCCGTCGCCTGGTCAGGGACCGGGATGACCTCCGGGCCTCCCAGTATCTTTATGGTAAGCTCACCGTTGGTCATGGCGTTGACCTTGTCCCGGAGCATCCACAGGGCCAGGTTCGACTGTGACAGCACGGGCAAGGTAGTGGTCGCCCTCAGCACCACCGGCTGGGTCTTTGGCGCTGGCGCCGGCTTGGGCGCTGGAGCGGGTGCCGGGGCCGGCTTGGGAGCGGGCGCCGGGGCCGGCTTGGGAGCCGGGGCGGGTGCAGGCTGCGGCGCTGGCGCGGGAGCGGTCTGTCCGCAGGCTATGCCGGCCAGCAGGGATAACACTGCCAGGGCAAGAACAATCTTCTTTTTCATTGCGGCCTCCTTTATGTACTAAAGCTGCTTCTCTCCAAGAGAAGATAACTATCTGAAAGGAGAGACGGGCATCCCTCCTGTACCCCCCCTTGAATACCGGCCTAAATCTTTATGTAGTCGCTCAGGTTGACCTTGTCCAGGTCGTCGTAGCGGCACGGGCCGAGGTCGCGCAGCACTTCAATGCGGCCTTTCTTGTCCCCGCCCAGGGGCAGGGTGGCATCGATGCCCACCTTGGTTATCAGGTTGGGAGGGGTGACCATCGGGTCGAGGGACTGCCCGGCCATTTCCGAGGTGATAATGTAGTCCTCGCCTCTGGCGCGGAAAGTGGTGGCCCATTCTACATCCAGCGCGTTGAGAACATCAATATCCTCGTCCACCACTGTTACCCTCTTCAAAGAGCCGTGGGCCAGGATGGAATGGATTACCTGCTTGGCCTGGCCGGGGTGCGTCTTCTTGATGGATATGACCATGCCCTGGCCACAGGCGCCCAGCGGGGAGTTCACCCCCTTTATATTCTCCTCCGGGACGGTGAGGCAGATATAGGCGTAGGCGTCTGCCTCCTTGTTGAGGGTGATCATTATCTGGTGCTCTGATGGCGATACCGAGGTGCCCATGGCGTGATAGATGTAGTTCTTGCGGTGGGTCACCGCGGTCACCTGCATCAGGGGAGAGCGGCGACGGATGCCGTAGTACCCGGTGAACTCGGCGAAGGGGGCTTCATCGCAATAGGTGCCCGGGCCGACATAGCCGTCCTCGTCACCAGGCATGACAAACCCCTCGATTACCAGCTCCGAGGTGGCCGGCACGTCCAGGTCTACCGTCTCGCATTTGACCACTTCCACCGGTGCGCCCCTCACCCCGCCGGCGAAGGCGATCTCATCCATATCATAAGGTATCTTGCACGAGCCGCAGAGCAGCACCGCCGGGTCCGCCCCCACCGCCACCACTATGGGGCAGGGCTGGCCCCGCTCCAGGTGTTTCCTTATTATTACCCTGAGGTTCCCCAGCGCATTAATCCACAGGCCCAGCTTGTCCCGGTCAAGCACCTCCATGCGGTGGATGGAGTTGTTCCTGACACGGCTGTCCGGGTCTTGGGCGATGACGTTGGTGGCGCTGATGAAATAGCCGCTGTCTTTCACCTGGTGCCACAGGGCTGGTACGCGGTTGAGATCAATGTCCTTGCCGGTCATAATGACATCTTTGCACGGGCCGGTCCTGACAGTGACCGGGTCGATGGGGTGCTCCCGGCCCTTGATCATCTTCCTGAAGGCTTCCCGCTTGGTGCTCTCCACCACCAGGGCGTTCCGCTCCAGCGTGCCGAAAAGCCCGGTGATCACCGGCGTATCAAAGCCCTTTACATTCTCAAAGA
This sequence comes from Chloroflexota bacterium, assembly GCA_016190695.1. Lineage (GTDB taxonomy): Bacteria > Chloroflexota > Dehalococcoidia > Dehalococcoidales > RBG-16-60-22 > JACPQC01. The sequence goes on from JACPQC010000015.1 coordinate 64,694, forward strand.
GGATGGCCGGACCGCCGGACTTGGTCGCCTTGTCGGTCACCTTGGCGATCTCTATCTTCCGGTCTACTTCCTTGCTGCAGACCTCAAACTCCCCTCTCTGCTTCAATAGCTCCATGAACTCCCGCATATCCTGGTATGGCAACTTAACTTCTCCTTTGCGCTTTCTATATATTTTTATATGTGCTGGCGTTATCGCCAGGGAAACCGGCTAAACTGGGCAGGGGAGGGCTTGCAGGAGTGATGTACTATTTACATACAGTGTTCAATAATAACCCAGCCTTCTGTTCTTTGTCAAGGGAGAATTTTTCAGGTGCGATATTATTTATGATAGTGCGGCGTCTTGATTTCCCGGCGCAGACGATACGTGCACAGTACTTTTCAAATGTGGACATGAGGCAAAGGCGCAAGAAGCTGGAACAGGAGGGGCTGCTCCGCGCCAGGGAAAAGGGTCATAACGGGCGCAGGCAAACATTCCCGTTTATCGCATTGGACGGAGGAACAGGGGATGGTTACGGAACGGACTCGAAGGCTTTCACCGGGGCGACTTGCTCGCCTCCTACATCCACCTGCACCTGGCCAGCGCGCCGGGCATGGCGCAGAGGTTCATGGAGGGATGCCGCGATTTTCAATCCGGGGGCGCAGTCACCCATCAATAGCCGGCGGCGGTGACCACTCCCTCCGGTGACAGCCTGCCGTGTAAAGCGGCCAGCTCCCGCTCCGTCAGCAGTCCCTCTTCGGGAATCTCCAGCAATCGCGCCGACTCCGTCAACACGTGCGCCCAGGTGCAGCGGTTGGCGAACAGCATGCCCGGGGTGGTCAGCGTACCCCCCTGGACCACGAAGCCCAGGCCGGAGGTATGCCTGCCGGTGCACAGCGGCTGGAGCACGCCAAGCATGATGTCGGGGCGGGTATGGGTCACAAACAGCCGGGCATAAACCTGCTCCGGGTAAAGCTCGCTGACAAGCTCCGGAGAGGCGGCATGCTGGCGCTCCCCCTGGCTGCGAGGGGCGCGGAAACGGCCCGGCTCAAGCATGTAGACCACCGAGTGGGGTATCTCCTTTTCGGCGAGGCGGAACGAGGCCCTCAGCACCTCCTCCAACTGGTAAGCGCCGGTGGCGGTGAGCACCAGGCGCTGCTGGCCGACATTGTACCCGGCCCAGTCCAGGCGGAGCGCGCCCTGCTCGAAAAGATGAGCGGCCTCATCGGTGGTGAACAGGTCGGGTATGACCTCGTACTTGGGCACCACCAGCGACCATATCTGCCCCTGCGTCTGGTAGACCTCGCGCATGACCACGGCGGCAGTGTTATAATCGGCCACGAACATCACCCTGGAGACGTCTGACACCTCCCCCAGCATTGTCTCGGCCATGCTTGGGTCCTGGTGGGACTGCTCGTTCTTGGCGTTCTCCCAGGTATGCGAGGTCAAAATCAGGGGCACGGAAAGCCATCCCGGAGGCCGGCCGTTCTCCTTGCAGCTATTGGCGAAAATAATCTCCTGCCGGACGATGCCGTGCATCTTGGTGCCGAAGGCCTCGTAGGTGACGATGATATTGATGCCCCCCTTGTTGCCCAGCGCGGCCGCGGCCACCGCCTCCTCGTTAAGGGCGGTAATAACGGCGCCGTGCACGTCTTCAGGCACACCCGGCTCCGGCGCGGTGACCCTGAACTTCAGGGCATCGAGCGTCCGCAGCATCCGGTTGGAGCGCAGCTCGTCGGGATTGCCCACGCGGGGGCGGAGATGGGGGTTCTCCTGGACGGCGCGGAGGAACATGGCATCGACGGCATACATCGGCGAAAAGCGCGTCCACATCGACATGTCGTAGCGGTGGGCGGGCATCAGCCTGGAGACCGGTTGGGGGACTCGCCGCAGCGACACGTCGCGGTGGGCCAGGGCGTGGTCGCGTTCCCTGGGCCGGCCGGTCCGGAGGTGGTGCTGCATCTTCTCGATGGCCTCCTCCAGTTCAGGCAGGGGCGCCCAGAGCTGGCGGGCGCTGTCGTTGAAATGGTGGGCGGCCTCGATATCCAGGTGGGGATTGGCCTGCAGGGGCAGGTTGTGGGCCAGGTTGGTACCTTCCCCGTAGAACCCGGCCCCTTTGGGCGCAACGGCGATGCCGTAGGGCAGGCGCACCGGGTAACCCTGGCTTTGCCCCTTTACCAGCCTGGCCGCCGCCTCCAGGCGCATTTCCATTTCAAAGATGGCCCAGGCGAAGGCAGCCGGGTCACGCCCATCGAAAACGATGGGGTCAAAGCTGTTTATCTTGAGGTGTTCCACGAACCAGTCCACGCCGCCCACCTGGGACATAGTGGTGCGCTGGTCGATGCGCCGGCCGTTGGCTATCATGATGGGCGTTACCAGCCCGCAGTCCTCGGCCCGCCACCACCTCGGCGTCCAGTCGCTGCCGCGCTGCTCCTCGAAGGCGCCGTCGCTGAGGAAAGCCACCAGCCGCTCCCCGGGCAGGGGCATGTGCACGTACTCAAGCTCGACGAAGCCCAGGTAGCCGCCCTCGGCCATGCCGCCGGCAGTATGCACGTTCACGTGGCTGCCCAGGGGGGAGTCCGGCCTCCCGTCGGGACCGATGGCGTAGGAGTAAAAGTCCCGTATGTACCGGGTCAGCCCCCGGTCGCTCAGTGAATAGCGCTCGGCGTGGGCCGGGGTCATGTTGTTGAGCAGCAGGTTCACGGTATCGATGGCGGCGACACAGTGCCCCTGGCCCATTATCCAGGAGCGGGTCAGGCCGGTCAAGGCATTGACGGCCATATAGCCGGTGTAGGCCGGTATCATGTTCAGCACCCCGCCGGTATGCCCCTCCGGGCTGGGCTTAAAGTCCTCGGGGTGCAGGTCGCGCCCGTCGAGGTAGATGTTCCGGGCGTAGGTCTCGTGTACCGCCACCCACATCGCGGCGCAGGCAACACGGTCCGCAGCGCGTAACACCTCGAACAGGGGCACGCCATCTCCCTGTACACCCCGCGCACTGAGCATCTCGGCCATAGTGAACACCCTGGCCTGGGTCTCTATGCTGTGTTCTACCGGCCCGTAGCCGGCCGCCCAGCGGGCCGCGTCCGGATTCTTCTTGCGGTACAGGTTGGCCCACTCTTCCCTGAGAATCCTTTCCGCCTCAGTGACCACATTGCTGTTGAACATTGGCTACCTCCTTAGCGCTCAGACACATCGCCGTGTCCCTGGCAATGATCAAGGCCTCGTTGACCGGGATGACGTAGACCTGGAGCGCGGAACCATCGGTGCTGATACGCCCCTCCCGCCCCACTGCCTCCCGGTTCCGTTTATCGTCAATGTGGATGCCGCACCACTCCATGCCGGACAGGATGCGGGCGCGCACCGCCGCGTCGTTCTCGCCAATGCCGCCGCCGAAGACCAGGGCGTCAGCCCCGCCCAGAACGGCCAGGTACGCCCCGATGTACTTCCTGGCGCTGTAGCAAAACATATCTATGGCCAGGGCCGCCCGGCCATCTCCCTGCTGCGCCGCCTTCCATACCTCGCGCATGTCAGCGGAGCGCCCGGAGACGCCGAGCAGGCCGGAGCGCCGGTTGAGCCAGTCTTCTATCGTCTCCACCAGCAACCCCTCCTGCCGGGCCAGGAAACCGGCCAGGGTAGGGTCAACATTGCCGGAGCGGGTGCCCATCATCAGCCCTTCCGCCGGGGTAAACCCCATCGAGGTATCCACCGATTTTCCAGCGCTGATAGCTGTGGCGGAACAACCATTGCCCAGTTGCAGGGTGATGAGCTTGACTGTGTCCGGGGGCTTCCCGCTTATCTCAGCATATCGCTCCGCCATGTAGCGGTGGGCCAGGCCGTGAAAGCCAAAGCGGCGCACATGGTGCTTCTCAGCAAGTTCCAGGGGGATGGCATACATCCCCGCCGGCAGCGGCATGGTCCGGTGAAAAGCGGTATCGAAGACGGCCACCTGGGGGATGCCTGTTCCCATTATCTGCCTGACGGCGCGGATGGCGGAGAGGGCAGGCCGGTTGTGCAGCGGGGCCAGCTCGCCGAGCGACTCGACGGCGGAGAGGAGGCCCTCGTCCACCAGCGCGGGGTCGCCGAACTGTTCTCCGCCGTGAATGATCCGGTGCCCCACTGCCGCGGGCGTCATTCCGGCGAGGGCGTTCAGCCAGTCGAGCATCACCTGGCTGGCCTGGGCATGGTCAGCGATGGCGCGGGACACCCGTAGATTTTTGGCTCCGCAGGCAAAGTCTATGTCTGCCAGCCCGCCGATGCGTCCCACGCTGCCCCGGGCCAGCCGGCGTTCTGTTCCGGGGAGCATCTCGAGAAGCTCGAACTTCAACGAGGAACTGCCGCAGTTGACCGCCAGGACTTTCATTTAGTCCTCCAGGCAAGGCATATCACCATGCTTGCATTATGGCACATCAATGAGTCCCCTGCCAGTTTTGAATTTGCACAGAATGACGAAGAAAGCTGCAGTCCTGAGCATAGGAGTCACTATGTGCGTCATATATTGCACTCGGCTTCGGTCATCGTGAAAATGTGAAGACTTTGTTCAAATTTGACCCTATTATCCCGAAAATAGATTTCATATTGTCACCCTGAGCCGCAGCCCTGAACGAAGCGAAGGGGCAGCGAAGGGTCTCGGAGAGGGGAGGTATCCGTCTTCCACTCACCCTGAGATTCTTCAGTCGTCCCGATAGGATCGGGACTCCTTCCAGAATGACATTTTTCATACTTCGTGGTGCTGGCTGGCAAGCCAGAATGGGAAATTCTCAATGAAACACCCCCGGCGTACGAGAGCAGGGAACGGCAGAAAATTCTGCTATCCAACGGTAGTAATAACCGCCGGAAAGCCTTGACAAACCGAAGATATTAGTGTATATTAATATCGCATCTTAGCATGTGCGATATGGTCGGTGGAGCCGCTTACAGGGGAAGGAGGGCCGGTCAGTCATGGCGTGATGGGAATCGAGCACTTTGGTGAACAAATCTGTTAAATTTGAAGGGAGTTACAATATGTTATCTCGGCCAAAACTACTTGCGATAGCTTCAAGCGTGATGGCGCTGGCACTGGCGGTCACTGCCTGTGCCGGTCCGGCGCCCGCTCCTGCTCCCGCCCCCGCGCCGGCCAGGCCACAGTCCCTCACCGTTTACTCGGGACGGAGCGAAAGCCTGGTCAAGCCTATCATCGACCAGTTCGCCAGGACCAGCGGCATTGAGGTCAAGGTGCGCTACGGCGGCACGGCGGAGATGGCCGCCACCATCCTTGAAGAGGGTAGGAACAGCCCGGCAGACTTATTCTATGCCCAGGACCCCGGCGGCATTGGCGCCGTGGCTCATCTCCTTGCCCCGTTGCCCGATAGCCTTACCGCACCGGTAGAGCCAAGATTCCGGGCTGCTGACGGCAAGTGGGTCGGCATTTCGGGCCGGGCGCGCGTGATCGCTTACAATATCAACAGACTCAAGGAATCGGACCTGCCCGATGACATCTCCGGCCTTACCGACCCCAAATGGAAAGGCCGCATCGGCTGGGCGCCCACCAATGCCTCTTTCCAGGTGATGGTCACGGCGATGCGCAAGCTCTGGGGTGGAGAGAGGACCCGGCAGTGGTTGGCGGGCATGAAGGCCAATGACGCCAAGGTCTACGCGAACAACACGGCCCAGGTCAACGCCGCCGGCGCCGGAGAAATCGACGTGGCCCTGCCCAACCACTACTACCTCTATAGCATTATGCAGGGCGGCAAAGGCGAGTCCTTCCCGGTGCGGAACTACCATCCCCGGGCAGGCGGTCCGGGGGCCTTGATAATGGTATCCGGCGCCGGCGTGCTGGAGACATCGAAGAACAAAGAAGCCGCCCAGAAGTTCATCGAGTTCCTGCTCTCGCCGGTGGCGCAGCAGTACTTCGCCGGGCAGACCTTCGAGTACCCGGTGATAGAGGGCGTCAAGACACACCAACTCCTCACGCCTCTGGCCGAGATCAAAGCCCCGCAGATCAGCATGGAAGACCTGGTTGACCTGAAAGGCACGCTCAATCTGCTCAGGGAGACAGGCATAGTACCGTAGTCGCGTGTGCGAGATAGGGGAAAGACGAAATCCGAAGGAAAACAAGTTCAAAGTACCAAATGACAAAGTTCAAAAAGTTTTGAAATTGGGATTTTGAACTTTGACAATACGTAGAAAATACCTGGTTGTCATTCTGGAGGAGTCCTGACCTCCTTTACCCCTGAAGGACTCCGAAGAATCTGGTGGTGTGGGGTCTTTCCCCCAACCTCGCCAGACCCTTCGCTTCGTTTATCCTGAGCAAAGCGAAGGGCTCCAGGGTGACACCACATATTCTGGTTCTGGCTCGCTCAAGTTAGATAATGATCAAGGTCGGAGCGCTAAAATCAGTGGGTGGCCGGATGGGCCGGGGGGGGCAGTCTTCCCGGCCTCCGGTCGTTATCTGGCTGCCGGCGGCAGTGGTAGCCCTGGCCATATCGCTGCCCATAGCTTACCTTGCCCTGCGCGCCTCCGGGGCCGGCGGCGAGGTCTGGGATCTGTTCTTCCGCACCCGTACCCTGGCCATCCTGGGGCGCACCGTGGCGCTGGTCGTCGCGGTGACCGCGGTCTCGGCAGCCATCTCGCTGCCCCTGGCCTGGCTCACCACGCGCACTGACCTCCCCTGGCGCAAGACATGGTCGGTGCTGACCGCCCTGCCGCTGGTCGTGCCCAGCTACGTATTAGGTTTCGCCGTGGTCGCTGCCCTGGGGCCGAGGGGAGTACTGCAGCAGGCGCTGGGCAGTCTGTTCGGCCTGGAACGCCTCCCCGAAATTTACGGTTTCCCCGGGGCGCTGCTGGCCATAACCGCAGTAGCTTACCCTTATATCCTGCTCACGGTGCAGGCATCGCTGCGCGGCCTGGACCCCTGCGTGGAGGAGGTCTCCCGGAGCCTGGGGCACGGGCAATGGGACACCTTCCGCCGGGTGGTGCTTCCCCAGCTCCGCCCCGCCCTGGCGGCAGGTTCGCTGCTGGTAGCGCTTTATGCGCTCCGGGACTTCGGCGCGGTATCCTTGCTGCGCTACGAGACCTTCACCTGGGCTATCTATCTCCAGTACCAGACATCCTTCGACCGGATGCTGGCGGCCGCACTGTCCCTGGTGTTGGTGGCCATCGCCATCGTGATACTGATAGCTGAGGCCCGCACCCGGGGCGGGGGCCGCTACCACCGCAGCGCCGCCGGGGTGAGCCGCACGCCGGCGATTTCCTGCCTGGGGAGGTGGCGCTGGCCGGCGCTGGCCTTTTGCAGCCTGGTGGTGCTCTTCGCCCTGGCTATGCCGGTGGGTGTTATCGGCTACTGGATGGTGCGCGGCGTTGCTGCGGGCGAGTCGCTGCAGGCCGCCTGGATGCCCGCCCTGAACTCGGCCTACGTGTCCGCCCTGGCTGCGGCGGCAACGGCCCTGGCTGCTGTCCCGGTGGTCTTCATGGACGTCCGCTTCCCCGGCTTGATCAGCCGCTTGCTGGAGCGGGCCACCTACATCGGCTTCGCCCTGCCCGGCATCGTCATCGCCCTGGCACTGGTCTTCTTCGGCGCGAACTACGCCCTCTTCCTGTACCAGACCCTGGGGATGCTGGTGTTCGCCTACGCCGTCCTTTTCCTGCCCCAGGCGGTAGGACCGATGCGGGCATCGCTGCTCCAGGTCAGCCCGCGCCTGGAAGAGGTGGCGCGCAGCCTGGGACGGTCTCCGGCGAGAGTGCTGGCGGCGGTCACCCTGCCCCTGCTGCGCCCTGGCATACTGGCCGGCGCCGCGCTGGTCTTCCTTACCACCATGAAGGAGCTGCCGGCTACCCTCCTGCTCAGCCCCATCGGATTCAAGACCCTGGCGGTATCAATATGGTCGACCACCTCTGAGGCCTTCTTCGCCAGGGCTGCGTTCCCCGCCCTTCTTCTGATATTATTATCTTCAGTGCCGATGGCCTTCCTGGTCAACCGGGAAAGGAAGGGACGCTCATGATAGCAGTACGTTGCTCAGATCTGACCAAAGACTTTGGCAGGACCCGCGCCCTCTACGACATCAATCTGGAGGTGGAGGAGGGCAGCTTCCTGGCGCTGCTCGGCCCCAGCGGCTGCGGCAAGACCACCTTGCTCAGGCTGATAGCCGGCTTTGAAGCGCCCGACCAGGGGGCCATTGAAGTGGCCGGAAGAACAGTGGCCGGCCCCGGCGTGTTCGTGCCTCCGGAAAAGCGGCAGACGGGCATCGTCTTCCAGGACTACGCCCTGTTCCCCCACCTGGACGTGTCCCGGAACATCGCCTTCGGGCTGCCCAAAGGGGCCAACCACCAAAACCGGATAGCCGAGATGCTGTCCCTGGTGGGACTCAAAGGGTACGAGCGCCGCATGCCCCACCAGCTTTCCGGCGGCGAGCAGCAGCGAGTCGCCCTGGCCCGCGCCCTGGCCCCTCACCCCACCGTCCTCCTCCTCGACGAGCCTTTCTCCAACCTGGACGCCGACCTGCGCAGCCGCATCCGCGCCGAGGTCAAGGGGATTCTGGCCTGCGCCGGGGCTACCGTCATCTTCGTTACCCACGACCAGGAAGAGGCATTGTACATGGGCGACCGCGTGGGCGTGATGAACGCGGGGCGCATGGAGCAGATAGATACGCCTGAGGCCATCTTCTACCGCCCGGCCTCGCCCTTTGTGGCCCAGTTCATCGGCGTGGCTGATTTCATCCAGGGCGTGGTGCAGAACGGCGACGTGGTCACCGAGGTGGGCCGCGCCCCCCTGGACAGGAAGCTGCCGCCGGGGGAAAAGGTGAGGGTGATGCTCCGGCCCGGCGCTGTAGACATAGTCCCTGCCGCCGACGGGGACGGGGTCATCACCGAGCGCATCTTCCAGGGCAGCGAATACCTGTACCGGGTGCAACTGCCCTCAGGGGCGAGCATACGCAGCCTGCAACAATATAGCTGCTGCTACCCGGCGAACACGCGGGTCAGGGTCACCGCCCGGTTCGACAGCGGCCTGGTGTACTTCTCCAGCAACGGGGCCGGGCCGAAGGGGTAGGGTTTTTCTGGCTGGGGAAGTTCGCCTGTTGTAAGGCTAATTGACCTTCCTCATACGGCGTACCTTGAATTTCCAACACCGACTACGAGCAGGCCATACTTTGCCACTTTCCTGCAGGATTCCTGTTTCTTCTATCGAAACAAGCCCTGGCTTATTGACAAAATTGCTTTTCGGGGTTTATGCTAAGGCAGATGGGTCGGAAAATCCAAATAAGCATAAGAAAAGAACTATGGCAGTACTACCTGGAGTAACTAGAGTGGCGCTTGAAACCGATGATAGTTACCTGCGATTTGAAAACTTCTGTATCGACTTGTTTAACAAGATCGAAGGCGTAGAACTTGTGCCCACTTCAAGAAGTTGGGACTATGGCCGTGATGGCCGGTCTGTTCTTCTTGGCAGGGCTGCCGTGAAACCTATACTATGTGCTACCCTTCGACGAGACATTGACGCAAAGATTGAGTCAGATATTTCTCGTCTCCACGAGACTACTAATACAGATTCGCTTATCTATTGCTCCTCGAAGGAATTAACCGAAGCGCGATGTGACTCCCTTGAAAACAGAATTCGAGAACTTTGCCCTTCACTTCTAACTATCCGTGTCGTTGGACAAACACAATTCATCAATTTGGTTGAGCGTCATGAAGAAATTTTCAGAAAGCATTACTCAGCCGAAATACGAAATATCGAAAGGACTCTGCTTAGTTCGTGTGTAAGCCAAGATGTGAGAGAACTGGGTCTTCGTCTCGCACTATGTACCCAGGTTGGTGATGATGCCCAGCAACTTAGGGACGAGATAGCAAAAAGATTGTTCTTGCATACGCTTAGCAGTTGCGATGGTCTGACAGTTCCGCAATTGGCCTCAACACTAGCTAACCAATTACATTTGCCACGCACCTTGTCAAACTACTACGTTGAAGAAGTTGTTAGTCATCTGTCCTCGGAAGAACTTGTCACCTACGATAATGGGCTGATAAGCATCACTGCTAAGGGTAGACATTATGCTGACCACATTCCTGAAGAAAGCCAGCGTAAACTGCTTGAAGGACGCAGTGCAGTCAGAGAGGCGATTTTTAGTTTGTCGGGACATCAGCTTGCTGATTCTCAATATAACCGACTTTGGGAGACATTTCAGGATAGTATGACAGAGCTCTTCTACAGCCATGGGCTAGCTCTCGTCAGAATGATCAGGTCTATACTCATTGAAGAGTTAACTTCGGCTCCCAAAGATGATATTTACTCTCGGCTGATTGCATTAGCCGAAAAGTCTGTCTCCCATTTTTCAAGTTTAGAACAGGGATCCGAAGTAAAACAAGCAATCATTGATATGTTCTACGAAAAAAAGAATCCTGCATTTGAATGGCTGAGTCAAATATGTGGCATATATGTCATGATGTGCTCCTTGGGGCTCGAAGAACTGAGCAACCAACAAGTCATTCGTGTCCTTTCGACTTATCACGTTGTCCCCGATAGCGACATTCTCATCTCCTTGCTTTGCGAGGGAGAGAAGAATCATGAAGAGGTAAATAGAATTATGAGAGGATGGGTTGCAGTTGGCGGAAAGATCATGCTGTCTGCACCCGTTTTGGAAGAAGTAGCATACCATGCTTGGATAAGTGATTACGACTATTGTCATTTTGGTCCCAATCTGTCCAATATTTCTGACGACGACGCAAACCATACAATAGAAAACGCCTTTGTTCGCGCCTTTAGGAAGTCGGCCCGGTCGGAAACCTCTCCTAGTCACTGGTATCAATATATTCAACAATACAGGGGCACATCTGGAAAGGATTATGCAAAAATACTTCGTATTTTACGGTATGAGTTTCCTCTGGAGCTTATGCCTCCAGCACCAGCGGGTGAGGAATATGATAGACTCTCCGCCAAAATAAAGCAATACATGCTTCATCGAATGAGCGAATTCTCAAATGCTCCCGTGTCTTATCTTGACCGCCGCACCATTGATAAAATCACTCGAGATTGTGCCTTAGTGGTCTCGGTCGTTGCAGAGCGAAGAGACAGGAAATTCCAGGGCGACTATACGACCTCATGTATTATTTCGTCTGCTGGCATATTGAAAGAATTAGATAGCATTTTTGGTCATGAGTTCGATCCTCCCGAATTAATTCTTTCGACCGCTGCAATTAGCTTTTTACTAACTTTAACTCCTCAGGTGTCAATGGGCTTTGGCACTCTGCGCTCTGTACTCTTTGATTCTGTTCTATATCAGAGATTAACTCCGGCCCAAAGACACGCATTTCGCGTTATCACGTCCTCTGGCCAATGGAACGTGCCTTGGTCTCGTCGAGGGGCGCTAGAGCAGACTTTGAATGATATATTACTTCGGGAAGCGCGATCGAGAGGTATGCGAGTTTCTGACACAAGAGCGCGAGTAATAGGAACGAAAGAACCGGAGTATTCTGCTACTATTATTGCAGAAACCCTTAATAGAATGGCTATTACCCCGAAAGAACGACAGGAACTAATTAGAGCTAAGAACGAACTAGTGCAACTTCAGAAGGAATTGTCACGCATTAAGAGCCAGAAAATCCCCGCTACCGGCAGGCGCCGCGCCAAATTTAGATCCAAGAATGCGTGAGTAGTTTGATATCCTCAATAAATTACCATGCTGTACCTTTGGCCCCCGCACTACTATGAGGAAAGCTCTGCCAAGCTAATCTGACATCACACCACCATGTGCCTCTCCCCCTCCCCCCGCCCCTTCTGCAATCCGCCCCCGCATAGTGCTACAATTACATTGAGACCGGATGACGGCGAAGGAGCACCCTACTACAGGTGAACTATGTCCGGCCGGATAAAACATGGCTGCTGATGCTTTCCCGGACCACTACGTGTTCCTCCGGTCCGTGGGTGCAGTCCCTGATAGCTTCAGTGGTCCGCTGGCGGCATTGGCCGGGCCGTTGGCTGCCTTCACCGTAAAGAAGCTCGAGTCCGGGAAACTGAAGCTGATATTGGGACTGACCATTACACTCCTGGGGGCATGGAGACTAATGGGGGCTTATGCCGTTTAGAGGTGAAGACAGGAGGCCGCAAAGCCTTATCGGGGAGGTCCGGTACTATGTTTAAGAGGACTCTGTGGGGCATCGCTGTCGTCTTCATCGTGGTGGTCTTGCTGTGGCTGGGGCTAAGCTGGGTAGCCCAGGTCTTGCGGCAGCCAGGTATATTGGGCAGCTACGAGCGGGTGATACTGCATACCCCCAGCGGAGGCTTTGAACTTACCGCCACGGTCGATACCGGCGCTGACCTCACTTCTATCGACAGGGAACTGGCCCTTTCCCTCGGCCTGGCGCCGGAACCGGGTGTGACCAGGCGCATTATCACCGAAATAGGCGTTGTGGAGCGGCAGGCCGTACGGCTGCGGTTCCAGCTAGACGGGCGCGAGATAACCTCGGAAGCCACGCTGGCCGACCGCACCGCTTTCACCAACCGGATGCTCGTCGGCAAGGCCGATCTGTCCGGTTTTGTAGTCGATAGTTCCCGCCAGTTCTTGACGCGCCCCGCTGATGCCGGGACGTTTTATTTCGTAGACCCCGGCGCCTTGCTGGGCACTAGCCGGCTGGGACGGATCATCATAATGCTGCCCGTTCTCGCCTCGATAGTGGTATTGCTGCGCTTGCTGGCCGGCATACGGACCTATGGCGTCTTTGCCCCGACAATCATCGCCATCACTCTTATGGACCTGGGTGTACTGCCCGGTGCGGCCATCTACCTGTTTACGGTCGTCGCAGGCATGGCCACCAAAGTGCTCATCCTGAACCGGCTGCGTTTGCCGCGCATCGCCGAATTCGCCCTGGTAATGTCAGTGCTGGTAGCCCTTTTGTCAGCGGTGACGGCGCTGAGTGGATTTATCTCTATCCAGACAGCATTCTTCCCCCTGATCGTAACCACTCATCTTGTCGAGCAGACCAGCCGCAGCGTTGAAGAGCACACCTTTTCGGAAGCGCTGCTGCTCCTGGGCAGCACCATTGCCGTCGCCCTGCTCCTGGCCGGAGCCGGTTCGCTCCTGCTGGGGCAATCGCTGGCGGTGTTGTGGACAGCTTTTGCCGGTTCGATAGTGGCAACCCTGGTGGCGGGAAATTACCTGGGTCTGCGGCTGTCAGAGTTCATCCGTTTCAAGTTCCTGAGGCGCACCCATGTTCATTGATCGTTTTTTCCGGTGCCAGCCTCTTGGGCTGAACTACCGCAACTTTGTCATCCGGGAACAAAGCCCGGCGGGACTTCTGCAGAGGGTCAGGGACAAGAACAGTTTCAAACGTATTATGCGTGAGCACGGCGTTGCCACTCCTGAGACGTACGAACTGATACATGATTTTCTTGATATGTCGCTGGTCGGCGCCTTTCCAAAGGAGTTTGTGCTCAAGCCAAACCGCGGTTCCGGCGGCAAGGGTATAATCCTGTTCGAGCGGCAGGGCGATGCCTTCGTCAATCCTGCCGGTGACCGCTACAAGTTAAAAGCTGTCGAGCGGCACATCCGCAGGATACTGGACGGCGATTTCTCCGGCCATATTGCGTGCGACCTGGCAATAATCGAGGAGCGAGTATATCCCTCTGAAAAGCTGCGGTTCAAGGACGCCCTGGGCATGCCTGATATCCGTATCTTCTGCTTTCACTTTGAGCCGGTGATGGCAATGCTGCGGTATCCCACCCGGAAATCCAAAGGGCGTTCCAACCTAACGGCGGGCGGGGTCGGCATCGGGTTGGAGCTTTCCAGAGGCACGCCTACCTATATCCACGCTAAATGGGCGGCCGGTGAACCACGGCCAGAAACCATCGGCATACCCGAATCCTTCGCCATGCCGAAGTGGGAAGAAATGAAAGAGACCGCCCGCACATGTTCACGCCTGTCCGGTCTGGCGTTGACGGGAGTGGATATCATCCTGGATGCTGCTGAACAGGTGAGGGTGCTGGAGGTCAACGGACGTCCGGGGCTGGAAATCCAGAACATCAATGAGGACTCGCTGCTGAAACGCTTCAATCATATATTGGAACAGTAGGACCCTTTCCCTGGCAAAATACAATCTTTGGGCTAAGATAGTACTTTACCCTTCGCCGTGCCGCCACTGCCTCTTGATTAAACCTTCAATTCAGGGTATTATTCATAAGTATATTTTTGCCCGGCCCAAGTTGTCGCCGAGGAAGGTATTATGGCCTCTATCGGATGCGAGATCAAGGATGCAACACTGGCTGAAGCCGGCAAACGGCGGATAGAATGGGCCCGCCGGGAGATGCCGGTCATCAGGCTTATCAGTGAAAGATTTGCCGCAGAAAAGCCGCTCAATGGCGTGCGCATTGCCGGATGCCTCCATATCACCTCGGAGACGGCAAACCTGGCGCTCGCCCTTCAGTCCGGCGGCGCTGATGTCGTCCTCTGTGCCTCCAATCCCCTGAGCACCCAGGACGACGTGGCGGCGGCGCTGGTGGAATACGGCATCCCGACCAACGCCATCAAGGGTGAGGACGATGCCACTTATTACCGGCATATCAACGCCGCCCTGGACCACCGCCCCCAGTTGACCGTGGATGACGGCGCAGACCTGGTCACCACGCTTCACACCCGGAGGAGCGACCTCATTCCCGGCGTCATCGGCGGCACCGAGGAGACCACTACCGGTGTCATCCGCCTGCGCAGCCTGGAGGGGGCGGGCAAGCTGAGATATCCCATAGTGGCGGTAAATGACGCCAGGACCAAGTACCTTTTCGATAACCGCTATGGCACCGGCCAGAGCACCATAGACGGCATTACCAGGGCCACCAACGTCCTCTGGGCGGGCAAGAAGGTGGTGGTATCCGGCTACGGCTGGTGCGGTCACGGGGTGGCGCTGAGGGCCAGGGGACTGGGCGCCCAGGTGATAGTGACCGAGATCGAGCCGGTGCGGGCGCTGGAGGCGGTCATGGACGGCTTCCAGGTGATGCCGATGATGGAAGCCGCCGCCGGCGATATCTTCATCACCGTTACCGGCGACAAGAACGTGATAGACGCCGCCCATTTCCGGGTGATGAAGGACGGGGCTATAGTGGCCAACAGCGGCCATTTCAACGTGGAGATCAATATACCCGCCCTGGAGGCCATGTCCCGGGGCAAGCGCTGCATGCGCCCCTTCGTTGATGAATATACGACCACTGATGGCCGGCGAATTTACCTCCTGGGCGAGGGCCGTCTCATCAACCTGGCCGCCGCCGAAGGACATCCTGCCAGCGTTATGGACATGAGCTTTGCCAACCAGGCTCTGTGCCTGGAGTACCTGTCCGGCAACCGCGACAGCCTCGACCTGAAGGTGTACCCCGTGCCGGAGGAGATAGACCGGGAGGTGGCCAGGCTGAAGCTCAGGGCGATGAACGTCAATATCGATTGCCTGACGCCTGAGCAGCAAAATTACCTCTCGAGCTGGGAGGAAGGGACTTAGTCAAGAGTTTAATCCGGCCCCAAGGGCAAGTCCCTTGACGGGGCCTGGGGACATATACCAGACGGAGGAAAAGATGGGGAACAGTTTCTGCGATTCTTCACAGTACATGCTCACTTCGGAATCGGTCACCGAAGGCCATCCTGATAAGATATGCGACCAGATATCCGATGCCGTGCTCGACGCCATCCTGGAGAAAGACCCCTACGGGCGGGTCGCCTGTGAAACGGCGGTGACCAACGGGCTGGTGGTAGTGCTCGGTGAAATAACCACCAAGTGCTACGTCGAAGTGCCTACCATAGTACGCCAGGTGATCAACGGCACCGGCTACACCAGGCCGGAATACGGCTTTGACCACGAAGCCTGTGGCGTGCTCGTCTCGCTCAAGCCGCAGTCGCCTGATATCGATATGGGGGTGAGCCAGTCCTGGGAGACCAAGACCGGGGCCGCCGGGAACGAGGTGGACAAGATAGGCGCCGGCGACCAGGGGATGATGATCGGCTTTGCCTGCAACGAGACCCCGGAGCTGATGCCTCTGCCCATCTCCCTGGCGCACAAGCTATGCCGCCGCCTGGCACAGGTCAGAAAAGAGAAAGTCCTGCCCTATCTCCGCCCTGATGGCAAGTCCCAGGTCACCGTTGAATACTGCAACGGCCTGCCCCGCCGCATCGATTGCGTGGTCATTGGCGCCCAGCACGACCCCCTGGTCGAAGACATCAGCGAGATCAAGGCGGAACACGCCCGGATCGAGAGGGACATTATCGAGCAGGTGATCAGGCCAATCGTCCCCGAATCCCTCCTTGACAACCAGACCAAGTACTTCGTCAACTCTACGGGCCGGTTCGTCCAGGGCGGGCCGGTCTCAGATACCGGGTTCACCGGTCGCAAGATACTGGTCGACACCTACGGCGGCGCTGCCCGACACGGTGGTGGCGCTTTCTCCGGCAAAGACCCGACCAAGGTAGACCGCTCCGGCGCTTATGCCGCCCGCTACGTCGCCAAGAACGTTGTGGCCGCCGGGCTGGCCGACCGGCTGGAGATACAGGTCTCCTATGTCATCGGCGTGGCACACCCTGTCTCCATATCCGTCGAGACCTTCGGCACCGAAAAGGTAGACCACCGGCTGATTCTCGACCTGATAAACACGCACTTCGACCTGAGGCCGGGGGCCATCATCCGCGACCTCGGCCTGCGCCGTCCCATCTACCGCCAAACCGCCGCCTACGGGCATTTCGGCCGTAATGATATTGACCTGCCCTGGGAGAGGCTGGACAAGGTGGACCTGCTGAAACAGGCGCTGGTTGCCAGGTGAGATCCGTTCTAAGAAATTTGGGGCTGCCCGAAAATGTCATTCTGAGGAGCGAAGCGACCGAAGAATCCGTTACCCGAACGTAAAAACGGCTGTTTCACTTCGCTCACTTCGTGGCTCGCCTCGGCGTGACTCGGACTTCGGCGAGCTCAGTCGAGCCGCGGAACCGCCACCGCCCTCGCCACATCTCGTGGCGACTCGATGGAGCCAGGTGGTGACTCAGTTCACTCTGACGTATTGGAGCGAGTGGAACCAGCATGACAATTCGGCGTTTTTGGACAGCCTCGCAGGAGGTGAGGTAGATAAACAGCCCCATCAAGTTTGGCACTGACGGCTGGCGCGCCATCATCGCCGAGGATTTCACCTTCGATAACGTGCGCATCTGCGCCCAGGCTGTTGCCGGTTACCTCCAGGAGTCCGGACTGGCCGGCCGCGGGCTGGTCATCGGCTATGATACCCGTTTCGCCTCCGAGGACTTCGCCGCCGCCGCCGCCGAGGTGGTAGCCGGCAACGGGATAAAGGTCTATCTCTGCCCCAGGCCCACCCCCACCCCGGTGGTAAGCTACGCCGTCCTGGACAGAAAGGCGGGGGGGGCTGTGGTCATCACCGCCAGCCATAACCCGGCCAGGTGGAACGGCTTCAAGTTCAAGGATGAACACGGCTCCAGCGCTTCGCCGGAGACCACCGCTGACATCGAGCGGCGCATCGCCGGCATACTGGCCGGACAGGAGATAAAACGCCTTCACCTGGCCGTTGCCCGGCAGCAGGGTCTGGTGCAGGACTATGACCCCGAGCCGGCTTTCTTCCAGCAGATGGGCCGGCTGGTAGACCTCGATGCCCTGCGCCGGGCCAGGTTCAAGGTGGTGATCGACCCCATGTTCGGCGCCGGCGCCGGATACCTGAAGAAGGCCCTGGGGGGAGGGTCGCTGGAGATAACCGAGATAAACGCAGAGCGCAACCCCCTGTTCCCCGGCATCCAGCCCGAACCTATCGCCGCCAACCTGACCCGGCTCTCAGCTACGGTCAGGGAGACCGGGGCCAGCGTGGGACTGGCCACCGACGGCGATGCCGACCGCATGGGCATCGTCGATGAGAACGGGCGATTTCTGACCCAGCTCCAGGTGTTCGCCCTGCTATGTTTATACCTGCTGGAGGTGAGGGGCGAGCGCGGGGCGCTGGTCAAGTCCCTGACCACCACCAGCATGATATTCCGCCTGGGCGAGATTTTCAATGTGCCCGTCCACGAGACCGCAGTGGGCTTCAAGTACATCGCCCCCATAATGCTGGCGGAGAACGCCCTTATCGGCGGCGAGGAGAGCGGCGGCTACGGCTTCCGGGGACACCTCGCCGAGCGCGACGGCATCGTGGGCAACCTGTATTTCCTGGACCTCATGGCGAAGACGGGCAAAACGCCCTCACAGCTTATCGACTACCTCTACAGCAAGGTGGGGCCACACCACTACCAGCGGGTCGACCTCCATTTTGACGAAAGCCAGCGCAAGGCGGTGATCGCCCGGGTGCAGGACGCCCCGCAGTCCATAGAGGGCGTCAAAGTGCTCAAGCTGGATACCACCGACGGCTTCCGCCTGATCCTGGCTGACGGCTCATGGCTGTTGATAAGGTTCTCCGGTACCGAGCCGGTCATCCGCATCTATTCCGAGACTGACTCGCCGGAGCGGGCGACCCGGCTGCTTGAAGCGGGCCGCAAGCTGGCCGGCGTATAGTTCACGCTTTGAACTTAGGGAGGACTTGCTTATGGAATGGGGCATGGCCAATCGTCTGGCCCGGTTAATCCCGCGGGACGGCCGCTGCCTGTTCTTGCCGGTAGACCATGGCTACTTCCAGGGGCCTACCCGGAAGCTGGAGCAGCCGCGCCAGACCATACAACCGCTCATCCCTTATGCTGACGCCTTTTTCCTCACCAGGGGCGTGCTCCGCTCCTCGGTAGACCCTGACAACACCAAGCCTATTATCCTGAGGGTGTCCGGCGGCGCCAGCGTGGTTGGCAAAGACCTGGCCAACGAGGGCATCACCACCGGCATGGAAGAGGTCATCCGGCTCAACGCCGCTGCCGTGGGGATGTCCGTGTTCATCGGCACCGACTACGAGCGCGAGTCCCTGCTGAACTTGGCCAGGCTGGTTGACGAAGGGGAGAAATACGGCATACCGGTGATGGCGGTCACCGCGGTGGGCAAGGAGCTTGAAAAGCGGGAGGCCCGCTACCTGGCCCTCTGCTGCCGCATCGCCGCCGAGATGGGCGCCCGCATCGTCAAGACCTACTGGTGCGAAAACTTTGAGAAGGTGGTCCAGGGCTGTCCCGTGCCTGTGGTCATGGCCGGGGGTCCCAGGGTGGACACCGAGCTTGAGGTCTTCCAGTTCGTCCACGACGGGATGCAGCGGGGGGCTATCGGCGTCAACCTGGGCCGGAACATCTGGCAGAACGAGCACCCCGTGGCCATGATGCGGGCCATCCGGGCCATCATCCACGAGGATGCCACCCCGGAGCAGGCCCAGGAGCTTTACGACAGCATCAAGGGCCAGCCAGCCGTGATGGCCTGATATCTTCTGAAACTCTAAAACGTCATTGCGAGGAGCCGAAGGCGACGTGGCAATCCGTATAATGTGAGATTGCCACGCCCTCGGCTGAACTCGGGCTAAAGCCTCCCGCTTGTGGCGGGATGGCTCGCAATGACGAAATCGGATTCAGCCATGCTTGTCGCCAGGTGGTACAACAACCGTGATGTCCGTGTCGAAGAGATGCCCGTGCCCGCCATCGGCCCCGGCGAGCTACTGATGCGCGTTGAGGCCGCCGGCATCTGCGGCAGCGATGTTATGGAGTGGTACCGCCTTGACCGGGCGCCACTGGTGCTCGGCCATGAGATAGGAGGCCGGATAGAGGTGGTGGGGCCGGGGGTCGAACGCTACCAGGCAGGCCAGAGGGTTACCGCCGCCCATCACGTTCCCTGCAATGCCTGCCACTATTGCCTCAGCGGGAATCATACCGTCTGCGATACCCTGCGCCGCACCAGCTTCGACCCCGGCGGCTTCGCCCAGTACCTCCGGCTGCCCGCCATCAACGTTGACCGCGGCGTCTTCGTCCTGCCTGATGATGTCTCCTATGAAGAGGCCACCTTCGTCGAGCCGCTGGCCTGCGTCCTGCGGGGGCAGAGACGGTCAGGACTGAGAGCGGGGCAGAGCCTGCTGGTCATCGGCAGCGGCATCTCCGGCCTGTTGCACCTGCACCTGGCCCGGGCCTCCGGCGCCGGAAACATAATCGCCACTGACGTCAGCAGTCACCGGCTGGAGCTGGCCCGGCGCTTCGGGGCCGATGTGACTTTGCCCGCCGCCGGACTGACGCCGGAAACGGTGCGCCAGGCCAACTCAGGCAGGATGGCCGATGTAGTCATCGTCTGCACCGGTGCCAGCCCGGCCCTGGCCCAGGCCCTGCAGTCGGTTGAGCGCGGCGGCACGGTGCTGTTCTTCGCGCCTACCGCCCCCGGCGTCACCCTCCCCCTGTCCATCAACGACCTCTTCTGGCGCAATGATGTTACCCTGACCACCTCCTATGCCGGCAGCCCCGCCGACTATGCCGCCGCCCTGGAGCTTATCCGGGGCCGCCGGGTGATGGTGCGGGACATGATAACCCACCGCCTGGGACTGGCCGAGGCGGGGCTGGGCTTCCAGCTTGTCGCCAGCGCCGGGGACTCCCTGAAGGTCATCCTGGAGCCGTGGAGATAGGAACGGCCCCTGTGTTGGACAGCGCCAGTGATAAAAGCTATAATCTGAAAGCTATGGCTCAACCTGAACCGCGTCCGCTGCATTCCCGGGCGGAGATAGTCGCCGCTATTGACCGGCTGGCGGCTGAAATTTCCAGGGACTACTGCGGCAAGTGCCCCATCCTGATAGGCATTCTCAAAGGCTCTTTTATCTTTATTGGAGACCTGGTCCGGCGGCTGGACTTCCCGCTGGAGGTGGACTTCATCCGGCTGTCCAGCTACGGGCATGGCTGCAATACATCGGGAAAGGTCGATGTGGTGCAGGGCCTCACCTCTTCCATCGAGGGGAGGGAGGTGCTGGTCATCGAGGATATCATAGATACCGGGCTGACCACCGCTTTCCTGCTGGAGTATCTCAAGAAGAAGAGACCGGCCTCGGTGCGGCTGTGCGCCCTGATGGAGAAACCTTGCCGGCGGCGGGTGCCCGTCACCATAGACTACCTGGGCTTCACCGTCCCGGATAAATTCATCGTGGGCTATGGCATAGACTGGGCCGAAAAATACCGCAACCTGCCTGATATTTGCTTCGTAGAGGTCGAAGAGCCATGTCAGACAGAGCCGAACTGATATCGGTGGCCCGGGGGAACAGCCCGGCAGACCTCGTCCTGGCCAACGCCCGGGTGGTAAACACTCTCAACGGCAAAGTGGAGCGCGGCAACGTGGCCATCCTGGGCGACCGGGTGGCCGGCGTGGGCGATTACCATAAAGCGCGGGAGACGCTGGACCTGGGCGGACGCTACGTCGCCCCCGGCCTCATCGACGGGCATACCCACCTGGAAAGCTCCCTCCTGGACGTGGGCCAGTACGCCAGGGCGGTGGTAGCGCGGGGCACCTCGGCGGTGGTCACCGACCTGCACGAGATAGCCAACGTCTGCGGCCTGGAAGGAATGCGCTACGTCCTGGACTGCGCCCGGCGCCTGCCCCTCGACCTGTTCCTGATGGCCCCTTCCTGCGTCCCGGCCACCCACCTGGAGACCTCCGGGGCGAGCATCACCGCAGAGGACATCCGCCGGGTGCTGCGCTGGCGCAACTGCCTGGGCCTGGGCGAGATGATGAACTTCCCCGGTGTGCTGGCCGGAGACCCCGCCGTGCTGGCCAAGATAGCCCTGGCGCGGGGCAGGATCATTGACGGGCACGCCCCCGGCCTCACCGGGAAAGACCTCGCCGCCTATATCGCCGCCGGCATCCAGTCTGACCATGAGTCGATGACCGCCGCCGAAGGCGAGGAAAAGCTGAGACAGGGCATGTTCCTCATGATAAGGGAAGGCTCCTCGGAGAAGAACCTGGACGCCTTGCTCCCCCTGGTCAACGACAGCAACTTCAGCCGGTGCCTCTTCGTCGTGGACGACCGTAGCTGCGCCGACCTGCTCCGGGACGGGGACATCGATGCCGTGGTGCGCAAGGCTATCACCCGCGGACTGGAACCGGTCCGGGCCATCCAGATGGCCACCATCAACCCGGCGCGGTACTTCGGGCTGGAAGGGCTGGGAGCGGTGTCCCCCGGCAGCTTTGCCAACCTGGTGGTGCTGGACGGCCTCGAAGACTTCAGGGTGGAAATGGTCTTCTACCGGGGCCGCCTGGTGGCCAGGGAGGGGCAGCCCCTGTTCCCCCTGCCCCGGGTGAAGGACGAGAAATTGTCCCACACGGTCAGGGTCAGACCTTTCGGCCAGGAGATGCTCCGGCTGGCCGCCCGGGGGGAAAGCTGGATCATCGAGGTAGTGCCCGGCCAGATAATAACCCGGAAGCGGCGGGAAAAGGTGACTATCAGTGACGGGGCGGCTGTGCCTGACCCCGGCCGGGACATCCTCAAGCTGGCGGTGGTCGAGAGACACCACGCCGCCGGAAACATCGGCCTGGGCCTGGTGAGCGGCTTCGGCCTGAAGACGGGGGCGCTGGCCTCATCGGTGGCCCACGATTCCCATAACATCGTGGCTGTGGGCGCCAGTGATACCGATATAGCGGCGGCGGTAAAAGAGGTGGAGCGGCTCCAGGGGGGGCTGGTGGTGGCGGCGGGCGGAGCGGTCCGGGCCAGCCTGCCCTTGCCTGTGGCCGGGCTGCTTTCTGACCAGCCGCTGGAAGATGTAGCGGCCCGGCTGGAGAAGCTGGAGGCAACGGCCAGGGATATGGGCGTGACCCTGCCCGCACCCTTTGCCGCCCTGTCTTTTCTTGCCCTGCCGGTAATCCCGGAGCTGCGGCTGACCGACCGGGGACTGGTGGACGTGGGCCGTTTTGAGCTAATCTCATAGGGGCGAAGAGGGACAATGTTTGAAAACAGGTATGATGCCGGGAAACAACTTGGCCTGAAGCTGGCCGAGTACAGGGGCCAGCCTGCGGTGGTGCTGGGCATTCCCAACGGGGGGGTGCCGGTGGCCCTGGGGGTGGCCATCGCCCTGGAGGCCGACCTTGACCTGGTGATATCTCGCAAGATACCCTTTCCGCTCGACCCGGAGGGCGGCTTTGGGGCGCTGGCCGACGACGGCACTATCATGCTGAACGAAGCGGCGATAAAGGAGGCCGGCCTGGGCAAGGAACAAATAGACCTCCAGGTGAGCCGGGTGCGGGCCGATATCCGGCGAAGGAACCTGTCCTACCACAGCGAGAGAATGCTGTCCGTCCTGACCGGCAAGACGGCCATAATAGTGGATGACGGCCTGGCCTCAGGCTTCACTATGCTGGCGGCGGTAGGCTCGGTGAGGAACCGCCGTCCCAGGGAGATAGTGGTGGCGGTGCCGGTGGCCTCCGCGGCGGCAGTAAAGCAGCTGGAGGGGGTGGCCGACCGGGTGGTAGCCTGCATTGTGAACACCGCCCCCAGGTTCTACCTGTCCGATTTCTACGGCTACTGGCATGACCCCGACGACGCCGAGGTCATCCGCTGCCTCCGCGAGTGGCGGGTGCGGCGCTTCCGGGCCAACATCGAGCCGCTCCAAAAGAAGGACGGTTGACAAAGATTTTAAGTCATTGCGAGCCATCCGCCGCAGGCGGAGGCGTGGCAATCTCCATCGTTGGACAAATATTTCTGTGAGATTGCCACGTCGCCTCCGGCTCCTCGCAAAGACACGTTTATGAGACTGTTGGTAATCCCCGGCCAGTAAAAGGAGGAAATCATGTCGAACGCGGGCAAGGTCGTAGACGTCCACTATCACCTGGTCACGCCGGGACTGGCGGCTGAGGTGGCCCGGTGCGTCCCGGTCCATTCCCGGCTCAACCTGTCTAAGAATATCATGGTGGCCAGCGACGGCGCCGAGATACCCATGAGCAACGAGGAAGAGCAACTGGCCGCCGCCGGGGAGGCCGGGGTCGATACCCTGGTCATATCCACCCAGAGCGTGGCCTACCTCAAGCCGGAGGAGTTCCCCACCGACCCGCAGGCCAGGCTGGAGCTGTCGCGAGCGCTGAACGACTACCTGGCCGCACTGTGCCGGCGGTATCCCGGCCGGGTCATGGGCTTCGCCGATATCCCGATGGTCGGACTCGGCCCGGCGGCCATAGACGAGATGAAGCGGGCGCTGGGGAAGCTGGGGCTGCACGGCATCAACCTCTGGACCAGCTATGACGGCAAGCACCTGGACGCCCCTGAGTTCCGGCCCTTCCTGGAGGAGGCCAACCGCCTCAAGGCTGCGGTCTTCATCCATCCCACCCACCGCATGGAAGAGGCGCTGAAGGCCTACCACATGCTGATACTGGTGCGCTACCCCTGCGAGACCACCCTGACGATGGCCCGCCTGGCCTACTCCGGGGCGCTGGAGCAGCTATCCGGCCTCCGCTTCATCCTGAGCCATGCCGGGGGCGCGATACCGTTTCTGTGGTGGCGGCTGGACTACGGCTTCCTGGAGAACAACCCCACCTGCCGCGACCATATCAAGGTGCCGCCCACCAATTTCCTGAAGAACTGCTACTACGATACCGCGCTCTGCGACGCCGATTCCCTGGCGCTGGCCTGCAAGCGGGCTGGGCCGGGCCACATGCTCTTCGGCACCGATTTCCCTTACCGCACCAACGCCCACCGGCAGACCCTCGCCGAGGTAGCGGGCATGGGACTGGACGGGGAGGCCAGGGAGGGGGTGCTGGGGGGCAACGTGCTGGATTTGCTGGGCCGTGGTTGAGGACGCTTAAAGCCCGATGCCCCCGTCCACGCTGAGCACCTGGCCGGTGATATACTTGGCTTCTTCCGAGGCCAGGAAGGCCACCGCCTCAGCCACATCGCCGGGGGTACCCAGGTAGCCGGCGGGGATGCGCTTCATCAGCTCCTGCCGCTGCGCCTCTTCCAGCTTTTGCGTCATCTGGGTATCTATGAAGCCCGGGGCGATGGCGTTGGCGGTGATGCCGCGAGAGGCCACTTCCCTGGAGACGGTCTTGGTCAGGCCGATTATGCCCGCCTTGGCCGCCGCGTAGTTGGCCTGCCCGGCATTGCCCACGATGCCCACGATGCTGGCCATGCTCACGATACGACCCCAGCGCTGCTTGACCATGTGCCTGACTGCGGCTTTGGTGCAGAGAAACACGCTCTTGAGGTTGACGGCGAGCACCCGGTCCCAGTCCTCCTCTGACATCCGCATCAGCAACTGGTCGCGGGTGATCCCGGCATTGTTCACCAGTATGTCGATACGGCCGTAGGCGGAGATAGCGGCCTCGGTCAGCCGGGCCACGTCTGCTGCCGAACTGACATCGGCGGCTACGGACAGGCTATCACGCCCCAGCGCCCTGACCTCGTCAGCCACCGTTTGCGGGTCAGCGATGTCCGTGACTACAACCGTAGCGCCGGCCCCGGCCAGCTTCAGGGCGATGGCCCGCCCGATGCCCCGGCCGCTGCCGGTAACTATAGCTACACGATTGGAAAGGTCCATGGTCTCCCCCTTTTGAACGTCAGCTTGAAATACCGGCCAGTGCCTTGATGGATGCCAGGTCGCTGATTGAGACCGTCCTGGCCTCCTTGTTTATGCGCTTGATGAGACCGCTCAGCACCTTGCCCGGGCCTATCTCATAGAAGGTAGAAACGCCCTGCGCCACCATGTACTCCACGGAGCGCTGCCACTGGACGCAGTTGCACATCTGCTGGACAAGCTCCGTCCTGACCTCCTCGCCCGTTATCATCGGCCGCGCGGTGGTGTTCCCGATGATGGCGATGGCCGGGTCGTGGAAAGTGGTCCGGTCAACAATCCGGGTTAGACTCTCGACGGCAGGCTGCATCAGGTGAGAATGGAAGGCGCCGCTCACCTGGAGGGGTATGGCGCGCTGCGCGCCCTGCGCTTTGGCCAGTTCCACCGCTTGCGCCACCCTGTCCCGGTCGCCGCTGATGACCATCTGGCCGGGGCAGTTGGCATTGGCGATGCGGGTATCCGTCTCCCGGCATATCCCGGCCAGTTGCGCCTCTTCAAGACCGAGGATGGCCGCCATGGTGCCGGGGCGGACCAGCCCGGCCTCGAACATCAGCCTCCCCCGCTCCCTGGCCAGTTGAATGGCGGTCGGTGAGCTGACCACGCCGGCGACGGCCAAGGCGGTATATTCCCCCAGGCTGTGGCCGGCCAGAAAGTCAGGCGAGGGAAGGTCGCTCAGCTCGCGCGCGGCAGCAAGGCAGGCCAGGCTGACGGTCACCAGGGCGGGCTGGGCGTTGATGGTCTGGCGCAGCTCCTCTTCCGGGCCGTCAAAGCAGAGACGCGATATGGGGAAGCCCAGCGCTTCATCAGCCAGGTCAAAGATGGCCCTGGCGGCGTCAACGTCATAGAGGTCGCGCCCCATGCCCACGTACTGGGACCCCTGGCCGGGGAAGACATAAGCTACCTTTGGAGTTTCAGCCACAGTGACCTGCCATGACCAGTGTGAAAGCGACCGGGTTAAAGCCCCTGTTCACTAACGGGGTTTCTTCTCGGAGACGGCGATGACCTCCCTGCCCCCGTAAGTGCCGCAGGTGGGGCAGACGATGTGGGGCAGTTTGGGCTGGTGACATTGCTGGCATTCAACCGTCTGGCGAGGCTTCATCGCCAGGTGGCTGCGCCGCTCGCCCTGGCGCGCTTTGGATGTCTTCCGTTTTGGTAGTGGTGGCATGTTTCGTTCCTTTTCTTGCTAATTTGTCATGCGCCTGCGGCGCACCCGCGAACTATGAAAAGAATCTATTCTGTCATTCCAGCGAAGGCTGGAATCCAGCGGGGAAAGGGGGGAGGCTGGATTCCGACTTTCGTCGGAATGGTAAAAAGCTTACTTTCTACGTAATTCTATTGCAACTTTGTCAACCGTGCCCAGCGCGGGTCGACAGCGCCGGCGGCATCAGCCTCCGGTTCCCCGGACTCGTTAGCGTATCTCATCCCCGGACAGTCCTCCCTGCAGAGCGGCTTCATCGGTATGGCCATGATGGCGTACTGGCGCACCGCCTCGGTCAGGTCGAGGATATGCCGCTCATCAATGGTGAAAGCGCCCGGTTCCTCCACTGCGGGGAGCGGGGCTCCCGTGTCAACATCCGCTATTGGCATATACTCCTCTTCTATGTCCAGGGACAGGTCAGTGGTGAACGTCCTCAGGCATCGGCTGCAGGTAAGCTCGACTTCAACCAGCAGTGTTGCCCTGACCAGGACGCCTCTCTGGGTGCGCAGGAATTCCACATCGCCGCGGACCTGGCCGTAATGGCCGTCACCGAAGACATCGACTTCCTCCTTGACCTCATGGCGGCGAAATGAACCGGTGGGGGCTTTGAGCAACTGGGCTACATTTGTCTGCATCATACACCTCCGCTCCACCAGAATCACTTTATTATAAGGCAGGAAGCTCTCCTGTGGCAAACGTTTTTTTCGGGGGAAAATTACGGGCGATTGAGCAAGGCCCGGGCCAGCCTGGCCTCCAGCTCCAGCCCCTGTTCCAGGCCCATCTCCAGTCCCCGGTTGACCGCCTGCCTGGCATGGCTCACCGCCAGCGGGCTGTGCCCGGCGATACGATGGGCCAGCCTTTCCGCCTCCGGCAACAGCGCCGGGCGGGGCACTACCCGGTTGACCAGCTTCAGGCGGCGGGCCTCGGCGGCATCGAGCCAGCGGCCGGTCAGCAGCATGTCCAGGGCGGCAGCCGGGCCTGTGCTCCTGGGCAGGGTCTGGCTGCCTCCTGCCGCCGGCATTATCCCCAGCCCGGCCTCGGGCAGGCCGAAGCGGGCGTCCTCCGAGGCCAGCCTGATATCGCAGCAAAGCGCCATCTCTACCCCTGAGCCGAGCACGTAGCCATGCAAAGCGGCGATGAGCGGCCTGGTCATGCCCAGGAAAAGCCCCCAGATGTCCCGCTCCCAGCGCACCTGCCGGGCGGCCACCGGGGGCGGGGCGGTGAGGAACTCGGTCAGGTCAGCCCCGGCGCAGAAGGCCCGCTCCCCGGCCCCGGCCAGGATGACCGCCCTGACCTCCGGGTCGTCCTCGATAGCGCCGAGCGCCTGGTACAGCTCGTCACGCATTTTCAGGTTGTAGGCGTTGAGGGCCTGGGGCCGGTTGAGCGTCACATAGCCGACGTTGTCCCGCTTCTCGTAGATGACGGTCTCGAAATCGCCCATTTTCGGCCCTCACCGCCCTTCGAAACGGGGCGGCCTCTTTTCCAGGAAGGCCCTGATGCCCTCGATGCGGTCGGCGGTAGTGTGCAGCAGGAAATAGAGGTCGGCCTCGAGGCGAAGCCCCTGCGCAAGGGTCAGGTCCAGCCCCTTGTTGACCGCCTCTTTGATGTACCTTGCGGCCACCGGCCCCTGTTTGGACACGGCCCCGGCCAGCGCTTCGGCGGCTGCCTCTAATTCAGCGGCGGGAACGACCCGGTTGACCAGGCCGATATCGCAGGCCTCCGCGGCCGATAGCGTGTCCGCGGTGAGGAGCAGTTCCAGGGCCTTGGCCCGGCCCACCAGCCTGGGCAGACGTTGAGTGCCGCCGTGCCAGGGCATCAGCCCCCACCCCACCTGGGGAAATCCGAGCTGCGCCCTGTCCGAGGCCAGCCGGATATCGCAGCTCAGCGCCATCTCCAGCCCTTCTCCCAGGGCGTCTCCGTTTATGACGGCGATGACGGGGCGGTCGATACTGGCGATGGCCGCCGACGGAATGTAGCGCCGCTCCTCGGTGGTAAGCTCGCTTCCGGCGCAAAAGGTCTCGCCAGCGGCGGCGAGCAGCACCACCCGTACCGCCTCATCCTGGTTGATGCCGCGGCAGATGTCCACCAGCTCCTGGGCCATGTCCAGGCTGATGACGTTGCCCTGCCCGGGACGGTCCAGGGTCACTCGCGCAATGTGTCCGGTGACAGTGTAAGTGACGGCGGGCATTCAAGCTCCGTAACTGGGGTTAAGTCCATGATATCCGAACCCCGCGGTCAAAGCAAGTACCTCCATAGGGAACGGGTAAACTTACCGCACCCAACGACCATGTGGTGTGTCTTTACGGGTAGTTTGGTAGGATGCCGCCCGGTCCCTGTGGCGCAGTGAACATTGGTGTGGGATAGGTTCAGAGTTGACTTCAAAACACGAAGCCCGGCCAGCGAGCGTGATTCAAGGATTTTTGAGGCATTCATCGTGATTGTCTACATTGCGCATAAGGAACACTTTCCCGTGTCGCTCAAAAGTCAGTCGATACTCGGCATCTACATAGGCTTCAAAGATTTCACCCACCCCTTCCACGGGATGGCTTCGCAGCCCTGGATGCCTGAAGTCTGCATCAAGCAGGCGGAGCGCCTTGTCCACTTTCCTCTGTTTGGCTATGGGTAATCGTTGGTACTGTTTAACGAATCGCTCGGTGAACTGGATAGGCATCGCCGGCTAAGCCTTTTTCTTTGCGCCTTCACTCTTCTTTGCCCGCTGGTGAAGAAAGGATACGGCTTCCTTGTCGCTGCCGAAGCTGTGAATACGCCCGGTACGGATGTCCTCCTCCGCTTCCCTCTCACCCTCTTGCCAGCGCCTGGACCAGAACCAGGCCTGTTCTTTATCCACCAGTTTCTTGACTCGCAGCACGATCTCACCGTCATTCACTGTCACGTTCAGGAAGTCGCCCTCTTCTATGTTCAGGGCCTGGCGAACGGATTGAGGCAAGGTAATTTGAGCCTTCTTGCGCACCTGGATCAATTCCGGCATGATGAAAATCCTCCAGTCGGATATTCTGATAATCTTACTATATCAGAATCAGGGGGAAGATTTCAAGGACGTGCTTTCTCTCTGATCCGGGCTCACGGCGCAGTGAATATTGGTGCGGGATAAGAAAGCTCCCCGGCCCGATTCCACCCGCCCTACTCCCTCTTCAGCTTCTCTATCATCACCGGCACCACCTGGAACAGGTCGCCGATGATGCCATAGTATAACCGTCTTCAGTAGGGTGGGTAAAGCGCAAGCGTACCCACCAGCCAAAATCGTTCGTCTTTACGCCTGATTATTCGAGGCTTGTGTCAATCAACTCTTTTACCTCTGACCGCCCCCAGTCCGGACGATAGAGCCCCCTCGCTACGAACTTCCTGAAACTGCTGTACTTCCATTCCAGAGGTGAATTCAC
Organism: Chloroflexota bacterium; assembly: GCA_016190695.1. Lineage (GTDB taxonomy): Bacteria > Chloroflexota > Dehalococcoidia > Dehalococcoidales > RBG-16-60-22 > JACPQC01. Next base: position 94,673 of record JACPQC010000015.1, read on the forward strand.
CAGGCCATGTCTAACCGGATTGTAGTGGATATAATCACAGTGCCGCATAAAATCCATCTGGTCGCGGATCACGTGTTCCCAAAACCTTCTTTGCCAGATGCCCTTCTCCCTTTTCCTCCGCATGGATGTTGAAACATCTTCTGTGGTACCGCCTGCGTAATTCCTGCTGAAGGTTGCTTTTATCCGCTTCCACCGTGAGGAAAAGTCAGAGTCGCCGGTGGGAAGAGTCCAGATAGTGTGTAAGTGGTCTGGCAGGATGACGATAGCGTCTACCCTGAAGGGATGTGTGCCCATTGCTGCCTGGAAGCATTGCCGTAGCAGATTGATGGTCGCTGCTTCTTTGAAGATGGGGTATCTCTTGTAAGTGACTACCGTGAAGAAGAAAGTCCCGCCTTGCAAGTAAGCCCTGCGGTACTCAGGCATAGCCGTCGCCCTCGAATGGTGGGTTTCGTTTCACTCCACCCACCCTACGGATTTTCAATCGTCTTCAGAAAGGTGGGTTACATTTCATTCCCCCCGCCCCTACTCCCTCTTCAGCTTGTCTATCATCACCGGCACCACCTGGAACAGGTCGCCGATAATGCCGTAAGTGGCCACCTCGAAGATGGGGGCGGAGGGATCATTGTTGATGGCGACGATGACGTCCGAGGTCTGCATCCCGGCCAGGTGCTGGACGGCCCCGGAAATGCCGCAGGCGATGTACAGCTTGGGGCAGACCGTTTTTCCCGTCTGGCCCACCTGGTGGGCGTACGGTATCCAACCCTCGTCAACGGGCACGCGGGACGAGCCTACCGCCGCCCCCAGCGCCCCGGCCAGCTCTTCCAGCAGCTTGAAGTTCTCCGGCTTGCCCAGCCCCCTCCCCCCGGAGACGATGATGTCCGCGTCCTCCAGCTTCACCTTCTCCCCCAGGGCTTCCACGAAGCCGAGGAGCTTTGTCCGGGAGGTTATCCGCTCGCGCTCAAAGTCCACCTTGATGATCTGGCCCTGGCGGCCATTGCTCAGGCTCTTCTTGAAGACACGGGGCCGCACCGTGGCCATCTGCGGGCGGCGGGCCTGGCAGACGATAGTGGCCATGACGTTGCCGCCGAAGGTGGGCCGCGTCTGTAATAGCAGCCTGTTCTCGATATCGATGTCCAGGCCGGTGCAGTCTGCGGTCAGTCCGGTCTTGAGCATGGCCGCCACCCTGGGAAAGAAGGAGCGCCCCAGCGCCGTAGCCCCGGCGATGACCATCTCCGGCTTGTGGCGCTCGATTAGCTCGGCCAGTTGCCGGGCGTATAGCTCGTCCTGGTTGTCGGCTAGTTCCGGGGTGTCCACCAGGTAGACCCGGTCTGCCCCGCAGGCGATAAGCTGGTCGGTGTCAGCCACGTTATGCCCGAAGCAAACGGCGCCCAGTTCCGTGCCCAGCGCATCGGCCAGTTCCCGCCCCTTGGAGAGCAGTTCATAAGATACGGCCTTGACCCTGCCGCCGTGCTGCTCGGCGAAGACCCAGACGCCCCGGTGCTCGTCGCTGGCCGGGGCCGCTTGAACAATCTCCTCGCTGCTGATGGCGCTGGAGGGGCACACCGCTTCGCAGGCGCCGCAGAGGGTGCAGCCTTCTTCGACTCGGGCCTTGTCGGCAATGACCTCCAGCAGGCCGAAGGGGCATGCCGGCACGCAACTGCCGCAGCCGTCACACTTACCGGTATCAATTCGTATCGTCATCTCTTCACCAGTCTATATTAGTCCGCCGCTCTTCAGCTTGCCCAGCAAGCATTCCACCTGTGCTTCCGCTTCTCCCTGGAGGACCTCGCCCTTTCGCTCCCGCTGCGGGAAGAAGATTTTGACCACCCTGGTGGCTGAGCCGGCCAGGCCGACCTTGCCCGTGTCCACGCCAAGCTCCTGGGCGGTCCAGACGGGTACCTGGGCGCTTTTGGAGCGGGCGATCCCCCTCAGCGAGGGCAGGCGCGGCGTGTTTATCTCCTTTGTCACGGTGATAACCGCCGGGAGGGGCATCTCCACGGACTCGTGGCCTTCCTCGATCATCCGCTGCGCCCGCATGTGCCCGCCGGCAATCTCCTCGATGCGGCTGACGTAAGATACGAAAGGAAGGTCCAGCATCTCGGCCATCTCCGGCCCGACCTGGCCGGTATCGCCATCAATGGTCTGGCGGCCGCAGATAACCAGGTCGCACTGCCCCAGCTTGCGGATGGCGGCAGCCAGGGTATAAGCGGTGGCCAGGGTATCGGCGCCGGCAAAGGCGCGGTCGCTGAGCAAGATGGCGTCGTCAGCGCCCAGCGAGATGGCCTGCCGGAGCATGGCCTCGGCCTGTGGCGGCCCCATTGTGATGGCGGTGACGCGTCCGCCCTGCTTTTCTCTCAGCCTGACCCCTTCCTCCAGGGCATAGGCGTCAAAGGGGTTCATCACGCTTTCGATGCCCTGCCGCACCAGGGTATTGGTCTGCGGGTCTATCTTTACTGCGGTGGTGCCGGGCACCTGCTTCAGACAGATGGCGATGTTCATTGGGTCCGCCCCTTGCGCTTCCTCACCTCGATGGCGATGGCGTTCCTGAGCACCTGGTTGGAGCCTTCGTAAATCTGGGTTATCTTGGCGTCCCGCATCATCTTCTCCACCGGGTAGTCCCGCATGTAGCCGGCGCCGCCGCAGATCTGCACCGCCTCGGTGGTCACCTTCATGGCCATGTCCGAGGCGAACACCTTGGCCATCGCCGAGACTTCGGTGACGTTCTTGACCCCGCTGTCGACCATCCTGGCGGCGGCATAGATGAGGGCGCGGGCGGCCTCGATCTGGGTGGCCATATCGCCCAGGATGTCCTGGACCACGGGCAGTGAGATGAGCGGCTGGCCGAACTGGACGCGCTGGCGGGTGTAGTCTACGGCGGCCTCCAGCGCCCCCTGGGCCAGGCCCAGCGCCTGCGCCCCGATGCCGGGACGGGAGCGGTCGAACAGCCTCATCGCCTGGATGAACCCCGCCCCCGGCCTGCCGATGAGGTTCTCTTCCGGCACGAAGCAATCGCGGAAGACCAGCTCCCTGGTGGCCGAGGCGCGGATGCCCAGCTTGCGCTCCTTTTTGCCGAAGGTGAAGCCCGGCGTATCTTTCTCCACCAGGATGGCGCTGGCGCCTCGGGGGCCTTTGGCCTTGTCGGTCAGGCAGATGACGGTGTATATCTCGGCCTCGCCGCCGTTGGTGATGAACTGCTTGGTGCCGTTGAGCACGTAGCCGCCGTCTACTTTGGTGGCGGTGGTGCGTATGGCCGAGGCGTCGCTGCCCGCCCCCGGCTCGGTCAGGGCGAAGGCGGCCAGGCGCGTGCCCGCGGCGATATCGGGCAGGAACTTGCGTTTCTGGGCGTCGCTCCCGTAGTCCATCAGGGTGAAGCAGCCCAGGGCGCTGGCGGCATAGCTGATGGCCACCGAGCTGCAGACGCGGCTCAGCTCTTCTATGACCAGGGAAAGCTCAAGGCAGCCGCCGCCCAGCCCTTCGTATTCCTCCGGGACGAACACGCGGAACATATCCGCGCCGGCCAGCTCTCTCATCAAGTCCCGGGGGAACTCCTCTCTTTCATCAAGCTCCGCCCGGACCGGCAGCGCCTTCTCCTCGGCGATCTGCCGGGCCAGGTCCTTGATGGTCTTTTGCTGCTCGCTCAGGAAATAGTCCAAGATATCCTCTCCTTCAGGGTGATTTCACATAGTCCGGAATGCCGGCTCGGCCCGGTATGACTGCCTAATAGTATAATCGGTATTATAGCTGGGCTGTCAAGCTCGAACGGGTACGAGGAGCCGCTTTTGCCTTGACATTCCAGGTAGAAGTGGTATACTATGCGCACTTAAATAGATTTCATATTGTCACCCTGAGTCGAAGCGAAGGGTCTGGGGAGGGGAGGTATCTGTCTTACACCCCCCCAGATTCTTCAGTCGCTACGCTCCTTCAGAATGACATTTTCATATTTCGTGGTACCCGCCACAAGCGGGCATAGGGGATTGGACAGCAGTGTCCAAGTATATGTATATGATTTAGATCATATTTCCCTTCCAGTGAAGTGGTGATAATGTGCTTGCAATTGTACGAGAAGAGGGTGTGTAATAAAAAAGGTATCTTGCTCTGAAAATCGATTTTCATGCATCATGGTGGCCCCTTGGCAAGGGGGCATGGGGGATTGGGCTGCTGGCGGGTGGTGGAGGCAGCCTTTTTTTTGTCTCCCAAATCGCGGCAGGCAAGAAACAGATTTGAGTTTTGATATTATGCCTATCCCGTTAACTCCCAATTGGCTGGTGTGTAGTACCTGGCAATGAAAATTAGTGAAAGACGTCTCGTCTCCCTTTCGTAAAGGGAGATAAGAGAGGGATTTTGATAGGGTAAAATCCCCCTTCCGTCCCCCTTTACAAAAGGGGGAAACCAATCGAGACTCTTTCAACATACTGCTATTATGGTGGGATTGGGTTTTGGGAGACAACGAGATAGGCACATTTGATATCTTAAGGGGGTGTAACATGGTTTTCTCAAGCAGCAAAAAGTGGAGGAACATCATCTTTACGGCGTTGCTGGTGGTGGCGCTGCTGCCAGCTTTGACTTCACTATCAAGCGCATCTACGGAGTGGCTGCCCGGTATAATAACCACCGTCGCAGGGACCGGGACTCTTGGTTATGGCGGGGATGGCGGAGCGGCTACCAGCGCCCAGCTACGCAATCCTTATGGGGTAGCGGTAGACAGCGGCGGCAACCTGTTCATCGCCGATTACGAAAATCACCGCATCCGCAAGGTAGCGGCATCAACCGGTATCATAACCACCGTTGCCGGGAC
>JACPQC010000016.1 GCA_016190695.1 Chloroflexota bacterium
AGCAATAAAACAGGGCTTGCCACAGCCCTGTTGGCGCCGTAATGTTAGTTCAGGTACCGTAAAAAAAGGAGGCTACCAACTCTATAACTCCCTTAACCAGAAAACTTACGTTGAAACCGTATATATTCACAAGCTCTCAGGGTGACATAAAGAAAGCCACTTTTGATACAAAGCCGGCGAACGGCAAGGGCTATCCCGGCGGGCGGCTACTTCCCTGGCTGGTAGGTGCGGCAGTCGGCGTGAGAATCGTGGGTGACCACGTCGATGTGCAGCGCCTTGCACTCCAACTGCTGGTTGAACCTGCAGTCTGAGGCCAGGCAAGCGCCGATGCCCCCCTTCATTTCAGGGAAACCGCCTTTGGCATTGCCGTAGTTATAGGTGTGGCATTCCGCATGCGGCCCCACGTTTATGCCCGGCGTGTGGCACAGGTTTTGCTGGTTGTAGGCGCAGATTGAGGCGTTGCAGGTGCTTACAGGCGTTATTCCCATCTCACTTACCTCCATTGTCCCGGATGTCATAAGCATATGCCATGACTTGCCGTAATGGTATTAGTAGGTTTACTTATTTTTGTGACCGTCAACGGTGCTGCCGTGTCAATCAGGCGCGCGGATATCGCCTTGCTGTGCCGGATTGAGCGCAGGCTCAGAGTGTGGTATATTAAAGTGTTCGGTCACTTGCGGAGGGATCGCATAGTGGTCTAGTGCGGGCGCCTGCTAAGCGCTTACCCTGGGTAAACTGGGGTCGTGGGTTCGAATCCCACTCCCTCCGCCAACGTATCCAATATCCCCAGCAGGGAAACTTTATGCCTCAATATCATATCTGGACTACCGGCTGCCAGATGAACAAGGCTGAATCGGAGCGGCTGGGCAACCGCCTGGAAGAGCTTGGCTACCAGGCCACTGACGCCATCGAGGAAGCCGACCTGATTGTGCTCAATAGCTGCGTGGTGCGCAAGAGCGCCGAGAGCCGCGTCCTCAATAAGCTGGACGCCCTCAAGACGCTGAAGCGGGCGCAGCCGCAGAAGACACTGGCCCTCACCGGCTGCCTGGTCAGCGAGATCGACCAGCTAGAGAAGAGCTATCCCCATGTAGACTACTTTTTCAAGCCGGGCGATATCCCGCCCTGGCTGGCCATGCCGGACTGCACCCCGGTACCCCCTCGTAACGCCTCGGTCTGCGCCTTCGTCCCCATTATCCAGGGGTGCGATAACTTCTGCTCGTACTGCATCGTGCCTTACCGCCGGGGCCGGGAGCGGAGCCGCCCCGTTGATGACATAATGTGCGAGGTGGCCGCCCTGGTGCGGCGGGGGGTAAAGGAGATCACACTGCTGGGACAGAACGTGGACTCCTACGGCCATGACCTTCCGGAAAAGCCGGACCTGGCCGACCTTCTCGCCGGACTGAATGGCGTAGACGGGCTGGCGCGGATACGCTTCCTCACCAACCATCCCAAGGACATGAGTCCCCGCCTGATAGAGGCGGTGGCCACGCTGGACAAGGTCTGCGAGCAGATAAGCCTTCCGGCGCAGTCGGGAAGCGACCCGGTGCTGGAGGCGATGCGGCGGGGCTACAGCGCGGCACAGTACCGCAGTCTTGTCGAAATGATGCGCCGGCGCATACCCGGCCTGGCCCTGAGCACCGACATCATTGTCGGCTTTCCGGGAGAGAGTGATAGCCAGTTTCAGGAAACCTTTGACCTGCTGGAAGAGCTGAAATTCGACGTGGTACACGTGGCTGCTTATTCGCCCAGGCCGGGCACCATCGCCGCCAGGGAGCTTGAGGACGATGTCCCCGGCCCGGTGAAAAAAGAGCGGCTTGACCGGGTGGAGCGGCTCCAGGAGACCGTCGCTGCAACCATAAACCAGCAGTTGGCCGGTGAGGCTGTCGAAGTGCTGGTCGAAGAGAAGACGAAGGGCAGGTGGCAGGGGCGCACCCGCACCGGCAAACTCGTGTTCTTCGACCACGAAGAGGACTGCCAGGGGCGGCTGGTGAAGGTCAGGGTGGCCAGGACCAGCCCCTGGTCGCTGCAAGGTGAAATTAAAACAACCTCGCAGGGTGGGTGAAATCCGCCATGAAGCAATAAGCAAGGAGAGGAAATGAAAAAGAGACTGTGGGGACTGGTTGGATCGCTGTTCCTGGTATTCCCCTTGGCCGCGTGCACGCCGGCGGGCACCGGGCAGCAGGAGTCAAACCCGCTCACCATGATAATCTTCCTGGTGCTGATATTCGCCGCCTTCTATTTTCTCATGGTCAGGCCACAGCGCCGCCGGCAGAAACAGCACCATGATTTCGTGCGGGAACTGACCAGGGGCGACAGGGTCGTCACCGCCGGGGGCATCTATGGCACTATCGAAAGCCTTGACGAGGACAGCGTCGTCCTCAAAATTGAATCAGGGACGACCATCCGCATAGCCCGCGGCAGCGTTATCGGCCGCAGGCAGCAGTGATGATGGCATTGCGGGCCATGACCTCACGGTGTTGACATGAGACAATACGACTATATCATCGTGGGCAGCGGCATTGCCGGGCTGTACACAGCTTTGCTTGCCAGGCAGCATGGCAGCGTCCTCATCGTTACCAAGGGCAGCATTGATGATTGCAACACCAAGTACGCCCAGGGTGGCATCGCCGCCGCCATAGGCAAGACTGATTCCCCCGGGCTTCATTTCCAGGATACCGTGGCCGCCGGTGACGGGCTGTGCGACGAGGAGGCCGTCAGGATACTGGTCGACGAGGCGCCGGACCGCATCAGCGAGCTGGTCAACCTGGGGGTGACCTTCGATACCATCGAAGGGGAGATCGCCCTGGCAATGGAGGCTGCCCATAGCGTACCCCGCATCGTTCACGCCGGCGGTGACGCTACCGGCGAGCACCTGGAGGTCACCCTGAGCAACCAGGTGAGCTCGGCGCGGATAAAGGTGCTCGAAGATTGCCTGGCCATCGCCATCGTGGTGGAGGGAGGGGCGGTCAGTGGCATAATGACGCTTGATTCCCGCACCGGCAAGACCGAGGAGCTGGGCTGCCGCTTTCTGATTCTGGCTACTGGCGGGGCCGGGCAGCTTTTCAGGTTCAATACCAACTCCAGGGTGGCCACCGGCGACGGCATTGCCCTGGCCTTCGAGGCAGGAGCCGAGATCGTGGACATGGAGTTCTTCCAGTTCCATCCCACCGCCCTCCGGCTCCCCGGCGCAACCCCTTTTCTTATCTCCGAGGCGGTGAGGGGAGAGGGTGGGGTGCTGCTGAACCGGGAAGGACGCCGCTTTATGTCCGGCTATGCCAGCCAGGGCGAGCTTGCCCCCCGGGACGTGGTTGCCCGCGCCATAACCTACGAGATGAGCAAGACCGGCTCGGACAACGTCTTTCTTGATATAACGCATCTCCCGGCCAGGGTGATCACCAGCCGCTTTCCCCAGATCTACCGTTTTTGCCTCCGGCACGGCCTGGACATCACCAGGGAGCCGATACCGGTAGCCCCGGCGGCCCATTATATGACCGGCGGCGTGAAGGTGAACACCTGGGGGGAGACCAGCATCGCCGGGCTGTTCGCCGCCGGGGAGACCGCCTGTACCGGCGTTCACGGCGCTAACCGGCTCGCCTCTAACTCCCTGATGGAGGTGGTCGTCTTCGGCAAGAGGATCGTGGAAAAGGCCGGCCAGGGAGGGGGGCAATCGCCGGTCGCCAGGAGCGGTGCGGATGTCCGCCAGCGGCTGCCCCGGAGGCCGTTGCGCAAAGACGCGCCGCCGCCAGGCCTGTCAGCATTGCAGCATCTCCACTGGGAAAAGACCGGAATCATACGTGACCGCGCCCGCCTCGCTGAGGCCGCCGGTACCCTGGCAACCTGGCAGGAGACCCTGCCGCTGCCGGCGGACCGTGCTTCGCATGAGCTGAGAAACCTGGTGGTCACAGGGCGTTTGCTGGCAGAGGCGGCGCTGCTCCGTGAGGAAAGCCGGGGCGCCCATTTCCGCTCTGATTTCCCCCGCAAATCGGCGGAGTGGCAGCGCCACATTATCCTGACCGGTCAGCCTGGAGGTGGGCAATGAGGCAGACAGGCAGGGGCGCCGTAACAGAAGAGCAGATGGATGCCGTTATAGATGCGGCACTGGCCGAAGATACCAGCCAGGGCGATATCACCAGCGAGGTGCTCATACCGGTTGACCTGGTTGGCCGGGCGTCCCTGCTGGTCAAAGAGGAAGGGGTGTTGGCCGGCGGCGAGGTGGCTCGCCGGGTGTTCCTCAAGGTTGACCCCGCGCTCAAAGTATCCTTGCTCATGCAGGACGGCTCGCGGGCCAGTCGGGGAGACGTGCTGGGCACGGTATCAGGCCGGATGCTCAGTATTCTCAGGGCGGAGCGCACCGCCGTGAACTTCCTCCAGAGGTTGTGCGGCATTGCCACGCTGACGGCGCGCTACGTCGAGGAAGTGAGGGGACTGCCGGTCGATATCATGGATACGCGCAAGACCACCCCGGGGCTGAGATTGCTGGAGAAGCATGCCGTGCTAATGGGCGGTGGCAAGAACCACCGGTTTCACTTGGGGGACGGCATACTGATAAAGGACAACCACCTCGGTGCGCTCCGGGCCCTGGGCCTGGGACTGAAGGACGTGGTCGCCCGGGCGCGCAGCAATGCCCCGCCTGGAGTGGTCGTGGAAGTGGAGGTTACCTCCCTCCGCGAAGCCCTGGATGCCGTGGAAACAGGGGCCGATATCATCCTGCTGGACAACATGGCCCCCGGAGATATGGAAGAAGTGGTGGAGCACGTGTCAGGCCGGGCCAGGATCGAGGCGTCGGGCGGGATCACCCTGGACAATGTCCGCCAGGTGGCCATGACCGGCGTCAACATGATATCGGTGGGCGCTCTAACCCATTCCGTAAAGGCGCTCGATATCAGCCTGGAAGTAGAGCCACAGATGCTGCGTCTTTCCTGAAACGCTATTATGGGGACTGGCGCGCCTTGACCACACGGTAAACCAGGAGCGGGACGGCCACCGCCAGCACCAGCAGCGATATCCACTGCGGCTGGTTCAGGGAAAGGAACACCGTCCTGCTGTCCAGGCGCAGGAAGGACAGGAAGAAGCGCCCGATCGAATACAGGCTCAGGTAGACCAGGAACAGGCTTCCATCCGGCCTGGTTCGCCCCAGCAGTTTCCAGAGCAGGCCGAAGATGGCCAGGTCCATGAGCAGTTCGTAGCCCACCGCGAGGTGGGTTGGCGGCAGGCCGTAGCTGGGACTGTTGGGGTGAGTGTAGACCACGCCCCAGGGCAGGCTGGTCGGGGTGCTGATATGCTCCCCGTTGATGACGTCGCCGATGCGGCCGATAGCCTGGGCCAGGATAGCGCCTATGCCCGCTACGTCAGCGTAAGGGCCGAGGGGGAACCCTCTCACCCTGGCGTATACCAGTGCCGTCAAAGCCCCGAACAGTATCCCCCCCCAGATGGCCATGCCGCCTTCCCAGATGGTGAAGATGGCTGCCGGGTTGGCGGAGTAGAAGTCCCAGTAGTCTATGACGTGGACTATCCTGGTGCCGATGATGCCGCCGGGGATGATCCAGAACGCCATTGAGTACAACCGGTCAACGGAGAGACCGGTCTTGATGGCCAGATGCACAGGCACCCAGACGCCGGCTATTATGGCCACCACTATGAACAGGCCGTGCCAGGACACGCTGAAGGGGCCTATGGTGGCCAGGATGGGGTCGATACCGATGGTTATCATGCTTGATAAATTCCAAGCACCAAATCCTAAATTCTAAGTAATTTCAAATGACAAAATCCAAAGTTCAAAACCGGACTGTATCCCGGTAGCGGGTCAAACTATTTTTGCCTTGGGGAACCAGGAAGACAGGCAATCGTCACAGTAAACGTCATGTGGCCTGTTATCTTTGATGTGGTTCTTGTCAACATAGAGCACGTTGACGGCGCCTGACGGGTTAGCGGCCCGGTCAGCCAGGTCGAGGCCACAGTGGCCACAGAGAATGGCGCCTCCAGGTGTCCGCCTGGCCCCAAACTCGTCCTCGATGCTGCTTTTCCTGACGTATGCCGGCATTTTCCTGCTCCTGAGCACGATTCTTTTTGTCAAGAATCTCGATGGCGGTGAGAGCCACAAATTTCATCAGGTGGCCAACCTGGTACTCTCTCCAGGTATAAAACCTTGTCACTTGACCTTTGACTCTTTGAACTTTGACATTGTTCAGGACGGGGTTAGCTCACGAAGGCCATGCCCACCTGCCACATGATGAACAGGCCGAGGATGACGCTGCCCAGGCCCGCCGCCCCCTGTACCCACTGGCCAATGTGTGACGGTAAATTGGACGTCAATCTGAAGGGGAGGCTGATCAGCCCGCCGAAGACGAACATGCTGGCTATAGAGCCGACGCCAAAGAGCAGGATGAAGAACAGGCCGTTGGCCACCGAGGACATGCTGCCCATTACGAGTATGATGAGGGCGCCGCTACCTGCCAGGCCGTGCACCATGCCCACCACCAGGGACTTTCCCATGTGGGCGTGGTTATGCTCCAGATTCTGGACATGGGAATGATTGTGCAGGTGAAGCCGGTTGCCGTGCTGGTGCCAGTGCAGGTGGATACGGCCTGATACCAGCCGCTTTACCAGTGGTACCCCCATGACCACCAGCATTATCCCGACGGCGAACTCCAGTGACAGGGTCAGTCCGTGGGGGATGGACAGCTTCAATACCAGCACGCCGAAGCCGACGGCGAACAGTGTGAAGGTATGACCGAGTCCCCAGCTCAGGCCCACCAGCGCCGAGCGGAAGAAACTGCGGCTCTGACTGGCGATGGTACTTACAGCAACGATGTGGTCGGCGTCCAGGGCATGCCTGATTCCGAGCAGCAGTCCCAGGGTCAACGAGGTCAGGGCGGTCAGTTCCGGCAAAACATTCTCCTCCTGGACCGGCGCAGAGGGTGGCGCCGATCGGAAGTTGCTCTCAGACTGTTTCCTGGAGGACGATGCTCTTGGCCATGAAGTCTATCTCGGCGATGCGGGCGGCCACCTCTTTTTCCTCGCCGAAGAGGCTTTTGAGGAGGACCCCGCCCGCCTCTGTCTTTATCGTTGCCACGTCTTCCAGCAGCAGCGTTCTCTGCCCGTCCTTCTCAAGATATACCCTGGACAAACACACCCTAGCGCTCCTCCAGCCTGGCCAGGGCCCGGTCTATCAACTTGCCCGCCTCGTCCATCGCCCCGGCTGCCTGCGAAAGCCCGGTGCTGATATCAGTCTCCCCCATGGTCCGGGCCCGCTCGGCCCATTCCCGGAACTCCTGGCTGTGCTCCCGGTTGTGCTCAGCCCAGTAGCCGAGCAGTGCCTTGAGCTTGAGGCGGTCGTCATTTCCCATAATACACCTGGAAGGTATCGATGCCGGACCTGGCATGACAGCCGATTTCATGATACATCAGTGCCGGGCGCTTTGCAAATAGTCCTTCGCTTCATTTTGGCCTGTCCTCGCTATGCAGTCGGACTTACTTGCCGGGACCAGTCAATGTGAGCTATATTAGGGTGTCGGCAAGGAGGTCCGCAGATGGTCAAAGGTGTATTGATGGCGGCAGTAGCGTTGCTGGCGCTGACTTTGTCCGGTTGCCAGGAGCTTATCGGCCAGAACCAGGGGGCAAGCTCCGCAGGGCTGGAGATAGTCAGGTCAGCGGAACTTGGCACCAAATGGCAGATGAAACAGGTGCGCCTGAAGATATCCCCCGGCCAGAAGCTGGAGGTGCTGCTCAGGCTCTCGGAAAAAGATGAGGTGGATGGCTACTTCTTCGTTGAGAAGGGGAGCGGGATCGATTTCGCCATCGCCGGCAGGACGCAGGTCTACCGCTCGCCGGCGGGCGCCAAAGAGAACGCCGGTACAGGCTCAGACCGGTTCTCCTTCACGGCTACCAGGGAGCAGGGTGACACCTATACCCTGACCCTGGACAACCCCGCCGGAGAAGGCACAACAGCCGTCCCTGTATTCCTGGAGGTCATTTACCCCGTCACCGGCTCTCTCTACGTGCCGGTGATAGACAAATAACCCCGGGCCTGGACTGCGCTTGTTGCCCTGGTTAGGCGAACAGCCCCTTCTCTACGTGCAGGCAGATGAACGTCTCACTGTCCCGGATCCCCTCCACCTTCATCAGGTCTTTCTCCACGAACGCGGAGAGACCATCGGTGGAGTGGAACTGGACGACGGCGAGGATGTCAAAGCGCCCGGTAGCGGTGGCGACCCACTTGACCTCGGGCCGTTTGGCCAGCATCTTGATGACGTCGTCAAGGGCATCATGGGCCACGTTGAACGCCATGAGCGCGGTCAGGTGCAGCCCCACCTTGTCAGGATTGACGATGGCGCTGACGCGCAAAACGTCATTTCGCAGCAGTTTCCTGGTCCTGCGCCTGACGGTGGCGGCGCTCACACCCAGTTGCTTGGCCAGCGCCTCGCTACTCTTGCGAGCATCCTCCTGCAGTAATTGAATGAGCTTTCTGTCCAGCGAATCTAAAATAATCATCTTGACCCTCATTATAGCACATGGTGTGCGGTCTTGCAACCATTTCGACCGGATTTTTTTGCAGACAATGCCCCGTTTTAACCGGGAGGCAGTCCAATCTCATTATGTAGACAGGTTGCCTCACCTGCGCGTCTCATACCAGGCAAAACCATCGCAATGGGCAAAGACGGAATCCACACATTCCACGACGATAGCCCCCTGCCTGCCCGGGGGTGACAAAAAACCAGAATGCTTCCGGGGCAGTACTACCCCTGGCTCGTTTGTCACGCAGGCCGCCTCTATGCTATCATGAGTTGCAACATATGACTATGCTGCGAGGAGCTTGAGCAAGGGAGTGGTAGGGACATAATGGAGCCAGCCCAGAAAGTAACGGTAATTGCCGAACGGTGCAAGGACTGCGGTTTTTGCATCGAGTTCTGTCCCCAGCAGACCATGATCAGGACGGGGCAGACCAACAGCCACGGGTACCACATTGCCTGCCTGGACGATAGCGACAAATGCAATAGCTGTGGCATCTGCGCCATGATTTGCCCTGAATTCGCTGTGATCGTTGCCAGCAGGGTGGAGACAAAGAAGCGGAGGTGAGCGTGTCTGGTAACGGATATTTGACCGGCGAGTTCTTCGCCAGCGGCGATGACGCCTGCGCCGAGGGGGCGATACGGGCGGGCTGCCGTTTCTTTGCCGGCTACCCCATCACGCCGGCTACCGAGATCGCCGAGCGTATGTCGGAGCGCCTGCCCGAGGTGGGAGGCACCTATATCCAGATGGAAGATGAGATGGCTTCAATGGCTGCCGTCCTGGGGGCGTCCTGGGGCGGGGTCAAGGCCATGACGGCCACCTCCGGTCCCGGTTTCAGCCTGATGATGGAGAATATCGGCCTGGGACTGATGACGGAGACCCCCTGCGTCGTGGTGAACATCCAGCGCGCCGGCCCCTCCACCGGCCTGCCGACACTGACCGGCCAGGGCGATATGATGCAGGCCCGATGGGGGAGCCACGGCTGCTACAGCATCATAGCGTTATCCCCCAGTTCACCGCAGGAACTTTACGACCTGACCATCAGGGCTTTCAACCTGTCCGAAGAGTACCGCCTTCCGGTACTGGTCATGTCCGAGGCGGCCACGGGACATATGTACGAAAAAGTCACTTTTCTGCCGCCCGACCGGGTGGAGATATCTTCGCGACGCAAGCCTACCGTTCCCCCCGAGGAATACCTGCCTTTCAACCCTGATTCCTGCATGGTTCCGGAAATGGCTTGCGCCGGCGAAGGCTACGCCTTCCATGTCACCGGCCTGACCCACGACGAGAGGGGCTATCCCGCCTCCAGCGTGGCGGTGCAGGACAAGCTGGTAAGGCGGCTGGTGGACAAGATCGAGAAGAACCGCGATGACATCATCGAGTTTGAAGAAGATGGCGTTGACGGGGCGGACGTAGTTGTCTGCTCTTACGGCATCTCGGCGAGGGTATCCCGCATCGCGGTGAACCGGGCCCGGCAGGAGGGCATCAAGGTGGGCCTGCTCAGGCTGATAACGGTCTGGCCCTTCCCTGAAGACAGGATAAGGCAGATAGCCCGGCGGGCCGAGGCCTTCATCGTGCCCGAGATCAACAACGGCCAGATCGTCCTGGAAGTGGAACGGTGCGCCGCCGGGCGGACACGGGTGATACCGCTGTCCCACCTGGGGGGTGGCGTGCACAACCCGGAATCGATACTGCACGCTATTGAGAGGGTGGCCAGATGAGCAAAACCGTAACTGATGGGAAGCACCTGCTGGACCCGTATCTCAGGGTGGAACGGCTGCCCCATATCTGGTGCCCTGGCTGCGGCCTGGGGCTGGTGGTCGGTTGTTTCATGAGGGCGCTGCTCAAATCGCAAATTCCGCTGGACAAGGTGGCCGTAGTCTCAGGCATCGGCTGCACGGGCCGGGCTGCCGGTTACATCAAGCTCGATTCTTTTCACACGACGCACGGCCGGGCCATCCCCTTCGCCACCGGGCTGAAGATGGCCAGGCCTGACCTGAAGGTGGTCCTGCTCAGCGGCGATGGCGACCTGCTGTCCATTGGCGGAAACCATCTCATCCATGCCGCCCGGCGCAACATAGACATGACGGTGGTGCTGGTGAACAACTTCAACTACGGCATGACCGGCGGGCAACTGGGGCCGACCACGCCGCTGACGGCTCGCACCACGACCACCAGGGCAGGCAACCAGGAAGAACCGTTCAACGTGCCCGCACTGGCAATGGCCGCAGGCGCGGTATACGTCTCCCGCTGGACCACCGCCCATTTCCGCCGCCTGGAGAAGTCAATCCATGAGGCCCTGCTCAAGAAAGGTTTTAGCCTGGTCGAGGCCATAAGCCCCTGCCCCACTTATTATGGACGCATGAACAAGAAGCCCACCGGACTGGCGCTGATGCAGCACTACCGCGACCACAGCGTGATCAAGAGCGCCCCCAGCCCGGTCTCGGAGGATATGGATGGAGAAATAACCGTGGGCAAGTTCGTGGACATCGAGCGCCCGTACCTGCCCGCCCCAGGGGGTCAGCCGGCATGATGGAAGACAGGCACGAGATAAGGATCTGCGGCTTCGGCGGGCAGGGGGTGATGCTGGCCGGGTTCATCATCGGCCAGGCGGCATCCATTTACGAGAACAAGTATGTCACCCATATCAGGGACTACGGGCCGGAGGCGCGGGGCAGCACCTGCCGGGGGGATGTGGTCATCTCGGACGAGCCGGTGCTCTACCCCTATATCACCGCGCCGTCAGTCCTGGTGGCCATGTCCCAGATGGGGTACGACAAGTACCGCCCCAAGAGCCGGGACGACGTCCTGATAATCATCGATGAGGGCCTGGTCAAGCACAGGGAGGTCAAGAGGGACCGCCTGCGCAGCATTCCCGCCCTGCGTTTTGCCGAGGAGCTGGGCCGGGTGGCGGTGGCCAACGTGGTGGTGCTGGGCTTCTTTTCCGCTGTTGCCGGCATCGTCTCCTTCGATGCCATGAAGAAATCGGTGCTGGACTCGGTGCCCAGGGGCACTGAAGACCTCAACATAAGAGCGCTGGAAAAGGGCCACGACTACGGCCTGGAGAAACTGGCGGCCATGCAGCGTCAGAAGCCGGCCCACGTGGTTGACCCCAGTTAACCTTTTGGACACTCCCGGCCAGTCAAGGGTCAGCCTATGACTCCAGACCTTTCACTACAGTTAGCCCCGCGCCGCGAGCGCAACCTGCCGCTGGCCAACCCGGTGATGACCGCCTCCGGCACCTTCGGCTATGGCACCGAGCAACACCTCTTTGACATCCAACGGCTGGGGGCCATAGTCTGCAAGGGGACCACCCTGTCCCCCCGCGAAGGCAATCCCCATCCCCGCCTGGCGGAGACGCCCTGCGGCATGCTCAACTCCATAGGACTGCAGAACATCGGCGTGGAGGCTCTCATCAGGGATAAAGCCCCGGTATGGGCTGCCTGGCGCGTGCCGGTCATCGTCAACATCGCCGGTGATACCGTTGATGACTACGCCCGGCTGGCAGCAAGGCTGGACAGCATACCCGGTGTGAGCGGCCTGGAGGTGAACATCAGCTGCCCCAATGTCAAGGCCGGGGGAAGTGAATTTGGCGCTGACCCGGCTGCGGCGGCACAGGTGACTGCTGCCGTCAGGGCGGCTACCTCGCTGCCGGTGCTGGTCAAGCTGACCCCTAACGTCGCCGATATTGTGTCGGTGGCGGCGGCGGTGGCCGGGGCTGGCGCCGATGCCCTGACGCTGATAAATACCCTCAGGGGCATGGCCATTGACGTGGTCAGAAGGCGGCCCGTCCTGGGGGCGGTCACCGGCGGCCTCTCCGGCCCGGCCGTCAAGCCGGTGGCGCTGGCCATGGTCTACCAGGTGGCCGGGGCGGTGGATATACCCATCATCGGCTGCGGCGGCATCAGCAGCGGGCGGGACGCCATCGAATTCATCATGGCCGGGGCCAGCGCCGTGCAGGTGGGCTGCGCCGGCTTCGCCAACCCCCGCGCCCCCCTGGACGTCCTCGAAGGAATAGAACAGTTCATAGCTGAGAAGGGGATAGCCAGCATCAGGGAGTTGGTGGGGGCGGCGAAGGGGTGAGGGGAAGAGCCAGCAGCGGATTGCTTCGCCTCTGCCTACGGTGGATGGTCTCGCTATGACACGAGGCGGGACAATCTGGACAAGAACGCCTCTACCCTGAGATTCTTCGCCCGCCTCTGGCGGACTCCAGAATGACACAATAGCAGCACTCAACATCACTCCAGTAAACTACCCGGCGCGAAAACATCTTTCGCAGGGAGGTGATCCATGGGCAAGCGCAAGACGGCGCGGGAAAAGCTGGCGGACAGCAAAGACCTGCCCCGGGTAGAGGTGGTCACCGATAAGATGGGCCAGAAATGGGGCAGTGGCACCGTGGTCATACCGGCGCCAATGGAAGTGGACGCGATAATGCGCAGCGTGCCCCGGGGCAGGCTCATCACCATCAACCACATTCGCGAGATACTGGCCCGGAGGCACAACGCCAGCTTCGGCTGACCGATCACCACCGGCATCTTCGCCGGCATCTCGGCCCGTGCGGCTGAGGAAATGGCTGCCGAAGGCGAGACCGACATCACCCCCTACTGGCGCACCCTCAAGTCCAAAGGCGAGCTTAACGAAAAATACCCCGGCGGCGCGCAAGCCCAGGCCGAAAAGCTCCGCGCCGAGGGCCACGTCATCGAGACCGACAAGACGGGCAAGCCCAGGAGGGTGAGGGACTGGGAGGGGAAAGTGGTATGACCCGCCGGGAGGCGGCGGCCAACATGAAACAGGCCATCGCCCTGCATCTCAAAGGGTTGCATGAAGACGGCCTCCCCGTCCCTGAGCCATCATCCTCCACCGGATACGTCGAGGTCTGAGCGCGCCCTAACAGGATGCTGAAAAAGACTTCGAAGGGTTTCCCCCTTTGCAAAAGGGAGACGGAAGGGGGATTTCGTAATTCAAAAATCCCTCTCTTATCTCCCTTTGTTAAAGGGAGACGAACTATCTTTCACAATTTTTGATCGCTTGCTAAACCTCCGAACGGGCGGGCACACCGGACTCAATTTCGATCCTATAGACGCCGTTCAGAGCGCCGGCCGCAGCACCATGACCTCGGTGGCGGACGGGAGCTTGCCCGCCTTGAACTCGGCCTCGCTGCCAGCCTGGCGGGTCACGTTCCTCTTCCCCTTCAGGAATTCCTCCACGCCACTGATGGGCATGGAGACCCTGTCCGTTTTGAAGTGCATCGGGATTACCACTGCCGGCTTCAACTGCTCGCAGATTTTGGTGGCGGCGGCGGCGTCAATGGTATAGTAGCCCCCCACCGGCGCCAGGAGCACGTCCACCTTGCCCACCTCGGTCGCCTGCTTTTGGGTGAGGACATGGCCCAGGTCGCCGAGGTGACAGAGCTTTACCCCGTACACCTCCCAGCAGAGGATGGTATTCTTGCCCCGCTTGCTGCCCCCGGCTTCGTCATGGTCGGTGGGGATGCCCCTGAACTTTATCCCCCTGACCTCGGCGGTGCCGGTGACCACGCTCGGTTTGCCCTTTACCGCGGCCAGGTTATTGTGGTCGAAGTGCTCATGGCTCATGGTGACGATCTCCGCCGTCTCTCTTATCTCCCCGTAGTTCAGGGCGTCACCGGTGGTATAGGGGTCGGTGATTATCCTGGTGCCGTCGCCGGCGGTGATGAGAAATGTAGCGTGCCCCAGCCATTTGACCTTCATGACAACCTTCCTCCTTGATTTAGCTCATTGCCAGGGCCAGGTTGACCAGCGTCCGCACCGGCACGCCGGTGGCCCCCTTTACCAGGTGGAAACGCTCCTTTTCGCTCATGCTGGTGCCGGCGATGTCCAGGTGCACCCAGGGCGTATCTCCGACGAACTCCTCCAGGAACTTGGCCGCGGTTATCGCCCCCCCGTACCTCCCCCCGACGTTCTTTATATCGGCCACATCGCTCTTTATCTGCTCCCGGTACTCGGCGTACATGGGTAGTTGCCAGGCGGGTTCCCCGGCATCCCGGGCGGCGGCCAGGAAGCGTTCCAATAGCTCCTGGTTGTTGCAGAACGCCCCGCTGCACACCGTGCCCAGGGCGACCCGGCAGGCCCCGGTCAATGTGGCCACATCGATGATGGCTTTGGCCCCGTTCCTGGTGGCATAGCTCAGGGCATCGGCCAGGATGAGCCTGCCCTCGGCGTCGGTGGAAATTATCTCCATCGTCTTGCCGCTCATTGCGCTCAAAATATCGCCCGGCCTGAGGGCGTTGCCGCCGGGCATGTTCTCCGTGGCCGGGATGAGGGACATGACGTTTATCCGGGCTTTCAGCCGGGCGATAGCGGCGAGGGCCATCATCACCGCGGCGCCCCCGGCCATGTCGCCCTTCATGTCGCCCATGCCTTCGGACGGCTTGATGGAAATGCCGCCGGAATCGAAGGTGATGCCTTTCCCGGCCAGGGCGAGGTCAAGGTCAGGTCTATCGCTCCCGGTATATCTCATGATGATGAACTTGGGCGGCTGGCGGCTCCCTAGCGATACCCCCAGCAGCCCGCCCATGCCCATCTCGGCCATCTGCTCACGCTCCAGGACGGTCACTTCCAGGCCGTAGTCCCGGCCCAGCTTCAGCGCCGCCTCGGCCATGGCCGACGGGGTCATAAAGTTCGCCGGCTCGTTCACCATATCGCGGGCGGCATTGGCGGCCTGGGACAGCACCGTGCCCCTGGCGATGCCCTGCTCCAGCGCTGCCTTCGTCTCATCGCCGCCGACCAGCGTCAGCTTCCTGACCTCGTGGAAATTGTTCTCGGAAACGGTGATGTGATTGCGGAAGGCGTACAGCCCCAGCATCGCCCCTTCGGTTATCGCCTGTGCTGACCTCTCCGGCACTATCTCTGGCTTGCCTGAGCCGAGGGCCACGGTGGCGATGTCCTCCACGCCCTTCCGTTTCAGCGTGCGGCAGGCCTCGGCTACAGCGCCCCGGACCTTGTCCATCGATAGCTCGGCCCTTTTGCCCAGCCCGACGACGGCCACGCGAGCCGCCGGGAGTTTGCCCAGGCTGTAGATGACCGTCGTCTCGCCCTGCTTGCCTTTGATCTCACCCTGGGAGATGAGCCGGGCGATAGCGCCCTCCAGCGCCTGGTCAACGGCAGCCGCCTCACCCTCCGGGCCTTCGCCTTCCAGGACACCGACCATTATGGCTCCAGCCGGCATTGTGGCGATGTCACCGGTGACAGCAGAGATTTCCATCCAGGGCCTCCTTCACTTTTCTATTTCCCGGACTATCTTGTCAATAACAGGGGTGATATCCCTGGAAGTATCCACTACGTAATGGCGGCGCCTGATCTTCTGCACGGCTGGTCTCATCTTCTGGTACACATTCCAGCCCGCCTCCGACCTGGACTCCCGGTCTTTGCCCGCCGTCCGGGCCGTGAGGCGCTCCCGCACCAGTTCCTGGGGCGCTTCCACCCGGACCAGGATAAGCCTGGCATCGAGCCGCTCGGCGATGCTGTACAATCTTTCGCGGTGTTGCTCTGAAAGGTTGGTGGCGTCGAGTATGACCGGTATGCTCCTTTTCAAAAGGTCTTCGATAAGGTGATGCACCCCCTGGAACAGGCGCGTGTTTTCGTCTGGGGTATAGCTGGGCCGGGGGAAAAGGGCCTTTCGCAGGACATCGCTCTCCAGTATGAGAAAAGGGGCCCGCTCGGCCAGTTTGCGGCAGAAGTAAGACTTGCCGCTCCCGGGCAGCCCGCTGACCACGACGAACGCCGGCTGGACTTCAGGCTCAGGTAGCTGCCCCAGGCTATCGGCCAGCAATTTGGCGTCTGAGGCTGCCTGTCTCTCCATAACTGAATTATAAGACTTTTGCCTGCCTTTGACTATATATCTGGAAGGGATTCGAACGAAATTCTACGGCGGCGGACCTGCGAGGGAAACGATAAACAAATGGTGGCGACCCCGGCGGGATTTGAACCCGCGATCTCCACCGTGACAGGGTGGCATGTTAGACCGCTACACCACGGGGCCACTGAAAAGAGACAGGCAACAGGATGCCTGCAAACTAAAGTCTATCAGAGGTGCCTTACGGTGTCAAGCAGACCGGCTTAATGACAGATCCCTCTGTTGACGGCCAGCCCTGAATGCGGTAGTCTGAAATTGGATATGCAAACTTACAGTCAGCCTGGGAGATATCTTGGACAGAGGCAATGACGGCCTGGAGATGGCCGGCGACGGCATAGGTACGCGCCTTATCGGGCGGGAGGTGGTCTTTTTCCTCCAAATCGACTCCACCATGAACGCGGCCAGGGACCGGGCGCAGAAAGGGGCTGTCGAGGGTACTGTGATCATCGCCGGCGAGCAGACCGCGGCCAGAGGCAGGTCCGGGCGGACATGGGTCTCACCGCCGGGCAACATCGCCCTCTCGGTCATCCTCCGGCCTGATGTCTCTTTGCTGCCCGGCCTGGTCATGGCCGGGGCGGTGGCTGTGGCCCGGAGCATCGAAGCGACCACCGGGCTGAAGGTCGATATCAAGTGGCCCAACGATATCCTGGTATCGGGGAGAAAGGTCTGTGGCATTCTGACCGAGATCGAGATGAAGGGCGGGAAGCTAAATCACGCCATACTGGGCATTGGTATCAACGTCGCCTCCAGGCCGGAGTCCCTGGGCGGGTCTGCCCTTGAGGCCGCTTGCCTGGCGGATGAGGCCGGGGCGGCGGTATCACCCATGCTCCTGGTGCGGCGCCTCCTCACCGAGCTTGACCGCCTGTACCTGGCCCTTCCCTCCGGGGATACGGTTTACAACGAGTGGCGGGAGCGCCTGGTGACGCTGGGGAAGCCGGTGACGGTGAGGTCGGCCAGTGAAGCGCTGGAAGGGGTGGCCGAATCAGTGGACAGAGATGGAAGCCTGATGTTGCGCCTCCCCGACGGCAGTTGCACCAGGGTGATCGCCGGGGATGTTAGTTTGCGGACCAAGTAGCTGATTCATTACCGAGCGCCGGTAATGAGCTTCCTTCCGTAGACTTTCTGAGATTGCCTTCTAGCCATACCTTGGGGGTATTCCAGCATCAAAGGAAGTTGCCCTGGTTATGTTATAATCATACGGTCACTACCACCTTTGAACAGCACGTATGGAAGATGGGAGATGAAGGCGAGATGAGCGAAGCTAAACAGGAATTAATAAAAGGAATTAATATCCCTGGCAGCGAGCTTGCGGCTTTTTGCCAGCGCCATTACATCAAGAGCCTCGCCTTTTTGGCTCTATACTTCGTGACGATTTCCGTCCGGATAGTGACATTGATGTTCTCGTTGAATTCCAGCCAGGCAAGACGCCTGGATTTTTTACTATTGTTGAGATAGAAGCTGAGCTTTCTGTCATGTTCAGTAATCGAAAAGTGGACCTGCGTACCCCGCAGGACCTGAGCCGGTTCTTCAGGGACCGGGTAGTACGGGAAGCGGTTGTGCTATGCCGGTAGTTGACGACGTGAGCCACTAACCAACAGCATGGTACAATATTGCCAGTAGAGGAGAACTCAATGACATTCCGTGTGGTTGTGAAATATGACCCGGTGACCAAGAGCTATGCAGCCTATTGCCCCGAACTTCCCGGTTGCGCCAGTGCGGGCGACACTGAAGAGGAAGCTCTAGCCAACATCCGAGAAGCAATAACCCTCTACCTTCAACCAACCCCCGTCAAGCTGAAAAGGCATGAGAAGACCTTTCAACTGGAAGTTCCCGCCTAATGCCCAGGCGACCGCGCCTGACAGCGGACGAAGTTATCTCCGTGTTACGCAGGCATGGCTTTGTTTTCGTCTCACAGCTTGGCAGCCACCAGAAATGGCGTAATTTCAGCACCGGCAAGCAAGTGATTGTGCCGTACCACCAGGGAAAGCAGCTGCCAATAGGCACTTTGGGAAGCATCATCGCTGGCAGTGGCATCCCGCCATCTGAATTTCGGCACTAAACGGGGACAACGAACGGGAGTTGGACGTGGCGTGTCACGACCGGCATACGGAACCGCCTCATTGGGGTACTTTGAGGTGAACCTGGACACCGCTTGGGAGACCGTCACCAAGGACCTGCCGCCCCTCATTACCCAGTTGCAGAAGGTGCTTAATAGAGAGAAAAAGTAACACCCTTTTGCCCAGCGGACAGATGATAAGTCACCTTCCGCTATGTACGCAAGAATATGGCTGAACTGGACTTTCCGGATCCCATGATATTCGGTTCAAAACCTCCTAAGCTCCGAATAAGGCTTGAAAGGCAGCAGCAATTTGTCTACAGCATCACTCTTGTCCAAAATAGGTTTTTCGATCAGGTTTAATTTAGACAGCATCGTTTAGCGGCAGACCTTGTTTTTTAAACTTACATTACATATTGTCATACCAGCGAAGGCTGGTATCCAGAGCAGGATATTGAGACAT
>JACPQC010000003.1 GCA_016190695.1 Chloroflexota bacterium
CCTTCACCTCATGCGGATCGGCATTATTGCCCATTATGTCTGAGAATGAATTTCTTCACAAGCTCTGAGCAAAGCGAAGAATCTCGGGGTGGTGGGGTGTACGGGTCGTTGCCCACCCCACCCCGTTCGGCTTCGCTCACCTCGTGGTGACTCGGTGGAACCAGGGCAAGCCTGAGATGCTTCAGTCGTCCCGATAGAATCGGGACTCCTTCCAGCATGACATTTTCATGCTCAGTGACGTCAATTGCAAATTGACATGACGGATTTTCCTCAAAATCTGCTAAGATATATGGTGACAGCCAGATGAGAGGTAATATTTTATGAGCGGTCTAATCAGGCTTCAGGCCCGCCCGAAGCTCAGGGCGCCGGTCCTGCTGGCGGCATGGCCGGGTGTGGGCAATGTGGCCACCATTGTGGCTACCTACCTGCTCCGGAAGCTGGACTTCAAGGTGCTGGGCTACATAGAACCCTCTTATTTCTTCGACCCCATCGGCGTTTCCGTCAGGGACGGCGTCGTCGAATCGCCCCAGTTTCCCCAGAGCAACTTCTACTACTGGAAGAACAAGCACTGTGAGAATGACCTCATCCTGTTCATCGGTGACGACCAGCCCCCGGCCAAAGCCTATGAGCTTGCCCATAGCGTTTTGGACCTGGCAACCAGGTTCCAGGTGAGCCGGATATACACCTGCGCCGCCGCCCTGACCCGCATCCATCATACCGAGCCGCCCCGCGTCTGGGGCGTGGCTACCAGCCAGGAAGTGGTCAAGTCGCTGGCCCAATATGACCTCGGCCAGGCCAGCAATGTGCAGATCGCCGGTCTGAACGGGCTGCTGCTGGGGGTGGCTAAAGAGCGGGACATCGAGGCGGTATGCCTTCTGGGTGAGGTGCCTCTCTACGCCACCCGGATACAGAACCCTATCGCCGCGCTGGCCGTGCTCAAGGCCCTGGTCCGGGTGCTCCACATAGAGGTGGACATGGACGAACTGGCCGGGCTGGCGGTGGAGACCGGGGAAAGAATGAAGGAGATGGCGGCCCAGGCAATGGGCGAGTATATCGACTTCTTCACCGAGCCGATCTGGGAGCGGGGTGAGGGCGAGGACGAAGAGGAGGACTAGTTTCGCCGGTCATGTCAGGCAAAGTCGCTCCCGAACCTATCACCGGCGCCAAGGTCAGACTGCGCAGCAAGCAGATGTCTGACGCGAGGGATGACTATGCCTGGCAGAAGGACCCCGAGCTGACCCGCCTGGATGCCGCCCTGCCCTTCACCGGCTCGTTTGCCCGCTACCTGGCGGACTATGCCAGCGAAATGAACTTTTCCACGCCGGCCCGGCGGCGCTTCGGCGTGGAGACCCTTTCCGGCAAACACATCGGCAGTTGCACCTATTACGACGTGGACTATGACCGGGGCGAAGCCGAGATCGGCATCCTCATCGGCGACCGTGATTACTGGAACAAAGGCTATGGCGCCGATGCCGTCAACACCCTGGTCAACCACGTCTTCACCGAATTGAACCTCAGGCGCATCTATCTCAGGACGCTGGAATGGAACCATCGGGCGCAGAGATGCTTCCAGAAGTGTGGCTTCACCGCCTGCGGACGCCTGGAGCAGGATGGCTATGACTTCACCCGGATGGAATTGCGCCGCGAGGACTGGGAAAAACGAAGGAGAAGCTCAGTTGAACAGGACCACTCAGCCACTGGAATGGCTGGGCGACCGCCTGAAGATACTAGATCAGACGCGGCTGCCCCGCCAGGAAGTATACCTTGATGCCGGTGATTACCTCGAAGTAGCCGCCGCTATCAAAGAGCTAAAGGTGAGGGGCGCGCCCGCCATCGGGGTGGCCGGGGCCTATGCCGTAGCCCTGGGCGGCCTGAATGCCAGGGCCACTGCCCGAGACGATTTCCTTAAAGAAGTCAGCGATATCATCAGTGTCATTGCCGGCACCAGGCCCACCGCCAGGAACCTGTTCCACGCCCTTGAACGGATGCGCCGGGCGGCTGATATAGACGGTGACGTGGCCGGGATAAAAGCCGCCCTGGTAGAAGAGGCCGTCAGGATACATGAGGAGGAGGCTGGTGCCACGCTGGAGCTAAGCGAGCACGGGGCTGCCCTCATCCCCGGCGGCTCGAAGGTGCTGACCCATTGCAATACCGGCCCCCTGGCCACCACCGGCTACGGCACCGCCCTGGGCGTGATAATGAGGGCCAGTGAAACGGGCAAGGACATCAAGGTCTTCGCCACCGAGACCCGCCCCCTCCTCCAGGGCGCCCGCCTCACCGCCTGGGAGCTGAAGAAGGCCGGCATACCGGTTACCCTGATCACCGACTCGATGGCGGGCTACTTCATGGCCAAATGGGAGATAGACTGCGTCATCGTGGGGGCCGACCGCATCGCCGCCAATGGCGATACCGCCAACAAGATAGGCACTTACTCCCTGGCGGTGCTGGCCCATGAGCATGGCATCCCCTTTTACGTGGCTGCGCCCACCACCACCATCGACCCATCCCTGGCCACCGGCGCCGATATCCCCATCGAGCAGCGCCAGCCTGAAGAGGTGACCCACATCCAGGGCGTCTGCATCGCCCCTGACTGCGAGGTGGCCAACCCCGCCTTTGACGTCACCCCCTGCCGCTACATTACCGCCATCATCACCGAAAAGGGTATTGTAAAGCCGCCTTATGGTGAATGGGGGTAGAGCAGACTCACCCCTCCGGCAGTGCAGCTAAATCCAAAAATAAGTAGCCCTACTAATAGCTTTCGTTCCTTTCTGCGTTCAGAATTAGCTTAGCTTCTATGGCGGCGACAGCGGGCCGCACTGCGTTTGCTCATGGGAAGAAAAATGATGTCCTTCATGCCCGGTGGCGGCGGCCTGAAGCAGTTGAGCCGTTTCCAGCAGGTCGTCAACGTGCTGGTAAAACACGGTTTCGGCAGCGCCCTGGGCCGGATACGGGTCTGGGAATGCGTTCACATCCAGAAAGGCATACTCCGCCGCGAGTGCCCCCTCACCGCTCTCACCGTACCCCGGCGGGTCAGGCTCGCCCTGGAAGAGCTGGGGCCGACCTTCGTCAAGCTGGGGCAGGTGCTCAGCACTCGCCCTGACCAGGTGCCGCCGGAATTCATCGCCGAGCTCAAAGAGCTGCAGCAGGCGGTCAAGCCGGTCCCCGCGGACCAGGTCAGGGGTGTCATCGAGACGGAGCTGGGCAGGCCGGTAGACCAGGTCTTTGGCAGTTTCGATGATACGCCCATCGCGGCGGCCTCTCTGGCGCAGGTGCACCGCGCCGTGCTCAACGGGCAGCCGGTAGCCCTCAAAGTGCAGCGGCCCGGCATCCTGGAGCAGATCGAGGTAGACCTGGCCATCGCCCGCAACCTGGCCGCCCTGGCCGAGCGCTATTCCCCCGCCCTCTATCTCCTCAACCCGGCCGGGCTGATAAGAGAGTTCGCCGACCAAATTCGTAATGAGCTGGACTTCGTCGCCGAGGTCAGTAGCATGAAACGCTTTGCCCGCAACTTCGCCGACGATGAAAGGATACGGGTACCGGCGGTCTACCCGGAGCTTAGCACCCGCCGGCTCATCACCATGGAATACATCGAAGGCGTCAACATCGCTGATACCCAAAAGCTGAAAGAGGCCGGCTATGACCTGGGACTCATCGCCCGGCGCGGCGCCGTCCTGGCCCTGAAGGCGGTATTCGAGCATGGTTTCTTCCACGCCGACCCCCACCCGGGGAATATCTTTATCCTGCCCGGGGAGATCATCAGCCTGGTGGATTTCGGCATGATGGCCTCGTTGTCCCAGCGCGACCGGGAACGGCTGGCAAAGCTGGTCTATTTCCTCTCTACGGGCAACGAAAGGCGGCTCGCCCGGGCGCTGAACGAGATAATGGAGTCCGAGCACGTTATCCAGGCCTCCGAACTGGAGCCGGCCCTGGCAGCCATTATCAACCGCTATTCCGATGTCGCCGCCTATGAGATGCGGCTTGCCTCGATACTGTTCGCCATGATACGCGCCATCACCGCCCACGGCGGCCAGTTGCGGCCTCAGCTTCTCTGGCTGGCCAAAGGCATCGCCATCCAGGAAGACCTGTCCCAGGCGCTTGGAGCCGATTTCAACATGATGGAACTGGGGCGGCCCCATGCCCGGAGGGTATTGACCCGGAAAGTGAACCCGTTTACGCAGCGGCAGGAGCTTTATTTCTGGCTCATTGATGCCCTTGACCTGGCCCGGGACGTCCCCTACGATTTCAGCGTCATCTTGCGCGAGGTCCTGAAGGGGCGCATCAAGATAGAGTTCGAGCACGTCGGCCTGGAGCCGATTCGGCGGACGTTGAGCCAGACCGCCAACCGGCTATCGCTGGCCCTGATCATCGCCGCCCTGCTGGTATCGTCATCGGTCATCGTTCTGGCCGGGGCGCCGCCTTTAGTGGGAGATACCCCGCTGCTGGGGATATTCGGCTACGCCATCGCCGGCGTCCTCGGTTTTGTGCTGACGCTGTCCATCTGGTTCCGCAGCGGCCGGTAGAAAACACTGCTAATACCTTGTAACACAATCTATTTCGTATCAATGCTATGCCCTGTCATTGCGAGCCATCCCGCCTCAAGCGGGAGGCTTCAGCCTTCAGTCCGAGTCCCAAGTTCAGCCGAGGGCGTGGCAATCTCACATTATATGGATTGCCACGTCGCCTTCGGCTCCTCGCAATGACAGTTTAAGTGTTACTGAGTACTAATGTCATTCCAGCGTAGGCTGGAATCCAGTCGGAACTCTTTCTGGATACCGGCCTTCGTTTATCCTGAGTGAAACCGAAGGGTTTATCCTGAGTGAAACTGAAGGGCTGGTATGACGCTCTAACTTTGGTTTGAACTATTATGCGACCATTAGTAACATTGTCTCACCGAAGAAATCGAAGTACTTGGTGATTGCCTGCGTCAACCGGATAATCAAAGACCTGGGATTGGAGGAACAAGATGACAACTGCGACTGAGCGAAAACTACTGGAACATTATCTCAGTCTGAAATACCCCATTACGATTCATGCTGCATCTGAAGGGGGCTATGTCGCTGAAATCGAAGATTTGCCCGGCTGCCTGGCACAGGGTGAGACTCTGGATGAAGTCTACGAGCTAATCGAAGAATCCCGCCGGCTCTGGCTGGAAGTAGCCTTTGAAGATGGCCAGGAAATCCCTGAGCCGCGCACTGAACAGGAATACAGCGGCAAGTTCTTCATCCGTGCCCCCAGGAGCCTGCACCGCAAGCTGGACCAGATGGCAAAACAGGAGGGGGTGAGCCTCAACCAGTTCCTGGTGGCCACGCTCTCCCGCTCGGTCGGCATTGAAGAAGGCCGCAAGACCAGGACCCGCAGGACTGCCTCCAGGAGTTCAGCCACCACGAAGAAAAAGCTCTCCCGCCGGGGGGCAGCCCTCAAGCAGTCCCTGGTCCAGGATTAGGCGGTGCTTCTGTTCGGGCGCATTTCGTTTCCGACATGGCCCTCAGCTCTTTTCGTAACACCTTGCCCAGCATGTTCCTGGGCAATTCATTGACAAACTCTATCTCCGAGGGGACTTTGTACTCGGCAAGGTCTTGCCTGCAGAAATCAATTAGCTCCTCGCCGGCGACGGCAGCGCCCGGCTGCGCGACGACATAAGCCACTACACGCTCACCCTGCAACGGGTCAGGCACGCCGATAACAGCGGCTTCCATCACCTTTTCGTGCCCCAGCAATACCTCTTCCACTTCCGATGGATAGACCTTGTAGGCGGTCATGTAGTCGCTGGTGGATACTTTGATCAGGTCCTTCTTCCGCCCGATAAACTCGAAGTACCCGTCTTCATCCATCCGCACTATATCTCCGCTGTAGAGCCAGCCGTCTCTTATGGCGATGGCGGTCTCCCCGGGATTCCCGTAGTACTCGCGCATTACCTGGGGCCCCCGGATGATCATCTCGCCGTCCTGTCCGGGGGCGAGTGGGGCGCCGCTTTCAAGGTCAACCACCCGGCATATGGTATCCGGCAGCGGCAGACCGATGCCCTTCCTGGCTCCGTAGACGGGATTGCAGGTGACCACGGGCGAGGCCTCGGTCAGGCCGTAGCCTTCTACCAGTTTGCAGCCGGCGAGGTGTTCAAACTCCTGCTGGACCCCGGGGGGCAAGCTGTCGCCGCCGCTGACGCAAAAACGGAGGGATGACAGGTCATAGCGGTGCAGGTGGGGCTGGTGAATGATGGCGTGGAACATGGCGGGGATGCCCATGAACAGGCTTGGGCGCTGCCTGTCAATCGCCCTGAGCAGGCCGGCAGTCTCAAACCTGGGCATCAGTATGACCGTCGCTCCGGCACACAGCGGCAGGTTCATCGAGGTGGTCATTGAGAAGGCGTGGAAGACGGGCAGCGCGGTCAGGAACGTTTCGCCGCCGGGACGGATATCGGGGATCCAGTGAAGGCACTGTGACAGGTTGGCCGCCAGGTTGTCATGGGTCAGGCAGGCCCCTTTGGGCACGCCGGTGGTGCCGCCGGTGTAAAGTATCACGGCCACGTCATCATGCCTGACTTCCGGCCCGGCGAGAGGGGAAGAAGGTCTTGCCAGCAGGTCACGCATCCTGGTGACGTTGTCCCCTTTGAACCCTGCGATCGCTTTACGCTTCACCAGCGGGAAAAGGATATTGCGGGGAAAGGGCAGGAACTCCTGCAGACCCGTGACAATTATATGTTTAAGCGCGACCCTCTGCGCCACCGAAACCACCTTTTCGGACAGCATTTTAAGGTCAAGGGTTATCACTGTCCTGGCGCCGGAGTCCTCCAGCAGATGGAGCAGTTCTCTCGGCGTATAAAGCGGGTTAGCCGGTACCACCACGGCGCCGGCCTTCAGAGCGCCGTAATACGCTATGATGAATTGAGGGCAGTTGGGCAGGAAAAGGAGCACCTTCTCTCCCCGGCCAGTCCCAAGCTGCTGAAGGGCGGCGGCGAACCGGTCGATAAGCCCGGCCAGCCGGCGGTAGCTGAGCTTCTCGCCCATGAAGATTATGGCGCAGCGGTCGGGGTACCTGGCGGCGCTTTCCTCAAAAAGGGCGTGAAGGGTGGCCGCCGGGTAGCTGGTGCTGTGCGGCACGTTGCTGTCATAGCACTTCATCCAGGGTCCAGGCGCGCTGAGGGCTTCGTCTTCCGGCATCGTTCACCCCCGAATAGTTTATTTTTACCGGGGTCCCAGGTAAACTTCGATATTACCCTGGGCGACGTGCATCTCCGTGACAGAATCGGTAAGGGCATAGGCCCACATTACCTGGCTAATGCCCTCGACCAGGGGAATATCAAACTTGTCCTGGGTGACCAGGGGTCGTTTGAACTCGATAATGGTGAACCCGTCCGCTTCCCTGCCGCCAAACTCGACTATATCGTTCGTCCCGCCCAGGGCAGTGTCCGGCGAATGCGCCCCCCTGGCGGTCCCGTAATGGTCCTCGACTGCCGCTTTGCCGTCGCTCACATAGGCGAATATGATATCGGCATCCTTCATGCCGCTGCCTGCGGATAAACCGATGGCCGCCCAGCCCTCCGTCTTCACCTTCAGGCCGACGTAGATAAACTGGCCGTCAGAACGATAGGAGAGCTCGTAGTTGCCATCGTCCAGGACGCGGGTAATAAAATATTCTTGCCGGTCAATGAACCCATCAGCCCGCCAGGGATTATCCTCGAACAGGGTAATCCACCTCACCCGGTACCGGGGATATTCCTCGGTGAACAAAGGCGAGGCAAGGATGCCGAATCCGAGCTGGACAACAAAAATAACGGCCAGGGTATAGCCGTTCCAGCGGTGAAAGGTCTTCAGGCGAAGGCGCCGGGGAGAAAGCCCGGTAAAAATCTGGATGGCGAACAAGACCACC
The DNA here is from genome assembly GCA_016190695.1 of Chloroflexota bacterium. GTDB lineage: Bacteria > Chloroflexota > Dehalococcoidia > Dehalococcoidales > RBG-16-60-22 > JACPQC01. The sequence continues at coordinate 7,867 of JACPQC010000003.1, forward strand.
AGCAACAGCCCCACCAGGCCGTGGACCGAGTTCAGCACCAGGATATCCCTCAAAATAGCTGTGGCGATGCCATAGGCGAAAGTGGTCAACACGAGCGTCCCGGCGAGAAGGCCGTATTTCCGGTGAAGCGGGAACCTTGCCCGGTCGGCAGGCCGGCGTATCCTTCCGGCAAGCGCCGCGCCTTTGGTTACCACCAGGGCGGTGAGACTGAAGGCGGTCAGGGCGAACAGGGCATGACCGGTCCACCGGTAGTCTTCTCCGGCAAACAACAGGAGGCCGGCTGTCACTGCGACCAGGCCGAGCATGACCTTGAGCCTTCCTGGTATGTTCATAAACAGTCCTGCGAGTTCATGTTCGTTCGCCCGGCAATCTCTGGTATTATGATAACACAGATGGCGAATACAGTTGCCTGGAAGTGCCAGTTGTCCTGTCGCAGAGAAATGGGGGATATATCCTTATTCTAAAGGGTGGGATTCAAGGGGTGGCAATAAGTGGAACTACTAAAGGGCGATAGGACTTTAGTCCTGGTCGCGCGGATCTAGCAGCCTGTCACTCCCGGGGCGTTCCGTATCGGTGTGCGAGATATTTAATTTTTGTCATTGCCCGGCTTGACCGGGCAATCCATGAAACTAACTTTGTGGAATTCCCCGCCTTCGCCGGAAACGGCATGTCAGGCAGGCTTACCATGGCCAGGCCGCCTTAGCGGAGGTACTCGAATATCTTGACCTCTGATGTGGAAGAGTTACCGCTCAGGCCGACGCTGGCGGCGGAGCCATGCGCCAGGCGGTATTTGGTCACCGCTTCCAGGGGCACCGGGCTGGCAAAGGGATTTTCCCCCACTATGCGGTAGTTGCCCGATTCCCGGGACTTAATGTATTCCACCGCCTTCTCATAACTGGTAAATTCCTGCGCGCCAACTATCTGCCTGACTTCGACCCCTTCGGCGGTCATCACCTCTTCCCAGGAAATGACCCTCGTTTTCTCCGGCGTCACCGCCTTGCCGTCGAAGTTGTACAGCCTTACCAGCAATGAGCGATAGTACTCCTCGCTGAAGATGCGCGTTGGCTTCAACGTTTGGCCATCGCGCACGTGATAGACATCAATAAAATCGCTGACGTCCAGCCCCGCCCAGGTGACGATCGCCCAGAACTTGCCTATAGCCATAGGGTAATCGATGACCACGTATGCCGACCCCAGTTCCCGCATGATCTCCCAGCTCTCCGGCTCTTCCTGGGAGAGGAACAGGTTGGCGATGGGGATCACCCTGTTCGGGGACTGACCCGGGTTGGCATTGGGTACCCGGTGAGCGATCCTGGTTATCCAGTAGCCGTAGTCCCACCAGGAGGCCACGCCGTAGACGGAACTGGAAGAGGACTTGCCGTCACCAGGCGAATATGACCGGTAATAGTAATCAGGGTCGTTAAAGGGTTCGGGGGTATTCTCCTTCATCCAGGTGAGGGAGCTGACCCAGCCATCGGTGGGGGCAAAGCGCGCCTCCGAGGCCACCTCCCTGGCCTGGCTGATATTGGGAAAGAATACCACGAAGAAGACGATGATCACGCCCACTGCCATTACCGGGTAACGGCTGTTGAGGAGACCTTCCCCGGACTTCTTCTTCCTGCTGGTCACGGTCGAGATGGAGCGGTCGTAAGAACTGCGGCGGCGGGGGTCTGACAGCAGGGCATAGGCCCGCTTGATATTTTCCAGCTTGCTGCTGTCGACCTGGACCGCCTGGCTGCCGGTCAGAGAGAGATAGGCCTTACGTACCTCTTTCTGGCTGGCGTCCCTGGCCACTCCCAGCACGGCATAGTGGTCGCTCTTCTTCGGAGACTGGCCAGGCAATGGGCGTGCCCCTCCAGCCGGTGCGCGGAACCCGGCCAGCCTGAGCGCGTGCCAGGAGATGTACGCCGAGAGCAGGGCCATATTGGTGGCGAAGTAATAGGCAAACCGGCGCTGCCCCAGCGTGGCCGCCAGGATGACCAGGCTCCATATCAGCAGGGCGTTCTTTCCAGGTATGTCTTGCTTGAAGACCAGGTAGACCAGTATGCCCATCGCGATCAGGCCGAGGCCGGGAATGGGCGCGCCGGGAAGGAGAAACAAGCCAGTACCGAAGTTCCCCCAGGCCAGGACAGTGGTGAAGCTACCCTGGGGGAAGAGCAGGCGCTGCATCTCGAGAGTAGTCAGGGAAGCGCCTGTAGGCATGAATACCTTGAACTGCCCGAGCATCGTTTCCAGGACAGGCCGGTTGATAGCGGCCAGCAGTCCTATGCCGGCCAGCCCCGCCACGGCCAGCGCCGCCGGATAGTAATAAGGCTTGAGCCTCCTCCACCCAACCAGGCGGGAGAGCAGTGCCAGGACAGGCGGGATAGCTATGGCGATAACCAGCGCCACCTTGTGGAACGCCGGCGGATTGAACCAGGCGACGATAAGGGTGGTGACGGCAAAAATAACCGCGCCGGTGATGCCCAGGTAGTCGATTCTCCTTTGTCTCAAATGCTCGATGATAGACTGGACAACGAGGAAAACGGCGATGATAAAGACGAAGAGCAGGCCGCCCAGCCAGGTGATAAAGTAAAGGCCGAGCATGGTCCCGGCCAGGACCGAAAAGACCAGCGGCCTGGTCAGCGTGTCCCAGCGGCGCTCCCGGAAGTGTGCCAGGGACAGGCCGGCCTGCCTCCCCGTCTTGATGGCCAGGATTAGAAAGAGCATGACGGTAGTGCTGAACAGGTTCTCGGCGACGTGGTGGTCGGTAAAACCGAGGATAGACCGGCCCAGGAACTCGCCGGGCATTACCGCCATCAGGCCGGCGGCGATGATGCCAACCCACCGGTTAAACAATTCGCGGCCAATGAAGTATACCGGAATGACGACCAGTGCGCCCAGCACGGCGGGAAAGTAGACGCTGACCATATCCACCAGGTGCTGGGTGGGCGAACCCAGGCCGATGACCCAGATGACGCCGGCCAGGAGCCAGTCAAAAAAGCGATAAGTGTCATGGTAACCGGGGGAGGGGTAGGCGATGTAAGGGTCAAAAGTTATCAGCCGGGGAAAGTTACTGGCCAGGCTATCGACAATGCGCATGTGGTAATAGGCGTCGTTGCTGGTGAACTTTATCTGGTCGCCGGCGAAGACCTGGTCATAGGGCAGGACAATCCTGAAGTAAAGGGCCACCCCTATGGCCACCATCAAGAAAATGCCGACAAGGAGCCACGGAGGCAACCTGCGTATCATCATCACTTTTGTCTTTCCCTCTGCCTGACCGGCTATTTCCGGCGAAAAGCTCAGATTTTTTAATACAGGAACTATTATACTATACCGAACAGTCCGCTGTCAGAAAGCTCCCCCGGCCCAAACCCGGCAATTCAGTTTCGTTCAGCTTCGCCCACGAGGTGAATCATGCCCAAAAGCTACTCTCTCGGACTGTACCGGGCAGCACTCTGGTGTCAGTAGACCTGCACGTATCATGTTACTATCAATCCGGAGTTATCAATCGCTGTTTCAGGGACGGTCCCCACCCCGCTTTCCAGCCTGGCGGTGATAACGTAGTGAAAAGACCCCGTTCCGGCAACGCTTTCTATGCTGAAGCCGGCGTCTGCGATGAGCCGGGCCGCTTCATCTTCGCTGAACCTCTTGTGCAGGGGAGGCCCCATCTCCATTGGCTCCTTCTTCCAGTCCAGGTTGACCAGCCGCCCCCGGGGCGACAGCATCTGCCTGGCATTGGCCAGCACCCTGGCAGGCTGGTCGAAGTCGTGGAGGGCGTTGCCGAAGAAAACGATATCGGCGCAGGCCTGGCAGACCACGGCGTCCTCGGCCCTGGCCAGGGTAAGGCTGATGTTGTGCAGTCCCTCGGCCGCCGCCCGTCTCTCCAGGTCCTCGGTGGCTTCAGAGTTGCTGTCAACGCCGTAGACCCTTCCCGTCTGGCCCACCAGCCTCGCTGCCGGGAGCGCAAAGAAGCCGTTGCCGCAGCCGATGTCCGCGAAGATAAAGCCGGCCTTGAGGCCGATACCGGCCAGGATAGCTTCAGGGTCCTGCCAGCAGCGGCGGCCCTCCGGGTCATAGGACCAGCGGAACTTCCCGGTCATCCGTCACCTCCAACACGCTCATTCAGCCGGTCGTTGCGGGGTTTCTCCCGGCATGTCGCCATTCCAGCTTCCTCCATGAGAGACCTCAGCTTCTTCAGGTCGGCTTCGAACTTCTGCCGGACCAGGGGGAATCTCATCGCCGCCGCCGGGTGATAGGTGGTGAGATAGGTTATTCCGGGGAGCATGGGCGTCTTCCAGGCTATTTCTCCCATCAGGACGATTATTCTCGGTCTTACCTGGCGGACCTGTTCAAGGAGCAAGGGGAGGCAGGCGGCTATCTCTCTGGCCGCAGGCTTGCGGTTATGAGGTGTCCTGCACTTGACCACGCTGGTGATGAACAGCGCCTCCCGGTTTATGCCGCTGGCTTTAAGCGCCCCGTCCAGGTACTTGCCCGCCCGGCCCACGAAGGGCCTGCCTAGCCGCGATTCCTCGGCGCCGGGGTTCTGCCCGATGAGCATGACTCCGGCGTCAGCCGGCCCTTCGCCCGGCACGGGCTTGCCATCGGCACAGAGCAAACACCCAAGCCTGTCAAGTCCCCCGGCAAGAGGGTCCGGAGGCTGTCCATGGCCGGCAAACTGCGGGCAAAGCGGGTCTGCCGCCGGCCCGCCCGGCAACCTGGAACGCGCCATCTTTACGCATCCTTTCAATTATGTTATACTAAATTAAAGGCTGGGCTAATGTCCAGCCTAATTTTTCCGAAGCGAATTTCCCCGGTGGGCAGTGGAAAAGAGGGAAACTCCTCCGCTGAAACTGGGTATTTGGCTTTGAAGCGGGCCATTTTGGCCGGCATTTTGAGGATGGTGATAAACGTGGTTCTAAGCGCCAGGGACGGCCTGAAGCAAGAGGCTGCCGGAGATACCAGCGAAGAGCTTGACGAGATTGTTCTGGAGGAACCGGAGGAAGAGCAGTCGCCGCCTATTAGCGAAGAGGCAGTGGGGGACGTGCTGCAAATGTACTTCTCCGAAACGGGGAGGACGGCGCTCCTGACTGCGGAGCAGGAGAAGCTGCTTGGAAGCCAGATCGAGGAGGGCAAGTTTCTCGCCGATGTGGAACGTGATTGGGCCAGGGAACACGGCGGCGCTCAACCAGGTTCGGTGGAACTGGCGCTGCTACTGGCCGAGCGTCTGGCAAAGTCCGGCGAGCTTTTGGACCGGCTGTGCCAGCGCCTGGGAGTCCCCCTGGACAAATCAATAGAAAGCAGGACCCATGACAGGGCTTTGCTTGCCGCCATTGAGGGCCAAATTGACCCTGATCTGGTCAATTCCCTGGCTGAAGAGACAGGGCAAAGCAGGCTGGAAATGCGCAAGCAAATCGTGGAGCTAGCCCTGGTCGCTCACCTGTTGCTCTGGAGCATGATGAGCGAAGCAGGGGGCAAGGTCAGCCTGGGTGATTTTGAAAAGGTGATATGGTCCGGGGAGTTCCGCGGCCACCTGGAAAGGAACAGTCACCGGCTCAGTCTGCACTTCGACCGCACCAGGGAGCGGATGCGGCACGCCATAGACCGTTTCGTCCAGGCCAACTTGCGGCTCGTCATATCCATAGCCAAAAGGTATGTTGGCCGGGGAATGCCTTTGCTTGACCTCATCCAGGAAGGCAATATCGGCCTTATCCGCGCCGCTCATAAGTTCGATTATCGCCGGGGCTACAAGTTCAGCACTTACGCTACCTGGTGGGTGCGCCAGGCGATAACCCGCGGCCTGGCCGACCAGTCACGCACCGTCCGCCTGCCTGTTCACGTGGTCGATGCCCTGGGCCGGCTGTACAAAGAGCGGCACCGCTTCTCCCAGCAGTACGGACGCGCCCCGACCCGCGAAGAGCTGGCCAGGGCTATCGAAGTTTCCGGCAAGAAGCTGGAAGAGCTGTTCGAGGCCGGAGGCAGGGAGCCGATATCTCTGGAAACGCCGCTGGGTGAAGCGGGCGAGGAGAGCGAACTGGCGGAGATGGTGGAAGACCAGAATGCCCCCTCTCCTGAGATACTGGCCGATGAGCAGATACTCAAGGAAGAGCTTGGCCGTGTCCTGGATACCCTTACACCCAGGGAAAGGCGAGTGATTGAGCTGCGCTTTGGTCTCCTCGATGGCAGGACCCGCACCCTGGACGAAGTCGGCGAGGAATTCAGCCTCACCAGGGAACGCATCCGCCAGATAGAGCGCCAGGCGTTGAGCAAGCTGCGCCACCCCAGCCGCAGCCGCCGGCTCAAGGACTTCATCTGGTAATCGGGCCTTTTTGTTTGCTTTATTGAAGCCCGTCTCAAGCGGGCTTCTTTATTTGTGGGCGAGGGCCGGCTGGGACTCCAGCCGCAGAGTCTGCTATACTGGTAGAGCAGTGACCTGAAAGGGGATGTTTCAAGTAGGGGGGGCAACAATGGCGACTCAAGAACTGGAGATAAAGGGCAAGGCGGCAAAGGCGGCAGCGCACCGGCTGGCTTTCCTCTCTGCCGAGGTCAAGAACCGTGCCCTGCATAACCTGGCTGATGACCTGCTGGCCAGGAATGAAGAGATACTTGCGGCTAACAGGGCTGACTACCAGGAGGCCGAGGCCTCAGGCATGAATGCCGCCATGCTCGACCGCCTGATGCTTGACCAGTCCCGTCTGGAAGGCATGGCCCGTGACGTGCTGACCGTGTCCGCCCTGCCTGACCCGGTGGGAGAGGTCTTTGACATGCGCACCCTCCCCAACGGACTGCAGATCGGCAAGAAGCGGGTGCCGCTGGGCGTGATCGGCGCCATCTATGAGAGCCGGCCTAACGTCACCATTGATATCTCCGCCCTGTGCCTGAAGTCGGGCAACGCCATTATCCTGAGAGGGGGCAAGGAGGCCGTTCGCTCAAACTGCGCCCTGGGCAGGGTGGCGCAGGAGGCGTGCAGCCGGGCCGGTGCGCCCGAAGGGGCGGTGCAGTTCATCGAGGACCCCGACCGTGCCCTGGTCAACGAGATGCTGGGCATGAGCGACGTTATTGACCTGATTATACCGCGCGGCGGGGCCGGGCTGATAAAGTTCGTTGCCGAGAACGCCCGCATGCCGGTGGTCACCGGGGGCATCGGCGTCTGCCACACTTACGTGGACCGGGCCGCTGACCTGTCCCAGGCGGTGGCGATAGCCTATAACGCCAAGGTGCAGCGCCCTACAGTGTGCAACGCCCTGGATACCCTGCTCGTCCACTCGGAAATTGCCGGGCGTTACCTGCCGCTTGTAGCCGGGGAGTGGGCCGGGGCCGGGGTGGAGATGCGCTGCGATGAACGGGCCATGTCCATTCTCCAGGGCAACGCCAATCTCAAGCTGTCCCCTGCTGCGGCGGACGACTGGGGACGGGAATTCCTGGCGCTGGTGGCGGCGGTACGGGTGGTAGACTCCCTGGATGAGGCGCTGGAGCACATCGAGCGTTGCGGATCCGGCCACTCCGAGGCCATCGTCACGGCAGACTACGGGGCGGCCATGCGCTTCCTCAACGAGGTGAACGCCGCCTGCGTCTACGTCAACGCCAGCACCCGCTTCACTGACGGGGGGCAGTTCGGCCTGGGGGCGGAGGTGGGCATCAGCACCCAGAAACTGCATGCCCGCGGGCCGCTGGGGCTGAAGGAACTGACCACCTACAAGTGGATCATCTTCGGCAGCGGCCACGTGCGCCCTTAGCTACGAGCGACTTGCTGGCGGGAGCAGCCTCGCTATTCTTGCTTGCCAGTCATGCGACGTCTGTTTCTCGTTTAGACATACCATTTACGCCCGCTTGCATGGATTGGTGGAAGTCTCCACTCTTGACAACGCCCTCTCGCTAAACTAAAGTGTCAGCAGCATTGATAAAACTTTAGTAATGAGGCTGTCCGAGAGTCATTCTGAGGGAGCGGAGCGACTGAAGAATCTCGGGGTGGGGAGAAACATATAACGGACCTCCCCCCAGCCGAGATCCTTCGCTCCGCCTGTCCTGAGATCAGCGAAGGGCTCAGGATGACAGTCCGAATTCTCAGATGTCCTCCTTATAGATAATGAACGAACTGGAAATACAAAACTTCAAGTCCATAAAATATCTTAAACAGCCCTGCACCAGGGTCAATGTTTTCATTGGCGAGCCTAACACCGGCAAGTCCAATATCCTGGAAGCGCTGGGACTTCTCTCCTACTCCCAGTTTTCCGATTATGCACAGCTAAACGATTTCGTCAGGTATACCAGGACAACCAACCTCTTCTATGACGATTTTATTGATAGTCCTTTTATCATCATGTTGGGTGGTCTGTCAGCGGGAGTAGAGTTCAAGAACGGGGCTTTTTCAGGGGGAGCGCACAATGGTGACAGGCTTATCTCTATTTTCGCCGGGGATTACAGCGGACTGCGTGTAGCCCCGCAAAGCCAGGCCTTCAGGGAGAAGCCCCTGGTCAAGTTTTACAAATTTGCGGTTATGGACAAATTCCCCAGCCCTGAGTCTGAATACCTGTTGCCGCCGGATGGCAAGAACCTGGTATCATTGCTTCTCAGCAACCGAGAACTCCGGTCTACTGTGAACGATATTTTTAATCATTATGGTCTGAAGCTGGTGCTCAAGCCTCACGAGAACTCTCTCGAGATAATCAAGCAGATGGAGGATATCATTATCTCTTATCCTTATGTCCTCGTTTCGGATACCCTGCAAAGGGTGGTCTTCCATCTGAGCGCCGTCCTTACCAGTAAAGACTCTATCCTGGTATTCGAGGAGCCTGAGTCACATGCCTTTCCTTACTACACCAGGTATCTGGCAGAAATCATGGCGCTGGACGAAGGAGGCAACCAGTATTTCATCGCCACCCACAACCCTTACTTCCTGGAACCCATTGTGGAAAAGACGCCCAGAGACGAAATGTCGGTATTTGTCACCTATTTTGAGGACTACCAGACCAAAGTGAGGCCATTAAGCCAGGATGAAATTGCTGATCTGATGCATACAGATTTCTTTATCGACTCGGACAAGTTCTTGAAGTTGTTATGATTCTGGTTGAATGCTATGCGGATAAGACTCTTGTCCAGTGCCTGACCAGCCTGCCCCGGGAACATATAGGCCACTTCGGGAGGGGTAAGAGCGGGGTGTGCAACCAGCTTGCTGCCCGTTGCGATAGCAGAGGCCTTATCGATGAAGACCCCCGTTCTCCACAACATCCATATCAAAAAGCCGGCGTCTCACATGGTGATTTCAGCAGGTATGACATTAAGCATCTGTACTTTCCGGGGCAAAACAACGAGTTGATAATTCTATGCCCGAGGCTTGAAGACTGGATATTGGAAACTGCTAGAATAGAAGGCATTGATGTAACTCGCCACGGCCTGCCGGATCAGCCAGGCAAGCTGCTCAGGGCGATTGACCACAGATTGGATAAGTTCCGAACGCTGCTCAATATGTTGGTGAAACGGAAATCCGCCCGCATTACCGCACTTGCTGGACTGCTTAAAGGCGAACCGTCGTAGCTACAGTCTCTTCCAATCAAGAAGCCCTCTTCCCTTTACTCCGAAGGGGCTATGGCCACTACTTTGTCGTCCTCGCCGAGCCTCATCAGCTTGACTCCCTGGGTAGACCGTCCCTGGATGCTGATGCCGCCCTGGTTCGGGTCCTTTTCCCTTACCGGGGTGTGCGTGACGAAGCCTTCTGCGGAAAGTATAGTCACGTGATCGGTCAGCAAGACTATCCTGGCGGCGACTACGCTGCCCACCTTGTCCACTATCTTGAAAGTGCGGACGCCGCCGCCGCCGCGGTGCTGCCTGGGATACTCCGCTATCGGAGTAATTTTGCCGAAGCCGCCTTCAGTGACCGTCAGCAGATACCCGTTCTCATCTACCCGGTCCATGCTGACCACGGCGTCGCCGGCGGCCAGGCGGATGGCGCGCACCCCGCCGCTGGTCCGGGAACTGGCCCGCAGGTCTGATACCGGGAACCGGATGGACTGCCCCCGCTGGGTGACCAGGACCACGTCATCATATTCAGTGACGATGGAAGCCGCCACCAGTTCGTCACCCGGCTCAAGGTCCATAGCGATCAGGCCGCTGCTGCGTATCGAGGCGAAACGGGACACCGCCGTCTTCTTTATCTCCCCCTTCAGGGTAGCCATCACCATGTAGGCGTCGGGGCTGACCACGGACTGGGTCACTATGGCGGTGACCTTTTCACCCTCGGTCACCGGGAACAGGTTGACCACCGCGGTCCCTTTGGAGGTGCGGGAGGTGGTCTCCGGTATCTCATAGCACTTGAGGCAAAAGACCTTCCCCCGGTTGGTAAAGAAACACACGCTGTCATGGGTGTCTGCCACCGAAAGCAGCCTTACCGGGTCGCCTTCCCTGGTCACCATGCCGATAATGCCTTTGCCCCCGCGGTGCTGCGGCGCATAGCTCTTGGCCGAGATGCGCTTGATGAAGCCCCGGCTGCTGAGGGTCAGCACCATGTTCTGGTGCGGGATAAGGTCTTCTTCGCTGAAGTCCAGCACGCCCTGTTCCATGATAGTGGTGCGGCGGGAGTCGGCGAAATCGGACTTCAACTTCTCCTGCTCTTCCTTTATCAGTGACAGCACCCGGCGCGGGTTGGCCAGCAGGTCTTCAAGGTAGGAGATGGTCTTCAGCACCTCGGCGTACTCATCCAGTATCTTCTGCCGCTCCAGGTTGGCCAGCCGGCGCAACTGCATATCGAGTATGGCCTGCGCCTGGAGCTGGCTCAGGCCGAAATTGGCCATGAGGGCCTTGCGGGCCGCTTCCGCCGTCTCGGACTGCCTGATGGTGGCGATAACGCGGTCGATATTGTCCAGGGCTATCTTCAGACCTTCCAGGATGTGGGCGCGGTCTTTGGCCTGCTTCAGTTCAAACCGGGAGCGCCGGGTGATGACCTGCTGCCGGAATTCGATGAAGTACTGGAGGGCTTCTTTCAGGCTGATCACCTTTGGTTGGCCATCGACCAGTGCCAGCATGTTCACGAAGAAGGAGGACTGCATGTTGGTGTGCTTGTAGAGCACGTTTAGCACTTTTTCCGGCTGGGCTTCCTTTTTCAGCTCGATGACCACGCGCATCCCCTGCCGGTCTGATTCGTCACGCAGCTCGCTGATGCCGTCTATCCGCTTGCTCTTGACCAGTTCAGCCATGTTCTCCAGCAGGGCCGCCTTGTTGGTCTGGTAGGGCAGTTCGGTGACGACTATCTGGCGCCTGGCCGAGCCAGGTATGTTTATAACATGCGCCTTGGCCCTGACCACCACCTTGCCGTGGCCGGTAGTATAGGCGTTTTTTATGCCATCGAGTCCCAGGATGATGCCGGCGGTGGGAAAATCCGGCCCCTTGATGAACTGGGCCAGTTCGTCCAGGGTGGCCGAAGGGTTTTCGATGAGGTGGGAAATGGCTGCGGACACCTCGCCGATGTTATGCGGTGGTATGTTGGTGGCCATGCCCACGGCGATGCCGGCGCTGCCGTTGAGCAGCAGGTTGGGCAGCCTGGTGGGCAGCACCGTAGGCTCTTTAAGGCTGTCATCGAAGTTGGGCATGAAGTCAACGGTGTCCTTCTCGATGTCAACCAGCATCTCCTCGGCTATCCTGGAGAGGCGCGCCTCGGTGTAGCGCATGGCCGCCGCCGGGTCATTGTCCATGCTGCCGAAGTTACCCTGGCCGTCAACCAGGGGATAGCGCATGGCGAAATCCTGGGCCATGCGCACCATGGCGTCATACACGGAGGCATCGCCATGGGGATGGTATTTACCCAGCACCTCACCGACGATGCGGGCGCTCTTGCGGTGAGGAGTGTTATGCCGCAGCCCCATGTCATGCATGGCATACAGGATGCGCCGGTGCACCGGCTTCAGCCCGTCCCGCACATCAGGCAAAGCCCGCGACACGATCACGCTCATGGCGTAATCCAGATAGGAGTTCCGCATCTCCTCTTCTATGTTTATCGGCTTTATTGTTCCTGTTACCATGCTTACCCCTTAGTTCTCGCTGCCCTCGTCCTCGATGTCATGTTCGGCCAGCTCCACTCCCTCTTCTTCGCCGCCGATGATGGTGTACCCCAGCCCCTCGGCAGCTTCCTCGTCAAACTCCGCCGGAGCCTTTGGCTTTTCGCCCGTATAAAAGCGGACCTCTTCCGGTCCCTTGGGCGGGAAAGAGAGCCTTCCTGCCATGTCAGGATGCTGGTACACTTCGCGGATGATGATGGACAGGGAGTTATCTGCGGAGCTGACTACGGCGGCGCTATACCGGTTGCCGCCCTCGAGCAGCCTGGTCAGGCGCTGGGCATGCCTTAGCTCTACCATTCCGAGGTACTCACCGCTCAGGTTCATTGCCACCAGGTTGGTTCCCTCCACCTTCAAGTCCACCGCGTCCCCGGCGACCATTTTGGCCAGCACTTCCTGTGGCGCCAGTTCGTAGAGGTTTACCACGCCCGCTTTGCCTATCTCTTCGATAAAGTGCTGCGGCTCAACCCGGTGGCGTTCCCCATCCCCGGCGCCGCTGGTCTCCTTCAGGTGGGCCAGGCGCTGGAGGTTCTTCCTGGCGATGGTGTTATAAGGGTCAAGGTCAATGGTGCGGCCGTAAGCTTCCCTGGCCCGGGCGTACTCTCCCAGCTCCATACAGGCCCGGCCCAGGCGGTTATAGGCGTCAACATCGCCGGGAAAACTATCGATGATCTCCTGGTTGACCTTGACCGCCTCGCGCCACTGTCCCCGCATGGCGAGGTCAATAGCCAGCTTACTTTGTGATTGTCCCAGTTTCGCTAACCTGGGTGCCTCTTGCGTCATCATATGCTCCAAGTAATCGAAGTCAATTATATATTCTACCCTAAGCACGATATCAAGACAAGTGGCTGAGCGTTACTGCTCAGGGCGCGGAGAGCCAGGCCCCGGCGGCGAACCACTCGCTCCCCTGTCTCTTAGCGCTTCCTCATCGTCACCTCCCCCCTGCCTGACGCCCCGTCTGTTATAAGCTGAACCTGAATCATGGCTTATTGAGACACGACAACCAGGCAGATTTCCCGTAACTGTAAACCCGATTATACTATTATGACCGGCAGTGTGCAAGAGGTAAATGCGGCAAATTTCCAATAAGTGGAGAAACTGCCCGAAGATGGTGATCTGTCATGCTGGTTCCACGTGTTCACTCTGAAGAGTCACCACCTGGCTCCACCTGTGGCGAGGGCCGGTGGCGAGCCATCGAATCGCCACGAGATGCGGTGAGCGTTGGTGAACCACGAAGTGAACGAAGTGAAGTATCCGTCCTTAACGTTCGGGAGACGGATTCTTTGGTCGCTCTCCTTGCCCAACCTTCATAGCAGACAACTTCTCATGGCGCGCCTGGGGGGATTCGAACCCACGACCCCCGGTTCCGAAGACCGGTGCTCTATCCGCTGAGCTACAGGCGCCTGAAGCTGCTATTGGAGTTGTTTGACCTGGCTTTGCCGCTCTGCCGGCGGCCCCCTCCACCGGCTTTCTCATTATGCGGGATTCTGTGGGCACCGTCAACCGGGCCGGCAGCCGTTCCCATCTCTGAGCGTGTGCTTGCAGACCGGCCCGCTCCCCTTTTGCCTGTCAGTGCCGCCCAAGAGTATAATGATGAGGCTGGTCGGAGTTTGATAAAGCTGCCAGCGCACGAGGTGTTATGTCTGCCCCGGTCCTCGGTATCCTGTTTTCCCTGCTGGCAGCGGTGGGCTTTGCCCTGAACGCGGTGCTGGCGCGCCCGGCGATACGCTACACCGGCTTCTACAAGGGCACGCTGGTATCCATGCTGGCCAGCTTCGTCCTTGTCGGCGGCATTACCCTCGCCGTCGATGCCCCCGGCTTGCTCCACCTTACCCTGGTGGGCGCCTTCTGGGTCGCCCTGCTCGGGCTGCTGCATTTCTCGCTGGGACGCACCTTCAACTTCAAGGCCATCCAGCACATCGGCGTATCCCGCACCGCCATCCTCAACGGCACCGTCCCCCTGGCGGCCACCCTGCTGGCGCTGGTCCTGTTCCAGGAAGAGGTGTCACTGCTGCTGGGGCTGGGGACGCTGCTCGTGGTCGGCGGCGTCATAGTGGTGCTGAGAGAGACTGAATGAAGCGGGACCGGGTGCTGGGCTACCTCTTTGCCGTTGGCGCCATCGTCACCTTCGCCGGGGGACAGGTGCTGGCCAGGTACGTCGTCCGCGAGGTGACCACCCCGCTGGTCAGCACGGCCTTCAGCCTGCTCTTCGGCATGGCCTTCCTGTTCCTTTTTGCCCTGCCGCAACTGGGACGAGAGGGCGAGACGACCAACAGCCGGCGCGGGTTGCTGTTCTTTGCCGCCGCCGGGCTGGGGGCGGGTGTGGCTATGATGGCACTGTTCTACGCTATGAGCTATTCGCCGGTGGCGGTGGTCTCCTCGATAGGGGCCATCATGCCCCTGTTCGCCCTGCTGCTCACCCATTTCTTCCTGCAGCACCTGGAGCGCGTCACCTGGCGGATGTGGCTGGGGGGCGTGATGGTGGTCTGCGGGGTCATCCTGGTCACCCTGAGCCAGGTGGCACAGTGATGCGGCGGGCGCTTCTGGAGATACTGGCCTGCCCCGTCTGCAAAGGACCGCTGGAACTGCGGGCAGAGGAAGAACAGGGTGACGAGGTGGTCACTGGCTCCCTGCGCTGCCCCCGTTGCGATGCCAGCTATCCCGTTGTAGAGACTATCCCCCGGCTGCTGCCTCCCCAGGCCGGCGACTCGCCGCGCCAACCGGAACAAGACTAATCAGCGGTGTAGACCACCATGGCCTCCGGGGACTCCCACACCTCTACCGCGGAGAGGGTGACCGGCGTCCCGTCCAGCCTGGGCTTGAGTTCCGAGTAGATGGTGGCGGCGATGTTCTCCGAAGACGGGTTTATGCCGTCGAAAGGCGGCACATCGTTCAGACAGGCGTGGTCCAGGCGGGACAGGATGTCCCTCAGGTGCTGCTTAAGCTCGGAGAAATCGTAGGCCAGGCCGATGTCGTTCAGCGCGGCGGCGCGGGCGCGGGCCACTGCCAGGAAACGGTGCCCGTGCAGGGCCTCGCACTTGCCTTTATAGCCGCGCAGGTAATGGGCTGCGTCAAAATGCTGTTCAACTGCGATCTCGTACATTGCTACTCCAGCGGCAGGACGCCCTGGACCTCTCTTATCGCGTCCAGAAGCTCCTTGATAGTCTTGCCGGTGACCGGGTGCACCGCGTCCGGGGCTATCTGGGACAGGGGTACCAGCACGAAAGCCCTGTCCGTCATCCTGGGGTGGGGGACTACCAGGTCAGGGGTGTCAATTACTTCCTGGCCGTAGAGCAGGATGTCAATATCGATGGGGCGGGGGGCGTCAGACCCGCCGGTGCGGCCCAGCTTGCTCTCGATGCCCTTGGCCAGGATCAGCAGCGCCCGCGCCGGCAACCTGGTGCGCACCTGGCAGACCATGTTGAGGAAGCGGGGCTGGTCCTGGTTCCCCACCGGCTCGGTCTCATATATCCTGGAGACCTTCTCCACCTGCAATCTCTGCGACAGGAAGTCCAAAGCCCTTTCCAGGTTGGCCTGGCGGTCTCCCATGTTGGATCCCAGGCCGAGGTATGCGGTCACCGGTTCATTCAATGTCCTCTCCTTACTATTGCGTCGCTCATGCGGCAGACTCGTGCCATCTCCCTGACGTCATGCACTCGGACCATATCAGCCCCGTTGGCGATCCCGATGGCCACGGTGGCTGCCGTGCCCTCGATGCGCTCATGGGGGGGCAGGTCAAGCACCATGCCTATCGAAGATTTGCGCGAGGTGCCCAGCAGGATGGGCCGTCCCAGCGATTTCAGCTCTCCCAGCCGCCGTATCAGCTCCAGGTTGGGCGCCCCGGTCTTGCCGAAGCCGATGCCGGGGTCGATGATGATGTTCTCCAGCGGCACGCCTGCCTTAACCGCCTGGTCAACAGCCCTTTCCAGGTCGGCGATGACCTCGGCCACGATGTCCTGCCAGTTCAGTTTGTCCCGTTGATTGCTCATAAGCACCAGGGGCACACCCGTTTCAGCGGCCACCTGGGCTATTGCCGGGTCGCGCTTGAGCGCCCAGACATCGTTTATCATGCTGGCGCCGGCAGCGACGGCCCGCCTGGCCACCGCTGACTTATAGGTGTCTATGCTCAGCGGCAGCGGTATCTCGGCGGACAGCCTCTCTATGACCGGTATCACCAGCCTCAGCTCCCGCTCGATGTCTCCCGGTGATAGAGCGCTGGTACCGGGTCGGGTAGACTCGCCGCCGATGTCGAGGATGTCGGCCCCTTCGGCGGCGAAGCGCCTGGCCTGCTCCAGGGTCGCCTCGACGTCATCGCCCAGGCCGTCCCCGGAAAAAGAGTCCGGGCTGAGGTTGATAATACCCATGATATAGGTGCGCTCGCCCCACCTGAAAACGGTGTTGCCGCAGCGTGTAGCGCCCGGTATCTTCTCCATCTCCGTCCTGACAGCCTTTACATATCACTGCTGTCCAATCATCCATGCCCGCTTGCAGCGAGCATCATGAAGTATGAAAATAGATATGTACTACTGTCACTCTGAGAGCTTGTGAATATATACGGTTTCAACGTAAGTTTTCTGGTTAAGGGAGTTATAGAGTTGGTAGCCTC
>JACPQC010000017.1 GCA_016190695.1 Chloroflexota bacterium
AAAAAGGAGGCTACCAACTCTATAACTCCCTTAACCAGAAAACTTACGTTGAAACCGTATATATTCACAAGCTCTCAGGATAAATGAAGGCTGGAATCCAGAAGGCATAGAGTAGATTCCCCGCCTGCGCGTGGAATGACAGGAGTGTTACCGGCGAAGGCTATCCAGAAGTGGCAGTGGATGCCGCTTTCCACCGGCATGACAAGAGACAATGTCATACCAGCGAAGGCGGGGGGGTTAAAAGCAAGCTACCGGCTCCTGCAAACGTTGACACACCTTGCTCCAGCGATTAAGATAACAAAGGCAGACAAGCTCCGGGGTCCGGTTGGGGACCGCTTGGTATTGGGATGCGGCCGGCAAGGCTGCAAGGGCAGGTTGTGATGGAGATAAAGGTGCTGGCGTTTATTCTGGCCGGGGGACGCGGGGAGCGGCTCAGCGTCTTGACCGATGAGAGGGCAAAGCCCGCCATGCCTTTTGCCGGCAAGTACCGCATCATCGATTTCACCCTGAGCAACTGCGCCAATTCAGGCATCCGCGATGTGGCCGTGCTGACGCAGTATCAGCCTTTGTCCCTCGCCGACCACATAGGCATCGGGGCCTCCTGGGGTCTGTCCCGGCCCGACGGGGGAATTCGCACACTACAGCCCTACCTGGCCAAAGAAGAGGAACGTGACTGGTACAAGGGTACCGCTGATGCGGTCTACCAGAACCTGAGATATGTTGACGATGTTGGCGCTGACCTGGTGTTGATACTGAGCGGGGACCACGTCTACCGCATGGACTACCGGGACATGGTCAAGTTTCACACCGAAGCCGGGGCCGATGTCACCCTGGCGGTGACGCCTTTCCCCAGGGAGGAGCTGAGGGATTTCGGAACGGTAGTGGTCAGCCGGAAGAAACGGGTGACCTGCTTCGAGGAGAAGGTGGAGCAGCCCAAGAGCAACATGGTCTCGATGGGCGTCTACCTGTTCAACAGGGAATTTCTCCGGCGCTGCCTGGAGGAGGACCCCACTTCAAGACCTGATTTTGGCCGGAACGTCCTGCCGCGGCTGGCGGGCAACTGCCGGTTCTTCGCCTACCGTTTCAATGGTTACTGGCGGGACGTCGGCACACTGCGCAGCTACTGGCGGGCCAACATGGAACTTCTTGAAGGCTATCTCCCCCAGGTATTCTGCGATGGCTGGCCGATACGTACCAGGGAAGACGAGCGGCCGCCAAGCCTGGTATCAGATAACGCCAGCATGGTCAACAGCCTCATATCCAACGGCTGCGTGATCAAGGGCAGTGTTACACGTTCCGTCCTGTCTCCGGGGGTGGTGGTGGCTGAAGGGGCTGTTGTCCGGGACTCGGTGATTATGAGCAATGTGGCCATTGGCAGCAACAGCATGGTCATTAGCTCTATCCTGGATAAAGAGGTGGCGGTCGGCGAAGGCTGTCATATCGGCGGCAGCGATGGGTTTCGTGTAAGTCACAAGAAAGCGGCACTGAACGCCGGGCTTACCGTCGTCGGGAAGCGGGCCAGAATTCCTGACGGAATGCAGATAGGCCGCAACTGCTCCATCTGCTGCAACGCAGACCTGGAGGACTATCCCGGTGGCAAGATACGTAGCGGCGCGGTCATCAGGCAGAAACGCCGTTCGTAGTGCCATGCCGATTTACCGGTTAAGGAGAACACGATGTCTGAGCTAAGACAGGACCCCACCACCAAGATATGGGTGATTGTCGCCCCGGAAAGGGCGCAGCGACCCCAGCAGGAGGTAAAAAAGAGACGGGTAGAGGAACTGCCCCCTTATGACCCGGCCTGCCCCTTCTGCCCCGGCAATGAAGACAAGACCCCGGACGAGGTCTTCCGGATACCGGTCGCTACCGAATCGCCGGCCTGGGATGTGCGGGTAGTGCCTAACCGCTATGCGGCGCTGATCCCGGCTTGCGGAGTGGCAAGGCGCGAGCACGGGAGGTTTTTCCGGCGGATGGAAGGCTTCGGCGTCCATGAAGTTATCATCGAGTCGCCTTCGCACAATACCCCTATGGCGCTCATGCCCTATGAACAGGTAGAAAAAGTGCTCCTGTCATACCAGGAGAGGTACAACTACCTGAAGAGGAACCGGATGCTGCGGTTCATCACCATCTTCAAGAACCACGGCTGGGCCTCGGGTACTTCACTGGCGCATCCTCACTCCCAGTTGGTGGCCACCCCGATAATAGCTACCCACTACCATCAGAAATTTGATATCGCCCATGACTACTACTCGGATGAGGCCAGTTGCCTGTACTGCGACCTTATTGCTTCTGAAATGGAGCAGGGGCAAAGAGTTATCGCCGAGACCGCCCAATTTATGGTATTCCAGCCCTACGCCTCCCGCGTGCCTTTCGAGACCTGGATCATCCCCAAAGACCATTACGCTTCTTTTGGCCTGTACCCCTCCGAGAACCTGGGGGACCTGGCCAGGGCGTTGAAGGACGTGTTGCTCTGCCTTTATCACGAACTCGATAACCCCGCCTTCAACTATACGCTGGACACCTCCACCACCGCCGACGAGGACGACCCCTATTACCACTGGCACCTCAGGATCGTCCCCAGGCTCACCACCATTGCCGGGTTCGAGATAGGCTCAGGCATCTATATCAATTCTTCGCTCCCCGAAGAGACCTCAAGGCGAATGAAAGAGTGCTGTACCTCCCTCTCCGGCGAGGGCCTGATCTCACTTTGCCCAGTTACTAGCGCTTGATTGCTATACCGGACCACTCTTGTCCAAAATAAGTTTTTCGATTACTTTAATTTAGACAGCATCGTTTAGCGGCAGACCTTGTTTTTTAAACTTACATTACATATTGTCATACCAGCCCCGTATCAAATACGGGGTAAACTCCAGATGGTATCCAGAGGGGAGTTATTTGGAACCATGTAAACATATTTCAGGCACACTGCCCCATCCCTTTATCCCTTCCCCAGAGGGGAAGGGAAGAGATTTTTTGAAGGGGCTTCTCCCCTTCTAATCCCTATTTTTTAATTTGGACAGCAGTGATACCGGACTTTCCTTTTACTCATGCTTTCTTCACCGGGAATTGTATTTCGGTGACATTTTCTGCCGGGTCTTTGACTTTATTTGGGTCAGTGAAATAAAGCTCCCGGTCGGGGCCGGTAATCTGGTAGCCATTGCTTTCAATCCAGGCCATTAAGGCGTTGTAGGCTTCACTGATGCCTTCATACGGCCCCCTGTAAACAGTACAGGCGGCTTGTTCCAAGCCGGGCAGTTCGTAGACCTTAACCCTATCTGAACTGGAGATTTTTTTACCGATGGGCACAGCGGCTTCCACATCTACGTCGCTTTCCTTGTACTCGCCATCATGGCAAATTAACATTATTGGACCGGCTGGCTTGAAGACCCATTTCTTGCCCAGGTATTTGAATATTTCACCATAGAGTTGTCCTACGTCACCGTAATTGGGCAACACATCACGGATAGAGGCAACGAGCTGTGGTCCGACATCTTTGATTGTTATTTGATAGTCCGGCATAGCACCCTCCTTTTCGATTTGTTTAAGCACTTTCTCCACCTGCTCCAACCGCCTCTGCTCTTCCTTTACTCTTTGCTGTAGCTCCCCCTTCTTCAGCAGGAAGATATCTCTCATTTGAGAAGGAGAGATATCATTGTTAACCAATGTGGAAACCTCTTCAAGGGAAAGTCCCATATTTTTGAGAGCGACAATGTAATTAAGCCGCGGCAACTGGTCTGCCGAGTAATAACGATAGCCGGTAAATTGGTCTACTCTAACCGGTTTCAGTAGACCGATTTCGTCATAATAGCGCAGAGCTTTCACCGAAATTCGGCTGAGAGTGGAGAAATCGCCGATCCTGAACATCGCTCTCCTTTGGGCTTGCCTGCTGAAGTCGTTCACCCATAGTATAGGCTCTCCCGTAAGGGGAGAGTCAATAGGCTATTTAACGACCATGTGGGGTTCAAGAGAGACTTGTATACAAGTCTCTTCGAAAGTCTGACTTGGATGCAAAGTTCTCGATTCAATCGCCTGACCCAAGTCCGTTGCATCCGGGGCAGGATGCAATGTTTTTTGTAATGGCGCTGTTACTAGCTGATTTCAATGAGCCGGGACAGGAACAGGGACACCTCTGCCGGGGAGCGCAAGAAGAATTCGGCGCTGGAGGAATCACCGCCGTCACGGATGAAGATGCTCCAGCCATGCGGGCGGCGAAGGACACTGAAGGCGTCCTCGTCAGTCTTGTCATCGCCCAGGTAGATGGTCAGCAGGCGCGCGTGGCCGGTCAGCGACCGTATCTGCGCCGCTAACGTCTCCACCGCCTTGCCTTTGTGCCAGTCTATGGGCGGCCTTATCTCCCAGACCTTCTTGCCCGCGGTTATCCTGACCTTTCCCCGGCTTGACCAGGGCGCGGCGGTCCGGTCGAAGGCATCGGCGACCCCGGCCTCCCTGTCGCCGGCCACCAGGCGGTAGTGAACGCTGAGGCTCAGCCCTTTGTCTTCTATGATGACGCCCTCCACTCCGCCCAGCGCGGCGGAAAGCTGGCGGCATAGCTCGCTCATTGCCTTACGGCTGGCCTCAGCCCCGGGGTGGACGTAGTTGAGGTCAGGGCCTTCTATCTCCAGGCCGTGGTTGCCAGCATAATAGACCCCTTCTATGCCCACCATCGCCCGGACTTCGGCCAGGGAGCGGCCGCTGATTATGCCCGCGCTCCGGTGCGGCTTCTGTGACAAGGACTGGAGCTTGTCTCTAACCTCCGGGGGCATGACCGCGTCCGCCGGCCTGGGGGCGATGGGGGCCAGCGTGCCATCGAAGTCCGAAAGGAGCAGCACGTGCTCAGCCGCCCTCACGTCTGCCTCGAAGGAAGCCCAGGCGTCGAACAGGTATTCCACTCAACCGCCTGCCAGCGACATGAGCCGGGATACGATAGCGGCCCCCCACCGGTAGATGTTGTTCTCTGCCACTGTCCGCTGCATGGCTTTCATCCGGCGCTGTTGCTCTTCCAGTGGCATTTCTATAGCCTGCTTTATCTTACCGGCAAAGTCGGCGGTGGCAAAGGGGTTGATCAGCAGAGCCTCGGGCAGCTCGACAGCCGCCCCGGTGAACCGGCTCAATAAGAGCACGCCGTCCTCCTCAGTGCGCGAGGCGATGTACTCTTTGGCCACAAGGTTCATGCCGTCGTGCAGGGAGCTGACGATGCAGAAATCAGCCAGCCGGCGCAATGCTGTCAGCTCATCGGGGGAGAGCTGCCGGGTCATGGGCACCACCGGCTGCCAGGAGTCAGTGGCGTACTTGCGGTTCAGACCGGTCATCAGGTCTTCAATCCTCTGTCCGATATACCGGTAGCTGTCGATCTCGGTCCGGCTGGGCATGCCTGCCTGAACGAAGACCACCTTGCCGCGGTACCGGGGGTTATCTTCGAAAAACCGGTCCAGTGCCTGCAGCCGATGGGGGATGCCCTTGGTATAGTCCACGCGGTCCATGCCGATGCCGAGGCACTTTCCCTCAAGGTCAAGCTCCCGCCGGAGCGCCGCCATCTTCCGCTCGACCTCTTCAGTGGAGGCCTGCCGGTGAATGGCGTCAAAATCCACGCTGATGGGGAAGGGTTCAACGATGGTCGGCCTGCCCCGGCGGATAACGGCGGACCGTTCCATGTCCAGTCTCGTTTCCAGTCCCAGTTTTGCCGATTCCATGAAATTGAGACAGAACGGGCGGATATGGAAGCCGAGCAGGTCGTTGCCCAGCAGCCCGTCCAGTATTTCCTCCGGCCAGGGGCAGGTGCGGAATATATCGTAGGCGGGCCAGGGGATGTGCCAGAACTGCCCCACCGTCAGGTCCGGTTTCTGCTCCTTGAGCAGGCGGGAGAGCAGGGCGAAGTGGTAGTCCTGGACCAGCACCACCGCCTCTTTGTCGCCGATCTCGTCAAGCACTGCTTCGGCGAATATCCGGTTCGCCCTCTTGTAGTGCTCCCAGTCGGAGTCTCTGAAGACCGGCGCGGTAGAGGCGACATGACACAGTGGCCAGAGAGCCTCATTGGAGAAGCCCAGGTAAAAGCCCCTGACCTCCTCATCGGTCAGCCAGACGCGGCGCAGGCTGTATTCCGGCTTTTCCGGGGGCACGGCAACCCGGTTGTGGGCGTCTACCGCCTGCCGGTCCCCATCGCCGCTGCCGTAAGCTATCCATCTCCCTTTTGAGGCCCGCATCACCGGGTCAAGCGCCTCGGTCAGGCCGCTCACCGGGCGGTGGCAGACCAGTTTGCCATCGGACAGGGTATGGATGTAGGGTTCCCGGTTAGAGACTACCAGGAAGAGGCGGCCCCCCAGTCTCTCCTCGACCAGCTTATATAGCCGGTCTTTATCCCATCTCGTACCGTCTATCTCTATCACCTGCCTTCAGAGTACTCTTGTTAAGAGTAGCCAAGCGCGAGGTCTATTGTCAAGGATGTCTTGACAGCGGGCATAGCTTCGGATAACATTCGGAGGGGAGGCGAAATTGGTTGAACAGGTCTTCAAAAGCGTTGACACCCTGAGGGCCGACCGGGTGCCGCCCGGCCAGAGGGCGACGGAAGAATGGCCGGTGTTGCACTATGGAGCGACGCCGCAGATCAGGCCGGAGCAGTGGACGCTGTCGCTGACCGGGCTGGTCGAGCCGCAGCTAAAGCTCAGCTACCGGGAATTTCTGGCGCTGCCAATGGCCAGGGTCTTTTCGGATATCCACTGCGTCACCACCTGGTCAAAGCTG
Source organism: Chloroflexota bacterium (assembly GCA_016190695.1). GTDB lineage: Bacteria > Chloroflexota > Dehalococcoidia > Dehalococcoidales > RBG-16-60-22 > JACPQC01. Next base: position 6,739 of record JACPQC010000017.1, read on the forward strand.
GGCAACACCTGGGATGGGGTGCTCACCAGCACCGTAGCCGGGCTGACCAGGGTGCTTCCTCAAGCCAGGTTCGTCATGGTGCGCTCCGCAGGAGACTATTATACCAACCTGGAGCTGGATGACTTTCTCCAGCCGGACGTGCTGCTGGCCACCGGGCATAACGGGAAACCGCTGACCCCGGAGCACGGCTTCCCGGTGCGGCTGGTAGTGCCCCGACTGTACTTCTGGAAAAGCGCCAAGTGGGTCACCGGGATAGAGTTCATGGACCGGGAACGGCTGGGCTTCTGGGAGTCCCTGGGCTATCACCGGCGCGGCGATCCCTGGAAGGAAGAGCGATACCAGGCCGGCGCCGAAGTCCACATCCGGCCCAGGCCTGCCGCCGGAACGTAAGTCCCTGGCCTGCTGTTTCTCATGTCATCGCGAGCGAAGCGTGGCGATCTCTGACTTTTTCGCTCCCTCTTTTGAATAGTTCGCTTCGGTTCACACTTGCCCGTGCCTGACGAAGGCCCGGAGCTTTCTCCGGCGCAGCAAGGTCACCCCCAGCCAGGCAAGCACCCCCGCCCCCAGCAGCTCCGGGACGTACACCGAGGGATCATTGAGCAGTGCGTGGAGAATGTTGGGCATCCATTCGGCCAGGTCTATGCGGTCGAAGGCCAGGCCCAGCATCGGCCAGAACAGGGTAGCCGGGGCGCGCCACATCTCATCAAAGGCGAGGTGGGTCAGCGTGCCGGCGGAGAGCGCCAGCAGCCAGGTACTTCCATAGCGCCGGCGGAGGTAAATCCCGGCCAGCGTCAGCGCCAGCAGGAAAAGCAGCGTGTGGGAGAAGATGCGCCCGTGACTGAAGGTCTCCCTGAAGAAGAACTGGCCAACCGGCTTGTCAATGAGGTCGGGCAGCAACGCCCCCACCATCAGCAACCGGATATCGATGCGGCTGGCGAGCAGGGTGAGCCAGGAGCGGCCTGTCGGGGCCACCGTTCGGCTGACGACGCCGGCCAGCAGCACCGCCGCCCCCAGGGTTATGCCGGTGTGACCGAGTAGCAGCATATATAGCGCCTCCAGACTGAGACCCATTTTATCCTAAACCGGGGGCAAAAGTTAAGGCGAAGGGAAAAGTGGCGTGAAGTCCTTGTGTTCTCCAAAAGTTGACAACCGGCCATAGAGGTATTACTATGTGGCTGATTTCACAAGATGTCTCCTTTCGGCTTTCAGTATTTATTATGAAGAATGACACTCCAGAGATAGTGGCAAAAACCGATAATAGCTATCCCACCACCAGGCTGAGGGCGAAAGGCGCGAGGGCTAAGCAAGTTTGTATGCGCCTAATAAACGAAGCCGACATCGTAGTTTCGGGTGTGGAGGTCAACTCAAAAAAGGAGACGTAAAAATATGCAGGCAGTTGTAAAGACAAGGCCGGGGGTTGGGATTGAGGTTATGGATATGCCTGTTCCCAAGATCAAGCCTAATGAATGCCTAATAGAAGTTGAAGCTTGCGGGATATGCGGCACCGATATCAAGATATACAAATGGAGCGAGTCCAAGGCTAACCGCCCGGGAAAGGCAATTTCATTCCCTGTTATCCTTGGTCATGAAGCGGCAGGGGTGGTGGTAGAAGTTGGACCGGAAGTCAAAAATTTTAAGCCTGGTGACCGCGTGGTTTCAGATACCCACGGAGGCTGTGGTTTCTGTTACTGGTGCCGGTCAGGGTTTTTCAATCTGTGTTCTGAAAAGGCGAATGCGGTGCTTGGAGAAATGGCCAACGGCGCCTTTGCCAAGTATTGCGCCATACCATTCTTCACGTTGTATAAAATCCCGAAGTCTGTTTCCTTTGAAGAGGCCGCCGTTTTGGAACCGCTTGGGGTAGCGCTAAGAGGGTTTGAAACCCTGGTCAGGTTCAATCCTGGGGATACCGTAGCAGTATTAGGCTGTGGCCCCATAGGCTTGCTCGATGCCATGGTAGCCAAGGCTGGGGGAGCCGTGAAAGTTTTTGTGATTGGCCGGACCAGGAACGCGAAACGCCTGGAACTTGCCCGGCAACTGGGATTCACAGTGATTAATTCTGATGAACGACCAGCACGAGATGTGATATTCGAAGCCACAGATGGACTCGGCGTTGACGTGGTTTTTGATGCCACGTCTCTGGGTGATCCCGGGTCAGCCATTAAACTTCTCAATGCAACGGGACAGATGGTCATGACGGCTCTCCCAGAAGGCAAGGTGACTTTCGACGGCGCAGACTTTAAGGGAGAAAAAATTATCACGCATGATACCGGACGGCTTCCGACCACCTACCGTAGAGTAATTGAACTGGTTGCCTCGGGTCAGATCGACGTCAAGCCATTGATCACACATCGATTTGGCGTAGAACAGGCAGAACTGGCCTTTCAAACATTAATGAGAAGCGAAGGAATGAAGGCTTTGATTGTGCCTTAAAGTAAGGAATTTCGACTTTCAGCATCCTGTTAGGCAATAGCGCAGGAGGTTCTATGGACAGGGTGGTTATTGTTACGGGGGCCACCGGTAAACTAGGGCCTGAGATTGCTAGAAGGTTTGGAGCTACTGGTGCCAAGGTCGTGGTAAACGACAACCGTCAGTCCAGCGAACTAGCCGAGGGGCTGGCTGCTGAAATCAACAAGGGGCCCGGGAAGTGTTTTGCGTATAAAGCAGATGTGCGACGTTATGAAGATTGGCAGGGGATGGTAGAGGAGACGCTAAGAAGGTTGAACCGGATAGATGTGGTTGTGAATTTGGCCGGGGGCAACCTTGGTAAGCTGACAGGAAAGGAAAACAAGCTTCTTTTGGACCATAACGAGGAGGACTGGGACCTTGTTATTGACGTCAATCTGAAAGGGACGTTCAATTGTCTCCGGGCTGTAGCTCCACAAATGATAAAGCAGAGAGAAGGACATTTTATACTGATCTCGTCGTTGCAAGGGGTCAAGCCTCGTGCCCTGGTATCGAGTTACTCTGCTGCCAAGGCCGGTGTTTTCGGTCTGATGAAGGCAGCAGCTCTTGAGTTCGGCCAGTACAACATCAAAGTTAATGCAGTTAATCCGGGCGGTGAGACTCCTGTTACAAAAAAGGATTGCGTGCTGGGGCGCTTCTCTACTCAAGGAGACCTCGCTGATTTCATAGTGTATCTAAGTCAAACCGACAATATATCAGGCCAGACTTTCCACGTGGGTAACCGGATTTGGGTCTGATAACCCGAAGGGCAGAGTGCCACAGTCTATGCCCGTGGGCGAATGAGTAGGCGGCGATTCGCTATGTTTAGAACATGGAAATGAGGCTATGCGGACATAGTGTTTATCGCACAGAATATCATATAATCAGAAAGGACAGTTAGAATGACTGCACTGAAATATCTCGCCCCGGCCACTTTGAAGGAGGCCTGCGCCCTGTTGCTGGAGCACCGGGATGCCAGGGTCATTGCCGGCGGCACCGACCTGGTGGTGCAGATGAAGCAGGGTGAGGCCCGGCCCGGCTGCGTCATCAACATCGCCGCCATCGCCGGCCAGGACGCCATCAATTACACGGAAAGGGACGGTCTCAGGCTGGGCGCCCTGGTCACCATGACCGCCATCAGGACTTCGCCCATCATAAACCAGAAGTACAATATCCTGTCCCAGGCCGCCGGAAAGCTGGGCACCTGGCAGGTGCAGAACCGGGCCACCATCGGCGGCAACCTGTGCAACGCCGCTACTTCGGCGGACACCATCCCGGCCCTGCTCGCACTGGACGCCAGCGCGGTGATCGTATCAGCCAAGGGCGAGAGAGAGGTCCCCGTAGAGGACTTCTTTACCGGGCCGGGAAAGACCATACTGAGTCCGGGTGAACTGGTTGCCGGGATAAGGGTGCCCCCCCTGCCCCCGCATAGCGGCGGGGTCTATCTCAAGCATACGGTAAGGAAGGCCTTGGACCTGGCCATCATCGGTGTTGGCGCGGTAGCGGTTATGGACGGGGATATCTTCAAAGACGTCAGAATAGCCCTGGGCACGGCCGCCCCCAAGCCAATACGGGCAAGGAACGCCGAGGCAGCGCTCAGGGGCAGGAAGATGGACGACAATATTATCGAACAGGCTGCCAGCGCCGCAGTGGCCGAGTCCAGCCCCAGGGACAGCCTGCGGGCCACCGCCGAGTATCGCCGCGAGTTGATAGCGGCACTGGTGGCCAGGGCAGTGCGCCAGGCGGCGGAGCAGGCAGGGTAACATGATTAAACACCTGAGGGGGTATCGAAAGAATGATTGATGGAGCTATTCCGGTAACGCTGAGGGTGAACGGCGATGACTACCAGCTTGAGGTCGAGCCGCAGTGGACGCTGGCCGACACCCTGCGAGAGAGGCTGGGGCTGACAGGGACCAAGATGATGTGCGAGCAGGGGGAGTGCGGGGCCTGCACCGTGCTCATCAACGGCCTGCCCGTGCTCTCCTGCCTCACCCTGGCCATCGAGTGCCAGGGCATGGATATCATGACCATCGAGGGCGTGGCCGACCCGCAGACCGGAGAGCTGCACCCCATCCAGCAGGCCTTCGTGGAGCGGAGCGGCATGCAGTGCGGCGTCTGCACCCCGGCCATGGTGCTCACCGCCAAGGCCTTGCTCGATGAGAACGACAGCCCCACCGAGGGCGATATCAGGCAGGCCCTGGCCGGCAATATCTGCCGTTGCGGCAATTATAAACGGATCGTCGAGTGCGTGCAGGTCTCGGCGGAGATGATGAGAGGAGGCAAGGCCCATGCCTGAAGAGTTCGCCGTACTGGGAAAGCGCCTGCCCCGCAAGGACGCCGTGGAAAAGGCCACCGGGCAGCTAAAGTTCGTGGCCGATATGCAACTGCCCGGGATGCTCTATGCCCGCTTCCTGAGAAGCCCCCACGCCCACGCCCGCATCGTCAGGATCGACACCTCCAAGGCCGAGGCGCTGCCCGGCGTAAAGGCGGTGCTGACCCATAAGAACGTGCCCAAAGTCCACCCCAGGCGCAAGCTGGAGTTCCTGCTTGATGAGACGGCGCACTGCGCCGGGGAAGAAGTTGCGGCGGTGGCCGCCACTACCAAAGAGATCGCCGAAGAAGCGCTCAAGCTGATTGAGGTCGAATATGAGGTGCTGCCCGCCGTACTCGACACCATCGAGGCCATGAAGCCGGATGCGCCACTGGCCCACATCGACTACGGCAGCAATTTCTACCACGGCACGCCGGTGCATCCTGCCCCGCGCTGCCGCCCCGACGGCTGGCTGCCGGTGGAGGTGGGCGACGTGGACAAGGGTTTCGCCGAGGCCGATTTTGTCCTGGAGGCCGACTACGAGACGCCCATCCAGTACACCTGTTCGCCGACTCCGCGCGCGGTGGTCTGCCAGTGGACCGGGGAGAAGCTGACTTGCTGGGCTGACACCCAGGTTACAACAAGGGTCTGGCAGGACCTGGCCCAGAGCCTGAAGATGCCGCAGTCCGATGTAAGGGTCATCTCCAGCAACCCGGTGGGCGGCTACGGCGGCAAAGAGCCGGAGAGAACGGCCACACTTACGGCGCTGCTGGCAAAAAAGACGGGGCGTCCGGTCAAGGCCGCCTTTCACCGCGCCGAGGACTTTGTCAGCACCCACCGCCGTCTCAGCTACAAGGGCCATGAGAAGATAGGAGTCAAGAAGGACGGCACCATCACCGCCCTGGAGCATAGGATTATCGCCAACTTCGGCAAGGACTCGCCTTATGGCATGATGATACTGGCCACATCGGCCTCGGGCACCTGCAGCATGCTTTACCCGGTGGCCAACTCCAGGTTCGAGGGCTGCCTGATCATCACCAATACCCCCGGCCACGCAGCCTTCAACGGCTTCGGCGATCCCGAGGCCGGTTTCTGCCTGGAGCGCATTGTAGACGAGGCCGCCGAGAAGATAGACATGGATCCGGTGGAGTTCCGGCTGAAGAACTGCATGAGGCCGGGCACCAGGGGCATCGAGCTGCGGCCCATACTGGGCTTGACCGATACCGGCGACCTGGGCAAACGCGAGATCGACTGGGGCATCGTCGGCGAGGATATCCGCCTTCAGGAGTGCCTCAGGCTGGCCGCGGAAAAGTCCGGCTGGAAAAAGAAATGGAAGGGCTGGCGGACGCCGGTGGCGGTCAACGGCAGCCGGAGGCGGGGCATCGGCGTGGCCATCGGCATCCACCACAGCGCCTATCACCTTTCGGCAGCCACGGTGAAGATGAACCAGGACGGCAGCGCCAACGTCATGTCCAGCTTCGTGGAGATGGGCAGCGGTTTCGGTACCGCCGTGTCCCAGGTGGTGGCCGAGGCCCTGGGGATACGCTACGAGGATGTCAACGTCATCCTGGCCGATACCGCAGTTACCCCGCCCGGCTTCGGCAATGTCGGCAGCGGCGGCACCTCCAGCGGCATTGCTGCGGCCAAGCACGCCGCCGATGACGCCAAGCGCCAGTTGCTGGCCATAGCCGCCCCGAAACTGGGCGTGAAGCCTGAGGAGCTTGAGGCGGGGAACCGCCGGATTTATGTTAAAGCCCGCCCCGAAGTGGGCATTCCCATCGCCGAGATCTGCCTGGCCGGTTTCCAGGTAACCGGGACCGCGGTGAACCCGCCCGTCGAGGAGATAATCGACGAGAAGACGGGCAAGATGATCAACAGCTACGCCATCGCCGCTACCATAAGCGAGGTAGAGGTGGATACCGAGACGGGCCAGCTTGACGTGCTCAGGATAACCTCGGCCCACGACTGCGGCCGGATACTGAACCCCACGCTGGCGGAGAACCAGGTCAACCTGTCAATGACGCTGGGCAACGGCTGGGTGAGGTCGGAGAACTTCATCATCGACCGGAGCACCGGAGTGGTCATCAACCCCAATCTGCTGGACTACAAGGTGATGACCTTCATGGACATGCCCGATTACGACGATATATCGGAGATAACGGTGGAAGGCCCCTGCGCCTGGGGCCCCTTCGGCGCCAAGGGCATGAGCGAGACGGCCACCACCACCCAGGCCCCGGCGCTGGCCAACGCCATCTACAACGCCATAGGGGTGAGGATAAGGGGTGACCACCTGACGCCGGACCGCATCCTGGCGGCACTGGGGAAGTAAGCTCCCTCATGAGCATTTGCCATGCTCACCACGAAGTACGAAAATGGACTGTCATTGAGATGTCATTGCGAGACCATTCCGACTCAGTCGGAAGGCGAAGCAATCCGGGTGGGGCACGATCCCTACCGACCCGGATTGCCACGTCGCCCTTCCGTTGCCGGAAGGACTCCTCGCAATGACAAAGTCTTTCAGAGTTATTTCGCAATAAGCCGGGGGTGATTTGAGTGGAGCAGGCAGAGTTGGCGAGGGCGGCGGAGGCCACTAAAGGGACAGCCCGGCGGCTGGGGCACTTCGACGCCCGGAGCGTAGAAGAGGCGGTATCCCTGCTGTCCCAGAACCCGGGGGCCAGGATAATCGCTGGCGGCGTCGACCTGGTAGCCCTGATGAAGAGCCAGGTGATATCGCCGGCGGCGCTGGTCAACATCAAGACGGTACCCGGCCTGGCCTACATCCGCGAAGACGCCCAGGGGCTCAAGATAGGACCGCTGACCACCATCGCCCAGATAGCCCGCTCGGAGACAGTGAGAGAGCGGTATCCCCTGGTGGCCCAGGCGGCCAGCGTGGTGGGCGCGGCCCAAGTGAGGAACATGGGTACCCTGGCAGGTAACCTCTGCCAGCAGGTCAGGTGCTGGTACTACCGCCGGTCGCCGGTGACCGGCACCAGTTTCTTCTGCCGCAGAAAAGGCGGCGAGCGCTGCTATGCCGTCGCCGGGGAGAACGAGCACCACGCCATCTTCGGCGATGTGTGCGACGCCGTCTGTCCCTCGGACCTGGCCCCGGCGCTGGTGGCGCTCCAGGCGGTGGTGAGGACGGCCGGGCCTGATGGTGAGAGGGAAGTCCCGCTGGAGCATTTCTATACTCCGATGGGCAACGTCCTCCAGCCTGACGAGATGATCACCGGCATCGAGGTACCCGCCCCCTCCTCGAACACCAGGGAGCGCTTCCTCAAGTTCCGGCTGAGGAAGGCCATAGACTTCGCCATCGCCAGCGTGGCCGCCGCCGTGACCACTGAATCGGGGGTAGTCACAGACGCCCGGATAGTGCTGGGCGGGGTGGCGCCGGGGCCTTACCGGGCGGTAAGCGCCGAGGAAATCATCACCGGCCAGGCGCTCTCCGGGTCCCTCGCCGAAACGGCGGCCAGGGCGGCCCTGAGCGGGGCGTCTCCCCTGAGCAAGAACGCCCACAAGGTGCCCATCGCCGAGGCCCTGGTCAAGAGGGCACTGACGCGTTAGCGCCTATGATCTCAGCCATTGTTCTGGCCGCCGGGCTGTCCTCCAGGATGGGACGGTCCAAGCTTCGCCTCGGGATAAAGGGCAAGCCCATGCTGCAGCATGTCATTGATGCCGCCCGGCAATCGAAGGCTGGCGAGGTGATAGTGGTGCTGGGGGCGGAGGCGGATACGTTGCGGCGGGAAATAGATACTGGTGACGCCAGAGTGGTAGCAAACCCCCGCTACCGTGAGGGACTGAGTACTTCGCTCAAAACGGGCTTGAAGGCGGTAAGCCCGCAGTCCCAGGCCGCCGTCATCCTGATGGGAGACCAGCCCTTTGTCACGCCGGCCATCATTGACGCCCTGATAGAGCGATACCGTCAGCCGGGCAGCCGCATTGTCGCCCCGGTCTACGGCGGCCGCAGGGGCAACCCGGCGCTCTTCGACCGTTCCCTCTTCCCTGAGCTTATGAGCGTTACTGGCGACAAGGGCGGCAGGGAGATAATAGAAACGCACCCGGAGTGGCTGGAAACAGTGACCGTAGATGATGATCTGGCCGGTCGGGATATCGATACCGCCGAAGAATACCGGGGCAGTCGTGACCTGTGACCAGCAATTTGCATTTCGGCCCAGCAAGTACTAAGATTAGGTCGAGTCATATTTTCCAGACCGATGGTCTAGATTGAAAGGTTAGCCCCGCTTGTCTGAAATCGCCAGAAACAGGCCATCTATCCTGCAACGCTGGGGCGGCGGCGCTGCCGCTTTTTTCACTTACACACATCTCAGCCATGACCTGGTCACCGGGCTGCTGGTAGCCTTGCTGCCGCTGATAAGAGAAGGCCTGGGATTGAGCTATCTTGAGACCGGACTGGTCCTGTCCGCCTTCACCATTACCTCCGGCGTGTCACAGGTCCCCGGCGGCTGGCTGGGTGACCGCCTCAAGCGGCAGGTGGTCATGGCTATCGGGCTGACCGGCATCGGTCTTACCTCGATAGCCGTGGGTTTGAGTTCCTCCTACTACCAGCTACTGTTCATCCTGGTATTCATGGGCCTCTTCGCCGGCGCTTACCACCCTTCAGCGACATCCATCCTGTCCAGCCAGACCGAAGTGTCCCGGAGAGGGAAGGCCATAGCCGTTCACATGGTGGGCGGTACCGTTGGTTACGCCGTAGGCCCGGTGCTGGGCGGATTCATCGCTCAAGTCTCGGTGTGGCGCTTCGCTTTCATCCTGCTGGGCCTTCCCGCCATTATCGCTGCCCCGGTAGTGCTGAGACGGTTCAGGGGTCAGGACTTAAACAAAATGGAAAGCGGGGCCAAGTCCCGGCACGAACCTGCACCAGGTGGTGCGCAGACGAAAGCCCCCGGCATCATCAAAGCGCTGCGGCCACTGGCAGTCATCTTCTCTCTGGTTGTCCTGGTCCATTTCATCAGCGGCTCGGCCATGGCCTTCATCCCGATATACCTGGTGGACAGGCACGCCGTCTCCCCGACCTACGCCGTCATGCTTATCAGCCTGGTCAGGGTGGGGGGAGTGGGTGGCAGCCTGTTCGGCGGCTGGCTCTCCGACCGGTGGGGCCGGAAGAATGCCACCGTGCTGACCCTGGTCATCACTGGCCCGGTCCTGTTCATGCTCACAAGGCTACCCTTTAGCTGGGGGCTGATCGTGGTATTAATGCTCTTCGGCATGATCTCTTACATGAGGCCGACGGCCTTTCTGCCCTTCCTCATGGACAGCGCGCCTGCCCATCTCAGGGGCACCATTTTTGGCATATACCTGGGCCTGGCCATGGAGGGCATGAGCCTGCTGCAACCGGTGGCCGGATACTACATGGACATCTTCGGCATAGTAGAGGTGTTTGATGTTATCGCCTTAAGCACAGTGGCTGTGTCGCTGATTACCCTGGTCTGGGCGAGGATGTCAAGGAAGGCGCGGCAGGCCGTGCCTGGCCTTTGAAGTGATCCTCATCGTGCCAGAGAGAACATGACCTTGCCGTCCTTTTTATCCCGCCGCACCCTTTGCTCCCGCTCAAGATAGACCAAGTGGGCTATGGTCTCACCAACGGCAAACCACTTCTGCGAGATGGGAAACTCCTGCCAGGAGCCAAACCCGGCGTCCCAGGTCAGGCAAGCGGCGACATCGAAGGCGGTCTTGCCCCCGTTCCCCAGGGCGGTGACCACCTCAGCCGTCCGGCGGGCATGGTGCTCCTGTAGCTCGTTGATCCGGCCTCTGTGGTCGGTGAGATTGACCCGGTGGCCGGTGAGCACCAGGTCAACCTCCAGGTCATAGACCTTGTTCAGGCTGTCCTGGTAGCTCCTGAGCGGGTCGTCCACCATGGGCCAGGTGCCGATGTGCGGGGTGATATCGAAAAGGATGTGGTCGCCGGATACGAGGAGCCTCTTCACCGCTTCGTAGAGGCATGTGTGGCCCGGGGAGTGCCCCGGCGTCTCGATACAGGCGAAACGGAAGTCCCCCACCTCCAGGACATCCCCGTCTTTCACCGTGTGGAAATCGGGGCAGTGCTGCAGACCGTAGCGGCGTCCGGGGTGCCTCTCCAGCGAAGTTGCCGCCTCGCTCTCAGGAAAGCCATTGTCAACATACTCCCGAAAAAGGTCCTGCCAGTAGCCGTCCCTGTCGGAAAACTCAGAGGTGATGGTCGCCGCCTCTCTCTCGTTGATGAAAATGCTTGAGGTGCGGGAGGCGAGGTCGTTGACCAGGCCGATATGGTCGGCGTGAAGGTGGGTGATAAAGAAATCGGTCTTTTCCAGGTCAACTGCCAGTTCGCTAAGATAGGCCAGCATGACGCGCAGACATTCTTCCCGGCGCATGCCGGTATCAATGACCAGGCACCGGCTGCGGGAGATGACCACATAGGAGTTCAGGGACTTCAGCGGGCTATTCGGCAGGGGGATGACCAACTGGAACAGGCCGGGCAGGACTTCTTCGACTTTCATTACTACTGCTGGCAGGCCATAGCGCCGGGCGTCTTCCCGTCAGTCCTGCGTCTTTCTCACGTAGACCTTTATCTCGGCCCCGTTCTCCTCTTCGCCGAGGTACTCGTTTCCGGTGCTCTCGCACCAGGCGGGCATGTCCTGCTTGATGCCCTGGTCGTCGGAGAGCACCTCGAGGACCTCGCCGACCTTCAGCTTCTTTATCCGTTCAGCCGTCCTGACGATGGGCATAGGGCAGTAAAGTCCCATGCAGTCCAGGCTCTGATCTGCCTTCATATCAGTCAAAACTCCTTCCGTGCCTAGATGAAAAGTACCACCTGGGACTTGCGCGCCTCGCCCAGGAAAAAGGCGGCCCCGGCCATGGGGCTGATGCCGTCCCGAAAAGCATCTTCAGGCAACCCCATAACTTTGCAGGTAGTGTTACAGGGGATCATCTTCACCCCCATCTCCTGGGCCATGGTGATGAACTGCTCGATAGTGGGGACCTTGCTCTCCTTCATCAGACGGCGCATGGCCCGAGTGCCCAGGCCGAACAGGTGAAAATTGGACAACCTTAACCTGCTGGGGCCGCCCCGGTCGATGAAGTGCAGCGCCTTGCGCAATATGCCCTTGCTCCTGATCCGGCCATCGTTCTTCTTGAGGATGTCCAGCCCCCAAAAGGTAAAGTACATATTTACGTCCATGCCCATACTGGCACCGGTGGTGGCCAGCATAAACCCGGCCAGCGCCCGGTCAAGATCGCCGCTGAACATAACAATGGTCAGCTTTTCTTTCTCTTTCTCCTTGTCCATTTATCCTCTCATTCCTTGATGGCGGCACCGCAATGGGGGCAGACCCTGTCCTCGCGAGACAGGCTTTTGTGACATTTGGGACAGCACAGTACGGTCACTTTGCAGATATCGCAAAACGGCCAGGATTCCTCCCCTACTTCAGTCTCACAGAAAGGACATACGCACTGTCCTGCTTTCTTCTCAGTCATTCTTCCCCTCCTTCTGCTTCTTCTTGCCCAGGTAGTCCTGTATAGCCTTGTGCAGGGCTTCGTCGCCCAGGTTGGAGCAATGGAACTTGTTCTTGGGCAGCCCGCCCAGCTCCTCGGCCACGGTGTGGGCGTCTATCTTCATCGCTTCTTCCAGCGTCTTGCCTTTGGCCAGCTCGCTGACCATGCTGGAAACAGCGATGGCCGCCCCGCAGCCGAAGGTCTTGAACTTGACATCCTCCAGGTAACCGTCTTTCACCCTGATGTAGAAGGTCATCATATCACCACAAACCGGATTTCCCACTTCGCCGACCCCGTCGGGGTCCTCTATTTCGCCCACGTTGCGCGGGTTCATGAAGTGGTCCATCACCTTATCACTGTAAACTGGCATGCTAACTGCCTCCTTTGCCTGCCCTGGTAAATTTAGCATAAAGAGGTGACATCTGTCTCAGCCTGTCCACTATGGACGGCATCACCTCGATAACATAATTTATGTCCTCGGCGGTATTGTCTATGCCCAGGGTGAACAGGATAGACCCCTGGGCCAGCTCATGGGAGAGGCCCATCGCCAGGAGCACGTGGGAGGCCTTGAGCGCGCGGGACGTGCACGAAGAGCCGCTGGAAACGGCCACCCCTTTGCTGTTCAGCATCATCAGCATGGACTCGCCCTCAATGAACTCCACGCAGAAACTGGCGTGTCCCGGCAAACGCTGCTCGGTATGCCCGGTGACGGCGACGTGGCCGATAGCGGCAGGCAGTTCAACGAGCAGGCGGTTGCGCAGGACGGTCAGCTTCCTCATGCGCTCGTCCAAATGCAGCCGGGCCAGTTCCGCCGCCTTGCCCATGCCGGCGATGGCCGGGACGTTCTCGGTGCCGGCGCGCCGACCGCCTTCCTGCACCCCACCGTCGAGCAGGGGCATTATGCGCACGCCCCGGCGGAGCCACAGCGCCCCCGCCCCCTTTGGGCCGTAGAACTGGCTGGCCGCCAGGCTCAGGGCATCCACCCCAAGCTGCTTCACGTCAACGGGGATGGTGCCGGCGGTGGCCACGGCATCGGTATGGAAAGGGATGTTGTGCTCCTTCGTTATCCGGGCGATCTCGGCGATGGGCTGGACGGCGCCCACTTCGCCGTTAGCGTGCATCACCGATACCAGCACCGTGTCCTTCCTGATGGCCCGTCGCACATCTTCGGGGTCGACCAGGCCGTATTTGTCCACCGGCACCAGTGTCAGTTCGAAGCCCAGTTTCTCCAGGGTGCGGGCCGAGTGCATCACCGAGAAATGCTCGATGTCCGATATCACCAGGTGCTTTCCTTTGGACTGCTGGGCCAGCGCCATCCCTTTGACGGCGAAATTGTTGCTCTCGGTGCCGCTGGCGGTGAAGATTATCTCTTCGGCCTTAGCTCCGATGAGCTGGGCCACCTGCTCGCGGGCAGCCTCCAGCGCCTCCCTGGGCGAATCACCCCAGTCATGCAATGATGAAGGATTGCCGAAGGACTCCCCCAGGTAGGGCATCATGACCTCCCTGACCTCGGCCAGTACCGATGTTGTTGCTGAATTGTCCAGATATACTTTTCTCATTGGACCACCACCTGGCATTAAGATTGTGTCTCCGCTGCCCCGGTCTGTCCCTGCAGACTTCCCAGCAGGTAACTGCGCATTTTTTGCAGTAGTTCCTGTTCGCTGGATGCGTGTATCTCGAACAGCTTCCGGGTGTGTACCATGTATACCCGGATGCCCCAGGCCTTGCCTTGCCAGATCACGTGGTGCGTCTCGGCCACCTTCAGTTCGTCCATATCTATGCCCAGCTTGGCCAGGCGCTCCCGGAGCTCGGCGTGTTCCGCCAGCCATACCCGCCAGGCAGGGGCCATCTCACTGGTGCCGTGCCTTTCTACGGCGGGCATGAGAAACGTCTCTTCAAAGTGGAAGTGCCGTGATATGGCGCGTTCGATGACATCCAGGGCTGACTTCCACCGGCCCAGCCCCTGGACATGGTCTTCCCAGCGCCCCGGGACGAACTCGCCTTCGGCCCGCTCCAGTCCCCCGATAGCGCCGAGGTCATTGGCCATCTTTTCCATGGCCTGAAGATCGCCGATGATCCGCTTGTGCTCCTCGATGATCCGGTCGATCATAGCCAGGACATCTTGCATTGGTTCCTCCTCACATAAGACTTCAGGAAACCACCTGTACAGATGCATGCCGGTTCAGGGATAGACCTGGCGGCCGTCGTCATCCTCAACGATGATGGCGTCTTGCGGGCAACTCTCGGCCGCCGTGATCAGGGTATCTTCGTCAACAGATGAAGGGTCGAGCGCCACCGCCTTGCGCTCGTCATCGAAGGCGAAAACGGTCGGAGCGTATGCTACGCAGTTACCTATGCCGGTGCACAAGTCCCTGTCTACTCTTACTTTCATCGAGCCACTTTGGAGGGCCTTTTCCAGTTGTATTTTATCACATAGCAGCGGCTGTTCATAGCCGGAGCGCCGCTGCAGGCCGGAAAGAAAAAGCTACACTGTTAGTATAAGCTCCCGGCGGGCAAGAGGATATGATATGTGTCATAATCGGGCCAGGCCGCGCTTGAGCGGTGACCGGTAACATAGTTGACAACGGCTTATACCCTATGGTAGTATTCGGTACAAAGGGGCAGGAGCAACATAATGGCCATAGAGACGAGGTACCATTATACCCGCGACATGGAATCGCTGCTGAAGCGGATGAAGAAGATAGAGGGGCAGGCCAAGGGCATCCAGCGGATGATCGAAGAGGGGCGCTACTGCATTGATATCGCGCAGCAGCTATCAGCCCTCTCCGCTGCCGCCGATGAGGTGGCCCTGCTCGTCCTGCAGTCCCACATCGAAGGCTGCATGACCAGCGCCATCCGGGAGCAGAGCGGAGAAGGCTACATCAAGGAGTTGATGGAAACGCTGCGCAAGGCCATGAGACGTTAAGTTCAATGGCCTCAGATGGTAATAGAGGACAGGTGACAGTTGATTACGGGAAAGAGGATACTGTTGGTTGTGGCGCTGCTGGCGGCGGCCGGGCTGGGCTACCTGGGTTACACGGCCTTTGTTCACAGCGAAGCCGGATTTCTCACCGTGAGCCAGTTCAGCTCGCAGGCCGAGTCCCTGGTGGGGAGGCAATCCCGGGTGGGAGGCGTGGTGGTGCCCGGCACCATAAAACGGGATGCGGGACTGGTGAACTTCACCCTTGCCGAGGGCGGAGAGAGAATAAACGTGACCTATCAGGGGACCCCGCCCGATGAGTTTGGTCCAGGTAGAGAGATAATTATTGAAGGCAGGTACAGCGCTGTAGACGTCTTCGAGGCCACCGCTTTCGGCGCCAGCCGCTCCGTCTGCAATATATGTCACTGATACCGGGCGGGATTTTTGAAATTGAGTAATCGGTCGTATTACGCAATGATAGCGCGAGTGGAGGGCAATGGCCGGGCTATTTGAAAGCAATGCCGTCTGGATAATCTGGGGGCTGATCGGGGTTGCCTTCCTGGTGTTCATGGTGCTGGCCCCCTGTCATGCCGTTTTCCTGACGCCCTTTGTGGGGCTGCCGCTCTTCTGGCTTATGCCTCTGATCTCGGCCCTGTCTATTTACCTGGTGATTTTACTGGTGTCCGCCTTGCTGTACCTGGTCATGATCAGGGCATTGAGGCAACCGGTGAGGGATGACTTCCGCAGCCTGGTGGGCGCACGGGCGGAAGTGGTCTCAACAGCAGAGACAAATGAATCCAGCCGCTACCTGGTGCGTTGCCGTGGCGAGCTATGGAGCGCCTATTGCGACACGTCCCTGGACGTAGGCGAACAAGTGAGAGTAGCCGGCGTCAAGGGCGTAGGCGTAGTGGTGGAACCGTGCGGCAGCGGCACCGCGCCGGTTACTGAGACCGGGCGGGAATGCCACTGACGGTTTAAGGAGGTATTGTATGACAGATAAAGAAGCCAGTAAAGCGACGCTCTCTGTAGGCGGTATGACCTGCGCTTCCTGCGTGGCCCATGTCGAGGGCGCCCTCAAGGGAGTGCCCGGGGTGAAGGGGGCGGTGGTCAACCTGGCTACGGGCAAGGCGTCGGTCGATTATGACCCTGCCCGGGCCTCTATTCTTGACATGAAGAAGGCCGTTGACGAGATAGGATACGAGGTCGTCCTGAACACGGCATCGCTGCGGGTGACCGGGATGACCTGTGCCTCGTGCGTGGCGAACATCCAGAAGGCGGTAGGCGAGTTGCCGGGCGTGGCCAAAGTGGTGGTCAACCTGGCCGCCGGCACCGCTCGCGTTGACTATGAGTCCGACGTGACCCCGCTTGCCGAGATAAAAAAGACGATCCAGGCGCTGGGCTACGGGGCCGAGGAGCAGATGGAGGGACAGGCCGCCCTCGACCGGGAGAAAGAGGCGCGAGAGCGGGAAGTAAAACGCCAGCGCAACAACCTGATAATGTCCGGCACGCTGGGCATGCTGGTGATGATAGGTATGCTGCAGCCCTACTGGTTCTTCCCGAACTTCGTCCCTGCGATTTTGCATAACAAGCTGGTCATGTTCGTGCTGACCACCCCCATCGTTTTCGGGCCGGGCAGGCAGTTTTTCATCAATAGCTGGAACGGCCTGAAACGCGGCCTGACCGACATGAACCTGCTATACGCCACCGGCATCGGCGCCGCCTATCTCATCGCCGTCATCAACACCTTCTGGCCGGATGCCGGCTTCGGCGGCGAGGGTGTCACCTTCTACGAGGCAGCGGCGCTGCTCACCGCATTCATCATCCTGGGCCGATACCTGGAAGCGGTGACAAGGGGGCGCACCTCCGAGGCCATCCGCAGACTGATGAAGCTCCAGCCCAAGACGGCCAGGGTGCTCAGGGACGGCCAGGAGATGGAGATACCCGCCGAGGAAGTGCAGATAGATGACCTGCTGCTGGTCCGGCCCGGCGAGTCTATCCCGGTTGACGGCATCGTGCTGGAAGGGTACTCCTCGGTTGACCAGTCCATGATCACCGGGGAGAGCATCCCGGTGGAGAAAAAGACCGGCGATGAGGTGATCGGCGGCACCATCAACAAGACCGGCGCTTTCCGGTTCCGGGCCACGCGCGTGGGCAAGGACACCGCGCTGGCCCAGATCATCAAGCTGGTGGAGGACGCCCAGACCACCAAGGCCCCCATCCAGCGCATTGCCGACAAAGTGGCCGGGCATTTTATCCTGGGCGTCCATGCCCTGGCGCTGATAGTATTCCTTTTCTGGTTTTTCGTCGGCTATAACCTGTGGTTCATTCCTGAGAGCAGGCTTATCCTCACCCCTTACACACTGTCAGAGATGGGGGTGTTCGGCTTCGCCCTGCTGATATCGGTAGCCGTGCTGGTCATCTCCTGCCCCTGCGCGGTCGGTCTGGCCACGCCCAGCGCCATCATGGCCGGGAGCGGCAAGGGGGCCGAGCACGGTATATTGTTCAAGGGCGCTGAGGCTATCGAGAACACCGCCAAGCTCCAGGCGGTCATTTTTGACAAGACCGGCACGCTCACCTGGGGCGAGCCTTCGGTGACGGACGTCCTGGCCCTGGGCGACCTGCCGGAGGACAAGGTATTGCTCATGGCGGCGGTCGCCGAGAAGAACTCGGAGCACCCGCTGGGCGAGGCCATCGTGCATGGCGCAAGGGACAGGGGACTCAAATTGGCGGACGCCGAGAGCTTCAACGCCATCCCCGGCCACGGCGTCGAGGCCGCCTTTGAGGGGCATAATATCCTCCTGGGCAACCGCAAGCTGATGGCGGAACGCAACATCGCCCTGGAAGGTCAGATGGCCGAGGCTGAGCGACTGGAGCACGAAGGCAAGACGGCCATGTTCGTCGCCGTAGATGGCAAATTCGCCGGCATCGTGGCCGTTGCCGATACCCTGAAAGAGACATCTTCCCTGGCAGTGCGGGCGCTCAATAACATGGGTATCCAGGTGGTCATGATCACCGGGGACAACCGGCGCACCGCCGAAGCCATCGCCAGGCAGGTGGGCATCGACCGGGTGCTGGCCGAGGTGCTGCCCGAGGACAAGGCCAGCGAGGTGAAGAAGCTCCAGGCGGAAGGCCTCAAGGTGGCCATGGTCGGAGACGGCATCAACGACGCCCCGGCGCTGGCCCAGGCCGACGTGGGCATCGCCATCGGCTCAGGCACTGATGTGGCCAAGGAGACAGGCGAGGTAATCCTGGTCAAGGACGACCTGATGGACGTGGTGGCGGCGCTGCAGATAGGCCGCCAGACCCTGCGCCTGATAAAGCAGAACCTGTTCTGGGCCTTCGGCTACAACACCCTGGCCATACCCCTTGGCGCCGGCCTGCTCTACCCCTTCTTCGCCCAGATGGTCAGCCCGGAATTGGCCGCCCTGCTCATGGCCACCAGCTCGCTGTCGGTGACGTTGAACACCCTGCGGATGCGGGGCTATATACCGCAGATACGGCGTCCGGGGCGGGCCGCCCCTGTCCCGGTATCTGTCAGCGCGGAACCGGTAGCCAGCCAGAGAGGAGCGTGACATATGAGGAACGTTGTACTGGTAAGCGGCCTGATATATACCGGCATATCCCTGGCGCTGTCAGCGGTGTTCCTGGTGCTAACCATACTGGGAGGTTACACCTGGGTGGCGCGGATAGGCGGGGCGGCCTGGGTCTTTATGCTGTCGATGATAATCCTGATGCCGGTAGTAACTCCGATGGTGAAAAAGAGGGCAGGGGGTTAGCGGGCAGTAGTACACCTGATATTTCCGGCTGCGCCTGAGCAAACTCAAGGCCAGCCCTGTTTGCCAAATAAACTTCAGGAGGATGTAACATGGCAATCGATCCGGTATGCAAGATGACAGTGGACGAGAAGAAGGCGGCGGCCACCTCTGAGTACAAGGGGAAGAAATACTACTTCTGCGCCATGGGCTGCAAGACCGCTTTCGACAAAGAGCCGGAAAAATACCTGGCGAAGAAATAGTCCTTTTGCCCATGAAAAACAGAATACTGAGGATAGACCTGACAACCAGGTCCTGCCGGGCCGAGGAGCTGCCGGAGGAGGCGTTGTCCCTGTTTCTATTTGACACGAAGGCCCGTAACTGGTAAAATCCTATGGTCTAGTGAAGGAGGCGGAAAATTTACGCTATCGTTGAAACCGGAGGCAAACAGTACCGGGTAACTCCCGGCCAGATCATTGATGTTGACCGTTTGCCGGTAGCCCAGGGAGAGACCATAGAGCTGGATAAAGTGCTGCTCATCGGTGATGGCGCGGTGGTAACAGTTGGCAGGCCAATCATTGAGGGTGCAAAGGTCGTCGCCAGGGCACAGGGCGAGGCAAGAAGCAAGAAGATGCTTGCTGCCAGGTTCAAGGCCAAAACGCGCTACCATCGCGTATTCGGTCACCGCCAGTTCCATACCAGTTTGATTATTGATCAGATTATCGGGCCGGGAACAGACGAGCAGCAAGTCCGCCCCTCAGAGGAAGAGGTGGTAACTGATGGCGCATAAGAAAGGTGCGGGCAGCAGCCGGAACGGCAGGGACAGCCAGTCCAAGAGGCTTGGCGTAAAGAGGTTTGCCGGCCAGGCGGTAAATGCGGGAACGATCCTCGTCCGCCAGAGGGGCACGCGCATTCACCCGGGCAATAATGTCGGCGTTGGCCGTGACTATACCCTTTTCGCCCTGATCAATGGCACGGTTAAATTCGAGCCGGCCAGGAATGACAGGAGAAAGGTCAGCGTTTACGCCTGAAGGCTATGAAAGAGAAGATCCATCCCAAGTATTATCCGGAAGCCAGGGTTGTCTGCTCTTGCGGCAATACCTTCACCATCGGGTCTACCAGGAAAGAGTTGCGGGTTGAGCTTTGTAACAAGTGTCACCCGTTCTATACCGGCGCGCGCCGGGTACTGGATACTGCCGGCCGCGTAGAGCGGTTCAAGAAGCGCTACAAGGTGGAAGGCTAGGCAAAAAGGGCGTAATCCTGGAGAAAGGGGAGCGGAGCTTCGATAGGCCGCTCCTTTTTATTTATCGATGGGAAAAAAGTTCCACTACGGCGGGCAGGCCGTCATCGAAGGGGTGATGATACGGGGTCAAAAGGCGGCGGTGACCGCTGTGCGCCGTCCCGGTGGCGGGCTGGCCATGAAGGTACAACCCCTGTCACGTCTGTACACTGGCCGGTTGCGAAAGCTGCCATTTATTCGCGGCGTCATTGTCCTTATCGAGGCTATGGTGCTGGGCATCAGGAGCTTGCTGTACTCGGCTAATGTCTCCCTAGAAGAAGAGGAAGTGGAGCTATCCGGCAAGTCCGTCTGGCTTATGCTCTTTGCTTCTCTGACGCTGGCAGTGGCCCTTTTCTTCGTCGCCCCGCTGTTCCTGGCCAGTCTGATCGGCCCCTATATTGCTTCGACGATCGTCTTCAACCTGGTCGAAGGGGTCATCCGCATCGCCATTTTCATCGCCTATTTAAGGATTGTGGCGCTCATGCCGGACATCAGGCGCGTCTTCGCCTATCACGGCGCCGAGCATAAAGCGGTCAACGCCTTCGAGGCCGGTGTGCCGATGGAGGTGGCCGAGGTGCGGAGGCACGACAAGGCCCACGTCCGCTGCGGCACCAGCTTCCTCTTCGTGGTGCTGATCATCGCCATACTGGTGTTCGCCCTGGTGGGCCGCCCCTCGTTGTGGCTGATGGTACTATCGCGCATTGTGCTCGTTCCGGTGATCGCCGCCCTGGGCTACGAGGTCATTTATTTCGGCGCCAGGCATGCCCGGAACGTGCTGGTGAGGATGATCATGTCCCCCGGTCTGTTCCTCCAGGCCCTGACCACCAGGGAGCCGGATGACGACCAATTGGAGGTATCAGTGGCGGCGATGAACAAGGCGCTGGAGACCGACAGGGTGGAGGAGGCGGCTCAGGCTTCCTGAGTCAACTGCTGGAAGAAGCAGGTCCTGTTGCCGGTGTGGCACACCGGGCCTTCGGGGAGAGCCTTCACCAGGACGGTATCCCGGTCACAGTCTATCCACACCTCTCGCACCCTGATGAAATTGCCGGACGTCTCCCCTTTATGCCACAACTCCCGGCGGCTGCGGCTGTAGAACCAGGCATCGCCGCTGGTGAGGGTCAGTTGCAACGCCTCCGGGTTCATATACGCCACCATCAGCACCTCACCGGTATCAGCGTGCTGGACTACCGCCGGGACAAGTCCCTTTTCGTCAAATTTCAACCCGGTCAAAATCTTACCTTTCCTCCTCACCGCTCAGGGCCAGGGCCTGTCTCAGATTAATGGCGCCAGTGTACAGCGCCTTGCCGATGATGGCTCCCTCCGCGCCCAGTTTCTGGAGCATCCTCAGGTGGTTCAATGATGATATCCCGCCGGCGGCGATCACAGGGAGCCTCAGCACATCGATCATCTCGTCAATGGCGGAGAAGTTCGGCTCGGTGAGCGTACCGTCCCGGCTGATGTCGGTGTAGATGAAGCGCCTGGCCCCCAGCTTGACCATAGCCACGGCCAGGTCGGTGGCCTTCACCGTTGTGCCCTGCCGCCAGCCATGGGTGGCGGCCATCCCGTCACGAGCGTCGATGCCGATAATGATGCACTCCTGGTATTTCCGGCAGGCCTCTCTGACCAGGTCAGGGTCTTCTACGGCGGCGGTCCCCAAGATAACGCGCTCGATGCCGGCCCTCAGCAGCCGCTCTATAGTTGTAATATGGCGAATGCCGCCGCCAAGCTGAGCCGGTACCAGGAGCGCGCCGGCTATCTGCTCGATGATGGCCAGGTTCTGCAGCTCGCCGCTGGCGGCGCCGTCCAGGTCAACGATGTGCAGCCGGGGCGCGCCCATCGACTGCCATCTCAGGGCCACGTCCAGGGGGTCATCAGAGAAGACCGTTTCCTCGTCGTAGTTGCCCTGGTGGAGGCGGACGCAGCGGCCCCCTCTCAAGTCTATTGCCGGTATTACTTCCGTTGTTCACACCTCACAGGTTGATATTCGAGTATTTCCGCCAGGGCCTGGCGTTGAAGGCCTTGTTGTCCTTGTTCTTGTTCTCGATCAGGTCCAGCGCCCGGTTTATCTGTTTCCTGGTATCGGAGGGCATTATCACATCGTCGATGCACATGCGGGCCGCCCCGAAGTAGGCGTTTTCGTAAAGCTCGGCATACTCGGTGGTCCTCTTGATGCGGGTCTCCTCCGGGTTGGGCGATTCCTTTATCTCCCTGGCGAATATGACGCTGGCCGCCGTCTCCCCTCCGACGATGGTCACCCGTCCCGTCGGCCAGGCGAAAACAAAGTCGGCGCCGATGCCCTTGTCGAGCATGCCATAGTGGGCGCCGGCGTAGGACTTCCTCAATATGACCGAGATGAGGGGAATAGTGGCGTCTGCCCAGGCGAAGAGGAGCTTGGCCCCGTGGCGGAGGATGCCCTTCCACTCCTGGTCAGAGCCGATCATGTAGCCGGGACAATCGCCCAGGGTCACCACCGGGATGTTGAACAGGTCGCAGAACCTGACGAACCTGGCCCCCTTGTCTGCGGCATGGGTATCGATGGTGCCCGAGGCGAACATGGGCTGGTTTGCCCAGATACCCACCGCGCGGCCGTTGAACCGAGCAAAACCGGTAATGACCGTCCTGGCGTGAAGCCCCAGCGTCTCGTAAAAGTAGCCGTTGTCCGAGATGGCCCGTATCACCTTGTACATATCATAGGGCTGGGTGGGCCGGTCCGGGATTATGGTGTCAAGCTCAGGGCAGGTACGCTCCGGGTCGTCGGCGCAGGCGGTGCGGGGCGACTGCTCCCGGTTGTTGGCGGGGAGGAGGGAGAGCAACTCCTTGCATTTGTCCAGGCAGTCTTTATCGTCTTCAGCCACGATGTGCGTCTGCCCCGCCTTGATGGCGTGGGCTTTCCAGCCGGAAAGCTCTTCAAGGCCTATCTCCTCGCCAAGCTGGGTCTTGACGAAGGCAGGGCCGGCGATGCCCATGTACCCGGTGTTCTTGCACTGGATGATGAAGTCCTGCATGATGGGATGGTAGGCCTGCCCGCCCAGACACGGCCCCATGAGCAGGGCGATCTGGGGGACTATGCCCGAGGCCTGTATCTGAGCGCGGAAAAGCTGGCCGTAGGTCTCCAGGGTGTCCATGCCTTCCTGGAGGCGCGCCCCGCCGGAATCGTTCATGCCCACCACCGGCCAGCCCATGTCTTTGGCCAGGTTGATCGCCCTTATTTCCTTGAGGCCGTGGTACTCGCCGAACGTCCCGGCCAGGGCCATATAGTCTTCGGCGAAGGCCACCACCGGCCGCCCGTTGACCAGCCCGTAGCCGGTAACCACGCCTTCGGCGGGCACTTCGCGCTTGTCCATGCCGAAGTGTACGGTGCGATGCTTCACATAGAGACCGATCTCGGTAAAGGTGCCCGGGTCAAAGAAATAGTCTATCCTC
Source organism: Chloroflexota bacterium (assembly GCA_016190695.1). Taxonomy (GTDB): domain Bacteria; phylum Chloroflexota; class Dehalococcoidia; order Dehalococcoidales; family RBG-16-60-22; genus JACPQC01. Next base: position 30,351 of record JACPQC010000017.1, read on the forward strand.
TCCCGCGCCGTCCACTGGCCGCCCTTGTGACGCTTCTCGATAGCGGCGGCATCGGCCATAGCCTGTATCTTCTGCCTCTTCTGCTTGTACTCCTCTATCAGCTCTCTGGTTGTGGCCATACGGCAATCTCCTTTCCTCGCGGTCTCTTATTCAAGCCGTGCGCATTATAACATCTTGACAGCAACGGAGACAATGGAAGGGGTGCCTCACCTCCGGGCATATTTACTGCCCAGATACCGCTGTGTTATCATGGCGGCAAGATGGACATAGACATTTTCATTGAGGAGGGTTTGCCGGGGTGTCCCGGCGAGGAGTGGCTGCGCCGCCTGGTCGAGCAGGTGCTCATGGCGCTGGGGACCGAGCCAGGTGCGGGGTTGAGCCTGGCGTTGTCCGGCGATGAGCGGGTGCGCCAGCTTAACCGCGAGTTCCGCGGCCTCGATGAGCCTACGGACGTGCTCTCCTTCGGTCCCAGGTCTGAAGGCGGTGGCGAGCCATTCCCCTTTATCCTGCCCCCGGAAGGCCCGCCCTACCTGGGAGACATCATCATCTCCTGCCCCCAGGCGGTCAGGCAGGCCTCGGCACAGGGCCATCCCGTCGAGACCGAGATTGCGGTGCTGCTTGTTCACGGCGTGCTGCACCTGCTGGGCTATGAGCACGGAGACCCGGAATCGGAGCGGGCGATGAAGGAAAAAGAGGCGGAGGTGCTGGGGAGGGTGAAGCTGGAGTGACCGGGCAACGCCGGCATTTCCGGACTGGTTATCTTGACCTCAGCACCTGCTGAGGCATATCATAGACAGGGATCATTTTCTCTAGAGGTAACCAAGTGATGAAGGCTCTGGCATTGTTATCCGGGGGGCTTGACAGCACGCTGGCCGTCAGGCTCATCATGGAGCAGGGCATCGAGGTGGAGGGGCTGAACTTCGTCTCCACCTTCTGCCAGTGCAACCATAAGGGCCGCTGTTTCTCCGATGAGGTCAGCAGCAAGTTCGGTATCCCCCTGAAAACGATGGTCAAGGGTGAGGACTACCTGGAGGTGGTGCGCCATCCCAGGCACGGCTACGGCTCCGGGATGAACCCCTGCATAGACTGCCGTATTTACATCTTCAGGAAGGCCAGGGAGTATGCCGAGGAGATAGATGCCAGGTTCATCTTCACCGGCGAAGTGCTGGAGCAGCGGCCCAAGTCCCAGTTCAAGACCGCGCTGGATATTATCGACCGCGAGGCCGGGCTGGAAGGAAAGGTATTGAGGCCGCTTTCGGCGAAGCTGCTGCCGGAGACCGAGGCGGAGAGGATGGGCTGGGTCGACCGGAGCCGCTTGCTGGACATACGGGGACGCTCCAGGAAGCGCCAGATAGAGCTGGCTGATAACCTGGGGGTGACCGATTACCCCTGCCCCTCCGGTGGCTGCCTGCTCACCCAGAAGGAGTTCGCCGAGAGGTTACGAAAGCTGTTCCGGTACCAGGACAGTTTCAGCCAGCACGATGCCATGCTGCTGAAGGTGGGCCGCCACTTCTGGCACAACGGCAGCCACATTGTGGTGGGGCGCAACCAGCCGGAGAACCGCCAGCTTATGGCACTGAAAGGGCCTGCCGACTATTACTTCGAGGTGCCCGGCTGCGGCAGTCCCGTCACTATTCTGCTGGGGGAGAAATCGGCTGATGCAGTTGAGCGGGCTGCCTCCCTGACGGCGCGTTACTCGGATGCCGCCTCCGGGGAGGTCTCCGTGGAGTACGGACCTGATGGCCAGCGCTGGCGGATAACCGTTGGGCAGAAGATTCCTTCTTGAAGGCTCATTTCCGCAGCACCACCCACACGCCCCCCTCCTGTTGAAGGCTGCACCTGCCGGCCAGCCCCGAATTCTCGATGACGCCGGTCAGTTCCGCGATGCTGAACCACTTTCTGCCCAGCCTGGCATTCAGCTCCCGGCTTTCTTCGCTTATCTCATCGATGAGAGACCGGGGGACCCCTTCGCCGTACCCCCCGCCGATGAAGCCGGCGCCGCCCTCCCGCAGCACGCGGAACACCTCTTTGAACAGTTCCCCTTGCTCGTCCAGGAAGAAGAAAGCGCCCCTGAACACCACCAGGTCGAACTGGCCGGCGGGCAAATCGAGGTCGTCCAAACGGGTCTCCATAACCGTGATGCGGCGTGACATTCCGGAGGTCTCTATTTCGTGGCGCAGGTATGCCAGCACCGCCGGAGACTCATCCGCAATGGTTATCTCCAGGCCGGGCCAGCCCCGGGCCAGTTCCCGCGATATTCCGCCTGAAAATGGCCCCATCTCCAGCACCGGGCCGGAGTCCCGGCCGAAGGCAGCCATCGCCTGGCGGGCCAGGTAGGGGTACATGTTTGCCCATAGGGTATTCAGGCGCTTGATGACATCGGTGTCCAAGCCTACCTCCAGTGCTGCCTCTTTCTCTCAAATAAAGTCTAATTGTATTTTGATAGCTTTCTCAACCTTGCGCACATCTTCCGTAGAAAGAATGTCAGCGCGGCGAAAGAGCCGTGCCTTGCTGACTGTAGCCATTTGGTCCGCCATCGCCTTGCTTTCCTTGCCTTCAAATGTTACTATCGCCTCGCTGGGATAAAGCCGGTCTGTCTTGCCGGTGAGAGGGACGACCTGAACTCGATTAAGGAACCGGTTCGATGCATCGTTGCTGATGATTACGGCAGGGCGTTTCTTCTTGATTTCCCCACCGGTAGAGGGGTCAAAGTTGACCCACCATATCTCACCCCGTTTCATGGTCCATGTCCTTGAAAGTGATCTCAGCCCACTCTAGAGCATCTTTCTCTCTTTTCTTGTCTCTCGCCATTTCCTCGTAGGCTGATTCCAGATCGGGGCGAACAACGTGTGGCCTCACCAGTTCCTCAATGAACTTGCTTATTTTTCGTGGCCCAATGGTCTTGCGCAGGCCTTCGTAGACCTCTTCATCAACCGTGACGGTGAGCTTTCTTTGCATAGCGCACCTCCTTATACGTGTATTATACGTGTAACCTCTGAATATGTCAACAGGTTTTACGATGTGTTCCTAGGGACGGCGATAGCGTGAATCCGCAACTAAAGTAAGACGGGCCATACTCAAGAATCTCCGCTCCACAATCCGGGGCAAACGTTCGCCGGTCTTTGGCGCTACGTGGAAGGTTATCTGTGAAGCCCCAAGCCATGCCTGGTAGATAGACTTTACAATGGATATATATTCCCATATAATTGAGTAGCTGGGGATGTGTAAAGCTATGTTATGGCGCTCTCAGGCCAGATGGTGAGCATAGCAAAGAATCACTGAATTTCAACTTTGTAGGAGTGTAGCTCAGCCCGGTAGAGCAGCGGTCTCCAAAACCGCCGGTCGGGGGTTCGAATCCTCCCACTCCTGCCAGTTCTGCTCAAGTCTCCCCCGGCTCAAGATAAATGCTGATATACCCCTGGACCATGTGCATTCCTGGGTCATCGTTGTTCCCGTAAGCCCAGATAACCGTTTGCTTCCCTGTCACCAGCGGGGAATCGAACCTGTCTCCGGTAGTGATCGTCCGCTTGAACTCGATTATGGTAGCCCCGTTCTCCTCCTTGCCGCCGAATTCGATGATATCGTTCGTGCCGCCAACCTCCACATCGGCCACAAATTGGACCCTGCTTACGCCAAAGCTGTCTTCAATCCGCACCTCCCCGCTGCCGGTCACCTGGGCCACCACGCCATCAGCGTTCTTCATGCCGTTTCCATTTGAAATGCCGATGCCGACCCAGCCGGTGGTATTGACTCTTAGCCCCACATAGATGGACTCGCCGTCAGTGCGGTAGGACGCCTCGTAGCCTTCGGCCAGGGTCAGGGTGGTAAAGTATTCGCCCGGGCTGATTATGCCGTCAGGGCGCCATGTTTCCTCCAGCAGGGTCTCCCATCTTAAAAGATAGGTCTGGTGTTCACCGTCGCCTTTGAACAGGGGAGTAGAGAAAAAGCCGAAGGCGAGCTGGACTACCACAACGCTAACGGTGAAGTAGCCAAGCCAGCGGTGTACGCATTTCCTCCGGGGCCGCCGGGGACACAGGCCGGTGGCGATAAGCGCCCCGGTCATCGCCAGCAAGACCAGTCCCCCCAGCATGTGAAATGAGTTCAGCGGGCGGACATTGTCTGCGATGTACATCCAGAACCCGTAGCCCAGTGCCGCCGCCATGAGCAACCCCATTGAAATGGCGCTCTTCCGGTGAAAATGGAACCTGTTGCGGTTGGGCGGCCTGCGGATTCTCCTGGCCAGTATCGCCCCGCATACCAGCGTCACAATCAGGAGACCGAGGGCTGACATGCTGATAATGGAATGCCCGATCCAGCGGTAATCAGCGCTGGCCAGAAAAGGGACACCCGCGATGACCGCTATTGTTGCTATCGCTGCCGGCATATTGCCGGCCAACTTGCCTTTGAAACGCGTACCTACGTCCGTCAATACCGCCGGTATCTTCACCTCTTCCACCTCCTCCACCTTGCCCGGCAGCAGGCAAAAGACCCGCCCTGGCAAAAATATTATGTTTAGTATTTTACCGCAAGATTTTTCTGTTGTCTATCAGCCGCAGCGCTCCGTTATGTCGGGCTGTGGGCGCTGAATGCCAGCCAACATAACCTTTGACAATATCCGGGCGGTATGCTATAGTAGTGGCAAAAGGTGCATAATATGTCAGGCAACACCGGCAAAGCTTACCGCGCATATTTCATGTTTACGTGGCGCATGCACTGCGCAGGGGAGGCTTTTGCATGAGTGTTTGAAATCATAAGAGCCTGAGAGCAATTAGTGAAGAGCCCTCCCCAGTGGAGGGTTTTTTAGTTTAATTAGCCCAAAATGCAGGCAAAATGTTATACTCAATGGCAGACCCACCTAATATACCGGACAGGAGAGCGAAAATGATAATCATGAAGGCTGATGCTACCGAGGAAGAGGTAGCCAACGTAATTAAGGAAGTATACAAGTTTGGCCTCAGGGCGGATGTTTCCAGGGGTGAGTTCAGGACGGTTATCGGCCTGGTCGGCGATGAAAGGAAGATACCCTTCTCTCACTTCGCCGTCCTTCCCGGAGTAAAGGAGGCCATGATGGTGGAGACACCTTACAAACTGGTAAACCGGGAGTACAACAAGCTGCTGGACGCCGAATGTGATTGCCGTCCGGTCAAGGTGGGCAATGTCACCATCGGCGGCGGAGACCCGGTGTTCATCGCCGGCCCCTGCGCCGTTGAGAGCAAGGAGCAACTGCTGCGCATCGCCGAAGGCGTGAAAAAGGCCGGCGCTGACATCCTGCGGGGCGGGGTATTCAAGCCGAGGAGCTCGGTCCACTCCTTCCAGGGGCTGGGGGCCAACGGTAAAGAAGGGGCCGAAGAGGCGCTTTTCTGGCTGCGCGATGTGGGCAGGAAGTTCGAGATGCCGGTGATCACCGAGGTCAGGGGAGAGAGCCAGGTCGACCTGATAGCGGAGTATGTAGACGTGCTCCAGGTTGGTGCCAGGAATATGTACAACCAGGACCTGCTGGCGGCGGTGGCCAGGACGGGGAAACCGGTCATGCTCAAGAGGCACTTCGGCGCTGGCGTGGAGGAGTTCCTCTCTTTCGCTGAATACATCGCCGCCGAAGGCAACAAGAATATAATCCTGTGCGAGCGGGGCATCGTGCCGGTGGGCAAGGGCAAGAGCTACACGCGCTATACCTTCGATCTTGCCGCCATTCCAGTGGTGCGGAAGGAAACCTATCTTCCCATATTCGCCGACCCCAGCCACGCCACCGGACGGCGCGACCTTATTTACAGCATGAGCTGCGCCGCCATCTCCGCCGGGGCCAGCGGCCTGATGATCGAGGCCCATTACAACCCGGCGGAATCGCTGGTCGATAGCCAGCAGATGGTCACTCCGGACGAGCTTAAAGAGATTATCGACGCCTGCCGGAAGATCCACCAAGTGGTCAGCCTGGCCAGCAGGGTAAAGCACTAGCACCGGTACCGATGAGGAAGATCATAGTAGGGCTTGGCAGCTCTGGCTACGGCATATACATCGGCCCCGGCGTGTTGGCCTCTGCCGGGGAGCGCCTCAGGGAAAAGGGCTTCTCCGGGAGACTGGTGATCATCACCGACCCGCTGGTAAAAGAGCTTTACGGGGAGGCCCTGTGCCGGGGCCTGGCCGGGTATGGCTTCGATACGGATATCCTGCTGGTGGAGCGGGGTGAAGAGCATAAATCGCTGGAGACGGCGGGCCGGCTGTACCATGAGCTGACTGCTCTACGCGCCGAGCGGACGACGCCGGTGCTGGCGCTGGGAGGCGGGGTCATCGGCGACCTGGCCGGATTCGTCGCCGCCACCTATCTCCGCGGCCTGCCCCTGGTCCAGGTCCCCACCACTTTGCTGGCCCAGGTTGACAGCAGCATCGGCGGCAAGGTGGCGGTAGACCATGGCCGGATGAAGAACATGATCGGGGCCTTCTACCAGCCGGCAGCCGTGTTCGCCGATATTGACGCCCTGAAGACGCTGCCACCGGCGGAGCTTTCCAACGGCCTGGCCGAGGTCATCAAGAGCGCCGCCATCAGGGACGCCGGCCTGTTCGCGTTCCTGGAGGAGAACATGGAGCGGGCCAGGGCGCTCGACGTGGAGGTACTGGAGGAGATAGTCTACCGCACGGCGGGCATCAAGGCGGGGGTAGTGGAAAAGGACGAGCGGGACTCCGGGCTGAGGGGCATCCTCAATTACGGCCATACTATTGGCCACGCCCTTGAATCGGCCTCCCATTTCGGCCTGAGACATGGCAGCGCCGTAGCCATCGGCATGGTGGCGGCGGCCCGGCTCTCCCACCGGATGGGCGCGCTCGATGTTAGCTCGGTGTCCCGCCTGAAAAGGCTTATCGAACGGGCCGGTCTGCCTGTAGCCCTGCCCGATGTCCCCGTCCCGCAACTGATGGAGGGGATGAGCCATGACAAGAAGGTGCAGCAGCGCAAGACCAGGTTTGTTCTCCTTCAGGAGATAGGCCGGGCCTTCATCAGCGACGAGGTGCCCCCGGCACTGGTGGAACAGGTGCTTGCTGAGAGATGAACAGGCCGCGGATCTGTGCTGTCATTGTCAATGATGACCCCCGGTCTCTGGGAGAGGTCGAGCCGCTGGTCGACCTGTTCGAGGTGCGCATAGACCTTATCGGGCCGGGCTGGCGGGATGTGGCCCGGCGGCTGGGCAGGCCGTGGATCGCCTGTAACCGGAGGCGCGAAGAGGGGGGCGGCTGGCGGGGCGGCGAGACAGAGAGGATTTCGCAGCTTTTGAGCGCCATTGACACGGGAGCCAGCCTGGTGGATGTGGAATTGATGACTGAAGGGCTGGAAGGAGTTGTGGCGCGGATTGAGAAAAGGGCCGGATGCCTGATATCATATCATGACCTGGAGGGGACGCCTCCGGCTGAGACTATGAAAGACATCATAAACAGGCAACTGGCTGCCGGCGCTGACATCTGCAAGCTGGTTACCACTGCGACCGGTTTCCAGGACAACCTGTCCGTTTTGCAGCTCATTTCAGACTTTGCCCCGGCGCGGGTGGTGGCCTTCGCCATGGGGGCGCTGGGACTGACCAGCCGCGTGCTCTGTCCCCTGGTGGGAGGCGATTTCACCTACGCCTCGGTGGGGGTGGGACGGGAGTCCGCCCCCGGCCAGATGACGGCCGCCGATTTGACTAAAGTCTACCGGATGTTGTCAAATGGACGGTAACGCCGTAAGCGGCCGTACCAGGGTCTGCGGGGTCATCGGAGACCCCGTGGAGCACACCGTATCGCCCGCCATGCACAACGCCGCTTTCGCCGCGCTTGGTATCGATTATATTTACCTGCCGTTCAGGGTCAGGAAAGAGCACCTGGGGCGGGCTATGGACGGGGTGAGGGGTCTAAACATCAGGGGGATGAACGTCACCATACCGCACAAGATCGAGGTCATGGCCTTTCTTGACGAGATAGAACCTCTGGCGCGCCGGATAGGCGCGGTAAATGCCATAACCAACGATGACGGCTTCCTTACCGGCTCGAACACTGACGCCGGCGGTTTCATCCAGGCGCTTTTGGAGCACGGGGCCAAGCCGGCGGGCAGAAAGGCGGTGGTGCTGGGCGCGGGAGGCGCTTCCAGGGCCATCTCCTTCGCCCTCGCTGAAAAGGGCGCCAGACTGGTCATCCTCAATCGCCATCCCGAACGCGCCCGTGACCTCGCCCGCCAGATCTCCGACCTCAGCCCCGGAATCGAAGCTGGTGGTCTGTCTGAAGAAGACCTGTCGGCGGCGATGAGGGACGCTGAAATCCTGGTCAATACCACCAGCGCCGGCATGACGCCGGAGGCCAGCCTGACGCCGGTGCCAGTAGGGCTGCTCCGGCCGGGGCTGACCGTATTTGATATAGTGTATAATCCTGCCGAGACCAGGTTGCTCCGTGAGGCCAGGGCCGCCGGCGCCGCCGTTATCGGCGGGGTGGACATGCTCGCCTGGCAGGGCGCCCTGGCCTTCGAGAAGTGGACCGGGCGTAAGGCGCCGGTGGGACTGATGAAACAGGCGGCGATGAGGGCGCTGGGACATGAAAACTAGCATCGCCCTGATCGGTTTCATGGGCACGGGGAAGACGGCGGTGGGCGCAGCCCTGGCGGCCAGGCTGGGACTCGAGTTCATCGAGATGGACGCCCTCATCGAGAAAAAAGCGGGTAAGACCATCCCGGAGATATTCGGCCAGGACGGGGAGATAGCCTTCCGCGAACTGGAGATAGAGGTGACCAGGGAAGTTGCCGGGCGGAAGGGCGTGGTCATCGCCTGCGGCGGCGGCGTGGCGCTTAACCGGATAAACATCGACCGGCTGAAGAAAGAGTGCCTGATCGTCTACCTCACCGCTTCGCCGGGGGCGATACTAAAGCGCATATCCGCCGGCAAAGACGACCGTCCCCTGCTCAGCACGCCGGACCGGGCGGAGCGCATCCGGGAGATGCTGCGGTTCCGGCGGCCTTTCTACGAGCGCGCCGCTGATTTCAAAATAGACACGACAGGACTGGACGTGGATTCGGTTGCCGAGTGCATAGCCGGGAGTGTGAGAGATTATGAAGGTTGCCCTCAGTAAGAGCCAGGCAAGGGGGGAGGTGAAGGCCCCTCCCTCTAAAAGCTATACTATCAGGGCGTTGATGTGCGCTGCCCTGGCGGGAGGCCAGAGCGAGATAGTGGCACCGCTCAGTTCCGAGGATACCGACGCCGCCATAAACGTGCTAAGAGGCATAGGCGTCCGGGTCCAGAGGGAGGAAGGGTTGTGGCGGGTCAGCGGCGGCTATTTTCAGCCTCCGGAAGGTGAGCTTCACTGCGGCGATTCCGCGGCTACGCTGAGATTCATGACCGCTATCTGTGCTGTTGTGCCGGGTACCTGCCGGCTTACTGCCGGTCCATCCCTGGCGAAGAGGCCCGTTGGCCCGCTGGTACAGGCGCTGGGCAAGCTGGGGCTGGAATGTTCCTCCGCTGGAGACCTGCCCCCGGTAGTGGTCGGCGAAGGTTTCAGGGGCGGCGAGACCGAGCTGCCCGGAGACATAAGCTCCCAGTTCATTTCCGCCCTGCTGCTGGTGGCCCCCCTGGCCGAGGAAGGCGCGGTGATAAAGCTGACCACAGTGCTGGAATCGAAGCCCTATGTGCTGATGACCCTGGAGTGCATGGACAGCTTCGGGGTCAAGGTGTCCTGGGATGGCGACCGGTTCGAGATAGCCAGGCAACAGTACCAGCCGACCAGGTACCGCGTCGAGGGCGACTGGTCTTCCGCGGCCTTCTTCCTGGCCCTGGGGGCGCTGGCCGGTGAGGTGAAGGTGATTGGACTGAACCCGGCCAGTCTTCAGGCAGATAAAGCAATACTGAACCTGTTGATAGAGATGGGGGCAACGGTGGAGGTGGAAGAGAGCACGGTGACGGTACGCCGGTCAGACCTCAGGGCGATAACCGCTGACCTGTCTGACTGCATAGACCTGCTGCCGGTGGCGGCAGTGCTGGCCGCAGTGGCCCGGGGTGAAAGCCAGTTCGCCGGCATAAGCCGGGCGCGGCTCAAGGAATCAGACCGGGTGGCCGCCGTTAAGGAGGGCCTGGAGAGGATGGGTGTCAGCGTGGTAGAGGAGGAAGACCGCCTCACTATCGCCGGCGCCGGGCCGCGCGGAGCGGTTATAGATTCCAAAGGCGACCACAGGATAGCAATGGCCTTCGGCGTGCTCGGCGCGGCGGTGGGCGGTACTGTTATCCAGGATGCTGAATGCGTGGCCAAGACCTTCCCCGGTTTCTGGGAACTGCTGGAGGGCGTTGGCGGCCGGGTGGAGAAGACAGGTGAATAGTCTGGGCAGGCTCTTCAAGATAACCACCTTTGGCGAGAGCCACGGCAGGTGCGTCGGCGTGGTCATCGATGGCTGTCCCGCCGGGCTGCCCCTGGCCGAGACGGACATCCAGGAGGAAGTTGACCGGAGGCGTCCCGGAACGGGCGTGGCCTCGACGCGGCGGAGTGAGCCAGACCGGGTAGAGGTCCTTTCCGGCGTCTTCAACGGCGTCACCACCGGCGCGCCTGTCTGCCTGCTCATCTGGAACCAGGATGTCGACTCCTCGGATTACCAGAGGATACGCTTCCTGCCCAGGCCGGGCCATGCCGACTACACCGCTTTCGCCAAGTACGGCGGCTTCAACGATTTCCGCGGCGGGGGGCGCTTCTCCGGGCGGATAACCGCTTCTTTCGTCATGGCCGGGGCCATCGCCAAAAAGCTGCTGGTACGATGCGGCATCGAGGTGGCCGCCCACGCCTTGGAAATAGGCGGGATACGGGCGCGGCCCATGGAGTTCGACCAGATAAAGGCCAGCGCCGTGAATGACCCCCTGAAGTGCGCCGATGCCGAGGCCTCCCGCGCCATGACCGCGCTCATCGAGGAGGCCCGCGCCGAAAGAGACAGCATTGGCGGAATCGTCGAAGGACTGGCCCGGGGCCTTCCGGTGGGCCTGGGCGAGCCGGTCTTCGATACCCTGGAGGGAGACCTGGCCAAAGCCTTGCTGGCCATACCCGCCATCAAGGGAGTGGAGTTCGGCTCGGGCTTCGCCGCCGCTATCATCAGAGGCTCGGAGAACAATGACCCCTTTGCCCTGGAGGATGGCCGGGTAGTGACCGTCAGCAACAACGCCGGCGGCGCCCTGGGCGGCATAAGCAGCGGCATGCCCCTGGTGGTCCGGGCCGCGATCAAGCCGACCGCCTCTATAGCCAGACCCCAGCAGACGGTTGACCTTGAGAAATTGGAGATTGCCAGCCTGACCGTTGGCGGGCGGCACGATGTGTGTATCGTGCCCAGGGCAGTGCCGGTCGTAGAGGCGATGATGGCGCTGACCCTGTGCGACTTCGCCCTGATGGCCGGCCTGGTACCGAGGGTGATAAGATGAACCTGGAAGACCTCCGAAAGCGGATTGATGAGCTGGATGCCCGCATTGTTGACCTCATCTCCCAGAGGGTGAGGCTGGCCGAGGAGATCGGCCGGGGCAAGCGCGAGGAGAACCGGCTCATCGAGGACAAAGAGCGGGAGCGCCGCGTCCTGGAGCATGTAAAGGCGCTGGCGCGCGATGGCAACGTCAACCAGGAAGACATCGAGGAGATATACCGGCGCATAATCGCCGCCTGCAAGAGCATCCAGGGGGTGGAGGTCGCCTTCCAGGGAGAGATAGGCGCTTACAGCGAGGAGGCTGCCCTCCGCTACTTCGGGCACTCCATCATCGTCAGGCCCAGGGAGAGCCTGGAGGACGTGTTCCGGGCGGTGGAGCGGGAGGGGGCGCAGTTCGGCGTCGTTCCTATCGAGAACTCGCTGGAGGGGAGCATCAGCCGGGCCTACGACCTGATGCTGGAATCTCCGCTGATGGTCTGCGGGGAGATCGAGCACCGCATCATCCATTGCCTCATCGGCAGCCCGGAGGCGGGGCTGGACACGATAAAGAAGGTCTACTCCCATCCCCAGGCCCTCGGCCAGTGCCGGAGCTTTCTCAGTCACCTGGGCTGCGAGGTCGTCCCCGCTTATGATACCGCCGGCAGCGTCAGGATGATAAAAGAGTCCGGGGATAAGAACGCCGCCGCCATTGCCAGCGCCAGGGCAGCCGAGATATACGGGATGAAGATAATCGCCAGGGAGATAGAGGACAACCCCAATAACTTCACCCGCTTCTTCATCCTGTCCCGCCAGGATGCCCCACCATCGGGAAAGGACAAGACTTCCATAGTCTTTTCGGCCAAGGACAGGCCGGGGGCGCTGTACGAGGCGATGAAGGAGTTCGCCTCCAGGAATATAAACCTGACCAAGCTGGAATCGAGGCCGACCCGGCAGCGGCCCTGGGAATACAATTTCTACCTGGACTTCGAGGGGCACCGCCAGGACAGTGCGGCCCGGGAGACGCTGGAAAGCCTGGAGCGGGTATCCCTGTTCGTAAAGGTGCTCGGTTCGTACCCGCAGGCGAGGTGAGTTGATGAAGGTGGCAATCATCGGCGGCGGGGGGCGGATGGGCCGCTGGTTCGCCGATTACCTGTTGAAAGACGGCAAGGAAGTGGTGGTGAGCGGCCGCACCCCGGACAAACTGCTGGAGGTGCAGCGGCAGCTTGGCGTTGAAGTCGCCTCCAATGTGGCCGCAGTTGAGGCCGCCGACGTGGTGCTGCTTTCGGTACCGATGGAGAGCCTCGAGGCAGTGGTGGCCGAGATAGCCCCCCACATCCAGCCCCACCATATTGTGATAGACATAACCTCTACCAAAGTCTTCCCGGTGGAGACGATGCACCGGCATATCAAAGACGGGCAGGTGCTGGGCGTTCATCCCCTTTTCGGCCCTGGCGCCGCCGGGGTGCGCGACCAGAATTTCGTGCTCACCCCCACCAACGACCGGGAGGCAGCACTGGCCCAGAAGGTCGGCGGCTACCTGGAGGCGAGGGGGGGCAGGGTGATGGTGATGGCCCCCCAGGAACACGACGACATGATGACCATCGTCCTCGGCCTGTCACACTACGTGGCTATCGTGGCGGCGGACACCCTGCTCGGCTCAGACAAGCTCAGGCACAGCGGCGCGCTGGGAGGGATAACCTACAAGGTGCTGCTGACGCTGGTGGAGAGCGTGCTCTGCGAAGACCCGGAGCTTTACGCCTCCATCCAGATGAACCTGCCCGGCGTGGTCGATGTGGAAAGGTTGTTCCAGAAAAAGGCCCGGGAGTGGGCGGACCTGGTGCAGGGCCGTGACCGGGCCGCCTTTATCGAGCGGATGAAGGGCTTGAGGGAGCGGCTGGAGGCCGGCGCCCCGGACTTCGGCAAGGCCTACCGCAATCTGTACAAGATAGCCTCGGAACTGTAGACGCCGAGGGTGCTTACGAAAATAGCCATTTTCATCCTTCGTGGTGGCGGCTGGCTGCCATGCTGGATTGCGAGCCGGGCGAAGGGCATCCCTGTCTCTTAGATACGGATATTGTTATCGATTTCCTGAGACGGCGTGAATATGCCCGCAAGCTTCTGGAGGATTGGGCCTAGACCATGCCACTTCCCGGTAGCGTATCATTTTGAAGTGGGAGTTTACCGCCGCAGCCTACAACCTGCCCATCTTAGCAGGGTGCTGAAAAAGCCCCATTGGGTAGCTGACTTTACATTACCTTGAAAACCATCCCCTTCCCGTTGTAGACTAATTCCGGAATGCTGGGGATCGTTTGCCTATGAAACTGTGGCTGGTACAACTGGAACCAAAGCTTTTCGACAAGCAGGCCAACACCGCCAAAATCCTCGATTACGTTGACCGCGCCGCCGATGCCGGCTTGGACCTGGTGGTCTTCCCGGAGATGGCGCTGACCGGCTACATGTGCCAGGAGCGCTTCTACGAGCTGGCCGAGCCGGTGCCCGGCCCTTCAACCGCGCCCATCATGGAGAAGGCCAGGGAGAAGGGCGTTTATGTCCTCATCGGCCTGCCTGAGCTTAGAGGCAGCTACGTGTACAACTCGGCGGCGCTGTTCGGCCCGGATGGCCTGTGCGGGATATGGAGAAAGCTGGTGCTGGCCACGCTGTGGAGCCCGGCTGCGATATACGACGAGGGCATGTTCTTCAAGCCCGGCGTGGACATTGATACTTTCGACACCCGCCTGGGCAGGGTCGGCGTGGAGATATGCCGTGACATCTATTACCCGGAGATCACCCGCGCTCATGCCTACCGGGGGGCGCTGCTGCTGCTCTGTATCAGCGCCGTGCCTGGCCAGGTGTATCAAAGATTTCATACACTAGCTAAGGCCAGGGCGCTGGAGAACTGCGCCTGGTTCGGCTACGTCAACCAGGCCGGGCGGCAGAAGCAGACCGTCTTCGGCGGGGGAAGCTGCGTCATCGACCAGTTTGGCGATGTCAGGCAGACTGCTTCGGCGGGCGGGGAGGCCGGGGAAGAGGTCATCGAGCAGGAGATAGACATGGAGCAAGCCCATAAAGAGAGACTGAGCCGCTGGTACATCGTCGGGCAGACCAGGCCGGACATCCTGAGAAGGGCGGCGGACATCGTCAGCGAACTCTGAGGTCGGCAGGAGGTATTACCATGTTCCAGGACATAGCCAGGGAAATAGCCAAAGTGAAGATAGACCCGCAGGCGCGGATGAAGATCATGAGGACGCCCCACGGCAACCTTTACGTGCGGGGGGAGATGATACGCATCCCACGCTGCAGCGCCTTGCTGGAGGACTTCGCCCCCGGGGCGCATTTCGCCTGGACCTTCTCTTTCGATGAGTTCCACTATATCCTGGCGGGCAAGGCCGAGGTCACCTACAGCCTGATAAATGACCTGTACAATAAGAAGACGACCATGACCGTAGAGCCGGGGGACGCCTACCTGATACCCTGCGGGGCGCACGTCGAGTGGAAGGTGGACCCCTCCGGCCCTCTGCAGAAGCTGTGCGTCTGGATGCCGGGCAGCCCGGCCAGGGAGATGCCGCCGGGGACCACCGGCTTTGTGGATGATTACGAGGGGTAATGGAGCGCAGAGATTGTTGGTCAGGACAATCGACTCTTATGTCATTCCCTCGAAGGAGGGAATCCATGAAGCTTATAGCTGGATTCCCCGCCTTCGCGTGGAATGACAGTAGTGTAAGCAAAGATTGTCTAGCTATCAAGCTGACATGAGACTGGCCGATACTTTACAACAGTTTGGCGAAGGAGACTGAGATGGTAGACCTGAGGACAACCTACATGGGTGTGGAGATGAAGAACCCGCTCATCATCGGGGCCGGGCCGACGACCCACACCCCTGAGATATGCCAGAAGGCGGCGCAGGCGGGCTGGGGCGGGGTGGTATTGAAGACCAACGTGGCCGATGAAGTGGTTGACGGCAGCGCCGGCGGGCCGGTGTGGGACTTCAAGGTGCCGCACCCCTTTTATAAACTGCTCGACCGCACCGGCCAGAGATGGCAGTCCCGCGTCATCAAGACGAATCCCCCTCGCTCCCGGGGCGGCGAAAAGCTGGGCAAGATACCCCAGGACTGGACCTTCGGCTCCTTCTTCCAGACCGACCCGGAGACGGGCTGTATCATGACCAGCATCGGGCTGTTCTTCAACGGCGACGACAAATATCCCTACTACGTGAGCAAGACAAAGGAGTTGGTGGAAGGCACCGACTGCAAGGTCATCGCCAGCATCGCCGCCCTTACCGAGAAGGGGTGGGAGCAACAGTGCCGCCTGATAAACCAGTCCAAGGCGGACATGGTGGAACTGAACATGGGCTGCTGGATAATCGGTGCGATACACCCCCAGAGCGGGCAGTTCGTCAAGGTGGGCATGGGCATGTACCCTGAGATCGTGGAGCGGTGGACCCGGTTCTGCGCCGAGCGCCTGGAGAAGCCAATGGGGGTCAAGCTGCCGCCCCACTGCCCCGACCCCCTGGCCTCGGTGCAGGCGGCGATACGGGGCGGCGCCAAGGCGGTGCAATATGCTGACGCCTATCCTTATTTCCCCCCTATCCCGGCCATAATAATCGACCCGGATACCCTGCAGGTGGGCGCTATGCCCGGCGTGCCCTTCACCTGGGGGCTGTACTGGGGCAACGAGACCCCGTACATCTGCGGCTGTATGGCCCATTTCCGGCTGAACGGAGTGAACATAGACCTCAGTGGCTGCGGCGGGGTGCGCGAGCCCAAGGCGGTGCTGCGCCTGCTCATGGCCGGGGCTTCCTCGGTGCAGACCTGTACCGTCACCTGCGTCGAGGGCGTGGACGTGGGCACGGAGTGGCTGGACGATATAACGTGGTGGATGGAGGAACACGGCTACAACAGCATCGGGGATATCCAGGGCATAGTGGCCAACAGGAAGAAGCTGACGCCGGACGCCTCCAGGTTCGTCCCGGCGGACATCCCCCAGATAATGGGCGGCCCGCTGCCCAGCGTGCGGGTGGCGCTGGACGAGAAGGGGTGCATCAATTGCGGCTGGTGCAAGCAGTGCTGCCTGCACCTGGCCATCACCATGCAGAACGGCCGCCCCGTCATTGACCAGAAGCAGTGCGAGGTCTGCGGCATGTGCGTGGCGGTGTGCCCCACTCAGGTGCTGTCCATAGTGCCGCGGAATGGGGGAGGCAGCTAATGTGCGAAGCGTTGAGCGTGTCATTACCACCCCCGATGGATACCCATCAGCTTGCTGGGGGGTGCGTCACTTCGTACCCCGTATCAAGTACGGGTTCACCCTGAACGGTTCACCGTGAACGGGGCAGGCTTCGATACGGAATCCAGGGGGTAGGGTGACTGGATTCCAGCCTTCGCTGGAATGACGTTTTTGCAAGCTGGAGTGACGTTCTATCAGACTAAGCACTGTTTTGTTGTTAAGGTATATTTGTTTTTAAGTGTGCCTCAAGGGAAAAAGGGTATACGAAGGCAATCTCATAACAGGCGATAATGAGAGGCAGCCGGTCTCCCAAGGACCGAATTCGGCTAATCACCCGGTCATCAGCAGTCTATGTGCAATGTACCGGGGATTACACGCCATATGAATCCCTTACTGGACTCTCTGGGGCTGGATTCTGACGTCAATGTTCTGCTCATTAGGGGTCATAAAGGTAAGGGCCTCCCAGCAGCCCAGACTTGACCCAGAGCAGACAGAATCCTACGTCGTCTTTATCGGTTTTATTTGCATTTAGTTGTTCAACCATTTTATAATGCTCTCAACTATGAAAGTAGTAATCGCTGGTGGCCTGATTCCGATAGCCTTGGCTATCATTATGTTCGGGACATCTCGTTATTTCTGGTCTCCTCTATTTCTT
>JACPQC010000018.1 GCA_016190695.1 Chloroflexota bacterium
ACATTCCTGGTCTCAGGCAGTTCCACCGGGAGCATCGTTTGGCTCATTTACCTTCACCTCATGCTGATCGGCATTATTGACCATTATGTCTGAGAATGAATTTCTTCACAAGCTCTGAGCGAAGCGAAGGGGAAGCGAAGGATCTCGGCTGGGGGTGGTATCTCGTATCTATTCCCCCCACCCCAGATTCTTCGGTCGCTCTGCTCCCTCAGAATGACATTCTGGGACAGCCTCACAAAACACGTTTCATCCTTTTCAATTGCTAATTCCGATAATTTCAAATGTCGAA
The DNA here is from genome assembly GCA_016190695.1 of Chloroflexota bacterium. Taxonomy (GTDB): domain Bacteria; phylum Chloroflexota; class Dehalococcoidia; order Dehalococcoidales; family RBG-16-60-22; genus JACPQC01. Next base: position 290 of record JACPQC010000018.1, read on the forward strand.
ATCCAAAGTTCAAAAGGTTTTGTCTTTTGATTTTTTGAACTTTGAAATTATTCAGTTTCACTCCCCCAGGTACTCCGCAATATCCATGTCTCTCCAGATGTCCCTGGGCGGCGTTATCCTGGTCTCGAAGGGCTGCTCCACCGGCGTGGTGGCGTCTATGACCACCTTGGTGACCATCGGCCCTCTCTTCGGGCGGGTCTCGCTATAGGCGGTGGGGTCCAGGTGCGCGCCGAGCATGTCCGGGATGACCTGTATATCGCGGTCGGCGGTGACCCTGGTGCCGATTGCCCAAAGCACTTCCTGGCCGTTGAACACGTCAACGTCTTCGTCCACCACTATCGAAGCCTTGACCTGGGCGTTGCTGATGGCGGCCAGTCCCGCCAGCCTCGCCTCCCCGGGCACGCGCTTCTTGATGGAGACGCAGGCTATCTTGGTGCCCAGCTCGGTGGGATATAAATGGACGGTCTTTACCGTGGGCACCACCCGGCTGACGTAGTCGTAGGCATTGGACTCGAAACCCAGCACAGGGCAGAGGATATGCTCGCGGTGCGCCGGGTCGAGGTCGTGGTAGATGGCATCCTGTCTCATGGTTATGGCTGTCACCCGCATCAGGTAGCAGCGTTTGTGGCCTTCGCCATAGTAGTTCAGGTACTCGGCGAAGGGGCCGTCGGTGACAGGATGGACTGCGTCAATGACGCCCTCGATGGCGATCTCGGCCCGAGCCGGCACGGGCAGGTCAACCGTCTCCGCCGGCACCACCTCCAGCGGCTCGCCCAGCATGCCGCCCATCACCTCCAACTCACTCATATTGATGTGCCCGGCGGCGCATGATCCGAGCAGCACCAGTGGGTGATGGCCGACAAAGATGACCACCTCCATGGGCCGCCCCAGCTCGGCGTAGCGCCGGGCGATGTAGTCGCCGTGATTTCCCGGGCTGGTCATGCAGCCCAGCAGGTCTTTGCCCTTCTGCTCGTGACGGTAGACGCCCACGTTGGGGACGCCCGTCTCCGGGTCCTTGCATATCATCGAGCCGATGGTGATGTACTTGCCGGAATCAAGCTGGGCGTGGTGGGTGATGGGCAGCAGGTCGAGGTCAACGTCTTTGCCGCGCAGGACCACCTCTTTGACCGGGGCGTCGCCGGGCGTCACCTCTCTGACGGGCAGGGCGGCGTGCTCCCGGCGGCGGAACTCCTTGAGGATGGCGGCCTTGCCCTCCCGCTCCAGCCTGGCGTCATCGATGCCCAGCGCCAGCGCCCATCGCTCGTAAGCGCCGAAGATATTGGTGACCAGGGGCAACCTGCTGCCCTCGATGCGGGGGCAATAGATGACCGGATAGCGGTCGGCCGCGGCCAGCTTCTGCTGGAGCACGCTGACCTCGAACTTTGGCCGGAGCGGCCGCTTTACCTCAACATAGAAATCTGTCCCGGCCTGCTTCACCGCCTCCAGGTATTGCCTGAGGTCTTTGCTCATAACCACCCTCCTGGATGTTTCTTGACTTCTCTCGGCCTGAAAGTTATTCCATTATACAACTCCAGCGAGAAATTTCAAGCTTCGCCAGCCGGAAAAGTTTACCTGGATGCCTCTGTCTGACTGGATTGTCACCATCCGCCCCGTTGCTGCCCAAAATGCTCGTTGCCAAGAAAAAATCTTGAAAAACCGTTTTGACCTATTGACTCAGGCACGGTGATGTGATACTCTGGATTATTTCCGTAGACCGATCACGAGGAGGTGAAACGTGCAGGCGTACTGTGTCAAGTGCAGGAAGAAAGTGGACATCAAGAATGCCAGGCCTATTACCATGAAAAATAACCGCCCGGCAACCCAGGGGCAATGCCCGTCCTGCGGCACCAAGGTATTCCGCATCGGCAAGGCCTGAAACCTGTTTCCCATGTCCCATTGAAGAGGGGGGCGGGCAGCCCCCCTTTTTCTTTGCCCTTGAGCTAAGGCTCGACTGCTGGTATCATGATAGCTGTAAGTCAGTGAAGTCCTGGCCGGGGCAGAGTCCCCGCCTCAGAAGGGGTCGTGCGATGTCCGCCCAGATATTGATGCTCCAGGGCACATCTTCAGCAGTCGGCAAAAGCATCCTGGTGGCTGCCCTGTGCCGGATACTCAAGCAGGATGGCCTCAGGGTAGCCCCGTTCAAGGCGCAGAACATGGCGCTTAACTCCTTCGTGACGGCGGAGGGCGGCGAGATAGGGCGCGCCCAGGCGGTGCAGGCCGAGGCAGCCGGAATCCCGCCCAGCGTTGACATGAACCCGGTGCTGCTCAAACCGGAGACGGACAGTTCCTGCCAGGTGATAGTGCGGGGCAAGGTGGCCATGCGTTTGTCCGCCAGGGAGTACTACCGTCACAGCCAGGACTTGCTGGAGGTGGTGAAGGAATCGCTGGACCGGCTCCGCGCCGGCTACGATGCCATCATCATCGAAGGGGCGGGCAGCCCGGCGGAAGTCAACCTGAAGGAGCGGGAGATAGTCAACATGCGGGTGGCCCGGCTGGCCCGGTCCCCCGTGCTGCTGGTCGGTGATATCGACCGGGGCGGCGTCTTCGCCTCGCTGGTGGGCACGCTGGAACTGCTGGAACAGGACGAGCGCTCTTTCGTCAAGGGGCTCATTATAAACAAGTTCCGCGGCGATATAAAGTTGCTTCAGCCCGGCCTGGACTTTCTGGAAAAGAGGACATCCAGGCCGGTCATCGGCGTAGTACCGTATCTGAAGGAACTGCGCATCGCCCAGGAGGACTCGGTGTACCTGGACGAGAGGCCGGAGCCGTCCGGTGGCGACCTGGATATCGCCGTCATCCGTTTGCCCCATATCTCCAACTACGACGACTTTGACCCTCTGGAGCAGGAGTGCCGGGTGCGCTACGTCCAGTCGGATGCCAGCCTGGGGCGGCCTCACCTGGTCATCCTGCCCGGTACCAAGAGCACCATGAGCGATCTGGAGCACCTGAGGCGGAGCGGGCTGGCCGAGGCGATAGCAGTGCGGGCGCGCTCCGGGACGCCGGTCATCGGCATCTGCGGGGGATTCCAGATGCTGGGCAATAAAGTCCTCGACCCGGATGGCGTGGAGGGAGGATGTGGAGAGGTCGAAGGGCTGGGGTTGCTCGATGTAACCACCCGGTTTGCCCCGGAGAAGTCGACCACGCAGGTTAGGGCGCGGGTGCGGGCCGGGGAGGGGCTGCTGCGGGGGATGGCCGGGCTGGATCTGTCAGGGTACGAGATACACATGGGACAGAGCCAGACCGGTGAAGAAAGCGCCTTCCAGGTGTTCGCTACCCCGGCGGGAGAAGCGCTTCGGGATGATGGGGCTGTCAGCGGCCTTGTCCTGGGCACCTATATCCACGGACTGTTCCACAATGACGGCTTCAGACAGGCGTTATTAGCTAATCTCAGGGAGTTTTCCGGTCTTCCGCCGAAGGAGGCGGACAGCGCGGAGACCCGCGAACAGCAGTATGACCGGCTGGCGGACGAGGTGCGCAAGAGCCTGAACATGACCGCCGTCTACCGCATAATGAGGGAGGGGTTGTAACATTCCGATGGCAGCCTCGCCGAGCGCCGTGCCCGTGAGGACATAGCGTTCGGACGAGGGCCATCCAGTTGCCGCCAGGTTTGCTAGGCCTTGCCTATGCGGAACATCTTGGTGCCACAGGACGGGCATGTCCCCTGGGTGGCGGGCTTGCCGTTCTTCATGGTGATGTTCTTGGCGTCCTTCATTTCCTTCTTTGAGCGACACTTTACACAGTATGCTTGCATCATTTGCCTCCTTTGGTTTTTAGGTAAGGATAAAGTATTTATACCTAGATGTCAATAGCATGGGAGGGGAAAAAGGCGCGATTTGCCGGATTTTTTCCATTCCTGACTCCCAGGATTGGCCAGGCGACACAATTTCCACTATAATTATCCGCATGAATCTCCGGTTCTTGCCTGTTACTTTAGTCCTGAGGCGGGCAATTTGACTGACGAACAGTATATGAGAATCGCCCTGCGCCTGGCCAGGCGGGGATTGGGCAAGACCAGCCCCAATCCAATGGTCGGGGCGGTCATCGTCAGGGACGGGCGCATAATCGGGCGTGGCTATCACCGCTACTATGGCGGCCCTCACGCCGAGATCGATGCCCTGAGCAGCGCCACCGAGAGCGTAGAAGGGGCCACTGTCTATATCACCCTGGAGCCGTGCTCTCACCAGGGGAAGACTCCTCCCTGCGTGGATGCGCTGGCGAGGCACAGGGTAGGCAGGGTGGTGGCGGGCAGCCTTGACCCCAACCCCTTGGTCAAGGGCAGAGGCATGGAAATATTGAAAAAACAGGGGATAGATACCAGGGTAGGCGTGCTTGAGGGGCAATGCCGCGCCCTGAACGAGGCCCATTTCAAGTACATGACCACCGGCCTGCCCCTGGTGACCATCAAGTTCGCCCAGACGCTGGACGGGCGGATCGCCACCGCCACCAGGTCGTCACGTTGGATAAGCTCGCCGCAGTTCCAGCGCGTGGCCCACAGGCTGCGGGCGACTCATGACGCCATCCTGATAGGCGTGGGCACCGTCCAGGCCGATGACCCAGAGCTAACCGTGCGCCTGGTCAGGGGACGGAACCCGGTCAGGGTGGTGCTGGACTCAGGGCTGCGCATCCCGATGGAGGCCAGGGTAATAGCAGGCAAAGAGGCTGCTACCATTGTAGCCAGCACCCGGAGGGCCGACACGGAGAAGATGGCGCGTCTCCGCGAGCGGGGAGTCGAGGTGTTGCTGGTGGGCGAGGATGAGGCCGGAGAAGTTGACATAAAACAACTGCTGAAGATGCTGGGGGGGCGGGGCATCACTTCGGTACTGGTCGAGGGCGGGGGACGCGTCATCACCTCTATTCTGCGCCAGCGCCTGGCCGACCGCATAGTGGCGGCAATCGCCCCGAAGATAATGGGCAGCGGCATCGAGGCGGTCGGGGAACTGAACATCGGCGACGTCGCCCAGACGTTGAAGCTCTCCTTCGAAAAGGTCAGGCGGGTGGGCGAGGACGTGGTAATCGAGGCCAGGTTCGAAGATGAGAGGTCCGCAACCAAACCCTGATGCTGGCAGCGAGGGCAAAAGTATGAGCCGCGGTTACGCACCGGGATGCGCTGGATAGTGGCGCCGCAGGCGGGGCAGGGCTGGCCGCGGCGGTGGGCGCTACTTGCGAGTGCGGTGACGCCGCCGGCTACGTGCAGGGAATCCACCTCTGCTGGAATTGGAGGCTTTCGGGGTCTATAATTAAGATAAAGGTCTCCGGGAGTGATTTATGAAGTACAAGGTCAATATCCAGGAAACCGACGAAGGCTTTGCCGTTTGGGTTCCCGGTCTTCCAGGATGCTGGTCACAGGGGAAGACTGAGCAAGAAGCCCTGGAAAATATCAAAGATGCAATACAGGCATATCTGGAAACCGTTGAAGAGTTAAGCAAGGATAAGAAATCGAGTTATGTTGAAGTCGGGTAAATTATGCCCAGTGTGCCAGGCATTAATCACCAACGTGCCGTAACGGCCTTCGAAAAACATGGTTTCTGGGTCACGCGGCAGGGCAAACATATTACCATGACAAATGGGAAAAGGATTATCACCATTCCGAGAGCAAACCCCATCAACGCTTATACTATGGCCGGAATAATTGGCGACGCCGGTCTGAGTGTTGAAGAATTCAAGAAACTTCTGTAGACCCGGCACGACCCGTAAAGAGCCTATCCGTGCCCACACCTATGACGGCATGGGGTTTTATGCCATAAGTATAGGACTTCCCGCCCTTCGATACAATATTGCCTATTGAGTCGTACAGGTAGCTCTCGCTGTAAGGCCCGGTGACCGAGGTGAGCCTGTCCAGGAAGTCATAGCTGAAGGTCTCCGTCTCCGAGGCCAGGACGTCCTCCCGGCTGGCCAGGTTGCCGTGAAATGGCTCAACCAAAGATTATGTCTATCAATTTGACATTGAACTTGAATGAGATAATGAGAAGAACAAGAAAAGCAAGATTTGTGACCAGCCAGTTGACCTTATATGATTTAGACCGGCCTTGAACAATCAACCAGTCGCGGTTCCTCTCATACAATTCAGTGCCTAATAGGGGCTTAGCTAACTTCGGCATCAATCTGGTGCCTGTGATTGTGAGGTGGAACAGCCAGAACATCAACAGGCAGTAAGCCAGCCCCAGAAAAAACGCTAGGGCCAATTCGAGCAAAACAAGCATAGAGATAATTATTAATGTACGCCCCCCCATAAGCCGTGCACGGTGTGGATTCTGCCCACTATTGGTATCCACCAGCAAGTATTTCTCCTTTTGCCCGTTATCGTATGATTCTATGAGATGTTTATTAATCTTCCATTTCATTCCAGAGTCCCAAACGGTTAATCCCTGCCACTCAGGTGAACAACATCGGCACCTCAAGATATATCCCGGTTATATGCGCACATTCTTGTATGACATCCCGCTCAACCAGTTCCTGCCCTCTACCATCCCATCTGACTCATCTGGTCTATCCCCTGTTGGAATGCATCCTCATCGCTTATTACCTGTATCGTACCGTCATCTCCGATAGTGTAAACATCATCATTACCCTTCGGGGGTAGAGCATCATTGCCCGAGTCTGCCATGCTACCTGTGTCACTGCCGGGAGCGGTATTTGAAGAGAAGTCTCCCATACCAGGCGAAGGCGTTGGCTGAGGAGGAATTATCGGAACAGGTTCAGATTTTGAAGGTAATTCGGGGCTATCGGAGGTGTCACGCAGTCCTTGAGCAATGAGATAAATGCCAAGAATAGTGGCAGGTAGTACAACGAGACGGTCATACCACTCAACAATCGGTGCCAAAGCAGGCATCGCCGGACCGCTAGCAAATAGAATCCAATGCAGAGGTACACCAATAACAATATCTGCGACAATTATAATTACAGCACCTGTAGCCGCTTTCTTTAAGTCGTAATATCCTGTTGGATCAATATAGACCATCGGGTTATTTTGCACATATGAATATCTGTTTAATTCCTGTGGATCCACTGGAACCAGCAAGACAGAACGAGGATAGGAGACTCGAGGGTTATCTACAGTCCCCAGTCCCAGGGGGATTACGTTCACGGAAAGCGCGAAGGAGACTAAATTTGAACCGCTTGACCATTGCACAAATGGGTCAGGTGAGATGAACCTCCCAATCTCAGTATCATAGTACCTGGCATTGTAGTAATAGAGACCGGTCAAATCTAATCTCTGCCCCGTGAACTTCTTGTCCGTCTCAATGGTGCCGGTAGATGAACGCTGGGAGCCATAAGGCGTATATTTGATGCTGCCAACCAGCGTCCCATTATCAGAGGTCACCAGGGCCGTCCCGGTCAGGTGGTCTTGATGGATGTACCTTAAATCGCCGCTCTTCTTCATGGCAACCAGTTTGTCGCCAAGATAGTAATATGTTGTTACATTTCCCGTGGTCAGGTTCCCCGTATCAAGTACGGGGCAAGCTTCCTTCTCATAGTACCTGTTTACGTACAGGATGGTCTCGACGTTCTCGGTTCCTTCGGCTTCGCTCAGGACAGGCTTCTTGATCCTGCTACTGCTGGCAGCGAGGGCAAAAGTATGAGCCGCGGTTACGCACCGGGATGCGCTGGATAGTGGCGCCGCAGGCGGGGCAGGGCTGGCCGCGGCGGTGGGCCACCTTGAACTGGACGTGGGCCATCCCGGGCATTCCGCCGGGCCGGAAATAATTCAATACGCTGGCGCCTTTATCGCCTATAGCCGCCAGCAGTATCCGCCTGATGGCCCGGTGCAGCCGCTCCATTTCCTCCTGGTTCAGGCTGCCCGCCGGCCTCAGGGGATGGATACGCGCTTCAAACAGTGCCTCATCGGCATACATATTGCCTATTCCGGCGATAACCGACTGGTCAACGAGGATTGCCTTGATGGGCGCGGTGCGGGCGTTCAGCAGTTGCTTCAGCACGTCAGGGGTAAAGGCGTCATCCAGGGGTTCAGGGCCGAGCTTGCCGACAACCGCTCTGGCATCTTCTACCAGCCACAGCTTGCCCAGCTTTCGCAGGTCCTGGAAATATACCTCGGTGCCATCGTCAAGGTGAAAGACGGCCCGCGTATATGCAGACGGCGGCGATGAGTTGGGATTCACCAGCAGCGTGCCGGTCATTCTCAGGTGCATCACCAGCGCATCGCCACCGGACAGTCCCAGGATGAGGTACTTGCCCCGCCGGGAGATACCGGCTATGTTCCGGCTGCGGAGGCGCGATACGAACTCATCGGGCGAAGGACGGCTGACCATCCCCGGCCAGAGCAGCTTGACGCCGGTTATCTTCCGCCCCACCACGAAAGGTTCAAGCTCGTTCTTTATGGTCTCGACTTCAGGCAGTTCCGGCATTATTGCTTCATCCTCACCGCTTTGTCCCTTCCACAGGGGCTTTGCTGTCATTCTGAGGAACGAAGTGACGAATAATCTCGGGGCGGGATAGATATCAAAGACACCCCACCCCGATACCCTTCGCTGCCCCTTCGCTACGCTCAGGGCTGCGGCTCAGGGTGATATAGATGAAAATCATTCGGGGCAAAGACCCTGACGAGAACCTGCTGACCGGCGCTCCTCAGGCTTCCATCTGCCCCCAGTTCTTGCCCGTCTTGATGTCCACCCGGAGAGGTACGCTCAGCTTCACGCAGGAGGACATTATCTCCGGGACCAGTTGCCGCATTATTTCCAGTTCGTCTTCGGTCACCTCGAAGATAAGCTCGTCATGTACCTGGAGCAGCATCTTGCTGTTCAGCTCGCGCCGCCGCATCTCGCGGTGCAGGTCTATCATAGCCACCTTGATGATATCGGCGGAGGTGCCCTGCACCGGCATGTTTATCGCCATGCGCTCGGCGGCCTCCCTGATCTGGCGGTTGGGCGAATTCACCTCGGGGATGAAGCGTTTCCGGCCCAGCAAGGTCTGGACATACCCCTTCTGCCTGGCCTGCTCCCTGGTGGCTTCAAGGTATTTTCTGACGCCGGGGTACTTGTCGAAGTAGGCCGCGATGAACCGGGTAGCCTCTTCCCTGGTCAGCTCGGTGGCCTGCTCCAGGCCGTAGTCGCTCATGCCGTATATCACGCCGAAGTTGACCGTCTTGGCCAGCCGGCGCATATCAGCCGTCACTGCCGCCGCCTCCACGCCGAAAAGCTGGGCGGCCGTGGCCGCGTGGATGTCCTCGTCGTGCTGGAAGGCCCTGAGCAGTCCCTCGTCCTGGGAGAGGTGGGCCAGGGCGCGCAGGTCGATCTGCGAATAGTCGCCGGCGAGCAGGCTGCACCCCTCCGGGGCGATGAAGGCCTGCCTGACCTCCCTGCCCAGTTCCCCTCGCACTGGAATGTTCTGCAAATTGGGTTCGCTGGAGGACAGCCTGCCCGTCGCCGTCCGGGTCTGGTTGAAGCTGGTGTGCAGCCGGCGTGTCCCGGGATTTCTCAGGGCGGGGAGAGCGTCAACATAGGTAGATTTCAGCTTGGCAAGCTGGCGGTACTCCAGGATAAGCTCGATAACCGGGTGCATACCCCGCATCTCTTCCAGCACCGCCGCTTCGGTCGAGCGGGCGCTCTTGCCCCGCCGGGACGTGGAAAGTCCCAGGTCCTGGAACAGCACCCGGCTCAACTGCTGGGTCGAGTTTATGTTGAACTGGTGGCCGACGGCGTCATATATCTGCGCCTCAAGTTTCAGCAACTGCTGGCCCAGCCGGTGGCCCATGTCCCTGAGCAGGCCGACATCCAGGGCCAGGCCGGCCCTCTCCATGTCCACCAGCACCGGCACCAGCGGCATCTCTACATCGACGAAGAGCCGCCATAGTCCTTCCTGGTGAAGCTGCTTTTCCAGCATTTCGGCCAGCCTCAAGCTGATGTCGGCATCGGCGCAGGCGTACCTCGCTGCCGGCTCCACCTCCACCTGGGCCATTGATATCTGCTTTGCGCCCGAGCCGATGAGGCTGTCTATGGCGGTCATCTCGATGCCCAGCCGGTTGAAGGCGAGGGCCTTGAGGTTTACCGCCTTCTCCCCCAGCAGATGGGCGGCGATCATGGTATCAAAGCTGAGGTTGTTGATATACACCCCGTGCTCGGCCAGCACCGTCATATCGTACTTCCCGTTATGGGCCACCTTGTTTAGGGCGGCATTCTCCAGCACCGGTCGCAGCCGCTCGATGACCTGCTCGCGGGGCAGTTGCTCCACCTGCATCAAGCCGGTATGGCCTACCGGAATATAGTAAGCCTCCCCCGGAGCCGGGGACAGCGAGACCCCCACCAGGTGCGCCGCTATCGCGTCCAGGCTGGTCGTCTCCACGTCGATGCTGAACCGGCCGGCGGTTGAGAGCCGGGCTACCAGGTTATCCAGGGCGCCGGCGCCGGTGATAGTCCGGTAGTCACCTTCGGGCAGCCCGACTTCGACCGGCGCCGGCGCTGCCTCCTCGATCTCCGGCAGCCGGGGCAGCAATCTGTAAAACTCAAATTCGCGGAAAAGCTCGGTCACCTTGCCGCGGTCATACCGGCTGGCGCGGCATTCGTCCAGGTCGAGTTCCACCGGGATGTCGCTGATTATAGTGGCCAGTTCCTTGCTCTGGCGCGCCCTGGCCTCGTGCTCACGGAGAAGGGCCTGGAGCCGGGGCGGGGTCACCTCGCCGATGTGCCGGTAAATATGCTCGATACTGCCGAACTGCTGGATGAGCTTCGTCGCCGTCTTGGCGCCTATCCCGGGCACGCCGGGTATGTTATCGGATGGGTCTCCCGCCAGCCCTTTAAGGTCAGGGATGTGCTCCGGGCTGACGCCGTATTTCTGTGTTACCGCTTCGCCATCGTAGAGCATGGTATCGCTGAAGCTGCGCCCTGGCCTGGGATAGAGCACCTTCACGTGGGGGGCGACCAGTTGCATGGCATCAGCATCACCGGTAACAATGATGGTGTCTATCCCCTGGCGGGCAGCCTGGCGGCTGAGCGCGCCGAGGACATCGTCGGCTTCGTAGTCGTCGATCTCATATACCCGCATGTTGAAGGCGGCCACCACCTGCCTCACCCGGTCGATCTGCCGTACCAGTTCGCCGGGCGTCTCCGGGCGGTGCGCCTTGTAATCTTCGAAGAGCCGGTGCCTGAAGGTAGGCCCTTTTTTATCGAAGGCGATGGCATAATGAGTCGGCTTGAGTTCGCTCAGCGCCTTGAGCAGCATCTGGGCAAAACCGAACACGGCGCTGATGTCCTCGCCGGTCTTCAAGGTCAGCGGTTTGACAGCCAGAAAAGCGTGGTAGGCCCGGTGGATGATGCCGTGCCCGTCAAAAAGTACCAGGAGCGGTTTTTTCATGTGACTCAAGAGCGATGACTATATTGTTGAAGATGTTTCGTCTCCCTTTCGTAAAGGGCCTGCCCTGGTTCCACCGAGTCACCACGAGGTGAGACTGCCGAAAGGGAGATAAGAGAGGGATTTTGAGATCGCGAAATCCCCCTTCTGTCCCCCTTTGCCAAAGGGGGAAAACACACGCAGATTATTTCAACATCTTGCTAATTATAGCAGAACCAGCCTGAAGGAGTTATCCGGTTTGTCCGGCTGGCTCATGGTGATGCGAGCGCCGGTATATCTCCAGGAGGGTGGCCGTGAGCGGACCGGCAAGCACCAGCCCCCAGAACCCGGCGAGGTATGTCCCCAGCACCAGCAGCACGATCATTATGGCCGGGTGGATGTGCAGGTAGGCGCTCTGAATTCTGGGCGCCAGCAGGGAGTTTTCCGTTAGCTGGATTCCCAGGAAGAGCAAAGCCACCCACAGCGCCTTCTCCGGGGACATCGCCAGGGTAACAATGACGGCAATTCCCCCGCCGATCCAGGGCCCCAGGATGGGGATAAGCTCGGTAACGCCCGCCAGGACAGCCAGCACCAGGGCGAACTCGACGCGCAGCAGCAACAGCCCCAGGAAAGCGAAGTAGGCCACTATCATGCCAAGCATTAGCTGCGCCTTCAGGTAGCGCCCCATTACCATTTCTATGATGGATACAACGTTCCTGACTCGCCCGGCAAAGTCCGGCGAGAACAGACCGTAGAACCCGTCCAGCAGCTTTTCAGAGTCCTTGAGTATGTAGAAAAGAAAGAAAGGCAAAATGGCAAAACCCAGGATAGTGCTGATATTGCGCGGGAGGAAGGCAACTCCTCTGAACAGGGCTTCTCTAATCATGTTGCCAATGGCAACGCCGCCTTCCACAAGCGTTCTTTCAAGCTGGTCCTGAATTTCGGGCGGCAACTGCTGGCGGACAAGTTCCAGCCCCTGCTGCAACTGGAACAGTCCCCGGCTGATGATTTCAGGGGCGTTCTGAAGCAGCACCATGGCGGCCTGGACCACGGCAGTCGCCAGGAAGTAGCCGAAAACGCCCAGGATTCCGAACAGTAGAAAGAAGACGATCAGCGTGGACAGTATTCGTTTTCTATAGGGCCTGCGTCCGGGCAGTACCCGCTCCAGCCAGTGTACCAGCGGCAAGAGGAGGTATGCCAGTACCAGCCCGATGAGAATGGGGAGAAGGACTATTCGCAGCAGGTACAGTACCAGCAAGAACGCCGCTACCACCAGGGCGAGCAGGCCCAGATGCCAGTACCTGGCAGACACCCTACTTGACCCTTTCGCTGAAGCGCGGCTTTGCGTAAGGATTCTCGAAGCGCTGTCCTGTTAGTCCGGTCTTACAGAACATCAAGGATTGCCTTCCTTTCCGGGAGGCTGGCAGCAGTTGCATTTTTCCATGCATTCAGCCATGGTCCGTCTCAGCCACTCGCGGGCCTTTTTCCCCGGTCCGGGGGCGTAGAAGATGCCGAGGGCGATGCCGAGAACAGCGCCCGTGACCAGTCCCGATGTGAACCCCGATTTTCCGCAAGTCATTTCTTCCTACCTCCTCTAATCCGGCTGATCAGGCCTAGTATCTGTACTATGCCACCGATGATGGCGGCAGTCTGGACAGAGGGCCGGCTCAATTCTTCGTCCAGAAAACTGGATACGTTTGCCGCACTCCGGGTGGCCTTCCTGGTGAAGTTAAGGATCGGTCTGACCTTCGTATATAATAATAACATCAGCACCCCGGCGATAATAATGACAATTGTAGCGCCCGCGGCGAAGATGATCAGGACCAGGTCACGCAACCATTCGATAGTCACCGGATCGGCACCTCCGTTCCTTTCAATCCCTGAAGTATTCCGCTGGAAAGCGCCCAGGCCATAACGGTTAGAAGTCAGCCAGGGGCGCCTTGCCCAGGGGCTTCAGGTGGGATATATCATTGTGGCTTGACAATATGAACCGCCCGTCCTCCAGGATAAAGCGAGTAATAGCGGCGGTATCCATCCTTATCCGCCAGAAATGGCCGTTGCCCACGCCGAGCAAGGCGCATATCAGTACCTTGTTCACCACCCGGTGAGTGACGAGGACCACTGTCCCCCGGTGCCTGACCAGGACATCCTTGACTATGAGCGTGACCCTGGCGAGAACGTCCTGCAGGCTTTCACCGCCCGGCATCCTGACCTGTTCCGGGGACTCATGCCATTTCTGCCAGAGGTCAGGATAACGATCTTCGACCTCACGGCTGCTCAGCCCCTGCCAGTCGCCAAAACTGAGATCGGTGAGGACCGGGGCGACCATGACTTCCCGGTGACTGTGCCGGGCAATGGCCTGCGCGGTGACCAGGGCGCGTTTCAACGGGCTGGAGTAGATAGCTTCGATATTCTCCCTGCCCAGGGCTTCGCCCAGCAACTCGGCTTGCTTCAGGCCGGTCTCGTTAAGAGAGACGTCAATCTGTCCCCGGAACACCCCGGTGGCATTCCACTCGGTTTCCCCGTGCCTGATCAGGACTAGCTGTGTCATTTATTCCCCCGGTCTGCTCGACTTCCAGCAAGGTCTCTGCCACCGCCTGTCTTAAAATCCCTTCCTCCGCAGCGAAGAACAGGTGACTCCGGCAGCGGCAATCGCTGCAGCCAAAGCCGGGGACCGGACTCAGCCGGGCGCTCAGCCCCAGGGCGATGGCGCATTCCGTTCGCTCGATGCTCTCCAACCGGTAAACACCGGTGACGGAGGCCTTCTCCAGCAGGTAATCGATGTGCCAGTGCAACCTCTTCCGTTTGCCGAGATGCCAGCGCACCCTGGCCTCGATCCCGCGCAGGGCGGAGCCGGCATAGGCATAATGACCTCCGGCAAGAGCAACTTCGCGAGGCCCTACCCTGATAGTCTGGCCCGCAGCCAGCCTGACCACGAGCACATAGCTCCCGCCGCCAGACTTTTCACACCGATGCCAGCTACTCCCAGGTCTAATGGCAACTGTCACAAAAGCCTACTCGCTGGTGGTCTTCTCGACCTCGATTGTGCACTCGGTAATCAGTGCGGTCACCATAGCTATTGCCGCCAGGATAGGGGATAACAGTATCAAGATGGCGGTTGCAGGGAGGCCGATGCTCAGGGGAATATCGAACAGCCTCTTCCCCTTGTGAATTACTCGAACCCGCCGGACATTCCCTACCTGCACCAGTTGCTTGATCTTGCCGGCTACCTGTTTGCCGGATACGGTGAACTTTTCGGTAGACTTTTCTTCATCCATTTTTGCCACACCTCCTATCGGTCAGAACCAGCCCAGACGCACCGGGGTCCGGTACGCCCGCCAGGCGAACAGCGCCGAGGCGACCAGGAAGACCGCCGCCAGCCAGGGCGCGTACCCGAAGGTGACCCTCACTCCCATGACCACTGCTGTCAGCACCAGGAAGAGGCAGACACCGGCCAGGCGTTTGCGCCGCGATCGCCACCGCATGAGAGCGGGCTTATCGGCGGCAGGGACATCCTCTCCGGGGTGACACTTGTCTATGATCTGTTCTATCCGCGGCTGGATGCTGAAATGAATATAGCTTAGAAGGCTGACAAGCAGGGCGAAGGAGACCAGCTTGATTATCAACGCCCAGTCCGTCCATATCCAGCCCCGCGCCCCGACAAGCCAGATTCCCGTCGCCAGTATGACCGCCATATATGCGTAGCAGCGCACCGGTTGCCGTTTTATGACGTTTTCCAGGTAGCGGTCGGTATTGTAGTTGGGCGGCAGGTAAAAGCGGACGCGCTCGTTTACGGTGGTAAGCGCGTAAAAGGGGGCAGCCATGAAAACCATAGCGATGAGGTGCAATATCAATATGGCCATCCTGGCTTCCACGGCACACCTCCTGGCTTCGGGTTATTAGAGGCTATACTGAAAGCTCAAAAGCTGGTAAGACCGTTCTTCAGCCAAATGGCTGGCCTGATAATACCTTTGTATGAAAACGAAGAATTAATGACCTGGCAGATTAATGATTTCCTTAGACAGGGATGCGGCGAGTTTCTCCTGCGCCCCCGGCTAGGACAGGTCTCTCTTCTTTTCCTCGAACTCTTCCCGGCTGATCTCTCCGCTGGCGTATCTCCTCTTGAGCACGTCCATGGCTGAGTCCGAGCTGGAACTGCCGCCGCCGGTGCGCCCCGAGTTGCGGAACACGGCCATCACCGCCCAGATTATGAGACCCAGGACCAGGAGGGTTATTATGGGAGAGAGCAGACCCATGCCCAGGCCGCCTCCGAAACCTCCTCCCATCATGCCCATCATGCCACCTCCAATCAGTAACGGCAGCAGAATGATCGCGCCCACGACCACACCGGCTACGATCAATGCCGTCTTAACGCTCTGGTCCATTATTATTCTCCCGGCGGTTACTGTGATCGCAACAGTCCTATGCTATTGATATCAGACTGTGCCCCGTTTGTCAATATCCCGCGCGGTGACGCCATGCATTGTGGGCATCTCATCCGGGCCGAAATTCAGATAAAATGGCGATGGCAATCTCCCTTGTCCAGCCGGAGTATTCACTGGAACAACCAGGGCGGCGCCTTGCCGTAATGGAGAGGCAGATTTGGCCACTCCCGTCCTGGCCGGGGCTATTTTCAATCCCTCAACCGGCGCAGGTGCCGCAACTGGATGCGCTGCAACCGGCACAGGAGCCGCCACCACCGCCGGCTATGGCTGCGGACTGCCCGGAGGCGCTCTGGGAGAAGGAAGCAAACGCAGAAAACTTATGCCGGGCAGGCGTATTGCAACGGGGACAGGGCGCTGCTTCTTCGGCCTGGCCAGCCCGCCGCAGTAGTTCGAATTTATGACCGCATTCAGGGCAAACATACTCGTATATAGGCATCTTTACCCTCCATCTTAAGTTTAATACCCTCAGGGAGATTGGTCAAGGGGTAACGATGTACTTGACAAGCAGTGAGCGATATTGTACTCTATGTAACACTAATCACGCTACCGGGCGATAGCAGGAAGAGCCGGTAGACGGAATCAAAGGAGGGACAATGAGGAAATACCTGGTCTACGTGTTGTGCGCCATGCTCGCCGTCGCGGTACTGGCCGGCGCCTGCGCCAAAGCACCTGCCCCGGCCCCCACCCCCGCCCCGGCACCCACCCCGGCTCCACCGCCCCCTCCCGCCTACCCGACCAAGACCATCACCTTCATCGCCCCTAGCGGTCCCGGCG
>JACPQC010000002.1 GCA_016190695.1 Chloroflexota bacterium
GTTACCATCGGCCTTGAACATCCGGCTGCCGCTCTCGGCGGCGAGCTTGATGCTGTTGTCCTCGCTCTTTATCTCCACCAGGCTGGAGACGGCGCCAAAGCTGTTGGTGGGCAACTGCACTTCTGCCGAAGTACCACTGAAGAAGGTCTCGGCTGCCGCGCCGCCACCACCGCCAACGGTAGGTTGGCCAAGGGTAGTAGCGGTCACCGGACCGGCAGCGCCGTCGCCGGCGACGTTGAAGGCAACCACCCTGTAGTCATAGGAGGTCGAAGCCGCCGCCGCCGAGTCGGTATAGGTAATGGTGTTCAGAGGCAGTGACGCAGCGATGACGGTGTAATTGCCGCTGGCAGCAATAGCCCGCTCCACGCGGTAACCGGCCTCATTGGTAGCCGCGTCAGTCCAGTCGAGCTTGACCTGGTTAAAGGTCAGCGGGGCAGCGGTCAGGCCGGTGGGCGCTGCCGGGGCCGCGTTCGGAGTGGCCGAGGTCACCGTAACTGTGTTGGAAGCCCCCGTACCCAGGCCGTTAAAGGCGGTGACGCGGTACTGGTAAGCGGTGGCCGGTGCGGCGGCAGTGTCGGTATAGGTAGCGACGTCTGCGCCCACCTCTACGATCTGGGTGAAGGTGGCGCCGCCGTCCGAGGAGCGCTCGATACGATAACCGAGTTCATCCGCCACATTGTTCCAGGTGAGCACGACCGGGCCGGCAGCCTGGGCCTGGGCCGGGCTCAACGCTGGCGTTTCCGGCGCAAGCATATTGGTCGTGGCCGTGGCCGAGGCAGTGGCAGAAGGGCCGAGGATATTGGTGGCAAAGACACGGTAGTTGTACACGTTGCCGACGCTCACCGTGCTATCGGTGAAGGTTACGCCACCAGTCGTGGTGCCTATCTGGGTGAAGGTGACGTTGCCATTGCCGATGGAGCGCTCGACTGTGTAGCCGGTGGCGCCCGCGGATGCCGTCCAGTTCAGGTTTATCGAGGTCTGCGAAGCCGCGCCGGCGGTCAGGCCGGTGGGTGCGGCGGGCACATTCACGATAACAGTGACCACGTTGGAATTCGGCCCCATGCCCCCGGCACTCAAACCGTGAACACGGTATGAGTAGGTATTGCCGAGTACCACCGAGTCATCGGTGAAGACAATCGCGGTGGGAGATAGCAGTTCGGCAAGGTGAAAGGCTGCCGCAAAGTCCGGTGTCGCCGACCGCTCTATGTGGACAGCGATGGCGTTGGTAGCGGTATTGACCCAGTTAAGCCTGACGCCAGGCTGGTTGCCTGCCTGTGCCGCATTCGTATCCGCCAGCAAAGTCGCCACCAGGGTAGTTGGCGCCGTCGGCAAAGCGGCATTCACCGTAATGGGACCGGCCGCCGTAGACCGCTGGCCGAGGGCGTTCACCGCCACGACGCGGTAGAAGAAGTTGCCATCGGTGAAGCCGGTCTCGGTAAAGGTCACGTTAGCACCGGTACCGGCGCTGGCGCCGACCTGAAACGACTGGAGGATGGTGGCGAAGGTATTGGCGGTCGCTTTCTCCAGGACGAATCCCGCTTCAGTGCCCGAGTTATCGGTCCACCGGAACGCAGCCGTCCCGGCCGCCAGATTGATGTTTGTATTCGCGAGGTTCGCCGGCCCCGTCGGCGGGCCGACCGATATGGTCTGAGTAGCCGTGTTTGAACCTGCCGGGTTAATGGCTGTCAGGCTGACAGTGAATTCACCCGGGGCGGCATACGCATGTGAAGGACTTTGCTCGGTGCTGTTGGCGCTGCCATCGCCGAAGTTCCACAGCCATCCGGTGGGGTTGCCCGTCGCCGAGCCGGTGAAGTTGATGGTGGTTGCCGTAGCGCCCGCCGCGGGGGTGAAGGAAGCCACCGGCGGGGCGAAGACGCTGACCATCTGGGACGTGGTGGCCGTACCGCCGGCATTGGAGGCAGTCAGCTTGACAATGAAGTTACCGGCTGCGTTGAAGGTCTTGGCCGGGTTCTGGACGGTGCTTATAGTGCCGTCACCGAAGTCCCACGCCCAGGTGGTGGGGGTGCCGGTGGTCGTATCCGTGAAATTCACGGCCAGTGGTGCAGTGCCGCTGGCAGCGCTGGCGGTGAAGCTGGGGGTAACCGCGGCGGACAACCGGCGTCCGAAGATTTCATACGTGCTGGTGGTCTCGATAACACCCAGCGGACCTCTAATGGTCACCGCTGTGCTCCGGCCCGGCACGGGTTGGACGGTACCGGTGGTCGCGACCCACGGACCGGCCGGATTGCTTGTCGGGACCAGGAAGATATCGACTATGGAGAAACCGGGAATAGGGGTAATGGCCGAGACGAAATCCTGGCCTACCCCGAGCAGGTCCTGAGTGAAGTTGATCTCGCGGCCTGGACTTACGGGGTCAACTACAACTCCGGGGAAGTCAAGTGTCCCGTAAGGGGTCTCGATCGAGTAATCGCCATCACCCTGTACCGCGCCCATCCTGATACGGATACGGTTCATCACCGTCTCGGAACCGGGGCTTGCCGCCTCGTTGGGAGTCGTCCATACGGCTTCTATGGCGAACTCGACCAGCGCCCCGCTGACGGGTGTCTGGGCGTTGGCCATCCAGTAGAAGGCCTCGGCGCCAAAGCCAACGGCTGCGGAGTAAGGGTTGGCCGGGTTCGGCGGGTCAAACGCGTTTTCCGGGCCGATCGGCAGCAGTGATATCCGCGTGCCCACTACGTCCTGGTAGTAAAGGGGATAGCCATTCGGGGTCGGGAAACCGGCGATGGGCACTACCGGCCCTACCGACATGCCCGCCGCGACCGTTACCGTTATGGATGACGCGGCTGTGGCTGCCGAAGCGCCAAGCGCGCTCAGGGCGGAGACGCGGTAGAAATAGGTGGCGCCGGGAAGGATAGCGGCATCAACAAACTGAGTGGTACTAGCTGCCACCACGTTCTGGACTATATTTGTAAAGCCGGCGTCGGTAGCACGCTCGATTTTGTAACCGATTGCGTTCGCGGAGCCTGTCCAGGTCAGGGTGACCGTCTGCGGCGGGCCTGCCTGCTGGCTGAGGGTCAGCCCCGACGGCGCCGCCGGTACGGTGGCGGTGATGGTCACCGTGTTGGACGGCGGTGAGTCAGGGGTAGCAGTACCATCAAACGCAATGACCCGGTAGCTGTAGGTAACGCCGGCCACCACCGTAGTGTCTGGAAATGACACGCTGTTGGCCGGAATCCCCAGTCCGGTGATATTGGTAAAGGTCGTGCTTGGCGCTACTGCCCGCTCGACCCGGTATCCCACCTCGCCAGCCACATCGGTCCAGGTCAGGTTGACTACCGGACCGGCCGCTACGGAGGCCGCGAGATTTCCGGGTGCAGGTGGCGCCGCCATCACCGCCCCCGGCAGCATCAAGCTCAATAGCAGTAACGCCACCAGAGATACTGTAAGACCAGACCCAAGCTTCCTTTTCATAGCAACCCCCCACGCACTGTTTTTGGGAACAAAAACCGCCTTGCCCCATGTGCGCCTATGTTCATTCTCATACTTCGCCCTGCCGGAATATATTAGTAACAGTACGTAGTAAATACTGGCAGGTTACTTATTCTTACCTGAAAAGGCCGCTATCAGTGTGCTGGAACAGATTGCGCGGAATCTTGCACTGGATAAGATATTGTGCTTTAATGGCAACATCCAGTATAAATGGGGGTGAAAGAAATGGCTGAACCGTTGAAGATCTTCGAGACGCTCGACCCGGAATTGCTCAGGCGGCTGCAGGAAAGCCGTGACGCCGCCCTGGCCGATGGCGCCCTGCCCAGGAAGGTCAAGCTGCTTATCGCCATGTCACTGGACGCGGCCCACGGGGCGGCATCGGGGGTAGGCTCTCTGGCCAGGACAGCGATGGCGGCGGGCGCGACCAAAGAAGAGGTCCTGGAGGCGCTGAGGGTGGCCCATTACATCAGCGGAGCCGGGGCGGTCTATACCGCCGCCAGGGGATTTCAGGACGTTTTTTGACCCTGCGCGGTAAGCGCAAAAGGCGAGGACAGGCTATTTCATAAGGTGAAAAGGCGGCTCAAAGCGACTGCCGCCCGGACCGGCGAGAGGACATGAGGCTGTCTTGAGGAGTCCGGCGCATCCATTCGGGATGCAAGCGGTCTATCCAAACTTATGGCTTATCCCGTACCCCCCCCTGGGGAAACGCCACTCTATGTTCAGGTGGGGGCAAGCGATGCGGCAGGAGCCGCATTCCAGGCAGCCCTCGTGGTTGACGCTGATATAGTCTTTCTCCAGCCGGTACACGTTGGCCGGGCAAAAGTAAAGACAGGGCTGTCCCTTGCACTCCGTCATGCATATCTGGCCGTTGATGATACGCAGGTGGCTCTCTTCATCAACCCGGAAACGGTCGAGGAAGAGCTTGTCCTCGATCTTCATGGTCACTTGACTGCCCTCCATCCCGACCAGAGCAACTTCAGGTACTTCAATAGAGACGTTTCCTTACGGGCATTGCGGAATATCAGCTTCTGCTTCTCCCGCTTGCTCACGCCATTCACCGTTATCATCTCGCGCCCGGCGAAAGTAGCCGCACGGGGCAACTCGTTGAATATCTCCTTGTGATGGTGCAGGAACGGGCCGAAGCCCCGGTATTTCTTCATGTCCTGGAGCACGAACGACTGCGCCATTCTCTCGCCGTAGTCAGCAAGGGACTTCCTGGAGCAATCGCCGCGTTCAAGCGCCTCTATCACGGTCTCGGCGGCCATCCTGCCTGAAGCCATAGCCAGGTTGCTGCCCTCGCGGTGCGGGGCGTTGAACAGCATGGCCGAGTCTCCAGCGATGAGATAGCCATCGCCGTAGAGGCGGGGAATGGTGTCATAGCCACCCTCGGGCAGCCAGTGGGCGACGTATTCCAGCGATTTGCCCCCGGCGATGAGCGGGGCTACCATCGGGTGCTGCTTGAACTCCTCGATAAGCTCATATGGCTTCAGCTTGAAAGTGGCAAAATCGGCCAGATTGGCGCCGATGCACAGGGAAATCGAGGCGCTGTTGGTGTAGAGGACGCCCACACCGTTCATCCCCCCGACGATATCCCCCAGCACCTCGGTGGTCACGCCGTTGCCGCCGGAGACGCCAAAGCGCTGGTCTACCACCTCGGCGGGGAGGTCGATAACCTCTTTAACCGCCAGGGCCACGTGCTCCGGCTTGACCTCGCGGCGGAAGCCGGTGAGGGCTGCCAGGGGGGAGTTGACGCCGTCGGCCAGCAGGGTGACCTGGGCCGTGACCTCGCCCTCCGCCCTGCCGGTGACCACCCCGGTGACCCTCCCGCTGCCATCGCGGAGCAGGTCGACGACCACCGTGCCCGGCACGACCAGGACGCCCTTCTGCCGCGCCTGTTCGGCATACCAGCGGTCGAACCTGGCCCGGCCTACAGTGAAGACATTGTGCTTTCTTTCGGTGGCGAATATGGCGTCCCGGTAACCGAGGTTATAGCCCCCCTCTTTGGACAGGTACCACAACCTCGATTCGATGATATTCCTCTCGATGGGGAGCTTCCGTTCGGCAAAGTCGGGCAGGACGCGGGCCAGTTCTTGCCCGTACAGGACGCCGCCTGACATGTTCTTGGCCCCGGGGTATTCGCCGCGCTCAAAGAGTATGGTCTTGACGCCGGCCCCGGCGAGTATGCAGGCTGCGGAAGTCCCGGCCGGGCCGGCCCCGACTATCGCAACGTCAAAGGCCTCTTTCATTAACTGCTCACACCTTTGAGACTGGGTAGCCTGGCTTCGATGCCCTTTATCAACCTGGGCACCACCTCAAGATAATCGCCGACAAGGGCGTAGTCAGCTATCTGCATCATGGGGGCGTGCGGGTCGGTGTTAATGGCGATGATGCGGTCTGAGCCTTGCATCCCGACCAGGTGCTGGACCGCCCCGGATACCCCCACCCCGATGTAAATGCTCGGCGCTACTGTTTTCCCGGTCTGGCCCACCTGCCGGACATAGGGCAGCATCCCCGCCTGGACGACGGCGCGCGAACAGCCCACCGCGCCGCCCAGCAGCCGGGCCAGATCCTCCAGCATGGGCAGATGCCTGGAATCACAGGCACCTTTGCCCACCACTACCAGCACCGGCGCTTTGGTGATATCTACCCCACCCACCTCGTGGGCTTTGGGCATGAATTCAATGACCTGCGGCAGAGAGTCCGCCTGGGCGCCCAGGTCAAGGGTACGGATCTCACCTTTTCGCCCCGGGTCTCTCCTGGGCAATTTCATCACCCTGGGCCTCACCGTGCTCATCTGGGGGCGCTGGTTCTGGCAGACGATGGTGGCCATGATGCTGCCGCCGAAAGTGGGACGGGTCATCAGCAACAAGCGCTTCTCCATGTCGATATCAAGGCCGGTGCAATCGGCGGTCAAGCCGGCATGGAGGATAGTGGCGACCACCCCGGAAAGGTCCCGTCCCATTGCCGTCGCCCCCAGGAGCAGTATTTCGGGCTTGACCTGCTGGCACATCTTGGCCACGGCCCTACCGTATAACTTGGACAGGTAAACCTGAAAGGCGGGGCTGTCCGCCATGTAGACTGTGTCACAGCCATGAGCGATGGCTTCCTCGGCCACCGGCTTCACATTATGCCCCAGCAGAAAGCCCAGCACCTGGGTTCCCAGCTTGTCGGCAAGCTCCCTGGCCTTGCCCATCAGTTCCCAGGAGACTTCGGCCCCGTGACCCTGGTAGACTTCGATGAAAACGGCCACGCCCTTGTGCCCGTCGACAGAAGCGGCAGCTTCGGCAGCCCCGGCGGCCTCGGGCTTGGCCGCTTTCTTCTTCCGCACCCTCTCAAAGATTATCGCCTCGGTGGGACAGGCATCAAAACAACGGCCGCAGCCGATGCAGACCTCCGGAAATATTATGGCCACTCCGCCTTCCATGGTCATTGCCTCGGGGACGGGACAGGCGGCCAGGCAACGCTCGCAGCCAATACACTTGGCCGGAATAATTTCGGCGATCTCTCTACCTTTACTGTTCTTGGGCATGATCACTCCCGTCGCTGCTCAGCACTTCGCTGAGTATGGAGGACTCCTTCTCAAAAAAGGTGCTCAGAAAGTCCTCTATCACCTTATCGGAATCACTGGCGGTTTCAAATACCTTGCCGCCGCCGTGGGGTGGCGGGGCGAATATCTGTTTCACCGAAGTGGGCGACCCTTTCAGCCCGTAGCGCTCCGGCTCGCCGCCGATGTCCTTGGCCCCCAGCACTTTGATCTCCTGCCTTAAAGAACGCACCAGCTCGGGGAGTGTGGCATAGCGCACCGGGTTAAGCTCCAGCTCAACGGTGAGCAGCGCCGGCAGCTTGCCCCGGATGACCTCGGTGCCACCCTCGACCTCGCGTTTTACCGTGATAAAGCCGTCGGCCACCTCTATGATTTCGACAACGTAAGTAAGCTGGGTGTAGTCCATCCAGGTGGCCAGGCCGGGGCCGGTCTGAGCGGTATCCCCATCAATGGCCTGTTTCCCGCAGATGACGAGGCTCACCGGCTCGGTGGCGTTCAGCTTGTTTACCGCCTGCGCCAGGGTGTAGCTTGTCGCCAGCGTGTCAGAACCGGCAAAGGCGCGGTCAGACAGCAGGATGGCCTCACTGGCGCCCAGGCTGAGACACTGCCGGAGTGCGGAATCGGCCTGGGGAGGGCCCATGGTGATGACCGTGACCTTGCCGCCGTACTTCTCGGCGACCCTGACCCCGGCCTCAACCGCGACCAGGTCATACGGATTGCAGATGGATTCCACTCCGGCGCGGACAAGGGTATTGGTCTCAGGGTCTATCTTGACCTGTGTGGTATCGGGGACCTGTTTTATGCAAGCGACAATGTGCATTTGACTGCCGAACTATCTTCCAAACTGACCTTACAATGCCTAATATAATACCCCACTTCTGCGCCGCACGTCAAGACGGGCAGGATACGGGCCAGGATATGGATGATAACGTATTGAACAACCGTGAGATAAGTGCTATAAATGAAATATGGGCTTAGATATTGTAAGAGGAGGAAGACATGGCGAAGCGTGAAGTGCCCGCAAACGAGTTGCGCTGGCAATGTGACCCCAATCTGTTCGACTTCGAGTGCACTAAAGACCTGGCGCCGCTGGGAGAGTTTATCGGCCAGGAGCGGGCCATCAAGGCCATCGATTTCGGCCTCTACATGGACCATGAGGGCTACAATATCTATGTAGCCGGCCTCACCGGGACCGGTAAGAACACGGTGGTGAAAAGCTACATAAAGAAACTTATCGAGAGGATGCCGCCGACCGAGCGCGTCCACCGGCTCAGGGACTGGTGCTGCCTCTATAATTTCGCTGACCCGGACCGGCCTATTATGATTGACCTGCCCCAGGGGAGGGGTCGCATCCTCAAAGACCAGATCAGCGAACTGCTGGAGAGGTTGAAGGAAGAACTGACCCAGTCCTTTTCCAGCGAAGAATACAAGCGTCAGACCAAAGAACTGATGGATGAAGGCCAGGAGAAGCAGCACAGGTTGCTGGACGAAGTGGGGGAAGAAGCTAAAAAGCAGGGGTTCCTGCTGCAAATGACGCCGGTGGGGCCGGTGTTGATACCCCTGGTGAACGGGAAGCCCATGTCCCAGGCCGAGTTCGCCGCTCTGGAGGACTCAAAGCGCAAAGGTCTGGAAGAAGCGAGGATTGATCTCCTCGGTAAGCTTCAGGCCACCATGGAAAAGATACAGGAGCTTGGCCGTCAGACGGTAGATAAGGTGCAGGAAACCGATAAGGCGGTTGCCGATTTCGTCGTGTCCCGCCTGTTCCAGAAGCTCATCCAGGAATATCAGGACCTGGAGAAGGTGCGCAAGTATCTGGCAGACCTGAAGGCTTTCACCATTGACAACCTTAACGCGTTCAAAGGGCGGCCCGAAGAAGCACAGCAACCCCAGATGATTGCCCCGGGCATTATCATGGGCCAGCGTGACCCCTTTCTCCCCTTCCAGGTGAACGTCTTCGTGGATAACAGCGCCACTGCTGACGTGCCGGTGATAACCGAGCCTAACCCCAACTATGTCAACCTGTTCGGCAGGATCGAGCGGCGCTTCCTGTTCGGCGGCTATGTCAGCGACCATACCATGCTGAAACCGGGGGCGGTCCACCTGGCCAACGGCGGTTACCTGCTGCTCAGCGCCAGGGACGTTCTGCTCAACCCCGGCGTCTGGCCTACCCTCAAACGCGTCCTCAAGACCCGTGAGATACGCATCGAAGACCCCTTTGAGCAGCTAGGCCTTATCGCCCCCCAGGGACTTAAGCCGGAGCCAACGCCCATCGATATAAAGATAGTCCTCATCGGGGATGCTATGCTCTACCAGATGCTGGCGATGTACGACGAGGACTTCTGGGAGATATTCAAGGTCAAGGCCGATTTCGACCACGAAGTGGCCCGGACCAGGGAAAACCTGATATCCTATGCTGCCTTTATTTCCGGCTGCTGCGAAGAGTGCGAGCTAAGGCATTTCGACCGCACCGGGGTAGCCCGCGTGGTGGAATACGCCGCCCGCCTCGTCGCCGACCAGGAGAAGCTGTCCACCCGCTTCGCCTTCCTGAAGGAACTGGTTGAAGAGGCCGAGTACTGGGCAGGCAAGGCCGGCGCGCCTCTGGTCTCCGCACAGCACGTTGATACGGCGATAGAAGAGAGGCGCTACCGCCACAACCTGCCTGACGAAAAGATCAAAGAGATGATAGCCCGGGATGTCATCATGGTGGACGTAGCCGGGGCGGTCGAAGGCCAGGTCAATGGCCTCAGCGTCTACTCCCTGGGCGATGTCACTTTCGGCAAGCCGTCGCGGATAACCTGCAAGACGTTCCTGGGGCGGGGCGGCGTCATAAACATCGAGCGTGAGTCCCAGCTCAGCGGCCGCATCCATGACAAGGGCGTCCTCATCCTCTCCGGCTACATGGGCTGGAAGTACGCTCAGCAGGCCCCGCTTTCCCTCTCGGCCAGCCTCTGCTTCGAGCAGTCCTATGAAGGCATAGAAGGGGACAGCGCCTCTTCTACCGAGCTGTACGCGCTCTTGTCCAGCCTTTCCGGCATACCCCTCAAGCAGAACATAGCCGTAACCGGCTCGGTAAACCAGAAGGGGGAGGTCCAGCCCATCGGCGGGGTAAACCAGAAGATCGAGGGCTTTTTCCACGTCTGCAAGCTCAAAGGGCTTACCGGCGACCAGGGGGTGATGATCCCCGGCCGTAACCTGAAGAACCTGATGCTCCGCCAGGAAGTGGTGGACGCCGTCCGCGACGGCAAGTTCCACATCTATGCCGTTGATGCCATCGATGACGGCATCGAGGTGATCACCGGCGTGCCGGCGGGACAGAGACAGGCGGACGGCGCCTACTCCGAAGGCACGGTGAACCACGCCGTGGACAAACAGCTCAAAGAAATGGCGACCAGGCTGAAGCAGTTCCAGCAGCACCAGGAAGGCAAGGAAAAAGAAAAGGACTAGACGCTGCCCCCGGACCGGCCCGCCAGCCGCTGGCCCAACTGAAAGGCCTCGGCCAGAGTCTGGGGATGTTGTTTGATCTCCGCCCTCAGGTCAACGCCGCGGACGAGCAGCTCATCCGCGTAGCTGACGCCTATGGTCTGGAAGAAGTACTTCATCGTAAGGACCGAGCCTTCAAACAGCTTGCCCCCTTTGGTTGCGCCGACGGCGATGAATGCGCCCTTCCTGCCGCCATCCGGCCTGGGCCACTTGAGCACATGCCACCGCGCCCAGAGAGCCTGGCAGCGGTCTATCAGCGCCTTTAGCTGGGCCGATACCCCGTAGAAAAACAGCGGCGAGGCCACGATGACCACATCGGCGTCAAGCAGCCTGGGGTAGATATCATCCATGTCGTCCCGGATGACGCAGTTGCCATCCTTGAGACACCCGTAGTATTCCCGGCAGGGGCTGATATCGAGCTTGTCCACCACTATCTTCTCGATTTCCGCCCCCGATTCCTTAGCGCCCTTCAGCGCCTCTTCCAAAAGCAGGTCTGTATTGCTTTTCAGCCGGGGACTGCCCATGATACCCAGGACTTTCAATGTGCCCTCCACAAGCCGGTTTGCGATGTCAATCACATAATATCGGCTGGTGGCGGGTTTATCAAGGGAGACCGTTCGGCTGGAGCGGGCATATCGGGGGCTGAAGACCCATCGCCGGCCTTCATCTGTTTTTCCAGCGCTTCGACTCCCCGGGCATATTTTTCATGGATAAGTTGCCTGTCGAACTCCCAGAACTCCAGGAGCATGTCGTCTTGCTCCTGGCCGCTGAGGTATTCCATGCTGGGCACAAAGAAACGGTCCTCTTTCTCGATGTGCCCCTGGTACAGCTTGACCAGTTCATCTACAGCAACGATTATATCTTTGAGAGCGTCTTCGTCTCCTGACTTCCAGCGTTCGCTGGCCCGCGCCAGGTCTGTGACCAATATTCGTGCGCGGTCATGCTCCTGGCCTATCTCGGCCATTATTTCCCGGTGCTCCGGCGAAAGCTTTTTACCGGTCAGCCCCTTAAGCAGGATCTGGCCCTCTTTACTCTGATGGGTCTTGTCAGTGTAGGTCAGGAAGAAATCCACGATATATTCTATGAATTCCCGCGCCAGGCCATCTTTTTGCTCCATCCTCTCCCGTTCCTGGACAAGCAAAGCCATCACACGCTCGATAAGTTTGTGTTCTATTGTCAACAGGCCGGCGGGTTGCATCTTGGTCGTCTGGGCGACACGGTAAATGTGTTCGAACCTTTCAACTCCCCTCTGCAAACGTTGTTCCGCCTGCTTTCGCTGCGTGATCTCCTCGTAGAGCACCAGCATGCCTTCGGGAACAGGTTCAGCCCTGACCTCGAACCAGCCCTTTTCTCCTTCGGGAAAGGTGAACTCGGTCTCGTAATAGTCCGGCACCCGCTCTTCCATGCACCTCTTAAGATGAGCGAAAGTATCCTGCGCCTCAATGCCGGGGAACACCTCCATCAGGGTGCGGCCGAGCCGTTCTTGCCTGGTGCGGTGTCCCAGCCTGGAGGCGGCGTCATTGGCGTAGACATAGCGCCAGTTGAAATCGAGAATGATGCAGCCCTCCAGCATACTGTCAAGGGTCGTCCGTAACCGTTTCTCGCTTTGGGCCAGGGCCTGCTCCGTCCGCTTTCGCTCGGTGATGTCCGCCACAGAGACGCGGTAGACCAGGTTCGATCGCTCGTATAGGGCTACTGTCTGTAGTTGGGCATGGAAAATAGAGCCATCATGACAGCACATTTCAACTTCGGTGCTGAGCCGGTACCCGGTCTGGGCTATGTCACGGAGGTAAGACCGGAATTTCTCATGGTATTGAGGTTCCACCAGTCCCAGGAAGGGCATGTTCACCAGCTTGGACCGGGACACGCCCAGCATGTCACAGCCGGTGATGTTGGCATGAAGGATAACGCCCTCGCTGTCCAGGTTAAAATAGCCCACCGGGGCAAAATCATAAAGCTGGGTAAACTGTTTGCTGGCTTCCTCAAGCTCGGCCTGGGTCTTCCGGAGCTTTTCAAGCTGGGCCTCGATATCCAGGACCTGGACCAGCATGTTGCTCAAAAGGTTGCGGAACTCGGCCGGGGGGACATTCTGGAGTTCTTCGGGCCGCAGCGCTACTATCTTCTCCACCTGGCTGCGCAGATCACCCAGGCCTGGTGCCGCAGGACTATCGATGTTATTCATATCCTGTTCTCCCGTGCTGGAGACCCCGGAAGACCTCCAGGCAACGCTTGCTCGCTTCTTCAATGTCCGCCCGGGCCCGGTCCAGTCTCTTGAGATGTCGCTCAACCCTGATGACATCGCCCAGCAGATCGTTAAGGACCGGGAAATTCGAAGGATGGCTATCCTCAACCTCAGGGATTACCGCCGCCCTTCCGGCAAGGCCGTACAACTCGTTTAGACTATGTTGAAGCATGCCTTCCTCCTTTCGCGGGGAAACAGCGCCCCTCCTTGTTGACTGCCGGAGATACCCTCTCAATCTGATGTTA
Organism: Chloroflexota bacterium; assembly: GCA_016190695.1. Classification (GTDB taxonomy): domain Bacteria; phylum Chloroflexota; class Dehalococcoidia; order Dehalococcoidales; family RBG-16-60-22; genus JACPQC01. The sequence goes on from JACPQC010000002.1 coordinate 12,962, forward strand.
GCGCAGCCAGGCCGGTTTGTATATTAGTAGCAATACCTAATGTTGCCTCCGGTCATTGATATCACTAATTTGTCATGCGCCTGGGGCGCACCCGCGAACTATGAAAACAATCTATTCTGTCATTCCAGTCCTTCGGTTTCACTCAGAGCTTGTGAAGAAATTCATTCTCAGACATAATGGGCAATAATGCCGATCAGCATGAGGTGAAGGTAAATGAGCCAAACGATGCTCCCGGTGGAACTGCCTGAGACCAGGAATGTGTTGATGCCA
>JACPQC010000020.1 GCA_016190695.1 Chloroflexota bacterium
CTTACTGGACTCTCTGGGGCTGGATTCTACGTCAATGTTTCTGCTCCTTAAGGGTGGTCATAAAGGTAAGGGCCTCCCAGCAGCCCAGACTTGACCCAGAGCAGACAGAATCCTACGTCGTCTTTATCCTGCAATAGACGAAAAAGGTAAGATCATGATAACGCAGGGGGGGAGGGGGAGTCAAGGGAGTTTTGTCACCATTTTGAAGGTGGCAGAGGCATGAGAATGTACCTGCAAAGCCTCGCTACCAATGGAATCGAACTGAGCCCAGCTAAGAGGCTGGGCTTTTTTCTTTCTACCTCTTAAGAATTTCGCACTAAAAAGCGTGAGGATTGAGAACAAAAGACAATGTTCTGAAGCTAAAAGCATGGCAAACGGGGCTCATAACCCGAAGGTCGCAGGTTCAAATCCAACCCCCGCTACCAATTGGAATTGAATTGAGCACAGCGTAGGAGTTGTGCTTTTTGTTTTTCGAGGGTAAGTCTGAAGTTCAATAGCAGGATGTTAGCAAAATCGGCTATGCGGTATCGCTCTTTTTTATTAAGCGGATAATGGTATTGATAGCTGCAAGGTAATGGTAGAACATCCAGTCAAGCCATACCTCTTGGTCGTAGTCAGTCTTTTGCTTTTCGTTATGATGTCTGATGCCAAAATTGTTGGCAATATTAAATAGGTCTTTTTCGTCAGCAGTACTTAAAACGGTGCCAATCTTTGGTCTAAGGAATTCGAGAACATCTGCAAGCATCTTAACGGCATTTCGCTTCTCTACTGGAGATGAACGAGATCGCTTATAGCAGGTGACCGCTTCCTTAACGATATTGTCTACATTCTCATTATCGTACGTCGGCGGGTTATCATTGATTAGAGTTTCAGCACCAGTAATAGCAAGGTGTAATATTTCTCCATCTTGTGAAAGCTCGTATCCATTACCGTAGTCCCTAAGAAGTTCATTCATCCTCGCTCTATAATAAGTCTGTCCAGCCTCTTTGTTGAACGTACTGTAATGCCAACCGCAATCGCCATACGTGTGCTGTATGCCTGTGAGCGGCTTTGAAACATGATCGTACAATAGCTCAATAATATCAAATAAGTCTGACTCATCATATTGTAGGTATTTTTCGTGGATGGGCCACAAGTCATACTTCCTTAGCTTACGAATGAAATAGACATTGACATCATACCCGGCTTTACCAGGAACATAGCCAGCATCTATACAGTCATAGCCAAAGGCTTCCTGAAAGTATCCCTTTCCTTCAAGGTCACTAAAAATATTATCAAACAACTTCAGCATCAAGCCCATGTCTAATTGGGAGTTTAATTTACCAGTTCGGATTGAATAGTATCTTCGCTCTTTCAAAGGTAGACCTCAAGGAACCAATATCATAAGGAAGAGGATACCATATTATAGACCATAAACTCTTTAGTCTTCCACTTCACTTCGTCAACAACTGCTGCACCGCCGGAATCAGCCCCCTTTTCTCAAATACCAGTTCGGAATGCTTCCAATGCGGGCTACCAAGAAACTAAAGGCCGATTCCTTTTCTCCAATTTGCTTGACACTGTGTAACATCGTGTGTATAATATTACACAATAGGTTGTGGAGCAATAATATGGCAAAGAAAGTGATACAGGTGCCGGTTGACGAGGAACTGCTCAAGAAGCTGGACAGCCTGTCAAAAAAGCAGCGCCGGGCCAGGTCTGAGGTAATTCGCCAGGCCTGTTCGCGCTTTTTGCAGCAGGTTGAAGACGAGGAGCTGGACAGGCTTTACCGGGAAGGCTATAAGAGGACCCCTGAAGGAGCGGAATCTGGAGAAATGCAGGTGGCCGTGTCAGGAGAAGTTTTGCCCAGGGAGTCGTGGTAGGTGCAGCGGGGCGAGGTATGGTGGGCCGAGTTGCCCCTGCCTGCCGGCAAACGTCCGGTACTTTTGTTGTCAAGAAATTCGGCTTATAGCGTCAGGACATCCGTTACCATAGCTGCGGTCACCCGCACCATCCGCAGCATCCCTGTTGAAGTGCTCCTGGGGCCGGAAGACGGGATGCCGGCAAAATGCGTGGTGAACCTGGATGATATACTCACCATTCCCAAGTCCAGACTGGCCTCGCGAATCACCACAATGCCTCCGGAGAAAATGGCGGCTGTGGCGAAGGCGATTATCTTTGCTCTTGACCTGGGAGTTTAACCATCCCCTACCCCTCCCGCCCCCAAAGCGTTATAATACTAGCGCCGGTCTGTTTATCGTTATATAATGGTTTACTGCCACCCCGGAGCAAACCACACAGGAGATAGATGGCCAAAGGCAAAGCGGCAAGGGGTCAGTCCAAGCAAAAGAAGAGGTCGGCGCCGGGACGCCTGGTCCGCTCCAGGTTGGTGCGCAACGCCGCCTTGCTGGTGGTGGCCCTGGCGGTATTGTTCCTCTTAAGGGAAACAGTCCTCGGCGGCGCTGCCGGGTTGATGGCGGCCTCCGGCTGGGGCCTGGTCTTCCCGGTGGCTGCTGTTGTCACTTTCGTAGTCCAGTGGCGGCGGCGCAGGCTGCTGGGCTTCTTCCGGCGCTGGAACCGCTGGCTGGGCGTCATCGCCGCGGGCCTGTTCGCCTGGGGTGTCCTCGGCTTCCTGGAGATGGGCGGAGGCATTGGCCGGGCCATCACCGGCTATCCGGCCCCGGTATTTATCGGCGTCATCCGCCTCTCGCTGCTAGTCATCACCGCAGTGCTGCTCATCGCACCGCGCGCCTGCTTCCGGCTGACCGGCAAGACATTCGCCTGGCTGGGCCGCCAGTTCCAGCGCAAGCCCGTCCCGCCGGCAAAGAGAGCACGGGAACTGGAGAAGGCCAGGCTGGCCATAGTCGCCGGCGAGAAGCCCGCCCTGCCCCCGGAGATGGAGCAGCCGCTAACACCACCGGAGATAGTCCGGCCCGCGCCCGGCAAAGAGGCGACCCCGGCCGGCGCATCGGCAGCACCGCAGCAGGACCTGAAGCAGATCGCGCAAGAAGTATGGAAGAAGTACGGCCAGTCCTCCGAAGGCAAGACGGTGGACGGCTGGCGGCTGCCGCCGGTGAACATCCTGGACCACGCGGTGGAGATCGAGTTCAGCCAGGCTGACAACATGCAGCGGGCCAGGCTCATCGAGGAAGCGCTGGCCAGCTACGGGGTCGAGGGGAAGGTGGTGCAGATAAACGCCGGGCCTACCGTCACACAGTTCGGTGTGGAGCCGGGCTGGGACCGCAAGTTCAAAGAGGTCAAGGAGAGGGACAAGGACGGCAACATCCAGGCGCGGCAAGAAGAGGTCGCCCGTACCAGGGTAAAGGTGGAAAGGATAACCTCCCTGGCCAATGATCTCGCCCTGGCTTTGGCGGCGTCCAGCATCAGGATCGAGGCGCCGGTGCCGGGGAAATCGGTGGTGGGCATCGAGGTACCCAACACTGCCTCCAGCATGGTCAGCCTGCGCGGGGTGATCGAGACCACACCCTTCCAGAAAACGCTGACCAAGTCCAAGCTGGCACTGGCCCTGGGGAAGGGCGCCGGCGGCGAGGCTGTGGCCGCCGACCTGACCAAGATGCCTCACCTGCTCGTGGCCGGGGCTACCGGAAGCGGCAAGACGGTCTGCCTCAATACCATCATCTGCTGCCTGCTGATACACAATACCCCCGGCGAACTCAGGATGATCATGATAGACCCCAAGCGGGTGGAGATGACCCCCTACAACGGCATTCCCCACCTGGCCACCCCGGTCATCGTCGATGCCAGCAAGGCCATCGGGGCGCTGCGCTGGCTGGCCGCGGAGATGGACCAGCGCTATCAGAAGCTGGCCGCCGCCGGGGCGCGAAACATCGAGACCTATAACCGCACCCGGCAAGGCGATGATAAATTGCCCTATCTGGTGCTCGTCATCGATGAGCTGGCCGACCTGATGATGGCCGGGTTCGACGAGGTGGAAACGATACTGTGCCGCCTTGCCCAGCTTGCCAGGGCCACCGGCATCCACCTGGTGGTGGCCACGCAGCGGCCTTCGGTGGATGTGGTCACCGGCCTCATCAAGGCCAACTTTCCCACGCGCATCAGCTTTGCCGTGACCTCCCAGGTGGACTCGCGCACCATCCTGGACATGGTCGGCGCTGAAAAATTGCTGGGCAAGGGCGACATGCTGTTCATGCCCACAGAGGCGGCCAAGCCCAAGCGTCTTCAGGGGTGCTTCCTCTCCGACGCCGAGATGGAACGGTTGGTCTACTTCTGGGGCAGCCAGCGCAAAGAGGAGCGGGACAAGCTGAGGCTTGACAGCCTGGACCGCATCCCGTCCGGCGAGGACAATACTTGCGTCGACCCCTTGCTGGAGCAGGCCAGGGCGCTGGCGCAGGAGCACAAGCAGATATCCACCTCGTTCCTGCAGCGCCGGCTGCGCATCGGCTACCCCCGCGCCGCCCGCCTCATGGAGCAGCTAGAGGAAGAGGAGGACAAGGGCGAAGGGGAAGAAGCAGGGTAGGGAGTTTGGGGCCGGGAGGGCCAGGTGAACACCTTGCGAATTATTTCGAAATCTTTCCGAACAAAAGCGAACCTCTTTAGGAAACTATCGTTTCCTTTTCTTTTGCATTAAGAAACAAAACCGTGCAGTTGTTTCCTGGCAGCTTCTTCCAATACCTTTCGCACTGGTGTTTTCGAAATTCTAATGGCGAAGGGTTTCTTTCACCCCGGATTGCCGTATCTTAAGACACTGGGGTAAGTCTGGCTTGACTTTATGCATACAAATAGTGCATACTGATGAGTATAAGGAGGTGACATCATGAGAACGACGTTGAATATTGAAGATAAATTAATAGACAGCGCTTCAGAATTAACGGGCATTAAAGAAAAAACGACTCTGGTCAAACTGGGGCTGGAAGCGTTAATCGCAAGGGAAAGTAGCAAAAGGCTTGCGAAACTCGGCGGGACCGAGAAAGACCTGGAAATGATACCTCGCAGAAGGGCAGCGGAGAAATAATGGTCCTCGTGGATACATCTGTCTGGGTACTTCATTTGCGGGAAGGAAATGCAAAGCTTGAGAAGCTGCTAAATAGCGGCCGGGTAATGTGCCATCGATTTATTATCGGCGAAATTGCTTGCGGCAATATTAAGAATAGAACACAGATACTTACCCTTCTCCAACTGCTTCCTCTTGCAACACAGGCGAAACATGAAGAGGTTATGGAATTCATTGAGGCTAACAAATTGATGGGAAGGGGGTTGGGGTATATAGACATGCATTTGTCTGCATCAGCCAGGCTGACCGGTATTCCGATTTGGACATTGGATAAAAAGCTTGACGAAACCACCAGGGAGCTTGGGATCAGCTTTTAAAACATTCTCCCCGACTCAAGCGTCGGGGTATCACAGCAATCCGGTTCCGTCTTCGCAGCAAGCGGCGGGGTATTAGACCCTAAAAGAGAATAATCAGCGTTACTCATTCTTGTTGTGTTAATCTTCCTTTTCAATCGCTCAGCATCTTGAGGATATGCCTTGCCAGGCTGTCAGCAACTTCGCGGTGCCTCGGAACAGGCTGAGAAATTTTCGTGTTTGTATTCTGATACCAATCGTGTTTGCCGCCGTGACGAATTAAAACACAACCAGAACCCTTGATTTTCTTGATTAGCTCGTTCCTTTTCATCCCACCACGAGTTCGCCATATTTGCGGACGTGGGGAATCTTTCCGCCGCTGAGGTCCTGGTAAATATCCTTGAGGTTCTCTTTTAGCTCGTCAAGTGTTTTGCCCTGGCTTCTGTAATCGGGGTACTCTTCGAGCCAGCCCACCCACATATCATTTTCCTGGTAGTAGACAAACTTCATTGTTTCCATTTTCAACACACCTGCCCGTAGCATAGAGTCACTAAAAATTATAGCAGGATTTCACAAATATGAGAATATTCTTACGCCTAAAGATTGAAAATCACATCAAACGTCCTGGTTCTACGTATGATCTTCTCTCACTGGCCAGGGCATTGTATGGCGAGGCAAGCCGCTCCCTCAGAGTGACATTTCCGGATAATAGATATCCGGCCTGAGAACGCCTGTCCTTTCCCCTCCTCAATCTGGTAACATTAAGCAGCATGACATCTCAGGCCAAAGGATGACCGTTGATTTCGCCGGGAAACGCGCAGGCGCTGCGCAAAATTCTGGAATATGAGCAGAAGAAAGGCTACGCTGATTCCACCGTAATTGGCGGGCTGGACAGGTTCCTCCAGAACTGGAGCGGCGCAGCTTTGTCCTCTATAAACAGCCCGGCGCTCGCCGGGAAGCTCCGCAGGATGACCGCTGCCGGATATGCGGACATGGACTGCGCTCAGCGCCAGCAATGGGTGGAGGATATGCTCGCCTTGCTGGACCGGCTGGAAGCTGACGGAGACAGGCCAGCACCGGCGTCTTCTGCTGTAACGAAGGCGACTGTTGTGGCGAAAGCGACCCGCCAGGGATGGACCGCTCCAACGGCAGGCAGCCTAGATGCGCCGGTCACCGCGGTCGCTGGCATAAGCGCCGCGCTGGCTGCCAGGTTCGCCAAACTGGGAGTGAAGACGGTGCGCGACCTACTCTATTTCTTCCCCCACCGGCACCTGGACTACAGCCAGGTCAAGTCCATCTCACAGTTGGAAGAAGGGCAGGAGCAGACCATCATCGCCAACGTGTGGCAGGCCCAGGTGGTGCCGCTCGGCGGCAGAAAAGGCACTGAGGCCATAGTCGGTGACGAGACCGGCAACGTCAGGGTGGTCTGGTTCAACCAGCCTTACCTGGCCAGGACGCTGTCGATGAACTCCAGGATAGTCATCAGCGGCCGGCCCAGCCTGTTCCGGGGGCGCTTCGTCTTCGAGTCGCCGGAGTGGGAGGCGCTGGAGGATGGGGGGCTGGTGCACACGGCGCGGCTGGTGCCGGTCTATTCGCTCACCCAGGGGCTGCGTCCCCGCCAGGTGCGCAAGCTGATGAAGGCGGCGGTGGAGCGCTGGTCCGGACTGGCGGCGGACTTCCTGCCTGCCGGGGCACGGAAGCGTCACGATCTCATGGAGCTGCCCCTGGCGATCCGGCAGGCCCACTACCCCGACGACAGCGCCGCCAAGGACCGCGCCAGGACGCGCCTCGCCTTCGACGAGCTTTTCCTTCTCCAGTTGGGCGTCATGGGGAGGAGACGGGACTGGCAGCAGGGACAGCAGGGCACTCCTCTCGACATAGACAGGCCGCTGCTGGACGCTTTCCTGGGGTCACTGCCTTTCCGGCTGACGGCGGCACAGGACAAAGTGCTCAGTGAGATAATTGGAGACCTGCGGAAACCGCAGCCGATGTGCCGCCTGCTCCAGGGTGAAGTGGGCAGCGGCAAGACGGTGGTGGCGACGGCCGCCCTGCTCCTGGCTGCGGCCAGCGGCTGCCAGGGGGCGTTGATGGCGCCTACCGAGATACTGGCCGAGCAGCATTTCTCCACGATAAACAAGCTGCTGGCGGCCATGGGCCAGCCCTCCGTTGACGGCCAGGTCCGCAGCTACAGCGGCATATTGCCCCGCCCGCTCAGGGTGGTATTGCTCACCGGAGATGTGTCCCAGGCCAGAAAGCAGGAGGTCAAGCGGGGCATCGCCTCCGGGGAGGTAGACCTGGTCATTGGCACCCACGCCATAATCCAGAAGGAGGTTGAGTTCCACCGGCTGGGACTGGCCGTGGTTGACGAGCAGCACCGCTTCGGGGTGGGACAGCGCTCGGCGCTGCGCCAGAAGGGGAGCAACCCTCACCTGCTGGTGATGACGGCCACGCCCATTCCCCGCACCCTGGCCCTCACCCTCTACGGCGACCTCGACCTCTCTATCATAGATGAGCTACCGCCGGGACGGCAGCCGGTGAAGACCAAGTGGGTGCAGCCCTCTCAGCGTTACAGCGCCTATAATTTCATACGCCGCCAGGTGGCCGCCGGTCGCCAGGCGTTCGTCATCTGTCCGCTGGTGGAGGAATCGGAGGCTGTGGCCGCCCAGGCGGCGGTGGCGGAGCACCAGAGGCTCTGCCGTGACATCTTTCCCGACCTCCGACTGGGCCTGCTCCACGGGCGCATGTCTTCCGCCGAGAAGGACGGGGTGATGAACGAGTTCCGCTCCGGGACGCTGGATATCCTGGTGGCTACCCCGGTGATAGAGGTGGGCATAGACGTGCCCAACGCTACGGTGATGATGGTGGAGAGCGCCGAGCGTTTCGGGTTGTCCCAGTTGCACCAGTTCCGGGGCAGGGTGGGGCGGGGCCAGGAGCAGAGCTACTGCATGTTGCTCTCGGAGAACCCCAGCGAGGTGGGGCGGCAGAGACTTGATATAATCGAGCGCACCCAGGACGGCTTTGCCCTGGCCGAGGAAGACCTGCGCCTGCGCGGCCCCGGCGAGTTCTTCGGCACCAGGCAGAGCGGCCTGCCTGACCTGCGCATGGCCCGCCTGTCTGACATAGCCCTTCTGGAGGCAGCGCGCAGCGAGGCGGTGCGGCTCTTTGAGGACGACCCGGGTTTGCAGTCTCCCGAGCACAGGCTACTCGCCGGTGAACTGGCCAGGGCGTGGCCCCGCGCCGCCGAGTGGAGCTAGCCGAGGTGTTTCCAAAATATCGTTAGTACACAGGTTATTTCCATTCCGGCGAAAGCCGGAATCCAGCCTCCCGTTTCCCCGCTGGATTCCAGCCTGAGTTTATCCTGAGTGAAACCGAAGGGCTGGAATGACGTAGACCGGGCACGGAAAGACGGATTCTTCGGTCGCTCTTGCCCACCAAAGCCCCGGCGGAGGCGGGTCGCTCCCTCAGAATGACATTTCGGAGAGCTTCACCACAAGTCAATAACTGTCATCTTGATAGCAATATAGAATAAGAAGCGGGAGCTTTTGAGGGCCCCCGCTTCTGGCTTGCCTGGCGAGTGACTTATTTCACGTCCACCGTTTCGGCCTTCACCTTCAGGAAGGTCTTGTCGTGGAACATGAAGGTACCCTTCAGCATGCCTTCCACGTCGACTTCGGCGCCGACCTCAAGGTCTCCGGCAACTCCGGTATCTTCGGTGATGATGACTTTGACACCGGGCAGGAACAGGGCGATCTTCTCGATTTCACCCTTAAACTCAAGTTCGGTGTCCTCATCGACCTCTACCGTGTCGGCCAGGAGGAAGCCATGATGCATCATCCCCGACACACCTATGGTTTCGCCGATCTCCAGGTCACCATCCACCATGGTATCCCCGGTGATGAAGACAAAGGTATCACCAACTTTGAGTCCGATCTTCTTGATGGCGCCCGTAACATCGATTTCGCCTTCGTCAGCATCGTGGACACGAATCCTGTCCGCAATGATCTTGCCGTGCTTCAACTCGCCTTCGACCCTGACTTCGACACCAGGTTCCAATGTACCCTCTACTTCAGTCTCTCCGGTTATCTTCACTTTAACGCCGGAAACCTTGACGAAGCCGGTACCGTCCATGCCGAGATCGGTCTTGGTTATAGCGCCTTCCAGCTTGATTTCGACATCTCCAATGTCTGAACCAAACACTGGCTGGCTGACAAGCCCCGTCAGCAGCAAGGCAAGCACCAGGACAAATGTAAGGAGCCTCTTCATCGCTGTACCTCCTTAGTACCTTTCTTATATTAAAGAATAGGGCATCGGGCAAAGTTCTACAGTGACTTTTTTCACATTCAAGATTTGACCACCTGGTGACATGATGTTAGACTGTTTAGAGATTTCAGCCTGATTTTGAAAAAAGGAAGTCAATGGTCCCTATCAAAGTGATCCTGGCGGACGAGAACGAGATCTTTCGGGAAGGCCTAGCCAGGCTGCTGGAAGACCAGGACGAGATCGAGGTCGTCTCGCTGTGCTCCAATGGCAAACAGGTAATTGACAGGGTCAGGGAAACGAGGCCGGATGTGGTCCTGATGGATAGTTCCATGCCGGAGCGAGACAGCATTGATATAACCGGCGAAATACGCAAGTCCCTGCCAGAAGTAAAAGTGGCCATGTTCACCCATTCCGAGGACCATGACCGTTTCTGCGCTGCCATAGAATCAGGGGCGGCGGGCTACCTGTCCAAGGACATGAAGGTGAATGACCTGGTCAAGTCCATTGACCTGATTGAAAAAGGGCAGGTAGTGGTATCTCCGCCGCTGGCGGCGAAACTGGGCAGGGTAGCCTCTCTGCGCACGGAAACGGACGCTGCCAGGACAAGCCTCTCTGAAAGGGAACTGGAAGTCCTGAAGCTGGTAGCCCGGGGGGATACCAACAGGGAAATAGCCGGGGAATTGTTCCTTGCTGAGAACACGGTGCGCGTCCATGTCAAGAACATCCTGGAGAAGCTCGGCCTGCGCAACCGGCAACAGGCGGCGGCATACGCGGCGCAGCAGGGTCTGACCAGCGACAAGGCATAGCCTCACCGGCGCCTTCCACATCGAACGCCCTCTGTCAAAAGGATTATCCGGTAAATAGTCCTTTCTGCATCTCCAGAATAGCCCGAATGCGTCATGACTTGAAGCAGGGACCCGGTTTACTATTTATTGTAAGACGCATGGGAGCGATGATATGGTGAAGATGAGGTGGGCGGTATTGCCGGTGGCTCTACTGCTGGCGGCGGGGCTGGCGATGGGATGTGCCGGAGAGCCGGGCACAACTGATCCTGGGGAGACAGGTATCCTGGAGGAAAGTGAAGCGATGGCAAAAAGTGGTGATACGGTTAAGATCCATTACACCGGCACTCTGGCGGATGGGGCTATCTTTGATACCTCAATCGGGAAGGAGCCGCTGGAATTTACCTTAGGCGAAGGCGCGGTAATTCCGGGCTTCGAAGAAGCTGTTACAGGGATGCAGGTAGGCGATTCGAAAACCGTTGATATCCCGGCAGACCAGGCCTACGGCCCTCGTGATGATAACCTGCTCATCAAGGTGGAGCGAAGCGAGCTTCCCGAGGGTTTGGAGCCGGAGGTGGGCCAGCAGTTACAATCCGTCAGTCCCGATGGAGGCATCGTGGTAGTCACTGTTGTTGAAGTCACCGACACCACGATAACGGTAGACGCCAATCATCCGCTGGCAGGGAAAGACCTGACCTTTGAGATTGAACTTGTAGAGATAATGTAGTGTCTGTCTGACCAGAGGCAGGCGCATGAACAAGGGAAGGTGGCAAGGTGAAGTTCAGTGTTACTGGCAGGGCTACGGAGAAGCTGCGCGAGCAGTTGCTGCAGAAGTGTTTTGAGACCAGCATCGGATTCAGGCTGGCAGCGCACTCCGGCGAGGCCGGGAAAAGCGATTTCAATATCAAGCTGGACCGGCAGTACGAAAACGATACGGTAATCGACCTGCGCGGCATCAAGCTTTTCCTGGACCCTGTAAGCGTCAATACTATTGCCGACTACGAGCTTGACTGGCTTGATGGCCCGGATACCGGCTTTTTCCTGAAGTCGGCCTGCGAAGAAGGAGATGGTGGTGACAGGAAGGCGCAATAACCAGGGGCGACTCTGGAGATGTGCCGTTGTGAGCGGTATGTTGTTGAGGAAACTGAAGGAGGTTGAGGATGATAACCGTTACCGATAGCGCAAAGGAAATACTGAAGGGAATACTCGAGGAACACACCGATGATCCTGAGGTTGGGCTGAGGCTATCGCCGGAACCGTCGGGGCAACTGGGGCTGACGTTGAGCAAAGAAGAGGGCGGCGACCAGGTGGTAGAGCATGAGGCTACCAAGGTGCTGCTGGTATCGCCGGAACTGGCCCCCATGGTAGACGGGATGAGGTTGGACGCTCAGCAAGGCCCCGAGGGGCTGAAACTGGTGATGTCAAAAGCAGAGTAGAAGCCAGGTCAAATTCCGGTCAATTCGCCATCGTCCCCCGGCAAGCAAGCATTTTCCACTCACACCCGTGCTCTTTCCAATTGTTCGTTCCCCAACTGCGCCCTTGCCAAGGGACTGATGTTCACTAAGGTCTGCCACCGGGTGCGCGGCCCGTTGCCGGCTGCTGCCGCGTGCTAAGGCAGGCAGACCCTTCAGAGATATGCTTATCAGGTGGTGCCGCCTCAGCTCTACAGGTACGGGCTGGGGCAGGGGGCGGCATTCCCGTAGCCCTCCGGGAAGCCGGAGAGACTAGAAACGAGGCGAACAGATGAGAATAGAAAGTCCCAGGTACACCGAGCGTTTCGGCTCGGTCAGGATCAATGACGTGCAGAAAGTGCTGGAACTGGACTCAGGCAAGGCCAAGGACCTGCCGCTGCATGAGAACATTGCCGTTCAGAAGATAGAAGAGGATGTGATAAAGAACTTCGAGGAGAAGATGGCTATCGTGATCCCCACCATGGACGAGAAGCTGAAGCTCTTCGAAGGGGTTATCAGCGGCGTCCCGCACGAGTGCCTGATAATCGTGGTCTCAAACAGCCAGAGGAAAAAGGTGGACCGGTTCCGGATGGAGCGGGATACGCTGCAGCAGTACTGCCACTTCACCCGCCGCCAGGCGCTCATCGTCCATCAGAAGGACGAACTCCTGGGCAGGGCGCTGGCAGAAGCCGGCTATACCGACCTTTTAGGTGAGGATGGCAAGGTCCGGAACGGCAAGGCGGAGGGGATGGTGGTGGCCATGCTGATGGCGATGCTGGCCAGGAAAGACTACGTCGGCTTCATTGACGCCGATAACTATTTCCCCGGCGCGGTGTGGGAGTACGTGCGCTGTTTTGCCTCCGGTTTCAGCATGGCCCGTTCACCCTATTCGATGGTGCGCATCCTCTGGCGCTACAAACCCAAGATAACCTCCGGTCTCTATTTCAAAAAGTGGGGGAGGGTCTCAGAGATAACCAACAAGTGCGTGAACTCTCTTATTTCAAACAATACCGGGTTTGAGACCGATATCATCAGCACCGGGAACGCCGGCGAGCACGCCATGAGCCTGAGGCTGGCCGAGATACTGCCCTATGCCTCCGGCTATGCCGTCGAGCCGCAGGAACTGGTATCCATATTCGAGGGTTTTGGCGGCATCTTGCCTATGTCACACCAGACCGCCGCCAAGCACGGGGTGGAGATATTCCAGATAGAGACGCGCAACCCGCACCTGCACGAGGACAAAGGCGACGAGCACCTCGGGGACATGCTGATGACCGGGCTGGGCGCTATTTATCACTCGCCGATATGCGAGGGAGAGACCAGGCAACTGATCATGAGTGAACTGCTGCAGCGGAACCTGTTGACCCCGGAAGAGGAACCTCCCAAGCCGCGCCTTAGCGCCCCGCCCAAGAAGATCGACCTGACCAAGTTCTTCAAGGTAATGGAGGAGCACCTGCCATCCTATTCAGCACTGGAGTCGGAATAATGAAGGCGGTGATCCTCGCTGGTTTTCGGAGCAAATTACCATGTTAATTGCCATAAACACCACGATGTATGAAAATGACCATCATCTCGCCCCTGTCATTACCCTGGAAATAGATGCCGCCACCCTGGAGCCCTTCGCCTTGCTCAGGATAAACGAAGCGAAGGGTCTTGGGGAGGGGGTATCCATTTTCCACCCCCCAGATTCTTCAGTCGCTACGCTCCTTCAGAGTGACATTTTCATACTTCGTGGTGCTGGCTGACAAGCTAGAATGAAAAATTACGTAGAAATAACCTTTTACCATTCCGACGAAAGTCGGAATCCAGCATCCCCTTTCCCCGCTGGATTCCAGCCGGAGTTTATCCTGAGTGAAACCGAAGGGCTGGAATGACAGAATAGATTGTTTTCATAGTTCGCGGGTGCGCCGCAGGCGCATGACAAATTAGTAACAGGATAAGCACATTTATCAAATTATCTCGTTCAGGGCCATCAGGGTAAAGGAGTGTTGTTATGTGCGGTATTGCTGGGATTATCTCCACCGGTGATGAGGATGTCGGGCCGTTATTACGGTTAATGCTGAAGACCATGCATCACCGGGGCCCTAACGGCGCCGGTTACGTCATCGGCGACAAAGTGTGCCGGGGCGACAGCGTGGACGACCTCGACTGGGAGGACGCCCATGGCTCTATAGCGATGGGACACACGCGCCTGGCCGTGACCGGCGGACTGGTGGGCGCCCAGCCTTTCCTGGGGGGACATGGCGATGTGGCCGTGCTCCATAACGGCGAGGTCTATAACTATGAAAAACTGCGCGGCCCGCTGGAGGAGAAATACCGGTTCACCAGCGCTACTGACAGCGAGGTCCTGGCCCATTTGATAGGCTCATACTATGAGGGAGACCTCACCTCGGCGCTGGAGGCGGCCCTTCACCAGTGCGATGGCGTCTATGCTGTCGCCTGCACAGATGGCAATGAGGTTGCCCTGGCCAGGGACAAGATCGGGGTAAGGCAGCTATACTTGGGCCAGCAAGGAAATTTGTTCGCTTTCTCGTCCGAGAAGAAGCCGCTGTGGGCGCTGGGCATAGAGTCCATAGATCGTCTCCTGCCGGACCACACCATCACCATCTCTTTCGACGGCATTGACGTAAAAAAGCGCAACGGCGATTTTATGCCGGACAAGGCCACCATTTTCGATCCCGATGAGGCTGCTGAGGCTTATGGCGGGGCGCTCGAAGATGCGATTCTGAAACGGATAAACAACCAGGACAGGGTGGGCGTCATTTTCTCCGGCGGTATCGACAGCCTTTTGATAGCACACATGGCCCAGCGACTGGGCGCTGAGGTCACCTGCTACGCCTCCGGCCATGACGGCTCCTCTGACCTGGACTGCGCCCGGACAACGGCCGACAGCATGGGTTTGGACCTCAGGGCGGTCAGGCTCAGCGACGATTCCGTGATGGCGCTGCTGCCTGAGATAATCCGGGTCATTGAAGACCGCAGCGTCACCCAGGTGGAGGTGGCCATACCGATATTCGCCGCCGTGCGCGAGGCACAGCAGAATGGCGAACTGGTCCTGCTCACCGGGCAGGGCGCTGACGAGCTTTTCGGCGGATATCCCTGGTACCGCGTCATCGTGGAGCAGGAAGGCTACCAGCAGCTCCAGTACCGGATGCAGGACGACCTCCTCCACCTCTACAAGGAGACCCTGGAGCGCGAAGACAAGATAACCATGGCCCACAGCATGGAATTGAGAGTACCCTATCTTGACCCGGCGGTTATAGATGTGGCCATGAGCATCGCCCCAGAGATAAAAGTGCTCGATAGCTCCGATACCCTGGCCAAGCACGCGCACCGGGAACTGGCCATAGAACTGGGAATAGACCGGGAATGGGCCATGCGTCCCAAGGAGTCCGCCCAGCACGGCGCCGGCGCCCATGAACTGCTCCAGAGACTGGCCGCGCGGCAAGGCTTCCACGAAGAAACGGCGCTGAAAGTGGGCTACCTGGCGGCGGAGAACATGACCGAGGAACTGGGAAGCTCGGTGCGTTACGGTTACAAGTATTGCACGCCGGAGATGTGGGCGCGCCAGGACCATGTACAGCTTTTCCTGGACTGGGTGGCCTACCACAATGACTTGCTCCAGGAAGAGGAAAAGTTCACCGTAGAGGAATTCCTGACCAGGACGGGCATCGGCGAGTAAGTGGTGAAAAGAACGGGCATGGTAATCTACACCGATCTGGACGGGACGTTGCTGGACCGGCGCACTTATTCCTGGGAAAAGGCTGTGCCCGCGATGGAAAAGCTGCGCAGGGAGGGCATTCCCCTGGTCTTCTGCTCGGCCAAGACCCGGGCAGAGCAGGAGGTGTACCGCCGGAGGCTGGGCATATTTCACCCCTTTATCGTGGAGAACGGGGGGGCTATATTTGTTCCGCAGGACTATTTCCCCTTTCCCTTTGACTTCAGCAGAAAGTTCGGCAATTCCCTGGTCATTGAGCTTGGCATGCCGTACAATGAGATAAGGCGGTTGCTCTGTGAGGTGAGGGCGGCGGGAGGGTTTCACTTCCGGGGCTACGCCGATATGACCGCAGCCGAGGTGGCCGCCGAGACCGGGCTGGACATCTATTCGGCAATGCTGGCAAAGCAGCGGGAGTACGATGAAACGCTGGTGTTCGATGCCCCGGACGAAGAGGTGCGGCAGGCCCTGCAAAAGATGCGCGAAGCCGGCCTTAACGTCACCCACGGCGGGCGCTTTTTCAATGTCATGGGGGCCAGCGACAAAGGCGCAGCAGTGGCCATACTCAGCGGCATCTACCGGCGGATGTGGGGCGAAATAATGACGGTCGGCATCGGCGATAGCAACAATGACCTGCCCATGCTCGCCAGGGTGGATGCTCCTTTCCTGGTGCAGAAGAGGGACGGCGCCTGGGAGGACATTGACCTGCCGCATCTTCGCCGGGTGCCGGGTATCGGGCCTGAAGGCTGGAGTCTGGCTATAGAAGAGGTGCTAGAAGGTGAAGCGGGATAAAAGCCCGTCACAGGAGACCGGCCATATCATCTACCTGGTGCCTCACACGCACTATGACGCCGTCTGGGTGCTCAACAAAGAGGACTCGTTTTTCATCAACATCGAGCTTATCCTGCGGCAGGCTGTCGACCTGATCAAGACCTCGGGCTACCGGTTCCTTATCGAGCAGACCGCGCTGATCGAGGAGGTGGAAAGGAGAAGCCCTCAGCTTTTCGCCGAGATCGGCCAGCTAATCAGGGAAGGCAAGATAGAGGTGGCCGGCGGCGAGTACCTGATGGCTGACGCCATGATCCCCGGCGGCGAGACCCTGGTCAGGGAAATTCTGTTCGGCAAGAAGTACCTGATGGAGAAGTTCGGCATAGAGGCCCCGGTGATGTGGGGGGCCGACAGCTTTGGCTATAATGCCCAGCTTCCCCAGATTTACCGGAAGGCGGGTTACCGCTATTTTGCCTTTCGCCGGGGGGTGGGCAAAAGCTCCCCTTCTGAATTTTGGTGGCAGGGGCTGGACGGCACCAAGATACTGACGCACTGGATGCCCCGCGGCTACCGGGCCGGCCTGGACCTCACCGCGTTTGAAGAGACCTTTGCCGTGCTCAAGGCGGCGGCCACTACCCGCCACATCCTGCTGCCCTCCGGCAGCGGTTCCATCCTGCCACAGCCGGAGACGAGCCGGGCGGTCAAGAAATGGAACAGGACGCACAGCGACTCGGTGATGAAGATAGCGGCCAGCGCCGATTTCTTTGAGGGCGTCGAGAGAGCAGCCGGAGACCTGGAGACCCGCAGCGGCGAGATGTACTCGGGCCGGTACTCACAGGTCTTCCCTAACTGCTGTTCCAGCCGGATATGGATAAAGCAGGAGCTGAGGAAATATGAAAACCTGCTGCTCGCATGTGAAAAGTGGGCCACCATCGCCTGGCTGATGGGCGTACCCTATCCCGTTGACCAGTTCCGGGACAACTGGAAAAAAATACTGTGGGGCGCTTTCCACGATGTCGCACCCGGCACCGGCGTGGATGAATGCTATGATGAGGCAAGGGACAATTTTGCCTATCTCCAGACCCATTTATCCCGGGTGCTCCGCGATTTTCTCTCGCTGATCTCGCTGAACCTGAACGACCACGAGGACATCATCGTGTTCAACTCCCTTTCCTGGGAGGTCAGGAACTGGGTCGAGGTAGACCTGTGGTTCAAGAAGGGGAAGGTGCAGCGGATACTGGGGGTGAAGAGCGGCGGGGAAGAAACTGATGTGGAAATGCTGGAATTCACACGCTACTCCGATGACTCCTACCAGACTGCCCGGATCGGCTTTGTGGCCGCAGTGCCTCCCCTGGGATACCGGATTTACCGCATCCTGGGCAGACGCCCCAGAAAGTCTCCGGCCGGCGCTTCCAGGATCACCATCACCGGCAACACCATCCAGAACCAGTTCTTCAGGGTCAAGGTGAACCCGGCCAACGGCCTGATCGACGTGTTCCAGGGCGGGCAGCGGCTGGCCGGAGGCAATGAGCTGGTGCTGGAAGAGGAAACAGGCGACCTCTATTACCACCGCCAGAACCTGAACCAACCCTTAAAGACGGAAGGCGACGGCGGGGTAAAATACGGAAAGTTCAATGTCAAGAGCTTCAGAATACACAAGAGCCCGTTGAGGCGCGTCATCGAAACTGAGAGCGACTATTTTGGCCTGAGATGGCCCTACCGGCTGGTCGAAAAACTGAGGCCGGTGCTGTGGCTGCACCAGTACCTCTCTGTTTCCAAGAAGATAATCATCTATAATGACATCCCGCGAATAGACTTTATCACCACCGTCAATAACCGCCATCCCCAGGTGCGGGTGAGGGTGCGGTTCTCCACCGGCATCAAGTCCCCGCACTACGATTCCGAGGTCCAGTTCGGGGTGGTGAGCCGTCCGGCAGACCAGTATCACCTCGATCCTGAAGGGGACTGGCTGGAGAAACCCCGTGGCATCTATCCCTCCCAGAACTGGATAGACTATTCGGACGGCGAAAAGGGGGTGACCCTGATAAACAAGGGCCTGCCCGCCCACGAAGTGCGGGACGGGGATATGTACCTGACCCTGCTGCGCAGCATCCTGATGCTCTCCTCGGACGGGGTGACCGGCCCGGCCATCCCTACGCCTGACGCCCAGGAGTTCAAGACTTACACCTTCGAGTACTCCCTGTACCCGCATCAAAAAGGCTGGAAGGAGGCGAATTCGTTCCGTCCGGCGCACGAGTTCAATAACAATCTCACCGGCTTTCAACTGCCCGCTCCCAAAAGCGGAGGAGACCTTCCGCCTATGCTTTCCTTTGTCAGGGTAAGGCCGGAAAACCTGGTACTGGTTGCCCTGAAAAAAGCCGAGCATGGTGATGAGGTGGTGCTGCGCCTTTTCGAGACCAAAGGAGAGCCTGCCGAGGGAGAGATAGAGCTGTTCCTGGAGCCGGCATCGGTAAAGGTGGTAGACCTGCTGGAAAGAGACGATGAACTGGCCGTTGAGCACGACGGGAATCGGATACGGCTCAGGGTGAGACCTTTTGAGATAGTGAGCCTCAAGCTGGGATTTAGGGGCCAGGGGTGAGAGCTAGTGTCCTGAATCTGAAATTCGTTGCATAAATGCAACGCTCGAAGAAACATGGCTTACCGACATATTGACCATTCCGTACCCCGTATCAAGTACGGGTCCACCGTGGTTCCACTGAGTCATCACAAGTGAACGGGGAGGCTTCGATACGGAATCCAGAAAACCTCTGGATACCGACTCCGTATCGGGTACGGGTTCACCCCTCGGGGCGAGCCTCGGGCCGAGCCCTGGTTCCACTGAGTCACCACGAAGTGAACGGTTCACCGTGAACGGGGCAGGCTTTCCGTCGGTATGGTGAATTATGAAGAGGTCTAATAACTCAGGACACTAGCGTAGTCCAGCTTAATAGCTGGATTCACAACCAGCTTTCACCTGTCACCCGGCGAGCATGATGAGGCCAACCAGGGGGCCGGGGCCGGCCGCTACTCCCCGGCAGCCAGGATGGATACGGCCATAGCCTCCGGCCCGGAGTAAACGCCGATGACCGGGCTGACCGTAGAGGTGTAAATACGATCGGCGGGGACAATGGCGCTCAACCGCTTGACCAGGGCGTCGGCATCACCGGGGGTGGTGGCATGTTCCACGCCTACCGCTTCGACATTCTTGAAGTCGCTGGCGAACTTGAAAAGGTAGTCCATGCCGGCGGCCCTGGAGCGGACGCGCGTTATCGGGGAGATCTCACCTTCCTTTATGGTACAGATGGGCTTTATGGACAGCAGCGAGCCGAGCAGGTTCCTGGCCCTGCCAATGCGCCCACCCCTGGCGAGGTATTTCAGGGTATCAAAGTAGATAACAATATGGGAATTCTCCTTCATCCGCCCGACCAGCTTCGCCAGTTCATCCAGGCTGGCCCCGGCCTGCGCCCGCCTGGCGGCGGTGATGATCATTAATCCCAGCCCCAGTGCCACCGTCCGCGAGTCAATGACCTCGATGCGGCACTTCCCCTCTACCATGTCCCGGGCTTGCAGCGCCGACTGGTAGGTGCCGCTCAGTTCGCTGGACAGCGTCACCACCAGTATCTCATCGGTCTCTTTGGCCAGCTTGTTATAGACCTCGGCAAAGGCGCTGGGGGGCGGCTGCGTGGTAGTGGGCCACACCTGGTCGCCGGTCAATCTCCGGTAGAACTCATCTGTGGTTATGGTCACCCGGTCCAGGAAGGACTCGTGGCCAAAGAGCACTGTCAGCGGCACCACCGTCACGCCCAGCTTCTCAGCCAGGTCGAAAGTGATGTCGGACAGGCTATCCGTAACAATTTTTACCGCCATCACGCCTCCTCACTCAATAGAAATAATATAGTCATAGTGCGGCTGGTCACCCCGGACAATCTCTATCTGGAGCTGGGGGAACCGCTCCCGTATGCTGGCGCTCAACGCCTCCGCCTCTTCGGGACCGGCTTCGCCCCCGCGGTAGATGGTGACTATACCGGCCTTTTCCATGTCGATACGGGACAGGACATCATTGACCACAGCCAGGTTATCATTTCCGGCAGCGACCAGGTCGCCGTCAAGCAGGCCGATGGGCTGCCCCTTCTTGATCTCGATATCGCCCAGGCGGGTAGAGCGCACCGACCGGGTTATCTCTATGGACTTTACCGATGAAAGGGCACAGGTCATTATCCGGACATTGGTCTGGAGCTTGGCCTCATAATCGAAGGCCAGCAGCGCCGCCACTCCCTGGGGCACCGTCTCCGCAGGCACCACCTCTACCGTTTTCCCGGTCAGGGAAGGTACCTGCCTGGCGGTAAGGACGATGTTCTTGTTGTTGGGCAGGATAATGACCTTCTCCGAGGGCACGGACTCGACCGCCTGGAGCAGGTCCCTGGTGCTGGGGTTCATGGTCTGCCCGCCGGGCACTATCACCGCCCCCAGGCTGGAGAAGACCTCCTCCATCCCGTCGCCGGCGACTACGGCGACAATGCTGATTTCACCGGCAGCAGCTTTGTCCTTCTGCATCTCAAGGAAGTCCTGGTGCTGCTCGTCCATGTTGCGGACGCTGATCTGGTGCACTGTGCCCAGCCGCGTTCCATAGCGCAGGATGCTGCCCGGGTCCAGCGAGTGGATGTGTACCCTTATAGTGGTATCATCGCCGACCACGATAAGGGACTCGCCCCTGGTCCTCAACCTCTTCTTTGTCCTTTCCGGGGAAAGCCCTGTGCCCTTGATCATGAACTCGGTGCAGTAGCCGTAAGGGACTTCATCGGCCCCGACCATCTGGGGCAGCCGGGCAGCCGAAGCCTCCGGGTTGACTATTATCTGGGACTTGCGAAAGCGCATCTCGGCCGCCTCTCCCCTGAGATGACGCAAGGCCCCGTCCAGAATGGTGTAAAGGCCCTGCCCGCCGGCATCCACCACCCCGGAATCCCTCAGCACCTTGAGCAGCCGCGGCGTATCAGCCACAGATTGGGCTGCCGCCTCGACCGCCGCCTCCATCACCGAGACTACATCGGCATCCTCAGCAGCCGCCTTTGCCCGGGCCGCCGCCGCCGCATCCTTGATGACGGTGAGAATAGTGCCCTCGACCGGGTTGGTCAATCCCTTGTAAGCCGCCTCCGTTGAGCGCTGGAAGGCGTCGGCGAGGTCTCTGGCAGTGATGGCATCTTTGCCGTTCAAGCCCTGGGCAAGGCCGCGCCAGAACTGGGAAAGAATGACGCCGCTATTGCCGCGCGCCCCCATGAGGGCGCCCCTGGCCATGGCGTTCGCCACCCCGGCAGCGCTGTGGTCCGGCGCCCGGTAGGACTCTTCCACCGTCGAGCGCATGGTCAGCAGCATGTTGGTGCCGGTATCGCCGTCCGGCACCGGGAAGACATTGAGGGCATCGATCTCGGCGGCGCTTTTCTCCAGCCAACCGGTAGCCGTGGCGAACATGTCCCTCAGTTCCTGCCCGCTGATAGAACTTATCTGCTTCATTTCTGTGCCCCTCACCAGGCCCTTTTAAGAAGTCTCCAGCGAATTCCAACTTCCCCACCAGGCCGCAGCCACAGAAAGACCGGCCATTGTCCCACTGACAGGCGCGGCCGGCTGGTCTCCGCGCTTGTCTTCCTGCGTCATATTATGCTACACTATTTACCAGTATACCACAATAGTCTAGGGTCAAAGTAAGGAGAAAGACTTTGAAATGTGACCTGTGCGGGAAAACGCCGCAGTTCGGCAGTAATATAAGTCATTCCAAGCGCCATACCCCGCGCCGATGGGTGCCCAACGTCCATCCGGCCACGATAGTGGTCAAGGGCCGGGACCAGCGCCTCAACCTGTGCACCAGGTGTCTCCGCAGCTATAACAAGACGGCCAAGGCTGGCTGAGCCACAAAGCACCCCCAATTAGCCGCGTACGCGGAATGTCAAAGTCCAAAATCCAAAGTTCAAAGCGATTTGAGCTTTGTCATTTGGTACTTTGAGCTTACCCATCAAGTACCTTCCTGGCCTCGGCGATAGCCTGTTTTACCCGCCCCGGCGCAGTGCCGCCCGGAACGTCCCTGGCAGCGATAGAGGACTCAACACTGATGGCGAGGATGTCCTCGTCAAACTCCGGCGCGAACCCTTTGTACTCGGCTAGAGTGAGTTCAGACAGTGACTTCCCCGCCTGCGCCGCGCGGCTGACCAGCCTGGCCACGATGTCGTGAGCGGTGCGGAAGGCCACCCCTTTCCTCACCAGGTAGTCGGCCAGGTCAGTGGCCAGGATGTACCCCCGCTCAGCCGCCTTTCTGGTGGCGGCCGGGTTGACCTTCAGGGTTGACACCATACCGGCAAATACCTCCAGCGTGGCCAGCAGCGTATCCACCACGTCGAACAGGCCTTCTTTATCCTCCTGCATGTCCCGGTTGTAAGCCAGGGGCAGGCCTTTCATGGTGGTCAGCATGGCGAGGAGACGGCCGTAGACGCGTCCCGTCCTGCCCCGGGCCAGCTCGGCCACATCCGGGTTCTTCTTCTGGGGCATGATGCTGCTGCCGGTGGCATAGGCGTCATCAACCTCGATGAAGCCAAACTCCGATGAAGACCAGATGACTACCTCTTCAGCCAGGCGAGACAGGTGCATCATGCACAGGCTGGCCGCCGCCTGGTACTCGATGACGAAGTCGCGGTCGGAGACGGCGTCGGCGCTGTTGTCGCTCACCTCACTGAAGCCAAGCTCCCCGGCGACAAAATCGCGGTCTATTTTGTAGGGCACGCCGGCCACGGCGCCGCTTCCCAGCGGCATAACGTCAGTGCGCCTGAAGCAATCCCCGAACCGGTCAGAATCGCGCTTGAGCATCTCGAAGTAGGCGAGCAGATGGTGGGCCAGGAGCACCGGCTGCCCCGCCTGGAGGTGGGTATAGCCCGGCACTACCACGTCGATGTTTCTTTCGGCCAGGCCAACCACCGCCTGCTGCAGCTCCCGGACCCGTCCCAGGGTATCCCGGATGGTCTCTTTAAGGAACAGGCGCGTGTCCAGGGCCACCTGGTCGTTGCGGGAGCGGGCGGTGTGGAGCTTGCCCCCCACCTCGCCCACCTTCTCGATGAGACGGGACTCGATGGCCATGTGGATGTCCTCCATCTCGGCCTTGAAGTCGAACCGTCCCTGCTCTATCTCTTCTCTTACGGAAGTAAGCCCGGCTACGATCGTATCGGCTTCCCCGGAAGGGATTATCCCCTGCCTGGCCAGCATCCGGGCATGGGCGATGCTGCCCGCAATGTCATAGGGATAGAGCCGCCAGTCTACCGGTATCGAGGCGGTATACCTGGAGGCAGCCTCGTCAGCGCCCTTCCCGAACCGGCCCCGGATGTGGCTCACGCCCCCTCCCGTCCGAGGTCCTGCGCCCGCGCCTGCGTCCTGGCCGGCAGCCCGAAGAGCTGGATGAAACCGGCTGAGGCCTTCTGGTCGAAAACGTCACCCTTATCGTAGGTAGCCAGGTCGTGGCGGTACAGGGAGTAAGGGGACTTCCGCCCGACAACGGCGCTGCTCCCCTTGTGCAGCCTGACCCTGACCAAGCCGGTGACGTAACGCTGAGTTGACCTGACGTAGGCCTCCAGGTCCTGCCGCAGACCGGTGAACCAGAGGCCGCTGTAGACCAGCCAGGCATACTCGGCGGCGACGATTTGCTTGAATCTTAGCTGGTCTCGGGACAGCGTCATCGCCTCGAGCGCCCGGTGCGCCTGGAGCAGCACCATCGCCGCCGGGGCCTCATAAATTTCCCGCGACTTTATCCCGACCACCCGGTCTTCAATATGGTCGATTCGCCCGATGCCATGCCTTCCGGCAAGCCCGGTCATACGCTCGACAAGGGGGATGCCCGCTATCTGCTCGCCGTCCAGGGACACGGGCAGGCCCTGTTCAAAGCCTATTTCCAGGTACTCCGGGTCTTCCGGGGTCTCCTTCACCGGCCTGACCCAGATAAAGGCGTCGTCCGGCGGCTCAACCCAGGGGTCTTCCAGCACTCCACACTCGATGCTCCGCCCCCACAGGTTCTGGTCGATGGAGTAAGGGCTGGCAAGGGTCACCGGCACCGGGATGCCCCGCTCCTGGGCGTAGCGGATAGTCTCCTCCCTGGTCATGCCCCACTCCCTGGCCGGGGCGATCACCTTGAGGTCGGGGGCCAGGCCGGCGATGCTGACGTCAAACCTCACCTGGTCGTTGCCTTTGCCGGTACAGCCGTGGGCCACAGCGCCGGCACCTTCTTCCCTGGCCGTTTTTGCCAGAAGCTCCGCAATCAGGGGACGGGCCAGGGCGGTGGCCAGGGGGTACTCTCCCTGGTAGATGGCGTCAGCCTGGAGGGACGGGAAGACAAAGCGCTCCACGAACTCCTGCCTGGCGTCGAGCAGCACCGCCTTCACCGCGCCCACCCTGAGCGCCTTTTCCCGGATAGCTTCGTAATCAGGCTCATTGCCCACGTCGACGGTGAACGTTATCACATCCAGCCCGTATTTCTCCTTGAGCCACGTGATAGCGGCCGAGGTGTCCAGCCCGCCGCTGTAAGCAAGCACTACTTTACCCGGCATAATCCTTCCCTTCACGGCCTTACCACAGGCCAAAGTTATCTCTCAAAAATTCGGTGATCCTGCCGTAGACATCGGGGTACTGCCAGCGATAATCATGCCCCGGCGCCATGACGTAGTTCATTATCCTGCCCGCTTTCTCGGGGGGCGGGGGGATGCCCAGCAGCCCCTTGAGGCTGGTCCAGATCATGCTGGAGAAATCGGCGCGGGTAAACACATCGGGATATCTGCCGTTGTCGTCCAGCACCAGCGTCCTGTCCAGCGAGGCGGGCTTATGCCAGAAAGGCGGCCCGGTCTGGATGCTGTAGACCTGGGCATTATCCCGCAGCAGGTCCATCGCCTTGTCCGATATTATCGTGCCTACGCTTTCACCAGCCACGATAACCTTCAGGTCAGGGATGTTCCTGGTGAGAAATTCCACACGGCGGGCCAGGTACTCACCCTTGTTCGGGTAGAAGGTCATCGCCTCACCGAACTCGTCCAGCCGTCCCCAGAAGGTATTTGCGGTACGCCGGTAGTCCATGAGCAGCGAACTGTAGCCCAGGTCTTCCAGTTCCGAGGTGATGCCGGTGATGATGGAGTACCATCCCGGAGAACTCTCCAGCCGGTTCCATCCCCACCCACCCGGGTTAAAGACGATGACGAAATCTTTGTCCCTGGCCTCGACATAGGCGGCCAGCAGCTCGCTGGTAAATTCCTCGTACCCCACCCGGTAGCCCCCGAACAGCTCCGCGCCCAGTCCAGCAGCGTCCTCGACAACTGACTGGCGCACTCCGGAAAGGTCGATATCCGGCCAGGGCAGGTCTCTCCCTATCTGGCTGGCCATGCCGGACTCGGAGTAAGCCAGTGATAGCAGCACTGTCCCCAGCAGGAATACCGCCGTCACCATCACCAGTATCGCAGCCCGGCGGGCACTGGCCTTCAGCAGAGACCGGGACAGGAAAGCCCTTCCCGATAGCTCAGGCAACGGCGGAAATGGCCTGGTCCAGGATGGCCATGGCTTCATCTACGTCCCCGTTATTGATTATCAGCGGCGGCATGAACCGCAGGGCATTGGGCTTGAGCTTGTTGACCAGGAGACCTCTCTCCAGGCAGGCGGAAAGCACCGGGGCAGCCAGTTCCGCGTCAAAATAGAGCGCCGCCAGCAGCCCGCAGCCCCGCACATCAGTTATACACTGGTGCTTCGCCTTGAGCCTGAGCAGGCCTTCGAGCAAGTGCCGGCCCACCCTGGCGACATTATCACAAATATTATTGTCCAGTATGAACTTGACCGCGGCATAGGCTGCGGCGCAGGCCAGGGGATTGCCGCCAAAAGTAGAGCCGTGCTCGCCGGGCACGAATACCGAGACCTCTTCTCTGGCCATGACCGCGCCGATGGGGACGCCGCTGCCCAGGCCCTTGGCCAGGGTTATTATGTCAGGTTCAACGCCGTATTGCTGGTAGCCGAAGAGCGTACCGATGCGGCCGATGCCTGTCTGTATCTCGTCCAGGATGAGCAGGATGCCCTTGTCGCGGCACCATTGCTTTACCGCCGCCAGGTAGCCTTTTTCGGGGATGTTGACCCCGCCCTCCCCCTGCACCGGCTCGAGCATCACCGCGCAGGTGCGCTCGTTTGTTGCCGCCTGCACCGCCTCGATGCTGTCATACTCCACGTTGACAAAGCCGGTGGGCAGGGGCGCATAAGGCTTCTGGAACTTGGATTGACCGGTGGCGGCCACCATGCTCAGGGTGCGGCCATGAAACGATCCCATTGCGCTGATGACCTCGTAGGCCCCGTTCAAATAGCGCTGCCCGTAGCGCCTGGCCAGCTTGACGGCCCCCTCGTTGGCCTCGGCGCCGCTGTTGCACAGGAAGACCCGCTGCAGGCAGCTATTGTTCACCAGCAACTCGGCCAGGCGGAGCTGCGGGATGGTGTAGAACTGATTGGAGGCCTGGATAAGGGTGCCGGCCTGCTCGGTGATAGCGCCCGAAACCGCCGGATGGCAGTGCCCCAGGCTGTTGACCGCCCAGCCGCCGACAAAGTCCAGGTACTCGCGTTCTTCATCGTCCCACACCCGCGCCCCTTTGCCCCTCACCAGGGTCACCGGCACACGGTCAGTGGTATGCATCAGGTATTTGCGTTCCAGTTCCTGCCAGTTGCTCATAACGTTCACTCTTATCCCTGGACTACGACCGTGCCGCTTCTCTGCTCCTCCATCTCCCTGAGCAGGGCGTGCGGCTGGCGGCCATCGATGATACAGGCGGCGGCCCCACCGGAGAGGGCGATAAGGCAGGCCTTCAGCTTGGGTACCATGCCGCCCGAGGCCGCGCCGGAAGAAAGCAGGGACCTGGCTTCGTCCGCAGAAAGCCGCTCCAGCAGTTCGCCGGACTGGCCGCGGACGCCGGCAACGTCGGTCAGGAAGACCAGCTTCTGAGCGCCGAGGGCGGCCGCTATCTCCCCGGCCACAGGGTCGCCGTTAACGTTCAGCATCAGGGGGGCGTCCTCTGGCCGGTCAAAGGCGTGAAGGCTCACCGGAGCGACCACGGGCATGTATCCGGCCTGAAGCAGCGCTTCGAGGAGGCCGGTATCTATCTTCATCACCGCGCCCATGTAGCCCATCCTGGCATCCTTGACCTTGCCCTGGACCAGGCTTCCATCCACGCCGCTGATGCCCGCGGCGCGCCCGCCCCGGCAGTTTATGGCGGCTACGATCTCTTTGTTGGCCAGCCCGGCGAGCACCGCCGTGACCGTGTCCAGCGTGGCCCGGTCAGTCACCCGTTCCCCGTCGACAAAACTGGTGGAGACGCCCTGCCAGGCCAGCCACCTGGTCACCATGTTGGCCCCGCCGTGGACGACCACCACCGGCCGGCCCATGCGCTGGAGGCTGACCAGGTCATCTATGGTAGTATCGCGGCTATCGAATACCGAGCCGCCCATCTTGACGACAATAATGTCTTTCATATTATCCAGAATATGCTATACGAATGAATGCCAAAGTTCAAAATCCAAATGTCAAACCCTTTGAAATTTATTTGAACTTTGGATTTTGTAATTTGACATTATCTTATTATTCAGGTGGTGTACTGGCTGTTGATGGTGACATATTCTTCGGACAGGTCACAGCCCCAGGCGGTAGCAGCAGCGTTGCCCATGTTGAGGTCGAGGACAATAGAGACCTCGTCCCGGTCCAGCACCCGAACCGCCTGTCCGGCATCGAAGGGCAGGGCGCGCCCGCCCCGGGCCACCTGGATGCCCCCGATGGAAAGGTCAACCCTGGACTCTTCCAGTTCAACGCCGCTCCGCCCCACCGCCGCTATTACCCGCCCCCAGTTGGGGTCATTGCCATGAATGGCCGATTTGACCAGCGGGGAACTGACCACCGTTCTGGCCACCCTCCGGGCTTCCTCCAGGCTGCGCCCCCCGTTGACCTTCACCTCGATAAGCTTGGTCGCGCCCTCTCCATCCCGGGCAATAGCCCTGGCCAGGTGGACGCAAACGCCATCGAGCGCATGCTGGAAGGCCCCGGCGTGCTCGCAATTTTCGGTAATAGGCTCACCGCCGGCGCTGCCGCTGGCCATTATCAACACCATGTCATTGGTGCTGGTATCGCCGTCTATAGAGAGCATGTTAAAGGAGTTGTCCACTGCCTGCCGCAGAGCCAACTTCAGGAAACCGTCTTCGACAGCGGCATCAGTGGTCAGGAAACAGAGCAAAGTGGCCATGTCCGGGTGGATCATCCCGGCGCCCTTGGCCACCCCGCCCAGCGTAAAGAACTGGCTCCTGACCGCAACCTCTTTAGGCACGGTATCAGTGGTCATAATAGCCCGGGCCAGGTCATGCCCGCCCTCTCTTGAGACGGCAATGTGCGCCATGCCATCCTTGATCCTGTCCATAGGCATCCGCAAGCCGATGACCCCGGTACTGGCCACTAGCACTTCCTCAGAGGGCACGCCCAGATGCCGCGCCGCCAACTCTGCCATCTCAACCGCATCAGCCAAGCCTTCCGCCCCGGTGCAGGCGTTGGCGCAGCCGCTATTGACCACCACCGCCCTGGCCCTGCCATCCTTCAGACGCTGCTGCGAAAGCACTACAGGGGCCGCCTTGACCCTGTTCCGGGTGAACACGGCCGCCGCAACGCAAAGAGACCCTGAGCAGAGTATGCCCAGGTCCAGCTTTCCGTCCTTTTTCTTTATACCTGCGCTGACGGCGCCCGCCTCGAAGCCCGGGGGCGCGGTAATGCCGCCAGAGACAGTTTCCAGCTTAGAGTTCATCGGCGCAAATTATATCAAAACTATATCATACCGAACATAAGCTAAGCAACGTCAACCGGCAGTTGACCTCAGGGATGCGAGGTATTTATAATGTGCCAGGGTGATGAAAAACAACGAAGGATGTTTCGTCTCCCTTTCGTAAGGGGCCTGCCCTGGTTCCACTCGTTCCGACTCGTTCCGATACGTCAGAGTGAATACGTCAGAGTGAACCGAGTCACCATGAGGTGAGCCTGTCGAAGGGGAGATAAGAGAGGGATTTTGGAATTACTAAATCCCCCTTCAGGGTGAACCCCCTTTTTCAAAGGGGGAAACTATCAGAAGTCTTTTCATCATCCTGCTAGACTTGCAGGAAAGGAACAGCAAATGGAATCCAAAATAGTCTATTTCGACCGGCCCGGCCAGGACAATACCGACGAGGTGTTCCGCATCGTCAATCAGCGGGCGGCGGAGACGGGCATCAAGACGGTGGTGGTGGCCTCCACCAGGGGGGCGACGGCGGTGCGGGCGGTGGATGCCCTGCCGGGGCTGAGGGTAGTCATCGTCAGCCACGCCTACGGCTTCCGCGAGCCGGACACCGAGGAGTTCGCCGCGGAGCACCGTACGGCGGTGGAGGGCCGGGGCGTCCCCATCATCACCACCGCCCACACCTTCGCCGGCATCAACCGGGCGGTGCGCAACAGCTTCAAGACCTACCTCACCGCAGATATAATGGCCAGCACGCTGCGCATCTTCGGCGAGGGGATG
Source organism: Chloroflexota bacterium (assembly GCA_016190695.1). Taxonomy (GTDB): domain Bacteria; phylum Chloroflexota; class Dehalococcoidia; order Dehalococcoidales; family RBG-16-60-22; genus JACPQC01. The sequence goes on from JACPQC010000020.1 coordinate 29,846, forward strand.
AAGGTGGTCTGCGAGGTAGCCATGATGGCCGCCGACAGCGGACTGGTGCGCTGCGACGAGGACGCTATCTCCGTGGCCGGCACCGGCAAAGGACTGGACACCGCCATAGTGCTAAAGCCGGTGAACTCGCACCGCTTCTTCGATCTGAAGGTGAGGGAGATACTGTGCAAGCCGCATTTTTAGAGTTCGGGGAGCGTTAAGGCCGGACTACAAGGGGTCCAAAGGCTTTTGCACCTTCGGTGGAACGAGGCTCAGACTTTTGGGCGCTTGCACCAAAAGACTTGGGCCAAGAGCAAACGATGTAAGCTAATTCCAGTGTTGCCGGGCACTGATCAGTTTTACTTCTGGTAAAAACTCTTTAGTACTTCTTCAGCGGGTTTACCATGGGGGGATTCTGGCCATCTAGTCTCGGCCGCCGACCACTGCCACCAGAAGATTCCTTTTAGCCAGGGTTTACCCCACAAGACCTCCAAAGCCGCCTGATAGGCGTCTGCTTGCTCTTGCAGGTCTTCGGGTGCACCTGATTTATTGGTAACGGCATAATTCTTGGCGGTTCCATCCAGACTGTCATAACCGATTTCCGATAGGATAGCAGGCTTATTGAACTGTTTCGATACGTTCTCCAGGGATATTAAGAAGCCAGTGTTTATCCATCCTTGTTTCAGCTCCGCTACGGTCGGATCATTCTTGTCAGTCAACGAGTACCAGAAATCAGTTGCGATATAGTCCAACGCGTCCCAGAATTTTATTCTCTTGTACTCGGCGATGGGATTGCCCCAGAATACGCTGTCATAGCTTATCGGCCCCTTGAACCGCTCGCGGACTTCTTTGATTACTCGTCGCCAATCGTCTTCCCGGTGAGTAGTGCCGGGCAGTTCGCTCCCGACATAGAACATGTCTGCCCCCGCCTCCTGGGCCAGAGATGCGTAGTGGTTGATGTGTCCCCGGTATGACGCGAACCATTCCTGCCACTCTTTTTCACCAGAAAAAGCCGACCCTATCTGTACCCACGAATGGTCTGGGTCATTAGACAAAGAAACAATCGGCACCAGCACGACCCTTATTCCCAGGCTGTGGGCTAGTTCTATAATGTGCCGGAGCGCATTATCCGATGCCGTTTTGTATTGATTGCTTGTAATATTTGTTGATGATAGTGTCTCCTGGTAAATACCAACCACCACAGAAATCCAATTAGCGCCAGTGGTTGCCAGGCTTTTCAGGGATACATCCGCTTGAGGAGGAAAATATAGCGGTCCGTACATCGGCGGCCTTGGTTTATCGAATGCCCAGCCCCAGTCGTTAAACCAGATACCTTTCATGAAAGCGTCAAGAGGCGGAAGAGGACTTGTTTGGGGCGGAGGCCCCGGTGGGCCGGGTGGAGGCGGGCGTGGTGGCGGTCCCGGTGGCCTTGCCGGGCCGGGTGGCGGAGGCCCCGGGGGCGGTACCGGCGGACTCGGCGGTGCAGGGACAGGAGCGGGCTGCGAGGAAGCGGCCCTGGTAGCTTCCGCACCCCATTGATAAGAGACCGCTATTTCACCTTGCCTGGCGGTGACCGCAAAGGTGGCCAGGCCAGACTCCTTGCCAACTACCGATGGCATGACCACCGTTGGAGCGGAGAGCCGGCCCCTGTCATCCGCTTTCGCCTTCCCCCTGGCAACCTCGCCTTCAGAACGGGAGGTGAAGCTGATCTCCTCGTCCGGCTCGAACCCCTCACCGTGGATGAGAAACATGTCCCCTTTTTTGGAACGGAGTTCCGCCCACAGGCGGTACGGCCCCTGTTTGCTCTCAATAGGATGTGGAATTATCTTGCCGGAAGCGCCGCCGGTCTTATCGGCGGTCATCACGCCAAATTCCACTGCCTCACCCTTCGCCATAGACTGAACGCCAACCTGAATGCGACCCTTACTGTCTGTTACATAGCCGGAGTCGTCTATCTGCAGTTCAGGTATGGACTGTGCCGGGGCTGGATGAGCCAGCGATTTTACCCAGAGCTGGTAAACCTTGTCTTTAGGGAGACCAACGGCCACCAGGTAATATGTGATCGTTGGTTTTCCATCAATTGTTTTCTCCTCCTTCTTCTCAAATTCCAGGCGCGCCCCGATCGTAGTCTTGAATTCATCAGGCCATTTGGCCAGCCCCCACACGCCCCAGCTATCATCGGCTGGTGCTGTCGCAGGCGATGGTGAAGTTGTAGCGGCGGGTGAGGATTCAATCGCTGGTGCGGGTGTCGGTTCTGTTACCGGCACAGGTGGTTCCCCAGGTGCCTTCTGGGCGCAGGAACTCCATGTCAGTACGGCACTGAGCAGGCAGACAAGAAAAAGCCAGGACGCCTTTCTCATCTTTAATGCCACCGCCCTTCTCTCCAGATAGCCGGGGCTACTCCCAAAACAGCACCGACAGCAGCGGCTTAAACCAGCGTTTCAACAGGAATTGTACTCCTCGAAATCGATTTTGTCAATAGCACGTCATCAAATGCCCTTATAGTAATCAGACAATTTATATAACTACGGGATAATAGTACAAATAAATGCCTATAGTGACATATCGTACTCATTACAAGGCGGCAGAGCAAAGATTGCTTCGCCGGTAGCATGCAGAAGAGGCCTCTGCCGGGTATGACTGTTCTACACAATGAAGTCTTGTTATACCGGAGTATTAACTGATATGATAATGAAACATAAAGGGACAACCGGAAATAAATGCAGGCGTACACAAGCTACTTCGGGATTGATAATTGGACCGCTCAGTGGTTACAGTAAGTCATTATGCCGGGAGATTTAAGGGCAGGAACGCCTGGCTTGCCATAGCTGTCACTATATCTGCCGCTGCCGTATTCATGACCGACATAAGCCTGCCGCTGGGTGTCTCGCAAGGGGCGCTTTACGTCATACCGATGACGCTATCACTCTGGCTTCCAGGGAAATACTCCACTCCGGCGGTAGCCGGGATAAGCGTGATCCTGGTCATCACCGGATTCTTCCTGTCGCCGCCGCCTTCGGAACCATTGACATTCGTCATTATGAACCGCGCCTATGCTATCTTCACCATCGGACTGGTCCTCGTTATCGAACGGTTGCTCCGCCGGCTTTCCAGGCAAAACCGGGAACTATCCGTCCGCACCGGGGCACTGGAAGCCCTGTATGAAATAGGCACGGCGCTCTCTGCTCTCTCCGATACCAATCATATCAGGGAAATAGCGGTGGAACGGGCCTGCCGTCTCCTCGGCTGTGATGTCGCTGCGCTCGCCCTGTTCAGCGAGTCCTCAGACGAGGTACACTGGTTTTTCTCGCAGGCGGGGGAAGAACGGAAAGCGAGGTCGTTTCTCTCAAGCGACAAATTGCTGAAAAGCCTTGAGGCGGGCGCGCCCGTGATCATCAAAGACTCATCCAGGGAGACCGGCGACCTGCTGGCGGGAAACGCTCTTCTCGGCGGAGCCGGGCTTCAGTCTGCCCTGGCCGTGCCGGTGCAGATCGCCGGCAAACTCACCGGGGCGCTTGTAATCGCCTATCGCTCGGCGCAGAATATTGAAGGGGACAGTGTAAGGCTAATGACCGCGCTGGCCAACCAGGTGGCTGTCGCCGTCAATAACGCCCGAATCTACGAGCGGCTGAAGGCACTGTCAACGCTGGAGGAGCGCCAGAGGCTGTCCAGAGAACTTCACGACGGGATGGCGCAGCACCTGGGGACTGTTTCAGCGCGCGCCACCGCCGCCGAAGAACTGCTGGCCCAGGAAAAGCCGGACAAGGCTGGACAGCAACTCGTCCGCCTCAGAGAGGCGTCAGAGAAGGCTTACCTGGACCTGCGCCAGTTCATGCTGGGCCTGCGGAGCGATATCTCTGAATCCAGATCCCTGGTGGATGCGCTGGACAAGTACGTCAAACAGATCTCACAGCAGGAGAAGATGAGTATCCGGCTGGAGATTCCTGACAGCGCGAACATCGGACGCCTGGAACCCGCGGTTGAGGTGCAGGCCATACGCATCATCCAGGAAGCCCTGAACAATGCGCTGAAGCACTCCCGGCCGAAACACATAACGGTCAAGTTCAACGCAGATAATGGATGGCTGACCGTTACGGTCCAGGACGACGGGCGCGGTTTCGAGATGTCCGAAGTCAGCGCCGCGCCAGGCCATTTCGGGCTTCAAAGCATGCGCGAGCGGGCGGAATCCGTGGGCGGGAAACTGACTATCGACACTGCGATCGGGCAGGGCACCTCGGTAAGGGTCATGCTGCCGATCATAAAGGTAGGAGAGCAATGAAGATCAAAGTATTGCTGGTAGACGATCACCCGGTCTTCAGGGAAGGTCTGGCTGCCCTGCTGGGCACAAGAAGCATCTTCCATATCGTGGGCCAGGCCAGCGAGGGCGCAGAAGCGGTGGATATAGCCCGCAAACTGGCGCCGGACCTGGTGTTGATGGACATCAACATGCCCGGAATGAACGGCATTGAGGCGACAAGACAGATCCACCTGGAGCGGCCTGACACCAGGATCGTGGTCCTCACCGTTTCCGAAGAAGAAGAGGACCTGTTCGAGGCGGTCCGGGCGGGGGCGCAGGGATATATCGTGAAGAACCTGGCCTCCCGCGAGGTGCTCGACCTTATTGAAAAGGCGGCACAGGGCGAAGCAGCCTTTACCCCCAGGGTGGCCTCCCGTGCCCTTATGGTCCTGAGCGGCCGCAACCAGGCAGGACGTCCCTTTCTCACTCCCCGGGAAAGGGTGGTGCTCGAGCAACTGGTCCACGGGCACAGCAACGCGGTTATTGCCAGGAACATAGGCTTGAGCGAAACCACGGTGCGCTTCCACCTGCGGAATATACTGTCCAAGCTCCACGCCAAGGGCAGGACAGAAGCCGCTATCAAGGCCGTTCAGCAGCATATTGTCCGTCCTCCGCCCGTGGAAAAAGACGCCCCTTAACACACCGGCCCAGTCAACAAACCTGTCTTATCCGCCAGTAAACTCCTGTTATCTGGCACAATTCGACCTGGCTTGACTACCAGGTAATATTTGATTTGTTTTGCCACTTTCCATCTCACACTTCCGCTCACAATTTTCTAGCTTTATGGACGTTTGCCTTGCACCCAAAAAGGACTAGACTGAGAGTGAAGGTGTATAAGAACAGTGAGGCAGACTTTTCCTCGCGCTGGAAAGAGCGGAGAAGTTGACCGTGAGAAATGCGACGCGCATAACCTCCCAGGACAGCTTGCATAGCATCCCCTTCACCGCTGGGGCGGAAGCCCGGGTAGTGGTCTCTCACGGGGGAGGCGTGCTGGCCGCCAGCAAAGCCGTTTTTCTGGAAGCGGCGGAAACCCTGCACCCGGCTTACTTTGCCCTGGTTATGGCCACCGGTATAGTAGCCATAGCGATCAATGCGCTGGTGAGCGCGGAGCTTGCCCGGGCCATGTTCTGGCTCAATATCCTTCTTTACGCCGTCCTCTGGCTGCTGACGATAACGCGGGTTATCCTGTTCAGGCAGCGCTTCCTGGCAGACCTGTTCAGCCACCAGTTGGGGCCCGGTTACTTCACCCTTGCGGCAGCCAGCGGGGTAGTAGGCTCCGGGCTGGTGCTGATTGTGGGCAACCTTTCCCTGGCCATGGTGCTGCTGGGCGTAACCTTCTTCCTCTGGCTCGGGCTGACCTACAGCATCTTCGTTGGTCTCATTGTCAAGGAGGACAAGCCGACCATCGCCGATGGCATCAACGGCGGCTGGCTCACCGCCATCGTCGCCACGCAGTCAGTGGCCGCGCTCACGGCGTTGCTGGCATCCAGGTTCGGCATTTACCAGCAGGAGATGCTCTTCTCGGCTCTGGTCCTGTGGCTTTTCGGAGGGATGCTCTACATCTGGATTATTTCCCTGATCTTTTACCGGTATACCTTCTTCAAGTTCCTCCCCCAGGACCTTGCCCCTCCTTACTGGATAAACATGGGGGCGGTGGCGATAACCACCATGACCGGCGCTATTCTCATTTCCCGCGCCGAGGTCTCCTCTTTCCTGTTCGGGCTGCTGCCATTTTTGAAGGGGTTCACCCTATTTTTCTGGGCGACGAGCACCTGGTGGATACCGATGCTGGTCATACTGGGCATCTGGAGACACGTTTACAGGAAGTTCCCGCTGGAATACAACTGTCTGTACTGGGGCGCTGTATTCCCGCTGGGGATGTACACCACCTGCACCTACCTGCTTGCCCAGGTCAACGGGCTGCCCTTCCTGGCCGTCATACCGAAGTATTTCATGTATATGGCGCTTGCCGCCTGGTCCATCACCTTCGCCGGGCTGGCTGTCACGGTATTCAGGAAAGTCGCTGCGGCTTTCCGGGCTGTCCGGGAAGCGCCCGACCGCATTACCTATACCGATATCGCCCTTCCGCCGAGGGCGGCCAAAAAGGGGAAGACCAGGGCCGAGCTTCAGTGGAACGTGGACGGCAAACTTTGAACCTTGCGACTAACTAAGAGAGGTCAAGACGATGAAAGAAGAAAATGTCTCTCAGCTTTTCAGTATTCAGACGCATCTGACTGCACCCGATGTGCTGGACAGGATCGAGCGCGTCACTGCCAGTGAGTTCCAGGAGGCAACCAGGAGTCCCGAATACAAGTATTATGGGACTATCACCGGCACAGCGTTCCATCTCTGCAACAAGAAATACGGCCCCTACAGCAGCGGCCCCTGGATAAAAGGGGAGGTCAGCCAGTCCGGTGGCAGGGCGGTGGTGACTATCGAGACCGAGATCGAGGAACAACTGGAGATGGTGACCAAAATTCTGTACCCCGTTCTGATCGCCTTCGGCCTGCTGGTGATGGTTGTCGGTCTGACAACACCTGAACACCGGCAGATATATGCCGCAGTTGCCGCCGCCCTCATTGCCTCTCCTTTTGTCTTCGTGGCTGTTGCCAGGCATTTCTTGAAGTCAATGCAGGGGGACGAGGTAAAGCAGTTCGGGAAGCTGCTATCAGGCGAAGTCAGGCAGATTGTCCGAGACTCAGAGGGAACCGAGCGACAGCGGCAAGAAGTGAAACTTGCCAAGAGGTGAAGAAAAGGCGAGGTCCGGCACCAGGCGCTTGACCTCGCTCCGGCAAGGGTGCAGACCTATGCCCGGAACACATCTGCCGGTTTCTTCGCAAAAGCAGAATTCAAGCCTGCAGGTGAACGCCTCGAGCATCCGGATTTCGCCGCTCATGGAGTCAGCTTCCAGAAGATGTACCTTGAAGTCCCGTAGTTATCCCTGATATGCGGTGTAACCACACTCAATAATCCCCGCCCTACTCCAGCGGCACTCTGAACTCCCAGGGGCCTTCCCAGTCGCCGAGCCTGGTTATGGTGAAGGTCAACTCCCTGGCATCGCGAGGGATGGGACCAAGATTGTCCCAGATATGTAACATGCCGTTTTCCAGAGGACGTATACCGGACGAGCCTGCTTTCTTAATGATTCCTCTGTCAACGCTATGCTCCGCCTCGGCATGGAACATCATTGACGGTGCCGGCAGCGGCTGGCCGGGGGGGAAACTGTAACCAGGGGGAGTATTGAAAGCGTAGACCGTCATCCCGGTGGAGCTTAGCTCAATACGCTGGAGAGTTATCGTAATTCCATTCACTGTCTGCGACTGGTCCAAGTCGAGAATCTTTTCCATAACGCCCTGGGGATATTGAATCAGCACCCGGGAGGGGAGATTTATCCCTATCGTCCTGTCTCCCTGACTGAAGGCAGTATTCGTGAAGATGATATTGTACCAGCCGGGCGGTACTTGCTTTCCGTCTTTGTCCTTCTGGTCCCAACTAAAGTCGACGGTTATCGTGTCGCCAGGTTTTATTTCAACGGACTGTGCACCAGGCGCAACCGAGAAAATAGTTTTGTCAGAATCTGACAATGGCCTGACCTTTATCTCCGGCGGGTAGGGCTTCATTGTGATGGCGCCAGCCGAGGTATTCCTGACCGATAACTTTATTTCCACGACTTGCCCCGGAAGATAGAGCGCCTCTTCAGGGACTACTCGCGCTTCAAAGGGTGGCAGCGGAGACGGTCGAGGGGCCGGGGCTGGGGCTGGTGCAGGGGCCGGAGCTACTGGCCTGGGGGCCGGGGCGGGCGCGGGCGCCGGTGCGGGAGTTGGAGCAGGAGCAGGCGCGGGCGTCGGTGCAGGCACGGGGGCGGGAGTGGGGGCCGGAGTGGGGGCCGGAGTTGGAGCCGGTGCAGGGGCAGGGGCAGGGGCAGGCGGCTGGGTGAAACCGCCCAGGTACCAGTACATCCCGGCCACTGTCAAGACGAGCACCACCGCCGCCGTTGATAAGGCCCTCCAGGCCATGTTCCGCGGCAGCAAGTTGCCCATGAAACCCCGGAACCCTTCACCTTTGGCCTCTGCAGCGCGCCTTTCCTGTTCGGCAAGTTTTCGGAGCAGGTCCTGTTTCAGTCCCCCGGCGAAGGAGGCAGCCGGTTCCTGGCGCAGCGCCCTCATCCTGCGGGCAAAATCGAGCGCCGTTCTCAGGTCGTCGCTCACATCTTCGCCGGTGAACGCGTCCTCTCCGGCGAGTATCCGGTCCAGATAATCTGAAAACTCTTTCCCCGCCTTATCTTCCCTGCCCATATTCCCACTCCCTGAAACAGTCCCTGAGCTTGCGCACCGCCCGGTAGAGTATGGTGCCGATGTTCGATTCGGACAGGCCCAGCACCCCGGCGATCTGCCGGTTGTTCATCTCGGCCCCGAACTTGGAGGAGACTATTTCCTGTTCCTGCCGGGATAGTCTTGCCAGGCAGAACTGGAGCCGCTGAAGCTCCTCGTTCCTGATGGCCTCCTGCTCCGGGGACGAACCGCCGGGGAGGACATCGCCGGCCTCATCAAGGGCCACTTCATGCCTCCTCGCCCGCCGGCGATAGTGGTCGATTACCGCGTTGCGGCTGATGGTCAACAGCCAGGTGAGAAATGCCGCCTGGTCGGAATGATAGCGCTGGAAACCGGCAAGTGCCTTTTCAAATACGGCGGAGGTCAGGTCTTCGGCCAGTTGCACATCGCTCACCCGGTAATGTATGTACCGGTAGACCGCGGGCAGGTGCTGCTCATAGAGCCTGGCAAAGACACCGGCGGCGGCCGATGTCCCTGCCAGGTCAACGTTTGCTCCTGATTCTCTCACCACATGCCTCTTGGCCAGTTCTATCCGTTGCAGCTTTTCGAGGAATAAAACCCTTCACTATTCTAACCCTGGCGCCCCCGCCAGTCAAAGGGGGTCTCCACATTGTCCTCCCGGCTACTTTGCGCCGGTCAGCCTGTCCAGGATTTCAACCTCCCGGGACAGGCTATCATCGCCGATGCCGCTCATCTCCTGCTCGAAATAGGCGCGGAACTGGTCGAACAGCTTCCGGTAAGGCTCGGCGACGGTGAGCGGCAACGACTGGCGCTCCCAGCGGCCCAGGGTCACCGGCGGGACGGGGATGCCTCTCCAGTCGTCCACTTTCGGCTCCCAGGGCCGGCCGAAACCGGCATGCTCACGCTCGTCGATCATCCAGTTCTTCAGGAGGTCGGCATAGCGGGACAGGAGCACGCCCTTCCTGATGCCGTTGTTGGCGAAGAACTCCGGGGCGCGGTCGGGCAACTCGACCACGGCCTCGCTGGCGTCTTTTCTGCCGTTGCGGTCTTCGTAGCTGGCCTTCAACATCAGGCTGCCTCCTGAGCCGGTGCGGCGCAGCTTCAGCAGTATCAGGCCGCCCCTGGTCTCCTCCGCCTGTCTCTTCGACGGGAACAGGGTGTTGACCTTCATCAGCTCCCCGGTGGCCTCGCTGGCCTCGGGGCTGCCGTAGACCTTCTCGATGTCCCAGCCGTCCGCCTGCAAGGTCAGCCGGAGGTCGAACACCAGCGGGGTCACCATGTACTCGAACTCGTCATCCATGCGCTGCTTGAACTGCCCCGCCGAGTGCACCGAGTAGTAGTTGGCCCCCCTTATCTTGGTGATATATTCGACCAGCTCCGTGTTGAAATCCACGCCGATGCCGATGAAGGTGGCGTAGACCCTGTTACCCGCGTTCTTCCTGGTCAGGCCCAGCAGGCCCTGCTCGCTGGTATCGCCCAGGTTGGGCATGGCGTCGGTCAGAAAGATGATGCGGTTCTCATACTCGGAAGGATCGACGCCGGCAAGCTCGCTGTACACCCCGCTGGCCATGCGCATCCCGGAGTCCAGATTGGTGCCGCCGCTGGCGGATATCTCCAGGACGTGGTCTTTTATGGCCTGCATGTCGGTATCGCCCACCAGGTTCAACGGCTTGGCCAGGAAAGCATTGTTATTGAACAGCACCATGCCGAAGCGGTCATCGTCCTCCAGGTGGTCCAGCAGGGCGACGACGGCCTCGGTGGCGATCTGTATCTTTCTCTTGCCAGCTTCTTCTCCGGCAAGCTGCACCCTCTTACCGAACTGGTCATAGTAATACTGGTTGAAAGGACTGCCCATAGACCCGGAAACGTCCAGAACGATGACCAGGTTCAGCTTCTTTCTCTGGGAATCGCTCTCCTTCATGCCTGAGTTCAGGCCCACCGCCAGGTAGTACTCCCTTTCGCCGGAGAAGGGGTCGGCGGTCACGGCGTAGCTGTAAGAGGGAGAGAACAGCTTCTCAGACTGTCCGGTCTGCCCGGTATCGAAATAGTAGTCGTAGAACAGCCCCTCGTAGGTCACATCCGTGGGCAGGGGGAGATAGCCGTTCCTGATGTTCTCCCGGAAGTTGTTGATGTCCTTAGCGCCGCCGGCGGCCAGCCCGATGTTCCCCGCACTGGAAGCCGGCGCTGGCATAGGCGCTGGGGCTGGCGCAGGAGCCGGTCGCGGTGCGGGAGCAGGAGCGGGAGCCGGAACGCCCGGTCTGGGGGCCGGTGCTGGTGCCGGTGCGGGGGTTGGAGTTGGAGCAGGCGCAGGTGTGAGTGGCGGCTGGATAATCCAGTCATCGACCCTGACCTGGGGGGTGTCCTGGGGTTCCTCCACTTCCGGGGCGCAGGCCATACTGAACAGCAGGACCAGAGACATGACCGCAGTGACAGCGAGATAGACGCCTCTGTTTCTGGATAGCCTTTTCATAGAATGCCCTCCTTTTCATTTCGTTCCGTTATCTATTTATACGCTGGAACAGGAAAAGTATCACAGCATCCTGATAACGGAAGATGAAAAGGGCTGGTGGGGGGACTGGCTGACCTAGGAAACGGGACTTTTTTATAGCTATCCGTCGCCTCGTAATGCCGCACCAGGCGCGTCAAACCTTCCGGCTTTTTCATACTATCCCCCCATAAAACAGGCTGACTAAGCCGCTTTCAATATGGTAGACTATGTCATGAATGGTCAAAGTCCCTGAACCAGGGCAAGCGAAAGAACAGCTTACCCGTGCTGCAGTCCGAAGCTGGGGCGAAGTGGTACCGATGACGGGATACGAGAGATTATCTTACCAGTTGGAGCAAGCGCTGCTGGCGCTGGACCGCCTGGTTGTGAAACAAATTCTGGCCGAGTCCGGCCAAGCCGGCAACATTTTCGAGTTCACGGACAGGGTAATCGTGCCGGCAATGGAAATGATGGGCGAAGGCTGGGAGCAGGGGACCATTGCCCTGTCACAGTACTACATGAGTTCCCGCATCCTTGAAGAGACCCTGTCTGCGCTCTTGCCGTCAGGCACATCCCCCCAGAGACCGCATCAGAAGATGGCAATTACCATATTGAACGATTACCACGCCCTGGGCAAACGCATCGTGTCCTCGGCCCTCCAGGTAAACGGCTTCAGGCTTACAGACTACGGCAGGAGAGAAGTGGATGAGCTGGCTGAGGCCGTGAAAGAGGACGGAATCCGCGTTCTCCTGGTATCCGTGCTGATGCTGCCTTCGGCGTTGCTGGTGAAACAGTTGCGGCGAAGGCTGGACGAGATGGCCTGCCCCACCAAAATTGTCGTTGGAGGGGCACCGTTCCGATTCGACGGGCAACTGTGGCGCGAGGTGGGCGCCGATGCCATGGGAAAGACCGCCTCAGAAGCCGTCGAGATTGTAACTGAGTTAGCCGTGGAGTCCGGGTAATGTCGACCGAGATGACGTCAGGGCAACGGGTGGTCATGGCCCTCGGCCACAAAGAGCCTGACAGGGTCCCCTTCTTCCTGCCGGCCAGCTTTTACCCTGCCAGGGAGATGGGCATATCTATCCGGGAGTATTTTTCCAGGCCGGAAAACGTGGTCGAGGGGCAGATGCGCTTCCTTTCCCGGTACCACCACGACATTATCAGCGCCCTATTCTATGCCGCGATCGAGGTGGAGGCGTGGGGCGGCGAGATAGTCTTTTACGATGACGGCCCTCCCAACGCGGGCGCCCCGTTCATCCGCAAGCCTGAAGACATCTTGCGCCTGGAACCGCCGAGAATCGGGGATTCGCCGTGCCTGGTCAAGGTGCTGAGGGCTATTGAAATGCTCAAAGCGAGGGTCGGCGATGAGGTCCCCATAGTCGCGATAGCCGTATCTCCCTTCTCGGCCCCGCCGATGCAGATGGGTTTTGCCAGCTACTTCGACCTCATGTACGAGCGTCCGGAGCTGTTCGAGCGGCTGATGAGCCTTAATGAGAACTTCTGCGTGGAATGGGCCAATGCCCAGTTGGAAGCCGGAGCAGCCACCATCTGCTATTTTGACCCGGTGTCCTCTCCTACTATTGTTCCCAGGGAGATATATCTGAAGACCGGGTTCCAGATAGCCCGGCGGACCATCAGCCGCATCAAAGGGCCGACCGGCACGCACCTGGCATCGGGGCGCAGTCTGCCCATCCTGGATGACCTGGCACAGACCGGGACACTCATCATTGGCACGAGCGCGCTTGAAGACCTCGCCGAAGTAAAGGCGGCCTGCCGGGGGAAACTGACGATACTGGGCAACCTGAACGCGATAGAGATGCGCCGATGGACGCCAGAGGAGGCGGAGGCGGCGGTAAAGGACGCCATCGCCAAAGCAGGGCCGGGGGGCGGTTTCATCCTGGCTGATAATCACGGTGAAATTCCCTGGCAGGTGCCCGAAGAAGTGCTGGAGTCCATATCTCAGGCAGTCCAGAAATGGGGAGGGTACCCCCTGGACTGGGTGGAAGGCCATAATGGCGGGTAGACTTTGCTTTCTGGCGTGCGAGAACTTCCAGACCGAGGTCCAGGCTGTAATAGAGCCTGATAAATATGAAGATGTGGCGCTGGCGGTCTTCCCCGCCGACTGTGACCGGCCAGGGACAGTCCCAGTCATCATGAGCATTCTGCAGGACTGCAAGCGCCAATATGACCGGGTCTACTTGCTGGGCGGGTGCTGTACCGCCGGATTAAAGGAGAAGTGGGGGGAGCCGGGGGTATATCCCTCATTCCTGCCGGAGCAGTGTTTCTATCACCTCCAGGGCAAAACCTTGGTGGACTTATACCTGGGCAGAGGCTGCCACCTGGTCACTCCGGGCTGGGTGGGACGCTGGCGGCAATATGCAGACGCCTGGGGCTTCGAGCCGGAGACCGCCCGCGAGTTCTTCAGGGAGACCGCTTCCCGGATAACGATGCTTGACACCGGGGTGAGCGCCACGGCTGAAGAAGACCTGAGGGAATTTGCCGCTTTCGCCGGGTTGCCCTGCGAGGCGGCGCCGGTGGGGCTGGACTTCCTCCGTTCCCTGCTGCGGCAGGCTGTGCTTGAGTGGCATTTGGACGGCGCAAAAGCTGGCCTGATCCCGTCCGGTGCGCCCCGTACCGCCGACTACGCCATGGCCCTTGACCTGGCCGGGGCGCTTACCCGTCCCGTTGTCGAGAGAGAGGCCGTCGAGAACATCTTCGATATGTTCGCCAGCCTGTTCGCGCCGCAGACCATGTCCTATCTCCACATGAACGACGGCACGCCTGGAGAAATCTACACGCGGAGCAAAGCGCCGCTTGACCGGGCAGCAACCAGGGAACGGTTGTCCCGGTTCACCGCGGACTCCGCTTGGACCGAGTCCGGCGCCGGGTTCGTCATCCGCATCGGGGGGCAATCCCGCACCCTGGGAGTTATTGAGATTGACGGGGTCTCCTTTCCAGAGCACCGGGAACGCTATCTCAACCTGGCGCTGGCGTTGAACCACGTCTGCAACATGGCCATCCAGAACGCCCGAACATACGAGAGCCTTGAGGAGGCAAAGAGGCAGGTCCAGGAGGCGAAAGACAGGCTCCAAACCTATGCCGATTCCGTTCAAGGGCTTAACGAAGAGTTGAACCACCATGCTGCCGAACTCGAAGCATCCAACAGGGAACTGGAGACTTTTGCCTATTCTGTTTCCCACGACCTGAGAGCCCCTTTGAGGAGCATGGAAGGCTATTCCAGCATGCTCCTTGAAGACTATGGCGACAGGCTGGACGAAGAAGCGAAAAAATACCTGGGGTACATCAAGGAGTCAAGCGACCTCATGGGACAGCTCATTGATGACCTGCTGAAGCTTTCGCAGGTAACCCGTAGCGATATGAGCTATGAAATGGTCGATATGAGCGAACTAGCCAAGAAGATAGTAGCCGAGTTAGAGAAAACAGAACCGGAACGCAAGGTGGAAGTGACCATCGCCGCCGGCCTCACCGTCTGCGGTGATTTCAATTTGCTGCGCGTAGCCCTTGAAAACCTGCTGGGCAACGCCTGGAAGTTCACCGGCAAGACCGCGTCACCGCGGATTGAAGTAGGCTCCGCTGACCGCAACGGAAAGCAGTGCTATTTCGTGCGTGATAACGGAGTTGGCTTCAACATGGCCTACGCTGACAAGCTGTTCAAACCGTTCCAGCGGCTGCACAAGGCCAGTGAGTTCAGCGGGACCGGGATCGGCCTGGCCACGGTGCAGCGCATTATCCGCCGGCACGGGGGCGAGGTCTGGGCGGAAAGCAAGGCCGGGGGAGGCGCCGTCTTTTATTTTACTTTGGGTTGATGGGGGGGACGGGAAATGGCCCTACTGAAATTGCAACTGTCGCCTCGCTGCCAATGCCGCCCGCCATTGCCAGAAGACTGCTATCCCCAGCATGGCGGCGCCAATGATATCTGTGGTCACGCCCGGCACGACCATGACCACACCCCCAATGATGAACAGCAGACGTTGCGGCCAGTTGGTATGGCGGAACAAATAGCCTTCTATACCCACTGACAGGCCAAAGATACCGATAATGGCAGTCACTGCCGCCAGTACTATCTCTCCTGCGTCTCCGAGTAATATCAGTGCCGGATTGTAGACAATAATGAATGGTACCAAGAAAGTGACTATACCCAGCCGCATAGCTTGAAAGCCGATGCGAAATGGCGGCGCTCCGGCAATGCCGCTTGCCACGAAGGCCGCCGTACAAAATGGTGGGGTAAAATTGGTTGCGGTTACCATGTACAGTATAAAAAAGTGAGACACTACCAGTGGTAAGCCAAGCTCCTTCAAAGCTGGCGCCACCAGGGCTGCTACCAGGATAAAGGCGGCAGTAAGAGATATACCCATGCCCATGATGTAGCATGCTACGCCGGCCAGAAGCACCAGGAGCAACATGTTGCCCGCCGAGAAAGTGACCAGGCCGGCAGATAACTTGAGCCCAACGCCAGTTATTGACAGGACGGCCAGGATTACAGAGGCAAGAGCGATGACGTTGGCCACGGAAAGTGTTAACCTCATCCCCCCTTCCAGGCTATCAATGAAACGTGCTAAGGTAATCCTGTGTCTCTTTCGGAACATGCTCACCGCAACAAGGGAGACTATGGTATAGATGGCGGACAATTCCGCAGGGTATTTCATGATAAACAACAAAACTATTAGAATGATAAAAGGGATAAGGAGCTCATAACTCTCAGCGATTGCCATCCTGGCTGAGGGTAACTGCTCTCGTGACAGGCCCTTGAGACCGACTTTGCACGCGTGCAGGTGCACCTGTACATACAGGCTGACAAAATAGAGGACAGCCGGCAAGAAAGCTAACATGGCTACCGATGCATAGGTAGTGCCCAGCATAATCGCCATTATGAACGCGGCGCCTCCCATTATGGGCGGGGCAATCATCCCCCCGGTAGAAGCTATGGCCTCTATGGCCCCGGCGTAATAAGGTTTATAGCCGATCGACTTCATCATGGGAATAGTCACGGAACCGGTAACAGCCACGTTTGCCGCCGGGCTTCCCGACAATGTTCCAAAGAGGGCGCTGCCCACCACTGCTGCTTTAGCAGGGCCGCCTCTCATTGTGCCCGTAGTGCCAAGCGCAATGTCCAGGAAGAACTTGCCACCTCCGCTGGCGACAAAGAAAACCCCGAAAGTGACGAAGGTTATGATGATCGTGCCGGAGAGACCAGTCAGGCTGCCGAAAACACCTTCGAAAGAAAGGTAAATGTCGGAGGTCAGCATCGACCAGCTAAAGTAGTAAACGCCGAGCGGCCCTGGTATCAGGTAGCCGAACTTGGCGTATAGCAGGAAAGCCAGTGTGATAATTATCATGGCCCAGCCGAAGCTACGCCTCACCGCCTCCATCAGCACCAGTACCGTGATGCCAGCCAGGCCTATCTCAAGCGGTGTGCCTCTCAGCGTGCCATAATAGCTGAGTTCCCTGGCATTTATTACGATATAAACAGTCCCGGCGAGAGTGCCCAGTATGAGCAAAACATCGTACCACGGCACCTTGCCTCTGGGGGCCTTCTTGCTGGCTGGGACCAGGATAAAGGTGAGGACCAGTACCGTAGCCATGAATATGGCGTTGAACTCGTTACGAAAGAAGAAAACGCCAAAATAGAAAAAGACCCCGGCGACGTCAAGAAGAGCAAAGAGACATCCAGCAGCAGCAAACACTTTCACCAGTATTGCTGCAATTCCCCTGAACTGCCTGAACTCTCCAACTTCCGCCGCCGGGAGTCCTTTCCCGATTGGCTCGCTATTCCCTAACTGCATGTACTAAAGACCCAAACTGAACAACAATTAGAGCCGGTGCTACTGATATCTTTTACTTTGTAGCACCTATCTTTTGCAGGGCTGCTTTCTGGCTGTCTTCCATCGCCGGCGTCCACATCCCTGCTTCTTTGAGCGCCTTCACTGCCCCTTCGTGATACGGGATGGGTGAGGGAGTCTTGACAACGTCCGGGCCGAAATCAGCCAGTGAATTATGCAAACCCTTCATTGCTTCGGCATTGTCAAGCCAGGCCTTGGTATAGATATATATCATCTCCGCCGATGACTGGTCGTGTGCCATGATAAGCCCCGGGCTTACCATCACGGGCACGGCCTTTTCTACCTGTACATGGGGGAGCCATCCAGGCTGCATGTACGTGGTGGACAGGTCATCGAAATCACCCGGATGTTTCTGCTTCATCAAGGCGAGCTTTTCAGGCTCGACAGGCAGCGGGCGCAACGGACCGGCCACCTCGGCGGTTGATATCGTGTATGGGTTTCTGAACGTTCCATAGTTGGCAACAACTTTGCCCAGCCCCAACTGCTTGCCAGCCTCAGGGCTATCAGGCACCTGTACCCAGTCCACGCCTTTTTCCGGATCAATGCCGTAGGCCTCCAGCAGGCCCTTCTCCCATTTCATGCTGGCGCTTGTTATGTGAGGAAGCTTCTTGCCCGCCAGCTCGGCGATTGTCTTTATTCCTGTCTTGACCGGGGTGTAAAAGGTGGTCAAGAAAGTCTGGTAGGCGATAACAGACCGCAGATGAGTTGCCGGGGGCTTGCCGGCGAAATCTTTCCCTGACAGGTAGCCTTCCATCCAGCTACCCATGTAAGGCCCGCCGATGAGTTCAACTTCCCTGGCTATGCCGGCCTGGACCAGGGGCAGGGCGCCGCCGTAAGACCTGACCGTTATGTTGAGGTTAGTCCTGCGGTTTACCAGGTCGGATGTCGAAGCGAAGATCGCATATACTTGCCACTGTGCTGGCGGGGCGGCAAACAGGACCGGTATCTCCTTTGGCGGCGGGGGCGGCGCTGGCGCTGGCGCCGGTGTTGGCGCCGCGGCCGGTGGTTTGGACGCGCAGGCGGAAAGCACTCCGATCAGCAAAATAGCTGTCACCAGTAGAATGATTACCCGTTTCATTTGATATGACCTCCCAAAATTGACCCTTTCTTTACCCAAGACCGAAAAATATTAGATCACCTCATCTACCACCCCCAATCTGAACTCCACTTAGTGTTTGACAATGGACTTACGCATAACTGATGGTGGCCTCTCTCGCCATGCGGTCCAATTCGGCTTCAACCTCAGGGGCAAGGCGCTCCGGCTGGTGCTCAGCCAGTATCTCCCTGGCCCTCTCCCGCGCACGTTTAGCTATGTCCTTATGTCCATCGGCGTACCACGCCGTCCAGCCCCGCCGGTCCATCAGACGCGGCATCCAGAATTCTGACCTGAAGTTCCGCAGAGTATGCTTGTTCTTGAGGAAGTTGCCGCCCGGCCCAACCTGCTTTATGACATCCAGCGCCAGGCTGTTGTCATCAACGGTGAAACCTCTCACTATTCGCTTGATAGCGGCCATGGCTTCATCGCTGAAAACCAGGTCGGCGAAGTCCACAAGCAGGTCCATGTCGAACTGCATGCCGTTGATGATGTCCCCGGCCAGTGCTGAAACCAGTCCCACGGTGCCAGTTTCAAAGCCGGCTTGAGCATCCAGGACCTTGGCATCTCGCAGGAAAGCGGGCAGCTTGACGGGGAGACCGAGATAACGTCCCATCTGTCCCGCCGCCCCCTTCAATATGCTGAACTCTGGCCCTGCCATAGATACATTGCCCGTTCTCATATCCATGATGCGGCCGGTGCTGGCATATACCACGGGGTTGCCCGGCCTGATTAGCTGGGTAAGCACGATCCCAGCCAGCATCTCGGCGTGGACCTGGGCTACCCCAGCCGCCATTGTGGCCGGGCCGGTAGCGCCTAGGATTGGGCCGGAACCCAGAATCGCCGGGAAACCGTAGCGGCAAAGCTCAATCAAGGCCTCAAGGGAAAGCCGGTCAATCTGAAAGGGACATCTAACCAGCACGTTAAAGTATATAAAGGGCCGCTCCAGCAGCTTGTCTTCGCCACCAACGGCCAGGCCTGCCATTTTTATGGCGTCCCTCACAAAGCCAGCCCCCGGCGGCGCTATGATGAATGGCTTGGAGCAATTTTTCAGAAGGATGGCCAGGGCATACCAGTTGACAGTGCTTCTGGGTACCTCCTGGGGGTTGGCCAGTGCGGCGGCAGCGCTGATATTGGGCAGGGCGTCCATCAGGCGCACCAGCTTGGCCAGGTCATCGCTGGTGCACAGGTGTCGCTCTTCGCTGTCAAGATCAATAACGTGAGTGGCCGAGGCCATTGATATCAATACCGGGGTATCTTTGCCGAAGTGGATGTCGTCTTCCGGTTTCCTGCCGTACAGGACGAAGCCGTCCCGCTTGGGCGCTACGTCTACCGCGTACTGTACCAGTTCACGGGGTATTTTTGCGGTGCTATCATCTTCAATCTTGGCCCCGCCCTTCTTCATGATAGCCAGGGCTTCCGGGCAGGGCATCTGCATGCCGACGTTTTCCAGCAGCCACAGCGCCGCCTGGTGAATGCGCTCCTGTTCCTCCGGTGAGAGAAAACTGATCTCAGGTCTCATGCCAGTTGCCCCTTTCCCGCGGCCAGCATCGACAGAGCTACATCTACCGCTTCTTTGAGGTCAGCGGCATAGCCGTCGCTGCCTATGTCCCTGGCCCAGGTGTGGTCTACGGCCGCCCCTCCCACAATCACCTTGAACCTGTCCCGCAGGCCACGTTCCCTCAGCCTGTCTACAAGCTTCTTTTGCTCCGGGGCGGTCATGGTCAGAAGACAGGAAGCGCCTATGATGTCCGCTTCTTCTTCCAGGGCGCGGTCAATAAACTTGTCTACGGGGCAGTCCACGCCGATGTCAATTACCTTGATTCCCTGGGTGGACAGCATGGTGGCGACCAGGTTCTTGCCGATATCGTGAATATCGCCGGCAACGGTGCCTATGAGGAATACCCCTTTGTCCTTGATGGAGCCCTTGGGAATCGTCTTTTGCAGCCTGTCAACGGAATCCTTGACCATTTCCGCTGCCGCTATCAACTCCGGCAGGAAATAGTCGCCATCTTCAAACAACTTGCCGACTCTCTGTATTCCCACCGTGTAGGCTTCTTCAATAACCTTTACCGGATTCACGCCTGCCGCCAGCACCTCGCCGGTCAGGTCGCTGAGCGCCTGCTCGTTAAGCTCCACGATTGCATTTTGAATCCCGGAAAACAACTCTTCACTCATAGAATCTCCTTCGCCCCTTGATTGGTCCAACCGGCGATAGTAGCCGCCTGAATAATATGCTGGAAATGATACACCTTGTGTTAAGTTTTTGTCAAGCCAGGCGTGATTGGGCAAAGTACAATCTTTCCTACCCATTAGGCACAACTCCCCTAGAAGCGTCTATCGGGGTTAGGGTCGCATCCATAACAGGCGCACCCTTCTTTACTGATTTCCTGCGAGATAACTTAACCTGATAGTCATTATCCGGTGCGCCTTCTGGTATGACAATATCATTCCAGTCTTTACAAGGGACTACCTTGCTTGCCGCCTGAGCGGGCGGAATATTCCCGCAACCCTCATTCTGCTTAAAGAAGTTGTAGTTTACTAGCCATCCGCCAGTTAAGAGCCTGATGCTCTCTATATCATGGTATTTCTGGAACACTTCTGTCCTTTGTTCTAGTGTCCGGTGGAAGCGCTCAATCTCCGCCGTAGATTCCCCGCTGGAAACAGTCTTGAACGGCCCGCCTTGAATGTGCTCAGTTCGCCCGCCGTATTCATCCCCTACCCCGCTAATGTAGGATTGCAGCTTATCCGTAACGACTACCTTCGGGTACTTCCCCGCTCTTATTCTGGCCAATCTCATTAACGTCCTAGCATCACCGGTTCCCCTGTTAAATGATACATGGGTGGCAAGGATGTAATTGGTCTTTGGGTCTATGATGTCCCAGAAATAGACATTACGCTTCTTTAGCTTCATGTAGGTTTCATCTGCTATCCAGGTATCCCCTACGTTTTCAGGCTTGAAACTCTTAGTGTGCCTGATAGCTTCTCTGGTGAACCGCTTTACCCAATTCCAGTAGTTACTTTCGCTCATATCAAGGTCATGGTCTTGTCTGAATTGCTGCTGGATAGCATCGAGGGACATACCGCCGTAGTACATCCCCATAGCAGAGGCTATCCGGCTTGAAGGCGTTTTCATCTTGGTAATACGAGCCTCGTTTTCAAGCGGGGTAGCAGGCGCACTAATAGATGTGGTTGTGGATATTTCAGGCATACGACTACCTGAAAGCGTAGAACGACCTGACCTGCCTATGTACCGGATAACCTTTTGCATGACCTTTTTACCTTTGCGTATGCCCATGACTTCGTAGTCATACCAGTTGCCGGAACCCGGCGGAATTTCTTTTGCTCGTATGTAGGTCATAAGTCATCACCTCGCAGCAACTCATTAATTCTACTTTCAATGTCTTTTAACTGTATTTGGAAACCATCTTCAGTGTACTGCTTACCTCTGTATCCACCTCGGTATCCCATAGGAACGT
This sequence comes from Chloroflexota bacterium, assembly GCA_016190695.1. GTDB lineage: Bacteria > Chloroflexota > Dehalococcoidia > Dehalococcoidales > RBG-16-60-22 > JACPQC01. The sequence continues at coordinate 51,332 of JACPQC010000020.1, forward strand.
TTGGAATCTTTTTATTATTCATTGATAACGAAGCATATATTTGGAGCGAACGAGCAATATGCTCTAACCACCACAAGCTATGTAATTTCTTTTTTAGTTTTTTATCATCTACTTTTGAGAGAATGATATTATAATTATCCAAGATTCTCTTATAAAAAGGGTCTGTCTCTTTAAGCTCGTAATAGTATAAATTATTAATGGGAAATTTTTTTCGCACCAATTTATTAGTTATCTCAATCGGTTTTTGGGGCTTCCGCTTGGTTACAAGGTAAGGCATCGTATTTTTCAAATATTTCTCCCAATATTGCATTAAAGGCAATTTCTCCGCCTTATTCATAAGCGGTCTTAGGGCTTTCAACCTCTTTTCTACTGATTCTCTTAGCTCTGGTAATACCTTTTGACGTTCCGAGACTATAGCTTTTTGGTCATTGAACGACAGTCTCTTCTCAGTCTTAAAAAGGGCGTAAGCATATAGTACAACCGCAATAACAAATAAAGTTATAACGATAATTCCCAAAGGAGAATTCCAGATCACGAGGCTCACAGTAGAATCTCCTTTGAATGGTATGAATAATACCAAGACCGTGATAGCCCATGAAACAATCCCTGCCAAACCATAAATGTTAGTCTTGTTCCAGAAATACTTTTCCATTGTTCACCTGCCTGCTTTATTCTTTGCAGGCAGTATACACCCAAATGGTGCTTAGGCACAACTTCAGCGAAGATTGTACTTTGCCCGTGATTGGGCAAAGTACACTCTTCCTTATTTCATTAGGCACAACATCATGCTCGCTTTCTCACTTGCTTGAACTTAGCCAGCTCCTCAGCCGGGTCTATACCTAATTTTTTGGCGATAGCTTGCTGGACTATCTTTGCCTCTTTCTGCTCCTTGATTTCTTTACGCCTTATAAAGAATATGATAACTGATATGCCAAGCAAAAACCCTAAAGCAATAAACGTACCAGATGCACTCATGCCAGCCACCGCCCCTGTAAAATTGCCGGACAATATCGCCTTGATAATGTCCCTAAGATTGTCTTGATACACTCCAACGATGAAAGCAATCCAGACGAACAGTATTTCCACAAAGAAAGTAGACATTTTATTTCCCCTTCATCTTGGCTAGGGGGATTATACCATCTACCTACCCACATAGTCTTATCCCTCCTTGTTGTACCTAATGAATAGATGGCGATTGTACTTTGCCCGTGATTGGGATGGGGAAATAGCCTGGAGAAAAGGCAGACGGGTCTATAGCGCTATTGTCCGGGTGTCTCTTCAGGCAAGACTATCAATAATTTCCTGGGCAGGAGCATTTTCGCCGAAGTCCCCACGTGCTCCTGGCTGCGTATCTCCAGCCGTCCGCCATGTAGCTCCACTATCTGCTTCACGATGCTCAGGCCCAGGCCAGCACCCTCACGCGCCGACCTCCGATGCTGTGCCTGCCGGTGGAAGGCCTCGGTGACGTAAGGCAGGTCGTTGCCGGGGATACCCGGCCCGTTGTCAGTTACCTCCATGATTGCCCAGTCCTCGTCACCAGTCGCGGTCAACTCCACTTTCCCCCCTGCGGGAGTGAACTTGATGGCGTTATCCAGGAGGTTCATAAGCGCCTGCTTGAGAAGGTCATGGTCTCCATAGACGGTCACATCGCGCGGTGCGTTAATATCAAGTTTCAACCCCTGCATCAGCGGCCACAGGTCCCCGGCGACCTCGTCCGCCAGATCTCTCAAGTTGACCTCTCCGGTCACCAGAGATGGCCTTGATTCCAACTGGACGTTAAGCAGCATATTGTTCAGCAGGCGTACCAGCCGGTGAGTTTCCCTGAGCATACGTTCCAGGCTGTCTCTCGTTGCCGCGTTCAGCGAAGGTTGCAGCAGCAATACCTCAAGCTGGCCCTGTAATGCGGTAAGAGGCGTCCTGATGTCATGGGACATGCTGCCGATATGCCTTTGTTTCTGGTCAACGGCCAGGTCCAGCCTCTGCCACATCGCCGTCAGGCTCCTGGCAAGTTGCTCCAGTTCCGCCGGGCGGGACTCATCCTTGAGCCTGGTCTTGAGGTGATGGTAATCGACTTCGTTGATGGCCTGGAGGATCGTGCGCAGGGGGCGGAAGCCGCGCCGGATGAGGATGAGGCCCGCCGCCGCCCCGAGCAGCCCCCCACCCAGGCCCACTATCAGCCCGTTGCGCAGGAGCTGGCGCTTGGCCTGTTCCACCTGGTCCAGAGACTCGACGGCCTGCACGAAGGCAAGGATGTCACGGGTCCTGGGGTCGGATACCGGGATGGTATAGACCCGCAGCGGTGCGATACCTTTTAGCGCCATGGTATCCAGTCGCCCATCGCTGGAACTGGAGAGCCGGAGCTGGTGGTCCAAAGCGTCGGCCACAGGCGCGGGTACATCGCCAAATTCGGTGATGGTATCGCCCGTGGGGCTGACTATCCGGAGGAGCAGGGGCACGAAGGGCAATTCCTGCCGGGCGAGGTCTTCCACCAGCACGGCATAGCTGGACTCATCGGTAGTTATGTCCGAGGAAACGATGGCGGCTACCATGTGGGCGCGGCTTTGCAGGTTGGCGTCAATAGATTTCTCCAGGTTCCAGATTGTGATCTCCTGGCTCAAGAATGTCACTGCAAAGGCAATGAACAGGACGGCTGCCACGAACCACAGCAGGAGCTGGGCGCGAAGGCTGAGTATCATGGGACCTCCCGGAGCACGTAGCCGAAACCGCGCAGGGTGTGGATGAGGTCACTGGCGCCTCCCGCGTTCAGTTTTTGCCTCAGAAAATTGATATATACCTTCACCGGATCAGTGTCCGCTTCGTAATCGCCGCCCCAGATACGGTCCAGGATAATCTCCCGCCGCACCGGGCGGCCCGCATTCTCCGCCAGCAGCTTGAGCAGGTCAAACTCACGGGTTGTCAGTTCTATTTTCCTGCCGTCTCGATGCACCTGCCGGCACTTCATATCCACTTCGAGATCGCCCACCTTGATGACATCTTCGGTCAAGGTCTTTTTACGGCGGAGCACGGAGCGGATCCTGGCCACCAGCTCTTCAAAGGCGAATGGTTTGGGCAGGTAGTCGTCAGCACCTGCCTCCAGGCCCAGCACCCGGTCACCTACCAGGTGGCGAGCGGTGAGGATAATGATGCCGGCGTCCCCGATGGCGCGCAACTCGCGGCAGATGTCAATGCCGTCAGCGTCGGGAAGCATCAGGTCCAGGACGACCAGGTCAGGGCAAAAGGTCTCAGCCATCTTCAGCCCGCTGTCCCCGGTAAAGGCTACCTGAATTTCAAAACCCTTTTGCGCCAGGCCGCGCCGGATGAAATCGGAGGTATTTACATCATCTTCAATGACAAGCACTTTCGCCATTGTTAACCTCCCTGGCTGTCTCGACCTGCTCGCTTAATTATACACTGTCTCCATTATGACCATGAATTCATGTTAACCGTTCTTTAACCTCCGTTCAACATTAGATCAACCTGCATCTGATATTGTTTGGGGATGACAGGATGACCGATATATCCTGGTGCGTGCCGGAGGTGAGATGTGGAAGACATGCTTGTTCTGCTTGACCGCCCGGAGGATATCGAAGGCCGGCTGGAGGAGATACAGCAGGTCGCTGCCAGTCACAAGGTGAAGAGGGTGTACCTTGCCAGGGCGCCCCGAGCTTTTGGCACAAGGGTGCGCGGCATGGTGGCCCCTCACAAACTTAAACTGGCGGTGCAAATGAGCGCCGAGGCGACCGGAATATATCTATCCAGGGCGGCCCGGGAACTGAGCAAAGGCGGGTTGAACGTGGAGGTGATCAGCGCCAGCCAGGAAGAAATTGACAGGCTCATGGGAAAGAGCAATATTGACCTGCTCATCGGCGTCAAGGGTATTGCCGGGTCTCCGGCCTGCGAAGGGCGGCTGCAAGCGCAGACCAGTACGAGGGCGGTACCGCGGAGAGAGGCCTGATGACGGAGCTTACTTTCTTGAGCGAGGTTGGTTGACATGCAAAACATGCTTGTCCTGACAAACCGCCTGGACCCCGAGCGCCACCTGCCGGATATAAAAGAGATCGCCAGGACGCATGAGATAGCCAGGACTTACCTGGCGGCAATATCGCCTGATTTCAGCCCCAGGATACGGAGCATTGTGGCCCCGCACCGGCTTGACATGGTAGCCCGGATGAGCCAGTCCGCAACCGGGGATTATCTCTCCCGCATGGCTGCCTCCCTGCAGGAAGAGGGCATGGACTGCCAGGCCCTTGGCGCAGGCTTGCCGGCCAGGACGCTGGATGACTTTATCGCAGCCAACAAAATAGGCTTGATCGTAGCCGGCGACGGGCGTTCCGGGTTGTGCCGCTGGTATACCGCCGGTCTCAGCGGCAGGGCCGCGCAGTTGCTCTCTGACCAGACTTTTGGCGGGGGCAACGCGCCCTCCAGCGGCAGGGCAAGGACCGGTGACAAGAAGATGCTGGTGTTGCTCGATCGCCTGGATGTCAAGAAGCATTTGCCGCAATTGAAGGACATGGTCAAGGCACACGAAGTGGGCAGTGTGCACCTGGCCCGTATCTCGAATCCAGCGCCGGCAGCGCCGGCTGCGGCCCAGCTTTCGAGCATAGCCGGCACCCTGGCGACAGAAGGTGTGCTGACGGTCCCAGCCGGGGCGAGCCTGAGCGCCGGCGGAATGGCGCAATATGTTGAGAACAACCAAATTGATATAATAGTGAGTGGAGACGGTCGTTCAGGTCTGAGTAGCTGGCCGAGGGATGGTCTAAACGGGAGAAACTTAGCGGCAGTATTCGAAGAGGCGCTGTATGAAGGAGCACCCGTTGAATCTCTCAAGACGGCGATGAACGTGCTGGAAAGGCTGCCTCTTGCCGTCTTGCAATTCAGCGGGCTGTTCGTTCTCTGGCTTGTTCTTTCCGGGAAATACAAACCGGAATATATTGTCACCGGAATAGCCGCAGCCGCACTGATAACCTATATCAGTAACCGCGCTTTCCCTGTAGCTGATGCCGGGAGACAGCAATTTCTCCCTGTCCTGTCCCAAATGTGGCGCTTCATGGCCTATTTGCCGAAGCTGTTTATCAGGATATTGCTGGCCAATTTGCAGGTGGCGTACCTGGTGCTGCACCCCAAAATGCCTATCAGCCCGGCCTTTCTCCGGTTTCAAACGCACCTGCAGAGAAGTATCGCCCAGGTGCTCCTGGCAAACTCCATTACTTTGACTCCAGGCACGATAACGGTCGATCTGAAGGACGGGGAATACGTCGTTCACGTGCTGGTGCCGCTATCAGCCTATGAGATTATCACCGGCCAGATGCAGAACAGGGTAGGGGCCATTTTTGGCGAGGAACGAGAAGACCTGCCTCATGAGATCTCGTTGTGCCTTTCCATCGGTGAACTGGAGCAATGAACATTCTGATTCTCGTTGCCGCTATTGTTATCGCACTGGCCACGGCCGCGTCTCTCTACCGGCTGGCGGCAGGGCCGACCGTGTTCGACCGTGTCCTGGTGGCAGGACTTATCGGCACCAATGGCTTCATACTGGTGATATTGATCGGGTTTATCTACGGGCGTATCGAGATGTTCATTGATATTGCGCTTACCTATGCATTGTTGAACTTCATCGGAATAGTGGTCCTGGGAAAATACTTTGAACGGAACGGCGGGGCGGAATGACTGTGCTGGCGATCATATTGATATCCGCCGGGGTCCTCTTCCTGGTGGTGAGCTGCATCGGGATAATCCGTTTGCCCGATTTTTACACCCGGATCCACGCGGTAGGCAAATCGGAGACGCTGGGGGCGATGCTGATACTCGGCGGGCTGGCGATCCATAACGGGCTGGCGATAAGCAGTCTCAAGATTATTGTCGTCCTGGTCTTTGTGTTGATAGCAAATCCAACGGCGGCCCATCTCCTGGGGCGGGCGGCGCTGCGCTCCCGGTTGGAGCTCTGGACGCGAAGGGGCGAGGAAGAAGCACTGGAGAGGGAAGCAATCGAGACGGGCAAAGAAGCGGCGGAGAGGGACAATGGTCTGGCAGCTTGATTTCTGGCTCCTGGCGCTGCTGGTGGTCACGGCAGTGGTCGCCCTCCAGGTGAGGGACCTGCTTGCTGCGGTGGCAGTGCTAACGGCCTACAGTTTCTTCATGGCCTTGCTCTTCGCTGAAATGGGGGCGGTAGACGTTGCTCTAACCGAAGCTGCCCTGGGGGCAGGCGTGACCGGCGTGCTATTCGTGGTGGCGATTTTCGTGACCAGAAGGAGGAGCAAGGATTGAAGTTCCTCGTTTTCTTCGTTTTAGGCGTTTTCGCGGTATTGATGTTCTATGCCACCACCAGCTTGCCTGACCGGGGTGACCCTGCCGCTCCGGCCAATGTCTATGTTTCGCCGGACTACATTGAGCGCTCTCTGGAGGATACCGGAACACCCAACCTGGTGACCGCGGTGCTGGCCGATTACCGCGGCTACGATACGCTGGGCGAGACCATCGTGATCGTCACCGCCGGCCTGGCCTGCATCATCATCCTGCTGAAGAGAAAAGACTATGATACAAAAACATGAAAGCATCGTAATCCAGGTCGTCGCCAGGGCGCTGGTCCCGCTTATCCTGCTCTTCGGGGTCTATGTCATCGTCTTCGGACATTACGGTCCCGGAGGCGGTTTCCAGGGGGGCGTCATCCTGGCCACCGGCGTTATCCTCCACCGACTGTGCCTGGGCAGGGACTTCTCTCATAGAACGCTGCCGCCGGGGCTGGCGGGAGGCGCGGCTATTGCTGGACTGCTGCTATTCGGCCTGATGGGTATCGTGCCCATGGTCTTCGGAGGGGCATTCCTGGACTATGCCCATCTCCCCCTGCCCGGATACTCGACCGTGGACCTGAGATATCTCGGCATCGGCATTGTCGAGGTAGCAATAGGACTGGCGGTCATGGGCGCCAGCGTAGTGATATTCGATAGCCTGGCCGGTGGAGACAGCGATGCTTGAGACATTTCTGGGGCGTTACGTTTACGCCTTCGTGGTCGCCCTGCTGGCCATCGGCCTTTACGGGATGCTGACCAAGCGTAACCTGGTGAAGAAGCTCATCGGGATGACCATATTCCAGACAGCTATATTCCTGTTCTTCATCGAGGGCAGCACCAAGATGGGGGCGACAGTGCCGGTCATCGTTGCTGAGCTTGGCAGCGACCCGGCCAGGTACGTGAACCCCCTGCCCCACGCGCTCATACTGACGGCCATCGTGGTATCGGTGGCCACCATCGGGGTAGCGCTGGCGCTGGTGCTCAAGATTTACCGCACCTACCAGTCCATTGACGAGGACGATATTCTGAAGGAGATGGGCAAGTAAATGTCCGCCTTACCGGTCATTATAGTGGCTGCGCTGTTCCTGTCGGCGATGCTATCCGCGCTGGTGGGGATGTGGCGGCGCACCCTGGCATATGTTATCGCCCTGGGAGGGGTGGCTGTTTCGCTGCTGGCCGCCGTTCTCGGGCTTTTCCGCGTTCTGGATGGGGGCGAATTGCGCCATTACATCGGGGGATGGGAACCGCCCCTGGGAATTGAATATGTGATGGACCCGATATCCGCCTTCATGACGGTCATCATCACATCGATCGGCCTGCTGCTTCTCATTTATCCGCCTGATGTCGGCCTGTCGCAGTCTCCTCGCCGGGGAGTTCCCCTGTACGGACTGGTGCTGCTCCTGCTGGCCGGCCTGGCCGGAGTGGCGATCACCGGCGACCTCTTCAATCTCTTCGTCTTTCTGGAGATTTATGCCCTGGCCAGCTACGCCCTGGTAACTTTGAGAGGCGGCGCCGCCTACATGGCCACCTTTCGCTATCTCATCCTGGGCACCATCGGGGCAGGTTTCTACCTGCTGGGGGCCGGTTTCCTCTACTTTTCGACCGGCTCTCTCAACATGGCCGATGTCTCCCGCCTCCTTCCCCCACTATTTGGCACACCGGCGGTGACAGCGGCACTGGCGCTTATTATTCTCGGGCTGGGCATAAAGATGGCGCTCTTCCCGCTGCATGTCTGGCTTCCCGATGCCCATACCGAAGCCCCCCCGGTAATGGCGGCATTGCTTGCTTCGGTGCAGATAGAGGTGTCCGCCTACGCCCTGATACGAATACTGCTCACCGTTTTCCAACCGCAGTACCTGGACGGGCTGATGGTGACACATATCATCGGCTGGTTTGCCGCCGCCGGCATCGTTGTCTCATCTGTCATGGCTATTGCCCAGAAGGACTTCAAGCGGATGCTGGCCTACAGCACCGTCGGCCAGGTGGCCTATATCGGGCTGGGCATCAGCCTGGCCAACCCGATGGGTCTCATCGGCGCTCTGCTCCACATATTGAACCACGCCTTTATGAAAAGCTGCCTGTTCCTGGTCGCCGGGGGCATCCGCCAGCAGACCGGGTTTACCGACATGACACGGTTTGCCGGGCTGGGACGGCGGATGCCGCTGACCATGACCGCTTTTACCGTGGCCGCCCTGTCTATGGTGGGCATTCCCCCCACCGCCGGCTTTTTCAGCAAGTGGTACCTGGCCCTGGGCAGCCTTGACGCCGGCAACTGGGGATTCATCGCCGTCATACTGTTGAGCAGCCTGCTGAACGCCGTCTACTTCTTTCGCATAATAGAGAAGGTCTGGGCTACGTCAGCCAGGAGCGACTCACCGGTGGAAACGGCCAGAGAGCCTTCCCGGAGGATAACCGCCCCTATTGCCCTTCTCGCCCTGGGCGTCCTGGCGCTGGGACTGATAAATGCGGTCATAGTGACCCGGGTGCTCGGGCCGGCCGTGGCCCAGCTTATGGGATGATTGTGGCCTGATACGATGGAAACTTATTTTTCGGCAATGCCACTAATAGCGGTTCTGGTATCCCTGGTGGCCGCCCTGCTCATCACGCTATCGGGGAGAAGGCCTAATCTGCGCGAAACCTGGACGGTGATGGCGGCGCTGGCCAAGTTCGCCATCGTGCTGGCCATGTTGCCCGGTGTTCTGGCTGGCAAAGTCCCGGAGATGACCCTGTTCACCATATCCCCCAGTGTTTCTTTGGCATTGAGGGTGGATTCGGCGGGGCTTATCTTCGGGCTGCTCGCTTCGCTGCTCTGGATATTTACCTCGTTCTACTCCATCGGCTACGTGCGCAGCCTGTCCGAGCACAAGCAGACCAGGTATTTCGCCAGCTTTGCCGTCTGTCTTTCGGCCACCATCGGCATCGCCTTTTCCGCCAACCTGCTGACCTTCTTCATATTTTACGAGATCCTGACCATAGCCACCTATCCGCTGGTAATCCACAAGGAAACGCCAACGGCCATTGCCGCCGGGCGCAAGTACCTGGCATACCTGCTCACCAGTGGCGCGGTTCTGCTCCTGGCCGTGGTGATGACCCACTGGCTTGCTGATTCGCTCACCTTCATACCAGGTGGCTTTTTGTCGGCGGAGATGGGGGAAGGGGGACTGTTGCTGCTCTTCATCCTCTTCCTGATCGGCTTCGGGGCGAAAGCAGGCGTTATGCCGCTCCATAGCTGGCTGCCCACGGCGATGGCGGCCCCCACCCCGGTGAGCGCCCTGCTCCACGCCGTCGCCGTGGTGAAGGCAGGGGCATTCGGCTTCATCCGGGTCTCAGGTTTCGTTTTCAGTCCACAGCTTCTCCAGGAGATAGGCGCGGCTAATTTGACTGCGCTGATTGCCGGCGTTACCATCCTCCTTGCTTCGCTGATGGCGCTGCGCCAGGACAATCTCAAAAGACGCCTGGCTTACTCTACCATCGGGCATCTCTCCTATATTGTGCTCGGCCTGGTGCTGCTGGCGCCTGGTGCGCTGGAGGGGGGCATCTTCCACGTAGTTACTCACGCCGTGATGAAGATCACCCTCTTTTTCGGGGCGGGGGCGATATACGTCAGGACGCACCTGGAGAACGTCAGCCAGCTTGACGGCATCGGGCGGCAGATGCCCATCACCATGGGGGCTTTTGCCCTGGCGGCAATGGGGCTTGCCGGTATTCCTCCCCTTAGCGGCTTTGTCAGCAAATGGTACCTGGCGCAGGGGACGCTGGAGGCGGGATACCCGGTATTGCTGGGACTCCTTCTGCTGAGCGGCCTGCTCAATGCGGGTTACCTTTTCCCGGTGGTTACCCGCGCCTTCTTCGGTCGCTCGGACAACTTCACAAAGTTCAGCGAGGCCCCCCTGTTCATGGTCGTCCCGCTGGCCTTTACCGCCGCGCTTTCGTTGTTCCTGGGCATCATGCCCGACGGCATTTTCCACTTCTTTGAACTTGTCTCAGACGTGACCTCGAAAGTACTTGGAGGTGGGGGATGAGGCGTTACTGGCCGTTCATCGCCGCATTCATTCTCTTTGCGCTGGGCGACTTCCTGATATACAGCGACGGGACGGATGCCTGGTGGCAGTATGTCCCCGGTTTCTTCGCCGTCTTCGGGCTGGTGTTCTGCGTGGTCATCGTCATCGCCTCCAAGTTCCTGGGCCATCTCTGGCTGCAGCGAAGAGAGGACTATTACGACAGGGATGACAATAATGGTTAACCTTCCGCCGGCGTTCATTTTCATAGCAGGGGCGATTGTCCTGTTGCTGCTGCCCCGCCGGGCGCGGGCGACATGGTTCCTGGTTGTTCCCGTCCTGGCTTTCGTGCTTCTGCTTCGCACCGGGACAGGCTCAATCCCGTTGGTCCCCTTCCTTGAATATGAACTGGTCTACCGGGTTGACCGTCTGAGCCTGGCCTTTGGCTATATATTTATCATCATGACTTTCCTGGGGGGCGTCTACGGGCTGCATCTGAAGGACGCCGGGCAGCAGGCGGCCTCCCTGGTCTACGCGGGCAGCGCGCTGGGCGTGGTCTTCGCCGGGGACCTGGTCACGCTGTTCATCTTCTGGGAGATAATGGCGATGTCCTCGGTCTGGCTGATACTGGCGCGGCGCACAGCGCAGTCGGCCCGGGCGGGGATGCGCTACATGCTTGTCCACCTGTTCGGCGGAAGCCTGCTTCTGGCCGGTATCCTCTGGCACGTGACCGTGACCGGCTCGACGGCGTTTAACTTTATGGAGGGCGGGGCGGCGGCCTATCTCATACTGGCTGGCTTCGCCATTAATGCGGCTATCCCGCCGCTTCACGCCTGGCTTCCCGACGCTTACCCCGAAGCCACTGTCACCGGCAGCGTCTTCCTGAGCGCCTTCACCACCAAGACCGCGGTCTACGTTCTGGCCAGAAGTTTTGCCGGCTGGGAAATCCTGATATGGGCCGGGGTCATCATGGCCCTGTACGGTGTTATCTTCGCCGTCCTGGAGAACGACATCCGCCGCCTGCTCGCTTATCACATTGTCAGCCAGGTAGGCTACATGGTCGCTGCTGTGGGCATAGGCGGGGAAACGGCCATCAACGGCGCCACGGCCCACGCCTTCGCCCATATCCTGTACAAGGGGCTGCTGTTCATGGGCGCCGGCGCCGTGCTGTACGCCACCGGCAAGAGCAAGCTGACCGAGCTTGGCGGGCTGGCGCGGGCAATGCCGCTAATATTCGGGCTGTATATGATCGGGGCCTTCTCCATTTCAGGGGTGCCCCTTTTCAGCGGGTTCGTCAGCAAGTCGATGGTCATCTATGCGGCGGAACTGAAGCACCTGGAAGTGGCGGCGATGCTCCTGTACGTGGCGTCGGTGGGGACTTTCCTCCATACCGGGCTGAAGCTGCCTTATTTTACCTGGCTGGGCCCTGGCCGTTCGCTGAAGCCAACCCCCATCCCACCGGGGATGTACGCCGGCATGGCCCTGACCGCCGCTCTATCGGTGGCCATCGGGGTGTACCCGGCGCTGCTCTATAACCTGTTGCCCTTCCCGGTCAGCTACGCACCGTACACCGTTCCCCACGTGGTCAGCGCCCTGCAGCTTCTGGCCTTTACCGGGCTGGGATTCTGGCTGCTCATCAAGAAGCTGGGCGGAGAGGCTACGGTCACCCTGGACACCGACTGGTTTTACCGGAGACCCTCCCGGCTGGCTTACCAGCTCTGCGTTGTTTCTTTGAGCCGGTCATTTGGAGCCGTAGAAGCCGGAAGCGCCCGGCTGGTACAGGAACTGGTCGTCTTTGGCGCAAATCCGCAGGGATACCTTCTCAATGCCGCCGGCTCCCTCAAGCGGGGGCTGCTGGGTGGCGGAGAAGCCGCAGACGAGCCGGCCCACTTCGACCCTAACCGATATCGCTCTCCGTTAGCTATTCTCATTCTAATCGTCCTGCTCTCTTCGGTCATCATAATCGCCTGGAACTTTCTGGCCTCCACCTAGTGACGTTGGCTACGGGGGTCCAGGTCTGAGCCAGGCTACCTTTACGGAATCTCCTGAAGAAGCTAGACGGCACGACCCAGTTGAGCATAATAAGTTTGAGAGTGGAAGAGCAAAGCTTCTAACAGGCTCTGGTTTTTGGGGAGAACGGGTGACGAACGCACGCTTCTAGCGAAGATAAAATGCATACAGGAGAAGCGCGCCTCTGTATCGTGGTGGGAGTTTGGCAGCGACACAATATTTCCTGCGTCTATCCGTACTTTGCTAACCACTCTATGCGGATGTCACAATCGGGCTTAATCTTGCTGAACTCGGGGTCTCCCGTGACCAGAGTTGCGTCTTTCAATTGTGAAAGGGCGGCGGCAAAGCAGTGAGCATAAGCTATGGGGCAATCCATCTTAAGGTGGGCTGCTGCCAGCGTCAGGGGCCGGTCCGCATTCACAATTTCGATAGGTAACTCGTCAATCCGGGCCAGGGTCTCATGGGCTTTGGGGAGACCCCTCTCGCGCTCTACTATATACATAACCTCACCCATGTTGACCACGCACATATAAAGGTGACAGTCCTTCCCCTTCGCAGCTTCAAGAAGCTCCCTGACACGGTCACTTCCAGGTTCCGCCTCCAGATAGGCAAGAAGAGCATAGCTATCAAGAACGTATTCACCGGATTGAGGCAAGCTATTTGCCGCGTGCTGCATCCTGCCGCCTTGATCCTGCCAGCTCTTTGACCAGGGACGTCTTCCCTTTCAACAAACCTTGCGATTCTTTGATTGGAGTCTCAACCGCCGGTACGATAGAGATGACACCACCATAGTCAATGACGTGTACTCTATCGCCTTTCTTAAGCCCATAGCGCCTGCGCAGCTCCTGGGGTATCACGACCCATCCCTTTCCTGAAAGCGTTGACGTATTCATCGCATCCCCCTGGTATACTTTTCTATATAACAGTATATACCGTATCGAAGAAAATATCTACAAAGCAACGCGGTCCGCTACTGTTCCTGTTAACCTCGCCCGAGGAGAGGCCCCTCAGTGGTAGATTTTATGGACGCAGGCTGGCATTGGCTACCCCCTCATATTTCCCCTACTCCCGGACCGCAGGCAGGCGAAGAGCGAACTCGACTGCAAAGAGAACAAACGGGATAACATATGTTGCCACGAACTTCCCCCCTATGCCGAGGGTAAATGGCCAGGTGGGCAGGCTGCGCGCCATTCCATAAGATTCCCGGCAATAGACGGCGTGCTGCAGTAAACGGGTAAGCCTTTCATCCGCGGGGGATAGGACTGCAGATTGCTCCGCGATGACAGTTGTTGCCTCTTGCAAGCGCCTGGCTGCCCCGGCCACCTTTTCGTCCCTGTTCTTGACCATAACTTTATGGATAGGCCAGAACGGTCCAATGAACAGTGCCGGCGCCAGTAGCCCGTAGACGACGGCGCCGAAGACCAAAATCGGATTTGTCCACTGCGCCCAGAATACGGCGTAGCTGAAAATCCATATGCCCGTTGCCACGACCATGTAGTGAACGGAAAGCCATAGGTTGGAGAGGCGTTTCAGTCCCCCGCAGCCATCAGGATGGTAATCCTGGATATGGATTTCCAGGCCTTGCTGATGGCAGAGCCTGCCGATGGCCGAAATCAAGACCAGCGCCCTGTAGGCAAAATACTGCAGAGAGAATACAGACGCCTCGAGCCACGCGACAAGCCAGACCTTAATGCCTAGCGGGAACTTGTCAATCCAGACGGTCTGGCCGATCTGTCCAATGGAGGGCAACCAGAAGAATGCGTGGACGACCACTATGGCAAGAAACAAGGCCTGCGGCCAGACGCTATTCAGGCGCCGGTTTAGCCCGGCCTTGAAACTAGCGTAGCTTGTATCATCTTCCGGGCCGATGACCTTTTCAGCATACAACTGGTCGAAAATGGGATAGACCCTGGCATAGAGTGAAAACACTATCCCCGCAGACAGCGGCCAGAAGACGAAATCGTAAAAGGCAACGTAGTCCCGTGACAGGGGGATATCCACCCCACCCCAGATTGTACGACCCAGGGCTGCCCCCATCACCGCCACGATATCAGCGACGATGAACACGAGCAAGCCTACAGTCCAGGCGCTGGGCGGCTTTGCCCCGGCCTCGCCGCTCCGAAACGGATGTTCCACCAGCGCCGCCAGGTACGCCGCAAACCGGTACGGCCAATCCCGCTCATAGATGCGAAGGCCCCGTTCCGGGTCCGGTCTCGGTGGCATGTGTACCTCAACCAGGGGTTACTGTCTTCCCTCCACCACCGCATGCCTGGAGTGGGTGATATGCGCTTTGGCGGTTTTGGTGCGGCTTCGGCTAGCCGCGTGTCAAAGAAAGCATCGCCTGTCCTTTATGGTTGTTTGCCAGGACACATATTAGAACAGTTTTAGCTAAATTTTGGATATGGTCATTATACATCTTTGGTCAAGCGGGGACAAGGCAGTCATACCCCTTTTGGAGAAGCTCATCATGGCGTATTATTGGGGCAAATGATGAACTTTTTTTTCGAAGAAGCTAATAAACTCGGCTGGTCGAGCAAGCCTCTTGCTTCTGTGTCCGCCAAGCGGTTGTCATTGCTGACCTAAGATACCAGAGAGGATGCGGAAAATTTTCGTCAGCGAAGGGATCAAACAGTCGCTGGTGGCGACGGCTGCCGATGCCGTCGGAGAGGCCGGAAAGCTCATCCTGGACCTGCCCCGGCTCTGGGCTGATGCCAGCCCTGAAGAGAAAAGAAAGCTCCTTCTGAGCATGCTGGATGCCATCTACGTGGATGCGAAGGTGACCAAATCAATGGTGGCCGTTAGACCGGAGCCGCCTTTCAAGCCCCAGGTGGCGGCGACCTGCGCCGGGTCAAAAATCCGTATCATCGACGAGCCTCTCAACGGCTCGCCCGTGTTTATGGTGGAGACGGGGGAGAGTCGAACTCCCCGTCCAGAAGAAACTGCCCAGAGTATGCTACAGGCTTAGCCAGCTCTTTTATCTCGCCCGGACGGCCTCTGCTGACCGAGTCCGACAAGGCCAGTCGATTTTTCTTTCACCGTCCAATATCGACGTCAGGACGGCGGCACCCCGGCTTTTCGTCACCCATTCCCAACCCGCCAAGGTGGGGTCAGGATGGATGTGCAACCTTTGTTAGGCTGCGACTAAAACTGGTTCGTCAGTTATTTTTTTGCCACCTGTTTCATGAGGTTGATGGCACCTCAGCCTGCAACTCTGCAGCTCGCCTCCCCTGTCGAAACCACGCGTCCCCATTTATATTCTGACAACCAGCCGGATGATTACGCCTTATGCTTCTTCAAGAGCCGCGATATCTCGCGCTCCGTCTCTCGTTTGGCTATGGACTCACGCTTGTCGTAAAGCTTCTTGCCTTTGGCCAGCGCCACCTCCACCTTGGCCAGGCTATCCTTGAGGTACATCCGGGTCGGCACCAGGGTCAGGCCCTTCTCCTTTATCTGGCCGGCCAGCTCCTTTATCTGGTCGCGGTGAAGCAACAGCTTTCTCGGGCGGGTCGGCTCGTGGCTCATGTAGCTGCTGCTTTCATAGCGGGCGATATGAGCGTTCAACAGCCATAATTCCCCGCCTTCAGGCCTGACATAGGCATCACCGAGGTTCACCCTGCCGTCCCTTATCGATTTTATTTCCGAACCGGTAAGGACGATGCCCGCCTCAACGCTTTCGCCAATATGATAGTTATGATAGGCCTTGCGGTTGGTGGCTACGGTCTTTATCACCTTAATAATTATACCACAGCACAAAAAGGGGATTTCCAGGAGACATACCCTGGGCAGCCGACCGGTGACATAATCGTAGAACATTAACAAAGAGGCTGCGGCCACTTTCACAAGAACTCAAGTTATGTTAAAATAACCCAAAATAAGGCTCGGCCAGGAGGCCAAGGCGGAGGTCGCGGTGAAGGATCAAGTTGGCAGTTTCCTCAACTTTCTGGCCGCTGAAAAGGGGCTTGCTGAGAACACCCGGCTTGCCTATCGCAATGACCTGCACAGGCTGGCTGATTTTGCCGAACAGCAGGCGGTGAAGCAGGGCTTTGAGCCGGGCTGGGATACTTTCACCCGGCAGGGGATGCTGAGCTACCTGCTCGACCTGAAAGAGCGCAACTATGCGGCCACGACTATCGCCCGCAAAGTGGCCGCGGCCAGGTCATTCTTCGGCTTCCTGGTTGACGAAGGCATCATCAAGAACGACCCTACCGAGAACATGGAATCGCCGGCGATAGGCAAGGTGTTGCCCAAGCCCATATCTATCTCCCAGGTGCGGAGGCTGATCGAACAGCCAGCCAGGCTTGCAACTCCTGAGGCAAAGCGAGACCAGGCCATGCTGGAGCTGCTCTACGCCAGCGGAATGAGGATAAGCGAGCTTGTCTCCCTCAACACCGGCGACGTGGACACGGCAAACGGGTTTGTGCGGTGCATGGGCAAAGGACGAAAGGAGAGGATAATACCCATATATCCCCAGGCCGCCGAGCTGATACGAAAATATCTTGCCGAGACGAGGCCGCGGCTGGCGCACAGCCGGAGCGAACTGGCCCTGTTCCTCAATCCCCGCGGAGAGAGGCTGACCAGGCAGGGCTTCTGGCAAAAGCTCAAGGAATATGCCAGGGCCGCGGAACTGGAGGACTCCATTAGCCCTCACACCCTGAGGCACAGCTTCGCCACCCACATGCTCAGCGGCGGCGCAGACCTCAGAGCAGTGCAGGAACTGCTCGGCCACGCTAATATCTCGACCACACAGGTCTATACTCACCTGACCACCGAGCACGTCCGGCGAAGCTATGATAAGTCTCACCCCAGGGCCAAGGAATAATTTTTCATTCTGGCTTGCCAGCCAGCACCATAAAGGATGAAAATGTCATTCTGAAGGAGCGTCGCGACTGAAGAATCTCGGGGGTGGGTGGAAGACGGATACCTCCCCTCCCCGAGACCCTTCGCTGCCCCTTCGCTTCGCTCAGGGCTGCGGCTCAGGGTGACAATATGAAATCTATTTTCGTGAGGAATAACTGACTTTAACCTGACTGCGGAACACCGGTTCCGGCCAGTCTACGGAGGAAGAAATGCCCGCTCCACACTCTAGAGGCAAACACCACGGCAAGAAGGGCCACGCCCGGAAGCCCCACCCGCAGTTACCGGCACAGCCCCAGGCCCCGTCCCTGCCCGCAGCGGCCCCCAGGCCCGCCGTAAGCGCACCCGCAGGCCCGCCGCCGGCCCGGATCCCGATCGTCAGCAAGGCGCGGTATCAATACGTTCCCAGAGACCTGAAAAGAATCGGCATTCTCGGCGGGGCGGTGCTGGTCATACTGATCATATTGTCACTGATACTTTCCTAATGTGGTGCATCTAACACTTCGTTAGCCAAATGTCATTCTTGAAGGAGCGAAGCGACTGAAGAATCCGTTCCGGCGCTACGGATTCTTCGCCTGCGGCTCAGAATGACAGCTAACGTTATTTCCGAAGCACCACACTAACACGGGTATCGATAGCGCCCGCGAATGGGAAACTACGGAGGGTGAATGGACGTTCTGGAGGCTATCAAGGCCAGGAGAAGCATCCGCAAGTACAGGCCGGAGCCGCCGGATGAGGCTTTGCTGGAGAAAGTCCTTGAAGCGGCCCGCTGGGCGCCCTCCTGGGCCAATACCCAGTGCTGGAGGTTCATCGTGGTGCGCGAAGACGCAACCAGGGCCAGGCTTGTCGAGACGCTCAACGCCACCAATCCCAGCCGGGGAGCAATCAGGAGCGCCCCGGTGGTTATCGTAGCCTGCGCCGAGCTGGGCAAATCAGGTTTCCACGACGGCCACGCCGATACTGACAAAGGCGACTGGTTCATGTTCGACGTGGCGCTGGCGATGCAGAACCTGGCACTGGCCGCTCATTCCCTGGGACTGGCCACGGTCCACGTCGGCCAGTTTGACGCCGCTGAAGCAGCCCGGATACTGGAAGTCCCCGAGGGCTACTGCGTGGTGGAGATGACGCCGCTGGGCTATCCTGACCAGGTGCGGGACCCCCGGCCAAGAAAGGAGATCTCCCAGATAGTATTCTACGAGAAGTTTGGAAATAACAGGACATGAGCTTTGGCAAGTGGGTGCTGGCCGCAGCCGTCCTGTTCGGCTTGGGCATGGCCCTGGGTGTGGCTATGCCCCCTGCCATCACCGGTCTACTCTCTGAGGATGTCGAGTCGCTGAGAAACCTCGCCCAGTTGCTGAAACCGTTCCAGTTTTCCACCTTCGTGTTCATCTTCCTGAAAAATGTCTCAGCGGTGCTCATCAGTTTCCTGTTCAGCCCCTTTCTCCTGGTCATGCCGGTGCTGGCACTCCTGTTCAACGGCTGGCTGCTCTCTTTCGTGGCCGTAACCGTAGCCAGGCAGGAATCACTGGGGCTGGTATTGCTGGCCATCCTGCCTCACGGCGTCCTGGAGCTGCCGGCCCTGGTAATCGGCGAAGCGGCCGCGCTCAGCTTCGGCGCCGTGGCCATAAAAGCGGCGCTATCAAGACAAAGCAGCCTCCTGGTGTCCGGTTTCAGGCGCAACCTGAGATACCTGGTCATATCGGCGGCGCTGCTGCTGCCGGCTGCCCTAATCGAGACCTATGTGACGCCGCTGCTGCTGCGCTGACGGGCAACTTGCCGTCCCCACCGGGCAATAAGTATAATGATGGTCAAAAAATATGGAGAGCGGGTGAAATAGATGGAGCAATATGGACTGGAGCAGATCCGCAACGTTGTCCTGCTGGCACATGGCGGCGCCGGGAAGACGACAGTGGCCGAGGCCATCCTGTTCACCACCGGAGCCATCAGCCGGCTGGGCAAGGTCGATGAAGGGACATCGACCTCGGACTATGACCCCGACGAGGTCAAGCGCAAGATAAGCATAAGCCTGACGCCCTTGCCCTGCGAGTGGCAGAAGGTCAAGATCAACCTGCTGGATGCCCCCGGCTACTCGGATTTCATTGGCGAGGTCAGAGGCGGCATCAGGGTAAGCGATGGCGCCATCATCACCATCTGCGCCGCTTCCGGTGTGGAAGTGGGCACCGAGCAGGCGTGGCGATACCGGGAAGAGGCAGGACTCCCCGGCATAATTTTTGTAAACAAGATGGACCGGGAGAACGCCGATTTCCTCAAGGCAGTGTCGCAGGTCCAGTCCAGGTTAAGCCCGAAATGCCTGCCGGTGCAGTTGCCCATCGGCGCTCACACCGGCTTTCGAGGCATAATCGACCTGGTCGATATGAAGGCTTATCTCGGACAGGAAGGCAAGGAAGCCGAGGTACCGGCTGAGTTTATGCCCCAGGCGTCCTCGCTCCGTGAAAAGCTGGTCGAAGCTGTAGCCGAAGTTGACGACAGCCTTCTGGAGAAATATCTCGCCGGGGAAGAGATCAGCCTGGACGAGATAAAGACCACACTCGGCAAGGCGACGGCCAGCGGCGCTATCATGCCCATTCTGGCCGGCTCCGGCCTGCAATGCCTGGGGATCAAACCATTGATGGAAGCGATCAAGGAATACCTGCCCAGCCCAAAAGAGAGAGGAGTGCTGACTGAGGCCGGCACGCTCGAGCCCAGCCAGGAAGGCCCGCTGGGCGCCCTGGTATTCAAAACAACCGCCGACCCCTACGTGGGCAAGCTCTCCTACTTCCGGGTCTATACCGGCAGCATTGAGAGCAACTCCCAGGTATGGAATGCCAGCCGGAACGCATCGGAGCGCATCGGCCAGCTATACATGGTCCGGGGCAAGTCCCAGGAACCGGTGCCGCGGGTGGGCGCCGGCGATATCGGGGCGGTGGCCAAGCTGACGGTGACCACGACCGGCGACACCCTTTGCAGCCAGGACAAGCCCCTGAAACTGGTACCTGTACAATTCCCGGAGCCTGTCTTCGACATGGCGGTCTATCCCAGGACCAAGGCTGACCTGGACAAACTGGGGGCGGCGCTGACCAGGCTTGCCGAGGAAGACCCCACCCTCCACGTGCGCCGTGACGCCGGTACCGGTGAGACAGTCATATCCGGCATGGGCGATACCCAGATAGAGGTTGCCGCGGACAGGATGGCGCGCAAGTTCGGAGTGGGCGTACTGCTGCAGACCCCCAAAGTGCCCTACCGGGAGACGATCACCGTCCCGGCCAAGGCCGAATACAAGCACAAGAAACAGACCGGGGGACACGGCCAGTACGGGCATGTTCTCCTGGAACTTGAGCCACTGCCCCGCGCCAGCGGCAACCAGTTCGCCGAGCGGGTGGTGGGCGGCTCCGTGCCCAAGAACTATATACCGGCCGTAGAGAAGGGGGTTAACGAGGCCTTCCTCGAGGGGGGAGTGCTGGCCCATTACCCCGTCGCCGACGTGAAGGCGACCCTCTATGACGGCAGCTTCCACCCCGTTGATTCGTCCGAGATCTGTTTCAAGATAGCCGGGGCGGGGGCGCTAAAAAAGGGCCTGGCCGAGGGCCATCCCGTGCTGCTTGAGCCGATAATGAACCTGCGGGTGACCGTTCCGGCAGACCTCACCGGAGATATCATCGGCGACCTCAACACCAAGCGCGCCCACGTTCTGGGGATAACGCCCGAAGGTGACAAGAACATCATCGAGGCGCGGGTCCCGCTGGCCGAGATACAGCGATACGCCATCGATCTCAAGTCAATGACGCAGGGACGGGGCGTTTTCCAGGCGAGCTTCAGCCACTACGAAGAGGTGCCGGCCCACGCCGCCCAGAAGATAATCGCCGAGAGGCAGGCCGAGAAGGCGGCGGAAAAGGCGTAGCAACGAGGCCGGTCAAGGCTGCAATGGCAGTCCGGCGGGTCAGGTAGCCCTTATCTCCTGCCTCATGAACAGGACATAGCTGGCGGCGAAGCAGATGACGCTCAGGCTGATCAGCCCGGTGGCATGGGGCCAGATGAGGACCAGGCTCTGGCCCAGGCTCAGCGGGTTGGGCAACATGAAGGCCGCCTGCCCGCTAGTTATGATACCCAGGCTCCGTACCAGGGGCAGCAGCAGCACCGTGGTGGCCTCCTCAAAAAGGACGGCGGGCGAGAACCGCAGCAGCGCCTGGGTTATCTCGGCATTTCTAATAAACGCCTCCTGGGTGCCGGCGGCGGTCGGCGCCAGGACGTTGGCAACGGCAGGGGCGATCAACAGCATGAAGAAGCTGAAGAACAGCCACAGGGCTATGGAGACCAGCAGGGAGGTGGCAACCCGCTGCAGCAAGACTGAAAACAGGATGGCCAGGCCCATCCAGAAGGCCCCGTAGGCCACCGTAATCACCACGTAAATGAACAGTCTTATTATTTCCTCGGCGGTGGGCGGGACGCCGATCATGCGCAGCCCGTAGCCTCCCACCAGCATCACCATGGTAGTCACCATGATAGCGAGGGTGATGATCCCGGCCAGGAACTTGCCGTTGATGACGCCGTCCCGGTAGATGGGCTGGGTTACTATGCGGCTGAGCGTCCCACCGGAGCGCTCGCTGTTAATGGCGTCAAAGCCCAGGGCGATGCCGATGATGGGAACGAAAAGGCCGATGAAGAAGACCAGCGGCGGCAGCATCTCCGAAGATGAGGTGAACAACCTGAGGAAGACAAAGCCGCCGGTACCAACCCCCCCGGCCTGCTCCACCGCCGCCCTTATCCCCTGCTGGGCGGCGTATAGCCCGGCAGCGCTGCCAAGCAGCACCAGCAGGAACAGCACCAGCACCCTGATGCTGCTGAAATAATCGGTAAGCTCCTTGCGGACTATGGCCCTCATTTGCTGCCCCCGCTCTCCTCAAAATATCTCATGTAAATATCGTCCAGCGAGAACTGCTGCACCCTCATCTGCACCAGCGGGACGTTGTTCTGGACCACCACCCTGGCGATTTCAGCACGGAGGTCAGCTTCGGTGGTCACCGACAGCATGTGGTCGGTCAGTTCCACTTTCAGCACGCCCTTGATCCCCTTGAGCACATCCACCAGTTGGGGACTAGGCTCAGCGGTCTCGATATCGATAACGTAGCGGCCGCCGGCGAGGGCGTCCCGGCCCAGCTTGTCTATTGAGCCTTCGACCACCAGCTTGCCCCTGGAGAGTATGCCCACGCTGTGACACACCCTTTGTACCTGGTAGAGCTGATGCGAGGACAGTATCACCGTGGTACCTTGCTTGGGCAGCGCGGCAATCAGGTCCAGCAGATGCTTGATCCCTTCCGGGTCGAGGCCGGAGGTCGGCTCGTCCAGGATGACCAGTTTTGGTTTCTTTATCAGGACATCGGCGATGCCCAGGCGCTGCTTCATGCCTCGCGAGAACTTGCCCGTGGTCAGGTTGACCGCCCGGTTAAGCCCCACCACCTTCAGAAGCTCATCGATGCGGCGGTCCGCCTCGGCGGCCTCAATGCCGTTTAGCTCGGCGATGAACTGAAGGTTCTCCCTGGCGGTCATGTTGTCGTAGAAGCCCACTTTTTCAGGGAGATAGCCGACCACGCGCTTCACCTTGAGCGGCTCGCGGGCGGGGTCGAAACCGAGCATCCGCACCGTCCCCGATGCCGGCTCGGTAAGGCCGAGCATCATCAGGATAGTGGTGGTCTTGCCGGCGCCGTTGGGGCCGAGCAGCCCGAACACTTCGCCTTCCTGTATAGAGAGGTTCATCCGGTCTACGACGGTGGCGCCATCATAGACCTTGGTCAGGTCTTTTGTTTCTACCGCCAGCTTATCGGCCATTCCTACCGCCTGCTAAATCTCACGAATATGGCGATCAGACCGGCCACTACCAGCAGGATGATGGCCACGCCCACCCATCCCCAGATAGTAGGGCTTTCAACAGTTACCCTGATCCTGATCTCATCGGCGGTGACCTGCTTCCCGGAAGCCCTGACGCCCACTATGTAGTCGCCGGCAATGGTCTCCGGCGGCGGCTTTATGGTGATATCCACTGAAAGCTCGTCGATCGGCTCCAGGGTCTCTATCCGGTCAGGATTGAACTCCACCGTCCAGCCCTCCGGCTTGGTGGTGGTGAAATTGATGTTCTCCACCGCCCCGGTACCCAGGTTCTGCACCTTGACGGCATAGACGTTGTCCCTGCCGGCAGTGGCATTGGTGTTAAAACGCTGTTCTATTGCCGGCACGACAAAGAGGTTGTACCTGTTGGTCACCACGGCGATAAGGTCAACGCTGCCCTTGATGTCGCCGGAGGTTGCCTCAACGGTGATCTTGTACTCCCCCGGCTCAGGGAGCGGCCAGAACGGGGCGCTGGCGGCCACCCTGACCTTGTTGCTGAAGCCAAAGCCCGGTTCGAGCCTGATAGCCGAGAGCTTCTTCTCTTTCTCAAAGGTCGGCGTTATGGCCACAGTCCAGCGCTGGGGCGCTGTCGTCTTGAGATTGAACCCGGCGGCCTTCTCGGCGACATACTTGAACTCAACCTCGAACTCGAAGCTCTCCCCGGCGATGCCCTCCAGCTTGGGATAGGTAGGGGCCAGCTCGATAGATGGTTTGAACTCCTCCTCTTCCTGGGCGAATACGGCCAGGGGCAGGGCCACAACCAGCATGGCCGCCATCAGCAGACTAAACACCAATCTTGACAATCTCATTACCTCGCCACCTCGTAAATCTGATGATATATGAAAAGTGTACCCTCGAATTGTTAAAAAAATATTAATAGTTTCTTAGATTTGCCTGATAAAATCGATAGTAAATTATAATCGACGCATCGGGAAATTATCAAGTCTCCAGCGGGTGCCGGGGACGGGCGGTCAGCGCGGCGTCAATGCTGGTCTCTTTCAAGGCACTGGTGAGCTGGGCCAGTTGCTGCTCCAGTTGCCCCATGCGCCTCTCCAGGTCATCCTGGCCGGTATGCGCCTGGTTGGCTCCGGCAGGGAAAGGCGCCAGCGGCTCGTAGGTCTGCTGGCTGACATTGACGTTGAGCAGGTCCCATCGGTTGTAGTATCCGGTCAGGTTGTTGGCAAAGCGGGTCTTGTCGATGGCCGAGAGGTCGATATCGCCGTAGACTATGGTCTCCTCGTCGAACACCGGCCCGGCGATGTAGTTCCCGTGGGGCCCGATGATGCCGCTGCCGCCCCGTATCGAGCCGGGGATGTTGAAAAAGCTGTTGCTGTAAAAGTTCCGGGGCATGTCCTTATCAGGCATATAGGTGGCGCTGAGCACCCCGAAAAGGTGGCCGATGCGGCACATCGTCCTGGTGACCTGGTCGGCGAAGTCCTCGATGCCCCTGGTGCCCGGCCAGAGAGAGCAATGTACCTGGAGTCCCTGCATCAGCCAGTTGTGCTGCAGGGTAAGCTGGATGTGCTCCCCGCAGATCGAGCCGCCGAGGTGGCCTATCTCGGTGTCGAAGACAGTTTTCAGGTTGTCCCCGCCATCTCCGGCGGCGTGGAAGAGGCGCTCCTGCACGGTGATACATATCTTGCGGTGAAGGCCGAGCACCCTGCCCTGGGGACTGAGGTAGAGGATGGAGTTGTACATCCGTCCGGGCAATGTCCGGTCGCGCTCGTTTATGCCCATGACCACGTAGGCGCCGGCCTGTTTGGCCGCCCGGCAAAGCGCCTCGGTCTCCGGGCCGGGCACCTCGATGGAACTCCACAGGTAGTGCGCCCACAGCTCGTAGAAGGCGGGGCGTTCGGCAAGGTCCAGCGACCAGTAGGCATAACAGGGCAACCAGGACTCGGGGAAGACGATGAGCCTGGCCCCGTGCCCGCCAGCCTCGGCGATGAGGCTGACCGCCTTGTCCAGGGTCGCCTCCAGGTCAAACCACTGCGGGGCGTCTTTGACTACGGGACTGGCCTGCACGGCCGCCGCTTTGTACCGGGGAAAGTCAGGGATGGACATATAACCACCTCCCGGAATGGGCTACTGTCAATTATATATATCATGGGACGTGATGCTGTCAACCGGCGCACAGGTGCTGCAACCGGCGACAGGAAATCTTGAGCGCGGGATGACAGCATCCCAAAGGTTGAGGCTGTCCGAAAATAATAGGGTTGTCATGCTGGAGTCCCGACAGGTCGGGACGAAGCATCTCAGAGAAGGGTGGGGAAACCCTTGTTACCCCCCACCCTGAGATTCTTCAGTCGCTACGCTCCCTCAGAATGACAGTTTTGGGACAGCCTCAATAAGCGCCTAAACCCTTCCCCGGCTACCCGGCCAACAACTCCCTGACCTTGCTGGTGAAGGCGGGCAATATCTTCTTCCAGTCACCGACCACGCCGAAGCGGGCCTCCTTGAAGATATTGGCCTCCGGGTCCTTGTTTATGGCCACGATGGTCTTGCAACCGGAGCAGCCGCTCATGTGCTGGCTTGAGCCGGAGATGGCCACGGCGATATACAGTTCCGGGGCCACTATCTTGCCGGTGAGACCGATCTGGATGGTCTCCGGCGCCCAGCCGTTGTCGCAGGGGGGACGGCTCGCCCCCACCGC
Source organism: Chloroflexota bacterium (assembly GCA_016190695.1). Classification (GTDB taxonomy): domain Bacteria; phylum Chloroflexota; class Dehalococcoidia; order Dehalococcoidales; family RBG-16-60-22; genus JACPQC01. The sequence continues at coordinate 77,011 of JACPQC010000020.1, forward strand.
ACCCTTCAGCGCCCGGGCCAGCTCCTCGAGCTGTTTGAAGCCATCAGCGCTGCCGATGCCGCGCCCTCCGGCCACCACCGATTGGGCGTCTTCCAGCTTTATCCCTTCCACCGCTTCCACCACCCGGTCGATCACAGCGGTCCGCACCGCCGCCGGGTCGATGCCAGCGCTGATATTGATGACCTCTCCTTTCCTGGAACCGTCGTGCACGGCAGGGGTCATAGCCTTGGTCCTGATGGTGGCGATCTGCGGGTCAGTATCGCTGGTGAAGATGGCGCGGGCGTTGCCGCCGTAGACGGGCTTGGTCTGGAGCAACCGCCTGGTTTGGGGGTCAATGGCCAGGTCCACGCAGTCCAGGGCGGCGGTGCAGTCCAGCCTGAAGGCCAGCCTGGGGGCCAGGTCGCGGCCAATGGCTGTCTGTCCCATGACGACCACCTGGGGCGCGGCCTGTTTCACCGCTTTCTCCAGGGCGGCCAGGTAAGCATCCATACGATAGTCTTTGAGCGCGGGGTCGTCGATGGTGTATGCTTTGTCCGCGCCGAGGGCAATAGCCTCCTGGGCCAGCCCGCCGACGCCTTCCCCGATCAGAACGGCGTTGAGTTCCCCCCCCAGGTCATCGGCCAGCTTGCGCCCGGCCCCAAGTCCCTCGGCGGCTATAGATGACAGCTTGCCGTTGCCGGCTTCGCAGAAGACCATAACGCCTTTGTGTTCAGTCATGATTTTCTCTTTTCCTCCTCGGCTATAAACATCGACGAGGGATTTTACAAAACTTTGGCTTCCCTCAGTTTCAGGGCCAGGTTCGCCCCGGCTTCCTCCGGTGTATCCCCCTCGACCATCTCGCATTTGCCTTCGCGCACCGGCTGGAACAGCTTGAGCATGGCGGCACGCCGCCCGGCAGCGCCGAGCAAAGCCGCATCCAGACCGATGTCGGCCGGTTTCCAGACTACCGGCTCCTTCTTCTTGGCGGCCATGATGCCTTTTATGGTGGGATAACGTGGCTCGCCAACCTCGTTGCTGACGGTGACCAGGGCGGGCAGGCTCATCTCGATCACCTCGTAGCCATCGGCGGTGACCCGCTCAACCCTGGCCTTGCCGTCGACGATGTCTATCTTCTTGACCAGGGTGACGCTGGGCAGTCCCAGTAGCTCGGCGATGCCCGGCCCGACCTGACCGGCATTGGTGTCGGAGGCCTCCCGGCCGCAGAGGATGAGGTCATACTCTCCCAGCTTCTTGATGGCGGCGGCCAGCGCCCGGGCGGTTGACCAGCTATCGCCGCCGTCGAAAGTGGGGTCTTCAAGCAGGACAAGCTCGTCCGCACCCATTGACAGCGGTTTCTTGACCACTTCGCGCAGCAGGTTGACTCCCAGGCTGAGGGCGGTGACCTTGCCTCCGCTCGCGTCTTTTATCCGCAGGGCTGCCTCCACCGCGTACTCGCCGTAGTGGTCGATCACCGGTGGCACGCCTGCCTGGACCGCCTTGTTGGTGGCGGCATCTATCTTGAAGCTGGCTGGCGGCGCTTCGGGGTCGATCACCTGCTTAACGCAGACCACCATGTTCATAAGGCTCACTCCTCCTTAACTGATCACGTCTTCTGTCACAAAAAGCCCAGTCAACTTTATCATCACAGGTTGATTGTGTCAAGTTGCGGTAGCCTCATTGAGCGGTTCTGCCAACTGCGTCCATAACGTCTTGCGGTTGATGCGCCCTGTCAAAGCTGCTATGCTTTTGCTGAAGGACAAAGATACGGCCACGCTTCCCCGCGGTGACATGGCATAAGTGTATCAGTCTAAACTCAAGCAGGCAGGAAGACCCGTGACCTACGAGATACGCCGCATGACCGAAGAGGACTCCCGGCTGGCCTGGGAGTGGTCCGTCAGGGAAGGCTGGAACCCGGGGCGGCACGACCGGCGGATGATGACCGCCATTGACCCGGCGGGCTGTTTCGCCGGCATCCTGGACGGCGAGATGGTCAGCAGCATCACCGCCGTCAGCTACCAGGGGAAATATGGCTTCCTGGGCATGTACATGGTATCCCCGGGGCACCGCGGGCGCGGCTACGGCCTGGCCATCTGGGAGCGCGCCCTTCACTACCTCAGAGGGGAGGTGGGGGTGGACTGCACCGGCCTGGACGGGGCGCTGGCCTATGCCCCCCTTTACCGCAGCTCCGGCTTCAGCGCCAGCTACCGCATTTGCTCCTACCGGCTCTCCGTCGACCAGCTATTCCAGAGGGCATGTCCCGCCGTAGAACGGCGCCACTTTGACGATATCCTGGCCTATGACCTCAAGGTGTTCAAAGTGGGCCGCGCCTCCTTCCTGAGCGATCTCCTCTTCAATGTTGAAGCGGTTACGGCTGCGGCCTTCTCCGGCGGAAGGCTGACCGGTTTCGCCGCCGCCCGCCCCTGCCAGAACGGATATAAGCTGGGGCCGCTGTTCGCTGACGATGCCGGAATTGCCGCAACGCTGCTGGAATCGCTGCTGGCCGACCTCCCCGGCGAGACGGTTTTCATCGAGGCGCCCGAGCCGAATATCGAGTCCGTGGAGATGGTGACCGGTTACGGCGCAGAGCCTGGCTCGGTGACGGAAAGGATGTACTCCGGCGATGGCTACCACCAGGACATCCGCTACGTCTACGGGAACACTACCCGCACCGTTGGTTGAGGGCGGGGAGCGGCAGCATCAGGCCGGCCACGCGGTCGATACCGGCCAGGTCGGGCCATATTCTCACCTCTCCCCGGGGAAAGACCTGGCGCAGCAGCGCGGCTACAGCTTCACCCTGCCCCTGGCCTATCTCAAGTAGAAGACTGCCGCCGGGCGTGAGCCGGTCTGCGGCCTGATGGGTGAGCCGGCGGACCTGGTCGAGGCCATCAGGCCCCCCATCCAGCGCCAGGACAGGCTCGAAGCTGAGCGGCCCCGTCGCTGGCAGGTCAGACCGCCGGACATAGGGCAGGTTGGCAACTATCAAGTCGACCGCCTCCGGCAGCGGGGCGAGCAGGTCTCCCTCCAGCAGGCGGACTCTGCCCTCGACGCCATGCCTGAGGCAGTTCAGCCGGGCCGCCTCCAGCGCCGGTGACGATATATCAATGGCATAGATGACGGCCCCGGGCAGGTTTATCGCCAGGCTTACCGCGACCGCGCCGCTGCCGGCGCCGATGTCCGCGATAGTGGAGTAGCCGCGCCTGCGGGCAAGTTCAATGGCCTGCTCCACCAGCAGCTCCGTCTCCGGCCTGGGGATGAGTACGCGGCGATCGACCTGGAAATCAAGTCCGTAGAACTCGCGACGGCCGGTGATATAAGCTGACGGCTCGCCGGCCAGGCGGCGTTCGACCAGTCCCTGGTAATTCTCGAACTCGGCCGGGGTGAGATCGCGCCCCATCTCCAGGTAAAGCTGGCTGCGCTCGATGCCCAGCGCGTGCCTCAGCAGCAGTTCGCCCTCGAAGGCGGCATCTTCTACGCCCCCGGCAGCGAGGCATTGCCACGCCCGGGCCAGGGACTGCCCCAGGGTCATGCCGGCTGCGCCTCCAGTTGCCTGGTCTGCTCGGTGGTGGCCAGGGTGTCAATCATCTCGTCGATCTCCCCCTCCATGATGCGCGGCAGATTGTGGAGAGTCAGGCCAATACGGTGGTCGGTGAGCCGGTCCTGGGGGAAATTATAGGTGCGAATCTTCTCAGCACGTTCGCCACCACCCACCTGGGAGCGCCGCTCCTGGACAATCTTCTCTTCCTGCTGGCGGCGCTCGATGTCCAGCAGCCGGCTCCGCAGTAGCGACAGTGCCTTCACCTTGTTCTGAAGCTGGGAGCGCTCATCCTGGCAGGCGACGACCATACCGGTGGGCATATGGGTGATGCGAACGGCCGTGGCCACCTTGTTCACGTTCTGGCCGCCAGCGCCGCCGCTGTGGAAGATGTCAATTCTCAGCTCATCCGGGTTTATGGATATGTCAACTTCCTCGGCTTTGGGCAATACTGCTACCGTGGCTGTCGAGGTGTGGATCCGCCCCGAGGCCTCGGTCAGCGGTACCCGCTGCACGCGGTGGACCCCCCTCTCGTACTTCAGCCGGCTGAAAGCGCCGCGCCCCTTTATCTCAAAGATGACCTCTTTGAAGCCGCCCTTGCCGCTTTCGCTGGCGCTTATTATGTCAATTCCCCAGTTTCTGGACTGGGCGTAGCGGCTGTACATGCGGAACATGTCAGCGGCGAACAGGGCCGCCTCCTCGCCGCCGGTACCGGCCCGTATCTCCATGATGATGTCCTTCTGGTCATTGGGGTCTTTGGGCAACAGCGCCGCTTTGAGTTCCGCATGGAGACGCTCCAGGCGGGATTCCAGACCGGCTATCTCCTGCCTGGCCAAGGCGGTCAGTTCCTCATCCAGGCCATCATCAAGCATGATCCTGGTATCGTCAAGCTCTTTTGCCGCCGCTTTGTACTCGCGATACCTGGCCACCGTTTCCTCGATGCCGGCCCGTTCCTGGGCCAGCGACTGCAGTTGCTTCAGGTCAGGGGCGACCTCCGGCCGGGACATCAGCCGTTCTATCTCCTCATAGCGTTTCTCAATATTTTCCAGTCGTTCCATCATGTTCAAATCACCTGCCCGCAAAATTATATCACGTGCCATGACACAGGCTCAAAGACTATGTGCGAGTCTTTAGTCTGATTTCAGGACTAGGGAAAATATTATTCTTTCATCGCATTGCCAGATAGCCAGCCAGACCAAAGGTTCTGCTTGGCAAAAGGTGCGCAATCAGGTACTATAGAGAGTATCCTCTGGCATTTTATGAAAGGCGGTCTATGGGAACCAGAAAAGACCTGGCGAGGCTGACTTCCTACGTGCTGAACCCGTACCTGGTCAGCCTGGCGACGATCATATTGCTTTCTTACAAGTCGGCGGAGAGCGCCGCCGAGGGTTTCAAATGGTCTCTGGTGCTCACCGGGGGCATGGTGGCGCCGGTGCTGGCGATAATCGTCTACCTGGTCTACAGCAACCGGATCGAGAGCGCCTTCGCCAACGTGCGCAGCCAGAGGAACCTGGTCTACCTGGTGGCCAGCGGCTGGAGCGCCCTGGGTATTGCAGTGCTGGTCTACTTGCGAGCGCCAACGCTGCTGATCGCAGCCCAGGTGGCTGTGGTTGCGGCGCTGGTGGCCTTCATGGTGATAAACCTGGCCTGGAAGATAAGCCTGCATACCGCGTTCATTGCCGCAGCCACCGCCATGCTGACGGTGACCTACGGGCCGGCCGGGGCAATGACCGCCGCGCTGCTGCCGCCAGCGGCCTGGGCCAGGGTGGAGCTGGCCTGGCACTCTCCGGCGCAGGTGACCGCCGGCGCGCTCCTGGCCGGGGGTATCGTGGCGGCGGTGTTCCACTTTTTCGGTGTCATGAACCCGGCCTGACGATTGACAGCGCATGGGACTCCCGCTATAGTGGAGTAAGCCATGTTAGCCAAAGTGAGAAGCTGCGCCACTATCGGGCTGGATGGGGCCATCGTCGAGGTAGAGGTGGACATCTCCAGCGGCCTGCCCGCCTTTTACATCGTCGGCCTGCCGGATGCCGCCGTCCAGGAGGCCAAAGAGCGGGTCCGGGCGGCCATCCGCAACTCCGGTTGCGCCTTTCCCATGAGACGGATAGTGGTCAACCTGGCCCCTGCCGATCTGAAGAAGGCCGGCCCGGCCTATGATCTTCCCATTGCCATCGGCGTCCTGCTCAGCTCCGAACAGGTAAGCGCTGACGTGTCACGGACCATCTTCCTCGGCGAGCTATCCCTGGATGGCAGCTTGCGGCACACCAACGGCGTCTTGCCCATGGTGGCCCTGGCCCATCAGGAAGGGATTCCGAATGTCATTTTGCCTGAGACAGACGCCCCCGAGGCATCGCTGATAGAAGGCATCAGCGTCCTCCCCTTCGCCTCGCTGTCCCAGTTGGTCAGCCATCTCAGGGGTGAGGCAGTGATACCGGAATACCGGCAGCGAGAGGCGTGGCAGTACAGTCCGGACCAGTCCGCCGATCTCGCCCATATAAAGGGGCAAGAGCACGTCAAGCGGGCGCTGGAGGTGGCTGCCGCCGGAGGGCACAACATGATAATGTGCGGACCGCCCGGCTCGGGCAAGACGATGCTGGCCCGCTCGCTCCCGTCCATATTGCCGCCCATGATCGCTGACGAGGCGATCGAGGTCACCAAGATCTACAGCGTGAGCGGCCTGCTCCCCCAAGATACCCCGCTGATGCGCCACCGGCCCTTCCGCTCCCCGCACTATACTATCTCCGGCGCCGGCCTGGTCGGGGGCGGGCACTGGCCCAAGCCCGGCGAGATAAGCCTGAGCCACCGCGGAGTGCTCTTCCTGGACGAGCTTCCCGAGTTCGGGCATGGCACGCTGGAGGCGCTGCGCCAGCCCCTGGAGGACAAGGTGGTGACCATCAGCCGCGCCCAGGGAAGCGTCACCTTCCCGTCCAACTTCATGCTGGTCGGCGCGATGAACCCCTGTCCCTGCGGCTATTACGGGGACGCCTTTCACCAGTGCACCTGCCCGCCCAGCACGGTGTCCCGCTACCAGAGGCGGATCAGCGGGCCTTTCATGGACCGGGTGGACATACACGTTGATGTGCCTCACATCGACTATGAGAAACTGGCCGATGACCGGCTCGGGGAAAGCTCGGAGCGGGTGAGGGCCAGGGTGTTGGCCGCCCGCACCATCCAGCTTGTCCGCTTCGACGGCAGCGGCATGACCAGCAATGCCGAGATGACCCCCGCCGAGATAAGGCAGTTCTGCCCCCTGGACGAGCCGGCGCGCGGCCTGCTCAAGGCGGCCATGAAGCAGCTTTACCTTTCGGCGCGGGCCTTTCACCGCATCATCAAGCTGGCCCGCACCATCGCCGACCTGGAAGGCATGGAGACGATAAAGGCCCAGCACGTCGCCGAGGCGATACAGTACCGGCCAAGAAGGCAGGAGTAGGGGAAGGGGCGATTTTCCTTTGAAGCTGTATAGAAAAATGATATTATGAGAGCAGATGAACTTAATGTCTGACTTCGGGATGATGACACAAGATGCCAAGCAGGGCAAAAGATTGGCTAGCCCAGGCGGAACGTGATCTCCAGCATGCCCGTCACGCCCTGGATGATGGGGATTACGAGTGGGCGTGCTTTGCGGCGCACCAGGCATCCGAGAAGGCGCTCAAGGCGACGTTTCAAAGCATAGGCGCTCAAGTGCTGGTCGGGCACTCCCTCAGAGATATGCTTGTGGAACTGAAGCGCACCTTGCCGGTACCGCCGGTCCTCCTAGAGGCAGCCAGGGTCCTTGACAGACATTACATTCCCACCCGGTATCCCGACGCACATCCTGCGGGGGCGCCGTTCCAGTTCTATACCAAGAAAGAAGCTACCCAGGCGATTAACCATGCAAGTAAGGTCATCGGGTTCAGTAAAAGTCGCCTACCTTGACCGGGACAAGGTCCTGGCTGAGGTGAAGCAATCTGTCCGGCGGTTGGCGAGGCGAAGACCGGAGGTCAAGAGGGTGATACTTTTTGGCTCTTTGGCCCGCGGAGACGCCGTCCCAGGTAGCGATGCCGACCTGCTGATCGTGCTGGCGGACAGCGACCTGCCCTTTCTGGAGCGCACCCCCCGGTATGTATTGTCAAGCGTGCCGGTGGGAGCGGACGTTTTCCCGTATACCGAGAAGGAGCTGGCTGATATGATCGCTTCGGGCAACCGCTTCGTCACCGAGGCGTCATCTGAGGGGATACTCATCTATGCGCGGAGGTCGAAGACGCGCCAGTCTCTTTCACCGCATCATCAAGCTGGCCCGCACCATCGCCGACCTTGAAGGCGCGGAGATGATAAAGGCCCGGCACGTCGCCGAGGCGATACAGTACCGGCCGAGAACGATGACGTAAGTTGAAAGCCATACGTTATAGTAGACATGCCAGGCGTACTGTGGTATTCTGGGGCATAAAACAGGAAGATATTGAGTCTACTTTGTCGGCTCCTGATCGGCTTTTGCCAACGCACAAAGGAAGGCTGAATGCAACCAAGCAGTTCGGCAGCCGGTTCTTGCGGGTGACTTATCGGGAGGAGGCTGATTATTTCCTGATTGTTACAGTCACCCCCAGGAAGAGGTCGTGGTAGAAGGAGGTAGTTATGCTGATCACGTATGACAGCGAAGCAGATGCATTATACATAGAGTTGCGCCGGGTGCCGGCTGAAGACTCTATCGATGTTGAAGAGGGCGTTACGGCGCTGTTAGACGGTGACGGACATATCGTGGGGCTGGAAATCCTGGACGCCAGCGACCGCCTGGGTCAAGAACAACTGCGTTCGGTGACACTCAAAGACCTGGCCTGGGAGCCGGCCATAGCAGGCAATAATAAGCCATAGCTTGCGCCACCAATGGGGATAAGCCCTTAGAAAAAATTCCTTCCTGCTAACCAAATGTATCGAAAGGCTTTGTCCTGTTTGATATAGTCAAAGCCGGTATGAAGGAGGGTTACCATGTCTGAGCCTGCAATTTCCTACCCGGCGGCCCTGTCCATCGACTACCCCGATAGACCCCTGAACAGGTTGACCAGTTTCTTCAGGCTGTTTGTCATCATCCCCATCTTCATCATCCTTTCCCTGTTGAGTTCGGCCAGCTTCCAGTGGGAGACCGGCGAGAGAGTCGTCTTCCAGTCCGGCACAGCGGGCCTGGTAATCTTGCCCCTGGTACTGATGCTGCTCTTCCGGCAGAAGTACCCCAGATGGTGGTTCGACTGGAGCGTGGCCCTCTACAAGTTCGGAAACCGGGTGATGGCCTATCTCCTGCTGCTGCGGGACGAATACCCCTCCACCGATGAAGACCAGGCGGTGCATATTGACATAGCCTATCCTGATGCCCTGGCCCTGAACCGGTGGCTGCCGCTGGTGAAGTGGTTCCTGGCCATCCCCCATCTCATTCTGCTGGTTGTGCTCGGCATCGGGGCAGCAGTGGCCGCCGTCATCGCCTGGTTCGCCATCCTGTTCACCGCCCGTTACCCCAGGGGGCTGTTCGATTACATCGTTGGGGTTTTCCGCTGGTCGCTCAGGGTGGCGGCCTACGCTTTCTTGCTGACCACGGACAGGTATCCCCCGTTTTCGCTGAGCTAGTACTGCCCTGAGTGGCCTTCGCTCCAGTGAGAGCTTAGCAGAACACTCACAAGACCGAATTCCTCCCGCGCGGCTATGTCCCACCTGCCCAAAGCTGGTATAATTCCATAAGTACCCCCTGCGGGGGCTGGTCTCAGGCAGCGGGGATAGCCGCTGTTTTCGCAGGGAACGCCCGATATTTGGCCCGCCAGCAGAGAAATATGGAGGAGGAACCAGTGCCAGAAGGATATCTCGGTTTCATTGCCGGAGCTTTAGTCACGCTCAGTCTCGTCCCCCAGATCATGCGTGTGTTCAAGTTGAAGAGCGCTAGGGAGATCAGCGCTTTGTTCACCATCCTCATGTTGCTGGGCCTTTTCCTGTGGCTGGCCTACGGCATCTCGTTGAGATTGGCCCCAGTCATACTTTGGAATGTTGTCGGCGCCGTTCTGGTCTCAATGCTGCTGGTGGCCAAGCTCAAGTTTGGTAAGTAGACCACCCGGATTAAGAGCGCTGTAATATGAAGGCCATAGAAAAGCAGGTCGTCGCCTACACATCAACCTGTCATGCCCTGGACCATGTCCTGGAGCTGGCCTACGGGGTGGCCCTGATCGGGATTGCCCGCGAGTTCGGCGTCGGCCTGTTCGTGCTGGGGGTGCTGGCCAACATCGCCGGTTTCGCCTTCGGCCTGACCGCCCTGCCTGCCGGGTTCCTGGCCGACCGCCTGGGCGAGAGGCGGCTGTTGATGATATTCTGCCTCGGTTCGGGACTGGCGTCCATCGGCGTGGCCCTGTCCCCGAACATCTACGTCCTGGGGGCGACACTGGGCGTGCTGGGGATGGCACTGGGCATCTATCACCCCGCCGGGTCAGCCCTGGTGGCCGTGGGCACGGAACAGAAGGGGCTGGCCTTCGGCTACGTGGGCGTCAGCGGCAACCTGGGGCAGGCGCTGGGGCCGATGATGGTGGGACTGATAGCCTCCGGCTATAGCTGGCGCGCCCCTTACATTGTCTTCGCAATTCCGGCCCTGGTGATGGCCGTCCTGCTCTACTTTTTCAGCAAGAAGGAAATCCCCATAATCCCTCCTACCGCCCGCGCCGTTCAAGCACGGGCCAGTTCGGTACTGGTGCCGATGGTCATCATCTTTCTCACCGGCATCCTCAGCGGCTCGATTTACCGGGGGGTGGTCACCTTCCTGCCCCTTTACCTCAGCGAGAGGGTGCAGCTAGACTTTCTGGAAGCGGGCAGCATCGCCCTGGCCGGGTCGTTCACCACGGTCGCCCTGATATTCGGCGTCTTAGGCCAGTTCCTGGGCGGCTATCTATCCGAGCGAAGGCGGCGCGAGACGCTGGCGGTCATCGTGGCTGTGACCACCACACCGCTGCTTTTGCTGATGGGGAACAGCTATGGGCTGCTATTACTGCTGGGGGCCGTCGCCTTCGCCCTGTTCTTTTTCATGGGGCAACCGGTCTATAACAGCCTCATCGCCGATTACACGCCGGAAGGCTGGGCCGGGCGCAGCTTCGGCATTTACTTCTTCTGCAGCTTTGCCCTCGGCTCTTTCTCAGCAACTCTGCTGGGCTATATTGCCGAGAGACTGGGTACCAACCTGGTCTTCACCGCTATGGCCGGCGTCTCCCTGCTGACGGTGGGACTGGCGGCGATGCTCCTGGTCAGGGCGCTATCCGTAGCGCGGCGGCAAGCTGCGGGATGAAAGGAGGAAAAGATGAGAACTGGCATCAGAGGCTATCGGCTTTTCATTGCTTTCGTCTTTTTGGCACTGGTGGCGCTGGTCGCGGTCGCCGGTTGCCAGGACTTCAACCAGTTCCCGCAGCAGCCCGCTCCTGTAGAGCCAAAGCCGCAGCCGGAAAGGTCGGTCTCCATCTCCACTGCTGACCGGGCAATACTGGTGGTCTACCGCCACCTGCTGGACCGGGCCAAAAGCCCTGAAGCCAAAGTGTACCTGGCCGATTTCTATACCGTGGCGGACAACTGGAGCGCTGAGTCACGGCTGCTCAGAGACGGCACTGCCACCTGGCGAGTGCTGGCGGACCAGGCGGGCCAGGAACCCTGGCAGTGGCGGAAGCACTGGCGGCAGGCAAGCTGGCTGGTGCTGCCAGGCGGCGATGTGATACCGTCGACAGAGTTCGAGGCCAACGCCATCAGGATCGAGGCAGACCTCCAGGAGTTGAGCAACGGCGCGGGCGAGTAGTACGCTACCTGACCAGGCCGAAGACTGCCGCCGCCGCCAGCGCCAGGCCAATGGCGACGGCAATCCAGCCCCCAATCTTAAGCGCCCCCGGCTGGGGGTGAAGCGGCTGGCGCTCCACGAACTCCCTCATGTCACCCCTGCGGGTGGCCAGGAAATCGTAGTAGCGCCGCTCCTCGTGGGCGCCCAGGATGATCAGGGCCAGCCCGACAACGAGGAAACCGCCTCCCACGCCCATCAGTAACAGGTAATCCCCGCCTGTCATCATCACCCCTCGATCACGGTCATCATTGGGATGATAAGCTATTTGGCCTGCAGTTGCAAGGCCGGGACTATTTTATTTCGGCGGTAGCGCCGGCGGCCTCAAGTTTCTGCTTTACCGTGGCCGCCTCTTCCTTGCTGACGCCTTCTTTGACCGGTTTGGGCGCGCCCTCAACCAGTTCCTTGGACTCCTTCAAGCCCAGGGCGGTTACCTCGCGCACCGCCTTGATGACGTTTATCTTGTTAGCGCCAATCTCTTTAAGTATGACGGTAAACTCGGTCTGCTCTTCGACCGGCGCAGCCGCAGCCGCTGCGGCAGGCGCAGCCGCCACTGCCACCGGTGCGGCAGCGCTTACGCCGAACTCGCTCTCAAGGGCCTTGACCAGTTGGGACAGGTCGAGCACGGTCATGCCTTTGACAGCTTCGATAATTTCCTGGACGGACTTGTTTTCCTCAGCCATTTTTATCCTTCCTCCAATTGCTTGATTCTAGCTTGCAGCACCCCCATCATGCCCCTGATGGGCGCTGCGATAACATTGACAAATGATGTGATGGGACTCTGCATGCCTGCCAGCACCTGGGCTATCAGCACGTCCCTGGGTGGCAGCGTGGCAAGGCTGTCCACATCTGACGCGGTCAGCGCCCTGCCCCCCATAAAACCACCTTTGATGGTCATGGGAGACTTCGTGCTACGAATATACTCCGAGATGACCTTGGCCGGCACGGTAGCATCATCGTAACCGAAGGCAATGGCTACCGGACCGTCAAAAATATCTCCCAGGGCCTCCCTGCCCGCCCTTTTCGCGGCAATCCTGGCCAGGGTATTCTTGACCACCTTGTAGTCAACACCAGACTCCCTGAGCTTGCGGCGGAGCGCAGTGATATCGGCGGCGGTCAACCCGCGATAATCGGTGAGAATACCGACGTTGCACCGGGACATCAGCGCCTGGATATCCTCCACGAACTGCGCCTTTTGTTCTCTAGACATCTATCACCTCCTTTTGTAAGTCTCCTCCTAACAAAAAATCCTCGTGTTTGCCGCACGAGGACATCAAGACCCGCTTCCGGGCCTGTTCTCCTCGGCAGGCGTCACTATTAAGCCGTTGCCGGCACCTGCTGTCTCAGGACAGTATTCAATTGGGACGTTATCAGCTTGCAGTCAGGGTAAGCGTTGGCCTGAGGTCAAGCTTGATCCCCGGCCCCATGGTAGTAGTCAGATAAGCGCTCCTGACGTACTGGCCCTTAGCGGCGGACGGTTTGGCTTTCATGATGGCTTCTATCACCGCCGCCATATTTTCCAGCAGCCTGTTCTCCTCGAAGCTGACTTTGCCCAGCGGCAGATGGATAATGGCTGTCCTGTCCAGCTTGAACTCTACCCGGCCCTTGCGGGCCTCCTCTATCACCCTGGGCAGGTTCTCAGCGGGGACGACGGTCCCGGCCTTGGGGTTAGGCATAAGCCCCTTTCGCCCCAGTATCTTACCGAGGCGGCCCACCTTGCTCATCATCTCCGGGGTGGCCATAGCCACATCGAAGTCAAGCCAGCCCTCTTCAATTTTCTTGATAAGCTCGTCGCCGCCGGCGTAGTCGGCCCCGGCCGCCTCAGCTATCCTGACCGCCTCGCCCTGGGAGAAGACCAGCACCCGCACCTTTTTGCCCAGCCCGTGAGGCAGCAGGGCTACCCCGCGCACCTGCTGAGCGGCGTTTCTGGGGTCCAGCCCCATTCTGAGGTGCAGTTCGACCGTCTCGTCAAATTTGGCATGGGTCGCTTTCTTAGCCAACTGTATGGCCACAAGCGGCTCGTAGGCGGCTGCCCGGTCTATCATCTTTGCTGCTTCTATGAATTTCTTGCCATGTACCGTCATATTGATCACTCTACCTTAATTCCCATGCTCCGGGCTGTGCCGGCGATGATGCGCTCGGCCATCTCGACGCTGTTGGCATTGAGGTCAGCCATCTTGGTCTGGGCGATCTCATGCAGCTTTTCCCGGGAAAGCGTGGCTGCCGTCTGCTGCCCGGCGGCGCCGCTGCCCTTCTCCACGCCCGCCGCCTTCTTCAAAAGGTCGGCAGCCGGCGGGGTCTTGGTGACAAAGGTAAATGTTCTGTCATCATAAACCGTTATCTCGACAGGCACTATGGAGCCTGTCTGAGCAGCAGTGCGCTCATTGTACTCTTTGCAGAAGCCCATGATGTTGATGCCATGCTGCCCCAGGGCGGGGCCGACTGGGGGTGCGGGATTGGCCTGCCCCGCGGGAATTTGCAGTTTGATGATTGCCTTAACCTTCTTTGCCATCTGTCTCCTAGAGTTTCTCCACCTGCAGGAAGTCCAGTTCCACCGGAGTTTCCTGGCCGAAGAGCGAGAGGAATACTCTGACCTTGCCTTTACTTTCGTTTATTTCATCGACCACGCCAACGAAGTCCACAAACGGGCCATCGGTAACGCGCACGCTCTGGCCTTTGCGGAAGCCCACCTTGACCCTGGGGGCTTCGGCCATCATCTGCTTGAGGATCTTGCCGACCTCTTCCTCGGCCAATTCGGTAGGCCGTCCTCCACCACCGACGAAGCCGGTAACGCCGGGGGTATTGCGGACTATGTTCCAGCTCTGGTCGCTCATGATCATTTCTACCAGGACATATCCCGGCAGAATTTTCCTTGTTACCGTGCGGCGCTGCCCGCCCTTGACCTCGATCTCTTCTTCGGTGGGCACCACCACCTGAGCAATCTCGCTAGCGAAGTCCATGGATTTGATGCGTTGCTCCAGGTTTTTCTTGACGCGCTCTTCGTGCCCGGAGTAGGTATGAATTACATACCATTTTTTGTTCTCGGTCACCGGCGCCTCACCCGCCCCACTTGGTTTCAGCGAAGTCTTGTTCATGCTCAATGTTGCCTAGCCAGGCAGTTACCTGCCAATAAATACTTTTTCAACCAGGTTGGTGAAACCATAGTCAACCAACCCCAGCACCACTCCGGCGATTATGGCTACCACCAGTACCAGGGAAGTCAGGTAAACTATCTCGCGCCTGGAAAGCCAGATGACCTTCTTCAGCTCGTTAATAATCTCGCCGACGTACCTGAACCGTTTACCGGCTACCCTCGTCGTCATAAAGCTCTCTTCCTCACTTCGTTTCCCGGTGAGGCTGATGAACGCGGCAACGGGGGCAGTACTTCCTCAGCTCCAGACGCTGGGTATCGTTCTTCCGGTTTTTAGTGGTAGTGTAGTTTCTTTCCTTGCACCCGGTACATTCCAGGTGAATAATGCCTCTAGCTTCAGCTTTCTTTGCCATAAAATTACTCTAGAATCTTGGTGAAGGTGCCTGCCCCGACAGTCCTGCCGCCCTCCCGAATGGCGAAGCGCAGGCCGGTCTCCAGGGCCACCGGGTAGATAAGTTTTACCTTCATCGTGGTATTATCACCGGGCATGACCATCTCCACACCCGGGGCTAGTTCGATGCTGCCGGTCACGTCCGTGGTCCTGATATAGAACTGGGGTTTGTAGCCGTTGAAGAAGGGAGTATGCCTGCCGCCTTCCTCCTTGGTCAGGACGTAGACCTGCGCCTCGGCGTGAGTATGCGGTTTAATGGAGCCAGGGGCGGCTATCACCTGTCCCCTTTCGATATCTTCGCGCTCCACGCCCCGCAGCAGTGCGCCAACGGCGTCGCCCGGCTCGGCATAGTCCAGTATCTTGTGGAACATTTCCAGGCTGGTGGCCACCACTTTTCGAGGCTCGTGGTGCAGGCCGACGATCTCGATCTCATCGCCGCCCTTGATCACGCCTCTCTCCACCCTGCCCGTGGCCACAGTGCCTCGGCCTTTGATGCTGAAGACGTCTTCAACGGGCATGAGGAAGGGCAATTCTTTGGGCCGGACGGGGAGGGGGATGTAGGAGTCAACGGCGTCAACCAGTTTCCAGATGGTGCCGCACCACTGGCATTCCCTTTTGCCACAGCCACATTCCAGGGCCTTCAGGGCGCTCACCCGGACCACGGGGACCTCGTCTCCGGGGAAGTCGTATTTGTTAAGCAGGTCCCTGACCTCGACCTCCACCAGTTCAAGTAGCTCTTCGTCTTCCATGGCGTCAACCTTGTTCAGGGCTACTACCATGTAGGGTACCTGGACCTGGTGCGCCAGCAGGACATGTTCCCTGGTCTGGGGCATAGGCCCATCAGGGGCGCTCACCACCAGAATGGCCCCGTCCATTTGAGCGGCACCGGTGATCATGTTTTTGATGAAGTCGGCGTGACCGGGGCAGTCAATGTGGGCGTAATGCCGGTTCGGAGTCTCATACTCTACATGAGAGATGGCGATGGTCATGCCCCTGGCCTTCTCTTCCGGCGCGTTGTCAATCTGGTCAAAGGCGCGGAAATCAGTGTGGGTGCCGCCTTTGGACAGCACCAGGGTTATGGCCGCCGTGAGGGTAGTCTTGCCATGGTCGACATGACCGATGGTGCCCACATTTACGTGTGGCTTGGTGCGCTCAAATTTCTGTTTAGCCATTTCTTCCTCCGTTATTCAGAGCCCACAATCAGATTCGAACTGATGACCCCCTTCTTACCAAGAAGGTGCTCTGCCTACTGAGCTATGTGGGCATTTGATTATTAATTATACAGACTTACCCAATCGATGTCCAGTATATGACCTTATGGGAAAACCGGTGGAGGGGGCAGGATTCGAACCTGCGAAGCCCTGAGGGCGGCAGATTTACAGTCTGCTCCGATTGGCCACTCCGGCACCCCTCCGGACAACGCCTGTGACCTGAGCGCAAGCCCGAGAGGGGATTCGAACCCGCTAACCTACCGATTACAAGTCGGTTGCGCTACCATTGCGCCACTCGGGCAGTGAATTACATCACTCAAACCTAGTAATTATAGGGTTGCACGTTGTAAAAGTCAAGCTGAAGAGACCGGGGCAAAGTTCACTCTTTCTCTTAGTAGCTTAGGCACTAGCAATCTGCCTTTGTTTGGTGTATACTGCCTGCAAGAAATAAAGCAGGCAGGTGAAGTATGGCAGGAAAGACCGATATCCAATCTACTATTCAAAAAGCATGGGAAGATAGTTGGAAGTGGCTACACGATACAAAATGGGGTTGGATTGTGCCAATTATTGTGGGTGGTTCTGTGAGCGCAATATTTATTGGCGATTCAGTTCTAGAGCGGGCAATTGCGGGGGCTTTGGGCGCAATTGCAGCCATTTTGTTAGTAGTTGGGATAGCCTTCATAATTCACTGTCTATTTATCACCCCATCTCGGTTACGGAAAGAGAACAGGCGGAAATTTATAAGGAGTAATGCTAGTTATCTTTCAAGGATTTTTGGCAATAAAGAAAAGAAAAAATACCTAACAATCTTGGAAATAGTAAAATCTATGGTCAAGATTGAAAATGAAGTTACAGACAACTTGGCTACCAAACCTATATTCACCACTACCGAACTCCTTGAAATACAGTCAAAATTGAGTGAGCAAACTGGAATTGAGACAATGCCTGTATCCAAAGCAGAGAAACTATTGATTAAAGGGACATACGTTAATAAGATAGTTCAAAAGATTAATAAAATGGATTTGCAAATAATGGGTGACAAGCTTACCGAAAATCAGATAGAGTTCTTGGTAAAAACAAAGTCTGTTTTGGATAATTGTGGTGTGGGGTTATTAAGTGGCTTAGGAGGGTCTCTTGAGTACACTGAATTATTGAGACAATTATCCGAGGAAATACCTGATATCAATGACAGCACTCCCGCATGGATTTTGTCTTTATTAATCATCCCTTCTGGTTTGAACAGCGGATATCTCTTGTGGAGTCGTTTGCCTGCTCCAAGCAAAAATAAACTTACCCAATCACCTTTTAATATGAGTAATTTCTTATCTGAAAGAGAAACGGGTATTAAGGAACTGGTAGAATACGCAAAACAAGAAATAGAAAAGTTGTAAAGGATTAGTATAATGACATTCATACGAGCGAAAGAGATTCCCCCAGGTTCAGGTAACTGGTACGACTACGAAGTAAAGTGCGTTTGGGAAAATGGTAAGCCACGTCAGAAGGTACTCCGATATATCGGGAAATCATCCCGTACCTTTGCGCCACGAGTAGGCAGGGGTGGCGTGGTGGCTAAGAGCGTACCGAGCGCGGGTATAGCCACAATGAAAACTGAGACACCCAAGCCTGAGACGATTCACAAGATGAAAACACCGGCAAAGCAGATAGCTTCCGCAATGGGTATGTACTACGGCGGTATGTCTCTTGATGCTATCCAGCAGCAATTCAAGCAAGACCATGACCTTGATATGAGCGAAAGTAACTACTGGAACTGGGTAACACGATTCACAAAAGAAGCTATCAAAAAGACAAAGGATTTTAAGCCTGAAGTCGGGGATACGTGGGTTGCGGACGAAACGTATATGAAGCTAAAGAAGCGTAATGTCTACTTCTGGGACATCATAGACCCCAAGACAAATTACATCCTTGCTACTCACGTATCATTTAACAGGGGAGCCGGTGATGCAAGGATACTAATGCGCTTGGCAAGGATAAGAGCGGGGAAATACCCAAAGGAAGTCATTACGGATAAACTGCAATCCTACATTAGCGGGATAGGTGATGAATATGGCGGGCGAACAAAGCACGTTCAAGGTGGCCCGTTCAAGACTGTATCCAGTGGTGAATCTACGGCGGAGATTGAGCGTTTTCATCGGACGCTAGAGCAACGGGCAGAGGTATTTCAGAAGTATAAAGATATTGCCAGCATAAGACTGCTAACCGATGGGTGGTTAGTCAACTATAACTTCTTTAAGCAGAATGAGGGTTGCGGGAATATTCCGCCTGCTCAGGCAGCCAGTAAGGTAGTTCCCTGTAAGGACTGGAATGATATTGTCATACCTGAAGGCGCACCGGATAACGATTATCAGGTCAAGTTATCCCGCAGGAAAACAGTCAAAAAGGGTAGTCCGGTTATGGATGCTACGCTGACGCCGATTGTGGGCGATTCAAGGGCAGAGGTATGACTGAGGGTTTGACGACTTTACCAAGTATGACCTATTATTCTCCCGTAGACAGTATGTCTAGGGAGGGTATACCTGTGAACACTTTTTATCATGGTGACTGCCTATTTGTGATGGGGCATGATATTCCGGCAAGCAGCATAGACCTTATCTACCTTGACCCGCCATTTTTTACTGGTAAAGTTCAAAAAGGTGCATGGAGGCCAGATGCTATGGAAGTGTCTTATGATGATTCCAAACGATTCTGGTCAAGTAAAGAGAGTGATATGCGTCAAAGTGCTCCGTTATGGTTAAAGAAGATTGCTGTTAGTAGACCTGACTTCGCATCCTATTTGTATTATATGATGTTAAGACTGAAAATGTGTAAGCACGTACTAAAACCGACTGGTAGTATTTACCTTCATTGTGATTGGAGAGCATCACACTACCTCAAGATGATAATGGATGAGATATTTAGTCATGGGCAGTTTAGGAACGAGATTATATGGGATTATGGCGCAAAAGCAAGCCAGCATCATGGGCACTTCCAAAGGAAACACGATTCCATACTTTTTTACGGCAAGAGTAACGAGAGTTACTTTCTGCCTACTACCGTAGATTATTCGTCAGCGTCACTGAGGGAACGCTCAACAAGGTACAAACTTTCAGACGAAAACGGCCCGTACAGGATGACTACGAGACGGTCACCGGATGGGGGTAAATATAGGGCAAAGGTATACCTCAAGAAGGGGGTCTATGCCACAGATGTCTGGAGCATCCCGATTATAAACGCCACTTCTGGAGAGAGAACAGGCTACCCAACACAGAAACCAGAACGTTTACTTGAACGCATAATTAGATCATCATGCAGAGAAGGAGGTATAGTCCTTGACCCGTTTTGTGGTTGTGGTACTACAACTATAGTAGCCTCCAAGCTAAACCGTAATTTTATCGGGATAGATATTGATGAATCGCCTAGAGAAAGGGGGCAGTTACCGACTGCCTTTGCTGTGATTAAAAATCGTAGCCATGAACTTTTTAGCCAATCCGTCTATGTATCAAGAGACATCAATGAAGTCAAAGAGATGAACCCTTTAGACTTTGAGCGATGGGTAAATGAGTTCTACAAAGCGGCAAAGCCATATCCTGATAAAGGCGTGGATGGCATAATGACTGATGGAACGCCGATACAGGTTAAGTCGTTCATCGTTAAGTATGATACTTTGGATAAGTTCTTGACGAGTGCTAAGTATCATCCTAATGTGATGCCTAAGCCTATTAAGAAGCTGATTGTAGTTTCGCAGACGGGTTTCGATGATGGAGCTAGGAAGCGTGAGTTTGAAATAGAACAGACAGAGGGCTTCGATATACTATTGACTACTCCCGATGAAATGCTGTCTTTGCGTAATATCCCTGATTACATAGGTGCGTGGGCATTTGTCGACGATAGAGGGCTAGTGCCTAATGACTAATCAACGATTGTACTTTGCC
>JACPQC010000019.1 GCA_016190695.1 Chloroflexota bacterium
ATATTGTCATACCAGCCCTTCAGTTTCACTCAGGGTAAACGAAGGCTGGTATCCAGAGCAGGATATTGAGACGACAAGCAAACATATTCCAGGCACACTGCCCCATCCCTTTATCCCTTCCCCAGAGGGGAAGGGAAGTGATTTTTTGAAGGGGCTTCGCCCCTTCTTATCCCTGTATTTTTTAATTTGGACGAGAGCGATTTGAACTTTGCATTTTGTAATTTGACATTGTCTGACTGTTTTCATCCTTCGTGATGCTGGCTGACAAGCCAGAATGAAAAATTACTCCTCGATGACGAAAGAGAAGACCAGGTATGATGCCGCCAGGAAGATCACATCGAAGGCCAGGATAACCTGGAGCCAGGTGAACAGGGCGCTCCAGGGCTCCCCGGACAGCGCCATAGCTGAGGCCTCCACGGCGGCAATTATCACCGGCACGACTATAGGCAGGAACAGAATGGGCAGCACCATTTCCCTGGCCCTGGTATTGACCGCCAGGGCGGAAAAGATAGTGCCTACGGCGACAAATCCAATGGTGGTAAGCACGGTAATGGTTACAATCTGCAGCGTAAGCACCGGCAGATTGAACAGGAAGGCGAACATGGGCAGCGCTACCGCTTCCACCACCAGCATAAAGACCAGGCTCCCCAGCATCTTGCCCACATAAATGGCTTCACGGCTCACCGGGCAGACCATCAGCCCTTCCAGGCAGCCCTGCTCTTTTTCAGGAACGAAGGAGCGGTTCAAACCCAGTATCCCGGAAAAGGCGAAGACCACCCACAGGATGCCGGGCGCCACCGAGTCCAATGTCTCCTGGCTGGCCCCGAAGGCGAAGTTGAATATCACTATCGCCAGCAAGGTGAACACCAGCACGGAGGCGACGATCTCCCTGGTCCGTATCTCGGAAAGGGTGTCCTTCCAGGTTATCGCTAAAGTTTTTTGCCAGTATCCCATGCCTCAGCCCCGGTGTAATGCCGGTAGGCCTCCTTCAGTTCATCCAGGTTAGAACAATCCCTGGACCTTTCATAAGCTATTCGGCCCCGGTCGATTATCAGCAGCCGGTCGCACAGGTCAAAGCCCCGTTCCAGGTTATGCGTCGCATGGATAATGGTGCGTTTGACCTGGTCGCCCGTCCGCAGTACCGACCACAACATCGATATCGCCTGCTGGTCCAACCCCGTCTCAGGTTCGTCCAGGAGGATTATGTTCGGCTGGTGGAGCAGGGCGCGGGCGATGGAGACCCGTTGCTGCATCCCCCGGGACAGGGTGTTCACGCGGTGGTGCAGCCGGTGGGTCATCCCCACTGTCTCGACTACCTGCCGGATCCGCGCCGCTCGCGCCGGGACATCATACATCCGACCGTAGAAGTCCAGGTTCTCATGGATGGTCAGGTTGCCATAAAGAAATGTCTGGTGTGAGACCACCCCGATCTGCCGCCTTGCTTCTTCGGCGTCATGCTTGATATCCAGGCCATTGATGGAGACTTTCCCCGAAGTAGGGTTCAGGATAGTGGCCAGGACCTTGATCAGGGTGGTCTTGCCGGCCCCGTTCGGGCCGAATATGACTACGGACTCCTGCTGGCCGACATCGAGGTCGATTTTTTTCAGTGCGGTGTAACTGCCGAAGGACTTGGTAAGCCCCTCAACTTTGATCGCCGGGGCCAAAGAGGCCGATTGCGTCATTAGCCGCTTTTCCGTTTCAACCTCTCCGTCACATGCACCAGCTGGGCCTTCTTTGCCGCCCGCTTCTTCTGGTAGGCCCCCTGTGGGACCCTGCCCGCTTCAAAATCGTCATCCAGCCTGGCAAGTTCGGTGAGAAGCTGACGGCGTAGCTGCTCGGGGCTGGCGGCGACAGCGACCGGGGCCGGGGCAAGTCTCTGTTTCTTTCTCATAGTGCGACTCACGCCGAAACCCCCGCCGAGGACCACCAGCGTTACCAGCGCCCAGATGACGATCCCGCTCGAGCTGCTGACTTCAGGCAGGCCTGCGATCTGGGCGGTCAACCTGTCCCCGGGGGCAAAATTATTCCCGATGGCATAAACATAGGGGCTGCCGCTGATGGTCAGTGGTGGTTGCCCAACCAGCCGGTCGCTTGCAATGGTAGTGCCCTGGCCCTGGACCACCAGGTTGTAGCTGCCCGTCGGGTAATTTATATCCTTGGAAAAGTTGTATGTGGCGTCCTTGTAGCTGACAGCGTAGGAGAAGATGACCTCCTTTTCCCCGGGCAGCAGCGCCATCGTGTCGGCGAAGCCGCCCTCTTTGCCGTAAATACAGCACTCCATCAACCCTACTTCAGGCGTCATGCCGGTGGCTCCAGCCGGCAGGGAGAACAGCAATGTCTCCCTGGTGCCTGCAGCCACTTCCTTCGAGCCAATATAGGTGCGGTCCGAGTCATTGTTAATCAGGTAATATTCAGATACCCAGAGACGGCCCTCTTCCAGGTACATGATGGTGTGCGATGTCTCCACCTTGACGGCATCCGGTGTCGAGGTAGCATCGTAAACGATCAGTTCAACGGATTTCCTGGTCTCGTCCTTTGCAAAGTTGAGGCGCTCGCTGGCAGGATATTCCGCCTTCTGGTAGGTAACGGTGATATCATAGCTGTAGTCTGATTCAGTCACCAGACCATTGAAGACGAAGTTGCCCTCAGCATTAGATGTAGTTTTCGCCTGACTGGTCTCCGCGTTGTTGCGATAGACCCGGAGCACCAGCTCGGCGCCGGCAGGGCTGCTGCCATTGGCGGTGTTATTGACCACTTTGCCTTCGATAACGCCGGGGCCTTCGGCGGCCAGGACAGCTCCCGGCAGTGCCAACACCAGTAAGATGACCAGCGAAACAAGGTACTTGATCAACCCTCTATCCTCCCCAGCTTTGTGCCACACTGAGCGCAGAAACGGTCTTCCGCTTCATGTCTCGTCCCGCATTGGGGGCAGAACTGCCCTTTGCCCTGAGACGAAAGTGGCGCAGGCCCGGCTCCGGCCTCTACTTCCTTTTCGATTTCGACGCCCTTTGCCTGGGCGCTCCGGCTTCCTCGCCGCCGCATTGCCCGGACCTGTTTCTCTATGTCGTCATCGACCGCCCCTTCGCCGTCTTCATCCGGGGCAGCAGCCTTTACCGGCGCGGCAATTCGCGGGCCGCGCTTCCGCATGGCGAGTATCTGTCTCTCAATGTCATCATCGTCCGTGGTCACCTTTTCCGCGCCATCGATATCCTTCAGGATAGAAATGGCCCGGTCCTGGTATCTGGTCAGTAGCTCCCGGTAGTCATCTTCGCTGAGTATGCCGGACTGATAGTCGAACTCCAGCTCCTTGATCATGGAGTAAGCGGTATGCCGCCTGGAGAATAGCTCGGTCTTCCTGTCGTCCGGGGCCGCGACCTGTACCTGGAACCGCTCTTTAAGGAAGGGATAGACAACAATGAAAAAGGTCAAAACGGTCAGCAGCAGTGCAATAAACGTGATCACCGGAAGGCCCCTCCCTCAAAATCCTTCAACTCACGGGCAAGCCGCTGGCGGTACTCTTCATAAGTTTCAGGGCTGTCATCATTCTCGGTAACAACAAGTGCCTGTGACTCCTGGCCGCGTAGCGCCCACTTCTTGACCAGGATATAGACCACGTAAGCGCCCAGCAATATGGCGGCAAAGGGCAGTATCCAGGCCACCAGGTTAAAGCCTTTCTTCGGCGGAGAGGCCAGCACCTGCTCCCCGTACTGGGCCACGAAGAAGGCCAGTATCTGGTCTGTAGACTGTCCCTTGCTGACCAAATCCTTGACCTGGCCGAGCATCAGGTCGCGGGAGTGGCATTCGCCATGGTTGCAGCCGGCCAGGGTGAGGGTACAGCCGCACTGGCAGATGAGCGCTTTGGAAAGGTCGCTGACCGTCGGCGCCGCCATCGCCGGACCGGCCGGCAGGAGCAAGGTGACAACCAGAAGCAGGCTAGGAATAACTTTCCATCTCATCTTCATCCTCATCCTCCTTCGCCGCTCCTCACCGGTGCCGCCAGGGCGCGCCGCCGGTCAGGCCAAAAGGCGAACAGTCCCCCGATAATGAATACTATGCCGCCGATCCAGACCCAGGCCACCAGGGGATTGACCAGCAATTTTAAGACCACCGTCCCATCCTCTTCGGCGTTCAGCAGTATCACATAAAGATCTTCCCTGAGCGTGCTGCGGATGGCCACCTCGGTCACCGGCTGGTCATAGCTGCGGTGGAAATACTTCTCAGCGGTCAGCGTGCCAATAAACTTGTCGCTATTATACACCGAAAGTGTGGAGGCCACTACAAGCCGGCTCGCCGTCTCGTAAGTGTCAGTGTTAATATATTCCAGCTTATAGCGCCCGACATTGGTCGCATCTCCCGGTTTGAGGGTGGCTTCTCTCTCGATGGCGTACACCGAGGAGCCGACCACGCCGACCGCCATGAGCAGTATGGAGATGTGCACAATGTAGCCGCCGTAGCGCGGCCGGTTGGCCCCGAGCAGGTTGAAGAAGGCTATCAGGTAATTCTCGTTCCTGGTATGATGGCGGGCACGGGTCCCGCGGAACCATTCATATAGTATCGTTGACAGGACAAAGGCGCAGACACCGAAGGCGATAAGGGCATACGCATGGGTTATCCCCGCGGCCAGCAGTACCAAGACTACGATGACGGCAAATATCACTGGCGTCAGGAAGCTGCGCACCAGGTTCCTCGGCGTGGCTCGCCTCCAGCCGATAAGGGTACAGATGCCGGCCAGCAGGATAATGGCCAGCAAGATAGGGGCGTTTACCTGGTTGAAGAAGGGCGGGCCGACGGTTATCTTGGTGCCCCGCACCGCCTCCGATATTATTGGGAAGACCGTTCCCAAGAAGACGGCGAAGGTAGCGCCGACCAGCAGCAGGTTGTTCAGCAGGAAGGTGCTTTCCCGTGACAGCATGGACTCCATCTCCGCCTCGCCCTTGAGGTCCTCGCTGCGGTAGTAAAGCAGCCCGAAGCCGGCGAAGAGGCTCAACCCTATGAATCCCAGGAATAACGGCCCCAGGTTAGACTGGCCGAAGGTGTGCACCGAGGAAAGCACGCCGCTCCTGGTCAGGAAGGTGCCGAATATAGTCAGGGCAAAGGTGAGGATTATCAGCACCATGTTCCATATCTTGAGCATGCCGCGCCGGCGCTGCATCATGATGGAGTGAAGGAAAGCAGTGGCCACCAGCCAGGGCATCAGGCTGGCGTTCTCCACCGGGTCCCAGGCCCAGTAGCCGCCCCAGCCCAGTTCCAGGTAGGCCCACCAGCCGCCGACGATGTTGCCCACGCCCAGCGACAGCCAGGCCAGCAGCGTCCATCTCCTGATGGCGATTATCCAGTCGTCGCCGAAGCGGCGGGAAAGCAGCGCCGACATGGCGAAGGCGAAGGGTATGGTCAGGCCAACGTAGCCGGCAAGCAATGTCGGCGGGTGAAATATCATGCCGGGGTTTTCCAGCAGTGGGTTCAGGCCGCGCCCATCTGCGGGCACAAAAGGCAGCCGGTGGAAGGGATTTGATACTGAGATCAACAGGAAGACAAAGAAGACCTGCACTATCATCAGTATCGAAGCGGCATAGGGTACCAGTTCGCGGCCGGTAGCACGCCTCTGCAGCACAATAATGGCGGCCATCACCGAAAGCAGCCAGACCCAGAAGAGCAGCGAGCCACTGGCACCGGCCCACACGGCAGTGAGCAAGTAGGTAACGGACATATCCCGGCTGGTATAGGAGGCGATATACTCTATCTGGAAATCGTGCCGGAATATGGAGATCATCAGGATGGTTATTGATAAGGTCAGCAAACCACAGGCAGCAAGCAGCGCGTTTTTGCCACTTGCGAGGAGGACCAGCTGTTTCTTCTTACCACCGAGGAAGTAGGCGATGACCGAATAGAGTGACGCTGCCAGGGCCAGGAACAGGGCGAGGTAGCCAATAGTTCCCATAAACTGCTATATCCTATCTCTTTGTAGTCTCAACTTCTTCCGGTTCATACCGGGACGGGCATTTGGCCAGGAGTTGCTTTGCCTGAAACACGCCGGTCTCATCAAACCGGCCTTCGACGACGACGTCGGCGCTGTCCTTGAAGGTGTCAGGAACTACCCCGCTGAAGACCACTTTGATAGTCTGGTCCGCTTCGGTGATGAGGAAACTTATGGTGGAAGTTGCCGGCACCCTCTCAACCGAGCCGTCAACCACCAGTCCATTGATGCGCAGGTTGCGCTCGTAGATGGCGTTCCCCTGAGCCAGGGCCTCGCTGACAGTGTAATAGTAGGTGGCCGAGTTCTGGAAACCCATAAAGCCCAGGTAGCTCATGGCGACAACAAGCATCAACCCGCCTATGAAAAACTTCTTGCGTTTCAGCATTGTTCACCCCCCACGCGGGCCAAACTACTATCTATATAGTACCATATCGGAACGAATTTTTGTTACCGCGCATGATGATAAAATGCTGAGAATATACTGATAGTATTCTGAAAATGCGGGCAACCTGCCGCCGCCCCGTTTTTCCCGGTCAGCCCCCCTGACCTCTCCCATGTCTCCCTGCCGGAAATATTCCACACCCCTTGTTCTACAAAAAACGGCGAAGAGTCCGTGCCTTCCCTAACCTCGGACACGACACGGATTCTTCGCGCTTTCGCCCAGCGTGCCCGCTCGCCTCACTGTTGTCAATCGATAGCAATGAGGCTGTCCAAAATGATCTGGTTGTCATGCTGGAGTCCCGACATGCCGGGACGAAGCATCTCAGAACTTGCCCTGGCTCCACGGCTCGACTGAGCTCGCCGAAGTCCGAGTCACGCCGAGGCGAGCCACGAAGTGAGCGAAGCGAATGGGGGAGGGTGGAAAAACCCTCGTTATCCCCCTGAGACGCTTCAGTCGCGCTTGTCCACCAAAGCCTCGGCGGAGGTGGGCCGCTCCTTCCAGCATGACATTGCCAGACATCTCTTTGCCTGCCCTGGTAAGGTCCCCGATACCAATCTTCGCTTACCCGGACTGGTGGCAGGATGTGCAAGTGGCATTGCTGCGGCCGGCATGGTCAGCGGGGAAGGGCCTGAGTCCGGTAGCCGAGTGGCACATCAAGCAGTCGGCGCGTCCCTCCAAAGTATGCGGCACCTTTGGCGCACCCACCGGCTGGGGAGCGGGGGCTGGAGTCGGAGCCGGAGCAGGCGCCGGAGTTGGCTTGGGGGCAGGTGCAGGTGCAGGTGCAGGTGCGGGGGGCGGGGCGGGCGCAGGCTCTTGACCGCCACAGGCTACCAGTACCGGGAGCGCAGCGAGCAGGATTACCACCAGGACGGCCCATATCATTGGCCTTTTCATTTTCCTTGTCCTCCTTTAAAAACCAGTATCGGGGCCGGGCGGGGCCGAAGAACCGACCCCACCCGGCTTAAACCCTATTTACCCAGAGCCTTGAGTGAAGCGTTGATAACGTCCGTGTAGAAGGCAGGATTGTGGATGCCCTCGCTGCCATCACCTTCGAGCAGGAAGAAGTTCCAGCCCACTTTCACCAGGACGTCGTCCCTGGCGATGAGCGCTGCGGTCCCGTCAGTGGTGACATCGCCAAGCTGTACCTCGAGCTCATCCATCTTTATGGTATGAGGAGACTCGTTGGCAGGGCTGTAGGTAACATCCACAGGGTTCTTCAGGTGGAAAAAGAAGCCCTGCTGACCGTGCGGTTCGGTCACTTCCAGGCTGGCGATGTTATCTTTGGACAGCACTATGTTGCCGCTCTTGACATCGTATTCCTTGCCGTTAAAGGAATGGGGCGTGTAGTCCTTAACGGTTACCTGGGCCGGCAACTTGCTCATCAGGTAGTCTGCCATGGCATCGGCCATTTTGTGCAACAGCTCTTCGGTGTTCTCCTTGAAAGCTGTCCCCTGGAACGCGGCGCTGTGGCAGCTGGAGCATACTGCGATATCGGCCTTGAAAGCATGAACGTTAGTAGGCGTATTGGCAGTAAACTCCCTGGGCGGCGGCGAACCGGTCATGTGGCAGGTCGCGCAGGTATCCTGAAGGAAAGCGTGCGGCGAACGGCTCGCTGAGGCTACCAGGTAAGCATTCTTCCCCATAAGGACATCAGCCTGGGCGGCCGTGTGCGGCGCGCTGTAGTTTGCTGGCACGACGGCATCGCTGCGGGCGCCGTTGCGCGAATTATGACAGGTCATGCAGAGAGCGCCGCTGCCAGCATCGGTAACAGCGAATCCGGCGGGCAGGACCGGGGTATTGCCGCTGACCCTCAAGGGAAAGGCAAACGTACCTGTCGACCCCGGACGGGGCGGGCCGTGGCAGGTATCGCAGTCAACTGGCTTCACCTGTTCTTTGGTCATGCCAAGAGCTCTCATCTCCTCCACAGTGGCATTGCCCTGGACTCCCTGTAATTGTTTGGTCAGGTCGCCCTTTTGCCATTCCACAAAGCCCTGGCCAGAGTGACAGCGGCCGCAGTGGGCGGCGCCTGCTCCCCGGCTGTCAACTGTGCCCAACAGGATAAAGGCATCTTTGTTAGCGTGGGCCGTTGCAGCCCAATCAGCGTTAATGTTGCGCTGAGGCGGAGGGGCGGGCGCAGGAGCAGCCGCTCCGGGCGGGCCGGGGGGTCCCTGAGGTCCAACGGCGCCAGGCTGTCCGGCAGGCCCAGGCGTTCCGGGTGGACCGGCTGGACCAGGTTCTCCGGCAGGACCAGCGCAAGCGACCGCTATTCCCATAACCAATACTAGCATGAATGCCAACCCCAACCATACCCCACCTTTTCTTAGCATAAGTTCCTCCTTGCTCCGATATGAGCGTTCCGACCGATCTTCGGCCTCGGCAATCTATGTTTCCGTAGTCATCACCTCCTCTATTCTGCTACTATCTATACATCGTTTAATGTATAGATATACTACAAACTTCGTACCCATAATACCACAGATTTACCCCGTTTACCAGGGGGTATTATTATCTGGAAACGCCGGGGCAAATACCCTAACTCACCGGGATCTCAAAGTAATGGCATGGCTGGCAGTCTGCACTGATCGTCCGCTTGAGGTCGTCCTGCTTGGCCAGCTTGCCGTGACAGCGCAGGCATCCGGGGGCCTCCTGATGGCCCGCATTGCTGGGGTAGGAATCCCAGGTGATCCTCATCTCAGGAAAGGTAGTCAGTCGGGCCACCTCTCTCAGTTCGGCTATGGCCGTTTCCACCGACTGCTTTTGCCGGTCATAAACTTCCGGGTAGTTGCCCCGGTAGAAGTTCCGGATGCCTTCAACCCGGTTAATGGCCTCTGCCAGGCTGGGATTGGGCGGGACCAGCGCCTTGACCGCCTCCCTCTTGATGAAAGGCAGGCTGTTGTCTATCTTGCCCCGCGCCATCGCTTCGTCCACCAGTTCCTGGGGAGAGCGGAAGATATGAGTCGCCCGGTTATGGCAGTCCAGGCAGTCCATGAGCCGCTTTTCGGTGGCGATGCGCTCGGGGGTTGCCTCGCCGGCCCGCGCCGGGTCAGTATACTCGACAAGTTTACCCTGGTCTTCCACTCCCACCCAGCCGATCTCCTGGCGCTTCTCGTCCAGGGGGAGGTACCAGAGCCTGGCGGCGATATGCCAGTGGATATCACGGGCTATCCCGGACTCGCCGCCGCCCACGCGAAGCACCCTGACATCAACCTTCCTGGTGTTCTGCTCATCAGCGGCGAAAGAAGTGTGCGTCCGCACCAGGTCCCCGGAGAACTTCTCGGGCCAGTGGCATTGCTGGCAGGTCTCTCGGGCCGGGCGCAAATTCCGCACCGGCGTCGGGATGGGTCTTTCGTAGTTCTCAGTGAGCACGGACATTATCATGGGTATGCCGCTGACCTTCGACTTCACCAGGTATTCAGCCCCTGAGCCGACATGACACTCGGCGCAGGATACCCGCGAGTGGGGCGAGGCCTGGTAGGCGGTGTATTCCGGGTACATGACCTCGTGGCACAGTTGCCCGCAGAAGGAGGTGGTCTCGGTGAACTCGACCAGCTTGAAGCCGCCGAACACGAGCATGATAATGCTCACCGCCCCGGCGAACATGAGGAAGAGAAGTTTTTCATGCCGCCGTCGGGGTACCTGCTCGGATATTTCGCTCCTCAGTATGGCGAAGACGAAGATCACCCCACCGATGATGAAAAGAATGGGTATCATGCCGTGGGCGAACACGCCAAACATCGGGTGTTCCTCGGGCAACTCGGAGCGCATGTTAAAGATGACCAGAACAGTAATGAGGACGAATACCAGGGCGGCGGCCCTGGTAAGCCAGTCGTCAAAGATTTCGCGGAGATATCTCAATTTACTCGGTCTCCTTTTCTTCTTCTGGGCCTGGAGTGACCGGCGGCGCCGGGAATTCCGGTACAGGCTCCGCTTCCGGCTCTGGCTCCGGTCTCCGCACCGATACCATGCGCTCATACTCCAGGGGGTGCTCTCGGATATATCGCTCCCTGGAAACTTTACCTGTGAACATGGACTTGTTCAGCGGGAAGATCCCCGGCGCCAGGTGGGTGAAGAAGATATGTACCATGAATATCCAGGTGAGGGCCAGCATGGCTTCATCACTGTGGGCTATCAGGGCGACGGGCACTATCCAGCCAGGGAAGATATTGGTGGCGGCCACCGGAAACATAAGGATAAATCCGGACCCGGCCATGATGGGTATGCCCCAGAAGATGGCCCAGTAATCAAATTTCTCCCGCCAGCTAAAACGGTCGAAGTGGGGCCCTTCCTTTCTGAGACCGGTGAAGTACATTATCTCCAGGAAAAAATCGCGGGCGTCCCTGGGGGTGGGGAATATCCGGATGGGAAAGGGCCTCTTGAGCACCAGGACGGTGTAGAGCAGATAGCCCCCGTGGTACAGGCACGAAGCTACCATCACCCAGGCGGCGGCATAGTGCACCGCCCGTGTCGCCTCGATGCCGCCCCACAACGCCACCCACCACTGGCTGATCCCCGCGGAACTGAATTTGAGCGGAAAGCCGGTGAGCACCAGGAAGATGAAGCTGATCATCATCATGCCGTGCTGAATCCGCTGGTGGATGTCAAAGCGGGCTATCTGGTCTTCTGCCTGCTTCTTCAACGTCACTGTCCTCACTAGCGTGGCCATCTTATTCCCTCCACCGGTTCAATGAGTACCTGACTATCGCCAGCAGCACTATCAGGGCGCCGAAGCCGATAACTATTACAAGGAAGCTGCTAAAGAATATCTCGGTGTAATAGGCCACCGGCACATTGTCCGTTGATGCCTCACGGTGTCCCAGGAAACCGCTGGCGAACTTCACCCCGGCCCCGGTGTGACACTGCTCACAGGTAGCGGCAAGGTTCTCCAGGCCGGCTACCGGAGAAGCGGGATCGCTCGCCGGCTTTATGTCATGATAGCCGTGACAGTTGGCGCAGGTAGCCTTGTCGAGCTGGCTGATCTCGTAGGCGCCCAGTTGCATGGCCTTGCCGTGGAAGCTGCGCATGTAGGACTCGTAGACCTTGTCCACGATGCCGTAGCTCGCCATCAGCCCTTCATCACCGTGGCACCTGGCGCAGGTCTGGGCGATGTTCTTCTTATAGGCCGGGGCGGCATATTCCAACACCCGGATTACGCTGTGGGGGCTGCCATCGGAGCTGTGACAGTCAACGCAGGTGGCCACGTCAGAATTCCCGTACACCAGTTGCCGGCCGTGGACGCTGTCCAGGTGAAGCCGGTACTGGTATTCGTGACAGCTACCGCACTTCTGGGCCAGCGATAGCTTGGTCAGCGCGGTCTCCACCTTGTGGGGCTCAGCGGTGTGACAGGTGGTACAATCAATGTAACGGTGTGCGGCAGTGTTGACCTTCTTCTCATCCACAAAGAGAGAGATGACGTCTCCGTTGCCATTGGTCTTGGTCAGACCCGGTGTGCCATGACAGGAGAGACAGTTATTCTCGTCCAGCGCCTGCGCGCTGCTGGCGCCGAGGAGCAGCGCCACACCGAGGAGCAATAATAGCGTCACCGAGGCCAGCAGCCAGTGGCCTTTCCCCCAAGCCTTCCCTGATGCATTCTTGTTCATGCCCCCCTCCTCAGCGAATATTCAGAATACCGGCAGCAGACGGTGCGCCTAATGGACCGGTACTCTTGCGAACGCTCGGGCCAGTCGGAGATGATAGAGACCGGATATCCCGCGGCTTCCCATAAGGCCACCCAGGATAATCACAATTCCGAATACTTCCAGGAGGTAAAGGGCGCTGATGGAATCTATGAGGAGGAACAATGTGCCGCCGGTGGCAGAAATGATTGACCCGACGGCGATGAGCAGGTTGAAGAGATGTAGTGACAGGTCAAGTACAGCAACAGCTACAATGAGGCTGATAACATTGAGGAACAGGGCCGTAGTAGCTGTTAGCATAACCTCTTTCCTGTTCATACTACCAGTTATAGTGTAGTACTTTCACCGGTATTTTGGAATAATATAGTACCCTATATTATCTTAAAAACTACCCTATAAATCTTGCATAAACGCCCTATGTCTCTTTCCCGGCTTCTGAAATAGTTCGCCAGGGAGGTGAGATGATTGAAATAGCACGTGGAAGAAACTATAATAGTAACGATGGTTTTTTCACCTTGTAAAGAATTATCATGGCTACAAAAGGGCGTAGGTGGAAGAAACTATGATAGTGACAATGGTTTTTTCACCTTATAAAGGTATCTCTCATTAGAGGCGGGCATCACGGTTTCAACTTACCAGACCCATTGCGGAACATCTGCCGGGGCAAGTCCGGGGTTTCTTCCGCACAGCATGTCAAGGGCGTCGCCTGATTCCGAAGGTCCTTTCCGGTCCCTTTCCCGTGATTCATGCTGCCTTGACCGGGCCGGTAATAACCGGGACTGGTAACAGACAACGGGGCAAAGACCCGTCAACTGCTATTGGCAGGAGGTAAACATGTCACCGGTGGGTGCAACATATTTTGGCGTGCCAGGATATCTCATTTTCTGGGCGCTATTCGCAGTAGCCTTCGGTCTTTTCCTCCAGAGGATGTCACATCTCTTTTCCCTTCTCCGCCTGGGACAAAGGGAGGGAGATTTCCCGGGCATGGGCCGGCGCGCCAGAGACATGCTGGTCGAGGTCTTCCCCCAGTGGTGCAACCTGAAAAGCCTCAGCCGCAAAGACCTGGCCGGGATGGGACATGCCCTGCTTTTCTGGGGTTTTGCCCTGTTCTTTATCAGCTACATCCTCTTCATCGGACTTACCGGCTTCGGCCTGAACATTTTTGAAGGCAGCGTCTTTGAGCGGGCTTTCTCTTCGGCGCTGGACGTGGCGGCATTGCTGGTCATCCTGGCTGTAGTCTGGGCCGCCATCCGCCGCTACATAAGCAGGCCGGCGCGCCTGGAAACCAGCGCCGAGGCCGGTATTATCCTGCTGCTCATCGTGGCGCTGATGCTGCTGCACTACTCCATAGAGGGCTTTGACCTGGCCGGATCAGGTGATTCATCCTTTTGGCCGCCGCTCGGCGCCGCCCTGGCGGGAGTGATCGAGCGCAGCGGACTGGCGGACACGGCGTTGACAACGGGCTACCGGCTGAGCTGGTGGCTCCATTACGCCATCATCCTGGGCTTCATGGTCTACGTGCCGCGCTCCAAGCACCTCCATATCTTGCTCTCCCCGATGAACATCCTGTTCCGCTCCCCGCGCCCCAAGGGGGCGTTGAAGCCCATAGACCTGGAGACCGCTGAGAGTTTCGGCGTGTCAATGATACAGGGGTTCACCTGGAAACAGCTCCTGGACCTCTATACCTGCGCGGTATGCGGACGCTGCCAGGAAAGCTGCCCGGCCCATCTCAGCGGCAAGGTGCTCAATCCCAAAGAGGTCATCCAGGACCTGAAACACCATTTGCTGGAGCGGGGGCCGGCGCTGCTCAAAGGGGCAAGCGATGATGAAAATGCCCCGGCGCTCATCGGCGGGGTGATAGCGGAAGAGGCGATCTGGGACTGCACCACATGCCGCGCCTGCCAACAGGCCTGCCCGGTAGCGATAGAACATGTCGACAAGATAGTAGATATGCGCCGCAACCTGGCCATGGAGCGGGGCGAGTTCCCCGAATCGGCCCAGGGCGCCCTGAAAAGCCTGTCCAGCCGGGAGCACCCCTGGAGGGGCACCACTGCCACCAGGACTGACTGGCTTGACGGCCTGGAGGTCAGGACGCTCGCCGACAATAGCAATGTAGAAGTGCTCTACTGGGTGGGCTGCACCGCCGCCCTGGAAGAGCGCAACATGAAGGTCGCCAGGGACACCGCCAGGGTTCTGCAGGCGGCGGGCGTCAAGATGGGAGTGCTCGGCGCTGAAGAAAGCTGCTGCGGAGACCCGGCCCGGCGCCTGGGGGACGAGTACCTCTTCCAGACCCTGTGCCAGAAGAACATCGAGGTGCTCAACGGGTACAAAGTGAGGCAAATTGTCACTTCCTGCCCTCACTGTTTCAACACGCTGAAGAACGAATATCCCCAGTTCGGCGGGGACTTCGAGGTCATCCACCACTCCCAGCTTATCGCCAGCCTGATAAGCGAGGGCAGGCTTAAATTAAAACGGGAAGCGACCGGCCGGGCGACCTACCATGACTCCTGCTACCTGGGGCGCTATAATGACGTTTACCGCCCTCCCAGGGAGGTGCTGGCCGCGGTGAGCCGGTCCAGGCCGGTTGAGCTTGCCCGCTCCGGCCCCAATAGCTTCTGCTGCGGCGGCGGCGGCGGCCACATGTGGATGGAGGAAGACCCGGACAAGCGGGTCAGCCTGCGCCGGGCGGAGCAGATTATTGACGCCCGCGTTGACACCGTAGCTACCGCCTGTCCCTACTGCCTCTCCATGTTCGAGGACGCCTTCAAAGCCAAAGGCGTGGCTGAATCGATAAGAGTCGCCGACCTGAGCGAAATAGTCGCTGCCGCCCTGGAAGCTCCGGCGACCAAATCCGGCAGTACAGCCCGCCCTGCTTGACATGGCGACATGCGCTGGCTAAAATATTCCGTAAGCGGGCGGGAGTCCGCTATTCTTGACAGAAGGGGGATGATGAAGGTGGCTGACGTAATAGTCGGCGCTGAAGAGAGTTTCGACAATTTGTTGAAGCGGTTCAACAAAAAAGTGCAGCAGGACCGAATCCTGGCTGAATTGCGCCGCCGCGAACACTACGAGAAGCCCAGCGTGCGCCGGAAGCGCAAACGGGCCGCCAGTAGACGTGGCGCTGCCCGGGTCAGGAAATAATCATCAACCCCCATAACAGAGCAGACCAGATGGCAGCAGACTTAAAACAGCAGTTGAGCGACGACATTAAGAAGGCGATGAAGAGCGGCGATACCACCCGCCGCTCCACTCTTCGCCTGGTTATTTCTGCCATCAACAACGCCGAGATCGCCAAACAGGGACAGCTAACCGGGGGCGATATCCTGGGCATAATCGCCAAAGAGGTCAAACAGCGCCATGAAAGCATCGAGGCCTTCAAGCAGGGCAACCGGCCGGACCTGGTGGCAAAGGAAGAGGCCGAGTTGTCCATCCTGGAGGAATACCTGCCCAGGCAGATGGGACGGGAAGAAGTGGTGGAAATCGCCCGACGGGTGATCGCCGAGGTGGGAGCGCAGGGGCCCAGGGATAAGGGCAAGGTGATGCCCAAACTCGTCGCCGAGTTAAAGGGACGGGCTGACGGCAAGCTGATAAACGAGGTGGTCACCGAGCTACTGGCGTCATGACCGGACTTCTCGAAGGACACACGGTTTACTGCTTTGTACCAAATGTCATTCTGAGGAACGAAGTGACGAAGAATCTGGGTGTGGGGCGTCAATAATCCCATCACCCCGAGACCCTTCGTGGAGTTCATACTGAGAGCAGCGAATGTGCTCAGGGTGACATAGAAGAAGTCACTTTTGATACAAGACCACGGTTTACTGAGAGGGGCTGATACCGCCCCTCTTCTTATTCCAAGTAGCTATCAAAACGACAGTTACAATATACATATTGGGTGCTCATCTTACTGACATCTTGAAAACTTTTGCGAATTATTCTCAGGAACAACATGACAAATAGCCAGCCTGACAGCCTGATGAGCGCCTTCTCCAGGAGTATGTTGTCGGGGTAGGGGCAAAAGTTTATGCACCGGATAGAAGTCAGCATTAAAGAGGGCATGGTTGACGCCGCCGGGGAGGGGCTGGCCAGGGATGCGCACGACCTGGGCGTGACCACGATCTCAGCCGTCAGGGTGGCCGAGGTTTACCTGCTCGACGGGACGCTTACCGGTGACGCACTGGAAAAGGTCTGCCGCCTCCTCGCCGACCCGGTGACCCAGGAGTACCGGGCCGGGGCCGCCCTGCAACCGGCGAGCGGGAAGGTCCACGTGGTGGAGGTGGCCTACAATGCCGGCGTGGTTGACCCCGTCGAGGAAAGCGTGCTAAAGGCCATCCGCGACCTGGGCATCCAGGGCGTCAGGGCGGTCAAGACGGCAAAGCAATATGTCATCACAGGGCAGCTTGACCGGCGCCAGATGGAGATGGTCTGCAGCAGGCTGCTGGTCAACCCCATCATCCAGCATGCCGTCGAGGGGGGACACTACGGCTTCGCCGGTGGACCGCAGTACGTCTTTCACCTGGAACAGGTAGACCTGGACGACGTGCCCCGGCGCTTCGGTCTCAGCGCCAGCGAATACCAGGCCGTCAGGGACTATTTCCAGCGCCTGGGCCGGAAACCCACCGATGTAGAGATGGAGACGCTGGCGCAGACCTGGTCCGAGCATTGCGTCCACAAGACCTTCAAGGCCAGGATACGTTTCGATGGCGAGACCATCGACAACCTGCTTAAGAGCACCATCATGAAGGCCACCCGCGAGCTTGACCGGCCCTGGTGCCTCTCCGTCTTCGCCGATAATGCCGGGGTGATTGACTTCGACGGGCGCTGGGCGCTCGCCTTCAAGGTGGAGACACATAACCACCCCTCGGCGCTGGAGCCTTACGGCGGGGCGGCCACCGGCATCGGCGGGGTGGTGCGCGACCCGATGGGTACCGGCCTGGGCGCGCGGCCAATACTCAACACTGATGTCTTCTGTTTCGGCCCGCCGGTGTACCCCCATGATAAACTGCCTCCGGGCGTCCTCCATCCCCGCCGCGTTTTCAAGGGGGTGCGGGCGGGGGTGGCCGACTACGCCAACCGCCTGGGCATACCCACCGTCAACGGGGCGGTGCTGTTCGACGAGCGTTACCTTGCCAACCCCCTGGTCTACTGCGGGACGCTGGGGATACTGCCAGCCCATCTGGCGCAGCGGGGGCAGCAGCGGCCGGGCGACCTGGTGGTGCTGGCCGGGGGAAGGACGGGGCGCGACGGCATTCACGGCGTCACCTTCGCCTCGGAGCAGCTTACTGAAGCCTCCACCGGCACGGCTTATACCTCGGTGCAAATCGGCAATCCCATCGTGGAAAAGAAGCTCATTGACGTCCTGCTCCAGGCCAGGGACCGCGGCCTTTATTCCCGCATAACCGATTGCGGCGGCGGCGGGCTGTCCTCGGCGGTGGGCGAGATGGGCGCCGATACCGGGGTGCGGGTCGACCTGGACAAAGTGCCCCTCAAATACGCCGGCCTCTCTTACGCCGAGATCTGGATATCCGAGTCCCAGGAGCGGATGGTGCTGGCCGTGCCCCCGGAGCATATCGAGGAACTGCTCAAGCTCTTTGCCGCTGAAGACGTGGAGGCCACCGTCATCGGCCAGTTCACTGACGACAAAAAACTCCGCCTTTACTACCAGGACAACCTGGTGGGCGACCTGGACATGGAGTTCCTGCACGATGGCCTGCCCCAGTTGGAATTGGAGGCGACCTGGCAGCAGCCGGCCCACGCCGAGCCAGACTTTGACGAACCACCCCAGTTAGGAGCGGCCCTGCTGGAGGTGCTCGGCTCCTGGAACGTGTGCAGCAAGGAGTGGGTAATACGCCAGTACGACCACGAGGTGCAGGGCGGCAGCGTGCTCAAGCCCCTGGTGGGCCGGGACAACGACGGCCCCGGAGACGCCGCCATCATCAGGCCGGTGCTGGACTCGGACCGGGGCATTATCGTGGCCAACGGCATCTGCCCCGGCTACGGCGATATCGACCCCTACTGGATGGCGGCCTCGGCCATCGATGAGGCGCTGCGCCAGGTGATAGCCGTCGGCGGCGACCTGCGCCGGGTGGCCCTGCTGGACAACTTCTGCTGGGGCAATACCAGCCGCCCTGACGTACTGGGAGCGCTGGTGCGCGCCGCCACGGCCTGCCATGACATGTCCCTGGCTTACGGTGCGCCCTTTATCTCAGGCAAGGACAGCCTGTACAACGAATTCCAGTACGAGGGCAAGACCATATCCATCCCCCACACCCTGCTCATCTCCGCCGTGGCCGTCATGGAAGACGTAAACCGAGCGGTATCGATGGACTTCAAGCAGCCCGGCGACCTTATTTACATCGTGGGCGCTACCCGGCCGGAGCTGGGAGGGTCAGAGTACTTCAGGACGCGCGGTCTCACCGGCAACAGCGTGCCCAAAGTAGACCCGCAGCAGGCTCGGGAGCTTATGGAACGGCTGGGACAGGCCACGGCGGCGAGGCTGGTCAGTGCCTGCCACGACTGCAGCGATGGCGGCATCGGCGTGGCCGTGGCCGAGATGGCCTTCGCCGGGGGGCTGGGGGCGGTCATCCGCCTGGCCGATGTGCCGCTGGCGGAGACCATCAGCCGCAATGATTTCATCCTCTTCTCGGAGTCCAACAGCCGCTTCATCGCGGCGGTATCCCTGGAGCACCGCGTAGAGTTTGAGCGCACCCTGAGCGGCGTCAGCTTCGCCGTCATCGGCGAGGTGGTCGATTCTCAAATGCTGGAAATTTACGGATTAGGCGGCGGCAGGCTGGCTGCCGTGTCCATCGCTGAGCTTAAGGAGGCGTGGCAGCGGCCGCTGCGGTGGTAGCATGACCCAGGTCAGGACGTTGATATTGCGCGGGCCGGGCACCAACTGTGACGCCGAGACCGCCTTTGCCTTCGAGCAGGCCGGGGCGGCGGTCGCCACCGTCCACGTCAACCAGCTTATCCGGCACGAGGCCCGGCTCGGCGACCACCAGATAATGGTCATCCCCGGCGGCTTCACCTACGGCGACGACATCGGCGCGGGCAAGGTGCTGGCCAACGAGTTAAGCGTCAAGCTGAAGGAAGACATCTCCAGGTTCATCGAGTCCGGCGGCCTCATCCTGGGAATTTGCAACGGCTTCCAGGTGCTGGTAAAGGCGGGCATCCTGCCTGAGCCGGGAAACGGCTTCCAATCGCGGGTGACCCTGACAACCAACGATTCAGGCCGCTTCGAGTGTCGCTGGATACACCTGGCGGCCAACAATGATAGCCCCTGCGTCTTCACCAGGGGAATCGAACGGATGTACCTGCCGGTGGCCCACGGCGAGGGCAAGCTGGCGACGAGCGCCGGTACGGCAGCGGGCCTAAACGTGGTGCTGCGCTACGCAGACGAGCAGGGCGACGTGGGGGCGGGATACCCGCACAACCCCAACGGCTCAGTGGACAACATCGCCGGTATCTGCGACAGCACCGGACGCATCTTTGCCCTGATGCCGCACCCCGAGCGCCACATCCGGGGTACCCAGCACCCCCAATGGACAAGGCTGGGGGTAAAGGAGCGCGGCGACGGTTTCCAGATATTCCTTAACGCCGTCCAGTGGGCGCGGGGCCTGTAGGGGTCAGCTACACATAGCTTTCCCTATTCTGAGAGCTTGTGAATATATACGGTTTCAACGTAAGTTTTCTGGTTAAGGGAGTTATAGAGTTGGTAGCCTCCTTTTTTACGGTACCTGAACTAACATTACGGCGCCAACAGGGCTGTGGCAAGCCCTGTTTTATTGCTTATTACGTCAGTTATGCTCTCAAGGCAAGGCCTCGAAGTATGTTATGAGTAACCGCCACCAGCAAGACTA
>JACPQC010000021.1 GCA_016190695.1 Chloroflexota bacterium
ATCTCCCTTAGTCCCTCTTTACGAAAGAGGGAAACAGATTGGTGAAAGGCACAGATGTAAAGGTTTGCACGGTCATCCTCTCCCTTTCGTAAAGGGAGAGTTAGAGAGGGATTTTGATGCAGAAATCCCCCTTTAGTCCCTCTTTACGAAAGAGGGAAACAGATTGGTGAAAGGCACAGATGTAAAGGTTTGCACGGTCATCCTCTCCCTTTCGTAAAGGGAGAGTTAGAGAGGGATTTTGATGCAGAAATCCCCCTTAATTCCCCCCTTTCAAAGGGGGAGACCCAGCAAATTATGTTATGGAGGCAAAGCATGAAAGCACTGGCATGGTATACCGTTATCTTCAACGCCCTGATCATCATCTTCTTCATCCTGGCCGTGGCCGACGTGGTGCCAAAGCCACCGTTCTCCACCACTGAGGCCATCGCCTGGATCGTCCTCAGCGTGCCGGTGGTAATACTGGGACTCATGGTGACCAGAAGATGGGACTGATTATTTGGATGACATCGAGGTAAGCTGCTATTCCGGCCATACCTACGCGGATGAGCCGCGTTCCTT
Organism: Chloroflexota bacterium; assembly: GCA_016190695.1. Classification (GTDB taxonomy): domain Bacteria; phylum Chloroflexota; class Dehalococcoidia; order Dehalococcoidales; family RBG-16-60-22; genus JACPQC01. Next base: position 559 of record JACPQC010000021.1, read on the forward strand.
CCGCTGGGAAGGACAGGAATACAAGGTAGAGCAGGTAGAAAAGGCCTGGCTGGAGCCTGGGCTGCGCTGCTTCCAGGTGCGCGCGGGCGAGAACAGGCGGTTCAAAATCTGCTATAATGAGGCACAACAGCGCTGGTCAATAGCGGAGTTGAGGAGGGGTTATGAAGGAGATACTTAAGATACTGGAAGACGACGCCCGTACCAGCGTCGAACAGATAGCCATCATGGCCGGCAAATCGGTGGACGAGGTAGTCGCCTTCATAAAACAGGCCGAGCAGGACCGGGTGGTACTGCGATACAAAGCCGTGGTCAACTGGGACCGCGTCGAGGACGAGCAGGTCCGGGCGTTGATAGAGGTCAAGGTGACTCCTGAGCCGGACTTCGGCTTTGACGCCGTGGCCGACCGGATAGCCCGCTTCCCCCAGGTGCGCTCGGCGTACCTCGCTTCGGGCAACTATGACCTGCTCCTGGTGGTCGTCGGCAAGAACGAGCACGAGATCGCCAACTTCGTCTCGGAGAAGCTGACCCATATCAAGGGAGTACAGGGGACGGTCACCCATTTTGTGCTCAAGCGGTACAAGGAAGACGGCGAGATGCTTGAGGCTGGAGAGGAGGTCAAACGGCAGCCGGTGATCCTCTAGCTGCCGTGAGTAAGCAGCCATGTCTATCAGCCAGCACAGGAGTTGCGCCAGCATCTCAGACCGGGTCAAGCGGCTCTCCCCTTCCGGGATAAGGAAGTTCTTCGACCTCCTTGCGTCGATGGAGGGGGTGGTGTCGCTGGGGGTGGGCGAGCCGGACTACACCACGCCCTGGCATGTCCGCGAGGCGGCCATCCGCTCGCTGGAGCGGGGCTATACCATGTACACCTCGAACTCCGGCATCCCGGAGCTTCGCCAGGAGCTGTCAAAACACCTCAAAGCTCACCATGATGTCACCTACGACCCCAACGGCGAAATTCTCATCACCGTTGGCGTCAGCGAAGGCATGGACCTGGCCATGCGGGCCATTCTCAATTCCGGAGACGAGGTCATCATCGCCGACCCTTCCTACGTCGCCTACGAGCCGTGCGTTATCCTGGCCGGAGGCGAGCCGGTCAAGGTGCCCACCAGCCTGGAGAACGATTTCGAGCTTCGCGCCGCCGATATCGAGGAGCGGATTACCGACCGCACCAGGGCCATCTTCATCGGCTACCCGGCCAACCCCACGGGAGCGGTGATGGGACGGGAGGGGCTTCTCGAGATAGCGGAGCTGGCGCAGCGCCGCGATTTGATGGTGGTCTCCGACGAGATATATGCCCGGCTGGTCTACGGGGTGAATCACACCTGTTTCGCCAGCCTCCCCGGCATGAGGGAGCGGACAATACTGCTCGGCGGCTTTTCCAAGGCCCATGCCATGACCGGCTGGCGCATCGGCTATGCCGCCGCCCCCAGGGATGTCATCGCCGCCATGACCAAGATACACCAGTACACCATGATGTGCGCCCCCACCATGGCCCAGGTGGCCGCCGCCGAGGCGCTCAAGGCCGGTGACGCCGGCGTCAACGAGATGGTCGCCGACTACAACCGCCGCCGCCAACTGATAGTCACCGGCCTGAACAGCATCGGCCTTGCCTGCTTTGAGCCGAAAGGGGCGTTCTACGTCTTCCCCTCAATAGCGGCCACCGGCATGACCTCCGAGGAGTTCTCCGAGAAGCTGCTCGTGGAGGAGAAGGTGGCGGTGGTGCCCGGCTCGGCCTTCGGGCAGTGCGGCGAGGGCCACGTCCGCTGCTGCTACGCCACCTCGGTGGCCGACCTCCAGGAAGCCCTGGGGCGGATGAAGCGCTTCGTGGAAAGGCACAGGAAATAATCAGTCCGCTCGCCCTTGCCGGTACATTGTCCCGGTCTGGACATTGTGCTTCACCGCTACCCGGCCAGAAATGTTACTCCCTGCCTCTTCCCTTTAGCCTGTTGCCGCAAATACCGTGCCGGGCTATAATGGCTTAGCCCATGATACAAAAAACTTTCCCCATCCTGGCCATATCCATCTTCATCGCCATGCTGGGTTCGGGAATTGTCGTACCGCTGCTGCCGTTGTACGCCGAGGGGCTGGGTGCCAGCGGCCTCTGGCTGGGCCTGGTCTTCGCCAGTTTCCCCATCGCCCGCACCCTGGCCACTCCCGTATTCGGCCGCCTTTCCGACCGGCAAGGGCGCAAACGGTATATCGCCATCGGACTGTTGGCCTACGGAATCGTCTCCTTCGGTTTCATCTGGGTCACCAGCGTCCCCCTACTGGTGATGTTGCGCTTCCTGCACGGCATCGCCGGCGCCTCCATCCTGCCGGTGGCCCAGGCCTACGTGGGAGACGCCTCTCCGAAAGGGGAAGAGGGGAAATGGATGGGCTATGCCAGCGCCGCCTTCTTCAGCGGCTTCGGTTTCGGGCCGTTGATGGGCGGGGTGGTGGCGGAGCAACTGGGCATGGACACCGCCTTCGCCCTCATGGGGGCGCTCAGCCTGCTCGCCTTCGTTGTCGCCGCCATCGGCCTCCCCGAGATCAGGCGGACCAGGTCAGCGGCACACCCCTACCCGTCAATCAAAGAGATTAGCCGGAGCCAGACCATGACCGGCCTCTTCAGCATCCAGATATCGCTGACATTTGGACGGGCCGCCTTCTATACCTTTCTGCCCATACTGGCCAACCGGTTGGGCATCTCCACATCGCTCATCGGCACACTGCTGGCGGTGAACATCCTGATGCTCTCCGTGCTGGAAATTCCGTCGGGCCGCCTCGCCGACCGTTTCAGCCGGAAGGCGCTGATAACCATTGGCTGCCTGGCTTCGGCGGCCTTCCTGGTGGCATTGCCCTCGCTGGGACAGAGCTTCGGCCTGTTGCTGGTCCTGGCCGTCGCCGGCGCCCTGGCCGGAGCCATTGCCGTGCCGGCTGCCTCGGCGATGGCGGTGGAAGAGGGCCGGCTGTACGGCATGGGATCGATCATGGCGCTGTTCAGCATGGCAATGAGCATAGGAATGGCCGTCGGCCCTATCGCCGCCGGGGCCATCGCCGACCTGTCGAACGTGAGCTTCGCCTTCTACTTCGGGGCGACCATGATATTGCTCGGCACCGGGGCTTTTACCTGGCTCACCAGGCAAAGGAGCGCTTAGGCGGAGCGTGACACGCCCGGGCCTTTCTAACCGTATAAAGGTCATGAAGCGGCGCCCGGAGGGACTGTGATATACTCGAATACGGATGCTGGTGACAGGTAAAAGCCATGAAGTACTTCAAGAATTTCGACCGCAGGACCAGGATCGTCTGCACCATCGGGCCGGCCACCAGTTCGGCGGCAATGATCGAGAGCCTGGTCCGTAGCGGCATGAACGTTGCCCGGCTCAACCTTTCTCACGGCAGCCACGTCATGCACTCCAGGTATGTCAGCACGGTGAGAAGGATTGCCAGGAGGCTGGGAACAACCGTGGCCGTGCTGATGGACCTGCCCGGCCCGAAATACCGCATCGGGCGGTTGAAAGGGGGTCAGGTCACCCTGAAAAAGGGCAACATGGTGACCCTGACCATCGAAGATATAGAGGGCGACTCCAGCACATTGCCGGTGAACCTCCCTGACCTGCCCCGCGATATCAAGATTGGCGATACGGTGCTGCTCGATGACGGGGCGCTGCAGTTGAGGGCCGTTCAAAAGAGCGCCACAGAGGTAATCGCCAAAGTCGTAGCCGGTGGCCTGTTGACGGAGAACCGGGGCCTGGTTGTCCCCGGCATGCCGACCTCCGGCCCGTTCATCACCGGCGCATTGCGAGAACATATCCGCTTTGCCGTCCAGGAGAAGCCGGACTACGTGGCCCTCTCATTTGTCAGCAGCGTCGCCGATGTAGCCGCCGTAAGAGCAATATTCTGTGAGCAGGGCGCGGATATCCCCATCATCGCCAAGATAGAACGGGTGCAGGCGGTCAACGACTTCGATGCCATACTCGCCGCCAGCGACGGCATCATGGTGGCGCGAGGCGACCTGGGCGTCGATATCCCGCTGGAAAAGGTGCCCCTGGTGCAGAAGCATATCATCCAGAAATGTAACAGGGCGGGAAAGCCGGTGATAACCGCCACTCAAATGCTTGAATCAATGACCGCCGCCGCCCGCCCGACACGCGCCGAAGTGACCGACGTGGCCAATGCCATCTTCGACGGGACCGATGCCACCATGCTCTCTGCCGAGACATCGGTGGGCAAACACCCTGTACAGGCGCTGAGGACCATGTCCAGGATCGCCCTTGAGGCGGACAAGCGGTTGCCCTACCAGACGCTGCTGGTGGAGAGAGGGGAATGGATCGAACGCCAGACCGATGAGTTGATCGCCTACAGCGCCTGTCACATCGCCAGGACCCTCGAAGCGGCGGCAGTGGTGGCGTTCACCCAGTCGGGAAGTACCGCAGCCAGGGTATCCAAGTACCGCCCGGGCGTGCCGATACTGGCGATAACGCACGAAGCGGCGATCATGGGCCGGCTGGTGCTGAACTGGGGCACTTACCCCTTCCTGATAGCTGAGCCGTCCAGCCTCGACGAGCTTTTCAACATGGGAGTCAAAATAGCCGGAGAGCTTAAGCTGACCAGGCCGGGCCAATTCTTGGTGATAACCGGCGGCGTGCCCATCGGCGTTGCCGGCGCCACCAATTTGCTCAAGGTGGAGAGAATTGGCAGCCCGGCCCCATCAGACCAGGCGCTTTGCCCTCCTCGGTAGCAGGCTTGCGTAGCGTATTTCTGCCTGGGTCTCGCCTAACTGCACGTCCAGCAAATCCCGCATCGAGATCATGCCTGTCACCGCTTCGTTCTCCACGATGGGCAGATGCCTGATCCGCTTTTGCTTCATGACGCTGATGGCGTAGTCGAGGTCGTCATCGGGAAAGCCCACCGCCACCTGCCTGGTCATCACATCCTCGACCTTCATGCTGGCCATGTCCGCATGCCCGAAGCACTTTCTGACGATATCCCTTTCGGTAATTATCCCCGCCAGCTCTCCAGTATCGTGACAGACCGGAAGAGACCCCCGGTCGTGCTCCACCAGTTTCCGGACAGCGGCCAGGACGGTATCTTCCGGGCCGACGGTGACCACTTTCCGGTCTTTCAGTTTTAGCAGGTCCTTGATCTTCATTTGACTTCCCCTCCTCTCGAGCATTGGTGTCTTGATCCGGCGGGAATGGCATGAGTCAAAGTAACTTTACAACAATATCCTTTGACCGTCAATGGCTATTAATCCGCCGAAAACAAAAATGAGACCGCTGTCCCAGCGTGAAGAAAACCGGTGAGTCGCCGGTGGAGGAATATGGGGGTGTTTTCCTTCTCATACACACGTTGGTTCCCGCTCTCCCCCGTCCGCCGTAACGAACAAGGACGCAAGCCCCGAAGGAGCGCGCAAGCAATCCTCCGCTTAACTCCGACCGTTGCCTTAAAATAGACTGCCGCTGCCTTTAGTGATGGCGGGGCGGCAGCGACACTCCGGCAAATAGCAACAAAAGGTATTGACAATATATGAGCATCATCATATGCTAGAGGCATGAATCAGGATATTGCGCTACCCAAATTAACCTGTACTCGGTGTAAGCATGTCTGGATTCCACGTATACCACGCAAACCAAAGCAATGCCCGAAATGCCGCTCTCCTTACTGGAATAAGCCAAAGTGGAAGGGAATAAAAAAAGAAGACGTAACTTATCAGGTAAATAAAGATTTGTTCTCTTCAGGAATTGGAAAAGCTGCGTTTATTGACCAACATGGCTTTAAAAGAAGGGAGATAAGAGGTAAGCAAGGAAAAGGGATAAAATCGGGTTTAAAATCGCAGATATACGTAGATGTAGATAAGACGAGTGACCAAGAAACGACGGTAATTCATACAGTAAAAGAGCAAAAGGAAAATGGTGAATGGGAAACCGTACATACAGATATAAAACGTGGAAAACCACGCCGTAGGCCAAATAAGCAGGAAGGCAAAAAATGAAAGCGCTATCTATTGCCGTGTATCCACTGAAGGCCAGGAACAGGACGGGACAAGCCTGCGGGCTGTCTAAGAAAATATGTGGGGATACATAATATTTTCGCTCGTGCTACTCACGGCTGGTGTTTCAATGGCGGTATATGCAAGAACGCTCATAGAATTGAATTATGAATGGAACAAAGCCATCTTTAAGGATTTATATGTGCCATCGCCTGACGATGCCATCGGGAGGATGTTTATAGTTGTCATACGAGTCTTTGGTGTAATAGCTCCGCTTGGCGCAACTGCCGAATTGGTCTTTGTTATCGCAACTCGGTATTCAGGATGATTATAGGGGGCCCTGTAGAGTATGCCAGCAAAGAGCTTCTTCGAATCAAGGTCATCCCGGACAACCGGATTATAGCAGAACCTCAACGGTAAAGGATAAAAGCGGGAAAGGGGAGCGTTGAAAAGACTTAGCTCTTGCTTCTCCTGGCAGGTCTGGCCTTGGGGCTTAGCGATAGCGCGTATTGATAAGAATGTTCCAGCCACTTCCCCAGGACATCAGGCTGGCTATAGACTGCCTGGGGCAAGGTGACATATTCTTTCATAACCCTGCCCTCCATAGGCTCAAACGGCGTCACGTCATTGTAAAGAGAGAGGATGTCCCGCCGGTCTGCTTCGGACAAACGGAGTATCAGCCTGTCCTCATGAATGCCCACGAACATGTTGCCATTGACGAAATAGGTCGAAGCGCCGAACATGGGGCGTCTATCCGCGGAAAAAGACGCCATGCGCTCATCAAGAAAACTGTTTAGCTCAGGGGAGACCTTTTTCCATTTCACGCCGGTTTACCTACTGCACAAACATCGGGATGCCTGCATCTTATACGTATATCTCAGTATAATGGGTCATGTCAAGACCTCCCTCTACGGGCCAGCAACAGGCTTCTCAGGGTCGCAGCCGAGAGCCGCCAGCAGGTCTCCGGCAACGTGGCCCTGCTCCAGCCGGTGGCGCAACGGCAGTTCCGGGTGAATGGTATAGAGGTTGCGCCTGCCCTCTTTGCGCCGGGCAATGTAGCCGGACCCCTCAAGTTCAGCTATAATTTTCTGGACGCCTCTCTGGGTAAGACCCACTTCACGGGAAATGACCTCGGTGGTGGCCTTGGGATGCTTGGCTATGTAAATAAACACCCGCCCGTGATTGGAGAGAAAAGTCCATTGCCCTTTGCTCAAATTAGCCCTCCTCGCAGAGGCTAACGTTTGACATTGAGGAACCTCTTGTTATATTATGCGAAGTATAGTACGCATATTGTAATCCATCACGGCGCCGGGTTGCAAGGCGTTCCCGGTTTTTATAGTCGGACAGGGCCATGCCATTTCGTCTGCGGCATGGTCACCGATAAGGTACCTGGTTGCACTGCGAAGAAAGAAGGTCATAGACTTCGATGGGCATTTTGATAACCGACACCACCTTGAGAGACGCGCACCAATCGCTCATAGCAACCAGGATGCGCACCAGGGACATGCTCCCCATCGCGGCAGAGCTGGATAAAGCCGGGTTTTTCTCGCTTGAGGTGTGGGGAGGGGCCACCTTCGATGCCTGTATCCGCTTCTTGAACGAGGACCCCTGGGAGCGGCTGAGAAGCCTGCGGCAGAAGATAAAAAACACCCCCTTGCAGATGTTGCTCCGGGGGCAGAACCTGGTCGGCTACCGCCACTACGCCGATGATGTCCTCCGCGAATTTATCCGCCTCTCGGTCAAGAACGGCATAGAGGTCTTCCGCGTGTTCGACGCCCTGAACGACATCAGGAACCTTGAGCTGGCGATAAAGGTAGCCAAAGGCTATAAAGCCCACGTCCAGGGCACTATCTGCTATACTACCAGCCCGGTACACACCACGGAGAAGTTCGCCGGAATGGCCAGGGATCTGGAAAGCCTGGGCTGCGACTCTGTCTGCGTCAAGGATATGGCCGGGCTGATATCCCCGGTGGTAGCGAGCGAACTGATAAAGGCGATAAAGGGCAGGGTGACAATCCCGGTGAACCTTCATTCCCACTGCTCCAGCGGCATGGCCCCGCTCAGCTATCACGCCGCCGCCCTCGCCGGGGTGGACATCGTTGACACCGCTTTTTCCGCTTTCGGCTGGGGGACGTCTCAGCCGCCCACGGAGAGCATTGTCGCCGCCTTCAAAGGCACCCCCTATGACACCGGGCTTGACCTGGAACTGCTTTATGAGATAGGAGAATACTTCGCCGCGTTGTGCGGGAAATACCGGGTGTTATTCACCGCCGAGACCACCCGCCCCAGTGTCAACGTCCTGTTACACCAGGTGCCCGGCGGGATGCTGTCAAACCTGGTGAGCCAGCTCAGAGAGCAGAATGCCCTGGACCGCTTCAGCGAGGTGCTGGCGGAAGTGCCCCGGGTGCGGGCCGACCTCGGTTATCCCCCGCTGGTAACTCCAACGAGCCAGTTGGTGGGAATTCAGGCAGTGCTGAACGTACTTGCCGGCGAACGCTATAAGCAGGTGACCCAGGAAGTAAAGGAATACCTCCTGGGAAAATATGGGAGGCCGCCGGCAGAGTTCAACATGGAAGTGAGAAAACAGGTCATCGGGGATGAACCTGCCATCGATGTCCGCCCCGCCGACCTTATCAAGCCGGAACTGGAGAAATTTCAGAACGAGGGGCGCAAACTGGGCATTATCCACCAGGAAGAGGACGTGGTCACCTATGCGCTCTATCCCCAGGTGGCGGTAAAATTCCTGCGCGGCGAGCTGAAAGAAGAAGCAATGCCCTCCCAGGCGGAACTGGCGCCCAAGACCCCCGCCGCCCCGGACCTGCCCATGGAGTTCAGCGTTGACGTGGACGGTGAGATGTTCAACGTCAAGGTATCGTCGGTGATGGGCAAGGCGATAGAGGTAGAGAAGCCGGCAAAGCCGAAAGAATTGCCCCCGGGGGCGGTAGTCGCCCCGATGCAGGGGATGGTGCTGGCGGTCAAGGTGAAGCCGGGAGACGTGGTCCGGGAGCGTGACACCCTGATGACCATCGAGGCCATGAAGATGCAGAACCAGATCGTTGCCCCGCACGCCGGCGTGGTCAAGGAGATATTTACCTTCCAGGGAGAGGTCGTCAACGCCGGGGATATCCTGCTGGTCATGGAAGCGAGCGATTGAATACCTCCCTTGCTATTGTCGAAGGTGGAAAATGATTAAACGAGTCCTGGTGGCCAACCGCAGCGAAATAGCTATCCGGATCATGCGGGCCTGCCGCGAGCTGGGCATCACCTCCATCGCCGTCTACTCCGAGGCAGACAAGGATGCCCTGTTCGCCAAATATGCTGATGAGGCCTACTACATCGGCCCGGCCCCGGCAAGAGACAGCTATCTCAACATAGCCGAGATCATGAAAGTGGCCAGGGACTGCGGCGCCGACTCCATTCACCCCGGCTATGGCTTCCTCGCTGAGAACCCCGGCCTGGCCTACGCCTGCGAGAAGGAAGGAGTCAAGTTCATTGGCCCCTCAAGCAAGGTCATTGAGCTGATGGGCAGCAAGATAGCCGCCCGCAAGGAGATGAGAAAGGCCGGCGTCAGCGTCGTCCCCGGCACCGCTGACTGCGTCACTGACCTGGGGCTGGCGCGTCAGATAGCCCGCCAGATCGGCTATCCGGTGATATGCAAACCGTCCGGCGGCGGCGGGGGGATCGGCATGGCCATCGTAAACAATGAGGACGAACTGCAGCAGGCGCTTGAGTCCTCGGCTGCCATCGCCGCCACCGCCTTCAGCATGTCCGATGTCTACATTGAGAAATATATTTCGCATCCCCGGCATATAGAGTTCCAGGTGCTGGCCGATTCGCACGGCAACGTCATCCATCTCGGCGAACGGGAATGCTCTATCCAGCGCCGCCACCAGAAGTTGATCGAAGAGTCACCCTCCCCGGTGCTCACCCCTCAGCTCCGCGAAGAAATGGGGGCGGCGGCGGTCAAGGCTGCCCGCTGGGTCAATTACGAAGGGGCCGGCACCATCGAGTTCCTTTTTTCTGACGGGCAATACTATTTCCTGGAAGCAAATACCCGCGTCCAGGTGGAACATCCCGTCACCGAGATGGTAACTGGAATCGATATTGTAAAGGAACAGATCCGCATCGCCTCCGGGCTGCCCCTGGGCATTCGTCAGGAGGATGTCAAGCCGAGGGGATGGGCGATAGAATGCCGCATCAACGCCGAAGACCCCCTGAACAAGTTTGCCCCGTCACCGGGCAAGCTCAAGGGCTACCGCTCCCCGGGCGGCATCGGCGTCCGCGTGGACAGCGGGGTGTACACCAGGTATACCATCCCTTCCATATACGACCCCATGATATCCAAGCTTATCGTCTGGGGCAATGACCGCAACGAGGCTATCGCCAGAATGCGGCGGGCGCTCTACGAGTACATCATCCTCGGGGTGAAGACCAATATCCCCTTCCACAAAGCGGTTATGGAAAACCCGCGCTTTGTCAGCGGGGAACTGAGCACCCATTTCCTGGACAGCGAGACCACCCTGCTGGAAGACATAAAGCGGATCGCCGAGCAGGAGAGACCGCTGGAAGAGAAGCTGTCCCGCATCTTTGAAGAAAAGAAGAAAATAGCTGCCATCGCTGCTGTTGCTGCCGTGACCGGGCGGTCTTATCCCAGGTTATCATCTGTGCCAGAAGAGTAGGTACAAAGTGGACTCGCCCATGATTGCCAACAGGTTCGCCACCGCCATTAACTGTATAGACGGAAGGGTCCAGATACCGGTCAGGGACTGGATAAAGGCCCACCATCCGGTGGACTACGTCGACATGATAACCGAGCCAGGCCCGGAGCGGCAACTGGCCGAAAGCAACCAGGCCATAGTTGAATCGATCAAGAGACGACTGGAAATATCCCTGACCCGCCATAACTCAACACTGGTGGCCATTGCGGGACACCACGATTGCGCCGGAAACCCGGCAGACGAAGTGACCCAGACCAGGCAGATCATCGCTGCCCTCGATGTAATCACCTCCTGGGGACTGGGGATACCGGTTATCGGCCTGCGCGTTGATGAGTTCCGACGGGCGAGACAGGTGGGCGGGCCGGAGAGCGGTAATAAGCCGGGGGGCCACTTATGAAAGCGGTCATCCTGGTCGGCGGCAAGGGAACCAGGCTCCGCCCCCTCACCTGTAAGACGCCCAAAGCCGCGATACCCATTTTGAACCGTCCCGCCCTGGAACACATGCTGCGCTACCTGGAGGGGCACGGCATACATGATGTCATCCTGGCCACCGGCCACCTGGCTGACTCGATAGACGGTATTCTCAAAAGTATCCAGATCGATATCCGAACGCTCCCTGTCCTGGAGACAATGCCACTGGGCACCGCCGGGGCGGTAAAGAACGCCAGCCGCTACCTCGACGATGCCTTTGTAGTGCTGAACGGGGACATTGTTACCGGCATAGACCTCAGCGAGATGGCCCGGCTGCATCGCCAGGTAAGGCCCAGGGTCACCATGGCCCTGACGCCAGTGGACAACCCGACCATGTACGGCGTGGTCGAGACCACCGACTGCGGCCTGGTCAAGAAATTCGTGGAAAAGCCAGGCTGGGACAGGGTCACCACCAACCTGATAAACGCGGGCATATACATCATCGAGCCTGCCGTGCTGGACTATGTCGCGGAGTCGACCATGGTCATGTTCGAAGACTATGTCTTCCCCAGGTTGCTGGAGCAGGGGGAACCGGTCCTGGCCTATCCCTCCGACGCCTACTGGATAGACGTGGGCACGCCGGAGAAATACCTCAAGGTGAACCAGGACCTGCTCGGCCAGACCCAGACCGGAGCGGTCGTCCAGGGCGAGGCCGTTATTGACCCCGGCGCCCGGCTGGAGGGGCCGGTGCTCATCGGGCCGGAATGCGTCATCGCAGCCGGGGCACACATCCGGGGGCCTTCGGTCATTGGGCCGCAGTGCCGGATCGCTGCCGGGGCCGCTATCGAGGCATCGGTGCTCTGGGACAACGTCACAATCGGCGAGCGGAGCAAGGTCAAGACCTCGATCATCGCTTCAAATTGCCGCGTCGAAGAAGACTGCTACCTGGAACAGTGCGTCCTCGGCAGGGGCGTCACCATCGGCAGGGGCAACTCCCTGGACTGGGGGGCCAGGATATGGCCGGACAGCCTGGTCGGCTGCGCCCCACCGGCCTCATCTCATTAGCCTGAAGACGAGGTCTGTTACTGCCTCAAACGGTCTCGACAGCACGGCAAGATAGCGGCGACTTCCCCTCCTCATCAGGAATTGCGCTCGCCCCTTGAGGATGGCAAACTTCATTTTCGCCTGGGAGAAATCGCCCTTGAAGACCAGCGAATGCTCAGGGACAAGCCCCCTGCTCCTGCCCCGCCACTCCCTCTTGCCATTAACGCGCTCGTACAGCGGCGTTCCCGGCAGGGGATAGGGCACGGTAAAAGAGAGATAGTCCAGCGGCAGGGAAGTGGCAAACCTGAGCGTGCTCAGCACGGTGTCATCGGTATCACCGGGATAGCAGAGGATGAAGAAGGCGCCGGTGCTGATACCGGCATCGCGCGCCACCTGTACCGCCCGCCGGGCGCTGTCAACGGTTATGCGCTTGCCCATCAACCGCAGCATGGTGTCATTGCCGGACTCTACGCCGAAGAAAATCCGGTCGCACCCGGCGCTCTTCATGGCCGAGACCAGTTCCCGGTCCACACTGTCCGCCCTGGCCAGGCATTCCCACCGGAAGCGCAATCTCCGGCTGGTTATCTCATCACATATGCCGATCACCCGCTCTTTCTTCAAGGTGAACACATCGTCGGCGAAGTGGATGCGCTCGTAGCCCAGGGATAGCGCCTGCTCCACCTCGTCCACCACGTTGGCCGGAGACCGCTGCCGGTAGGAAACCTTGAAGACGGCGTTGCTGCAGAACTCGCAGGAGAAGGGACATCCCCTGGTGGTCATGATGGTAGTGGTGGGCGGGCCGCCCCGCCTCTTCCAGTAGGCGATGTACCGGTCATTGGGCATGAGTTCCCGCGCCGGGAAGGGGATGCCGTCCAGCGACGCCTCGAAGGGACGGGCGCCGGTAAAGGCGGGCTGGCCGCCGCCATCGCGGTAGGCTATTCCCGGGATAGCCGCCAGGTTGTGGCCGTTCCCGCAGGCATCCAGGACTTCCGGCGCGGCCTTCTCTCCCTCCCCGCTTATGACCACGTCAAAATCATCCACAAAAGAAGCGGGGTCGGAGGAAGGTAGCGGCCCCCCGGCAATGAGCAACCGGCAGCGACCGCGCAAATGCCGGGCGAATATCAGGCTATCGGCCTTCATGGTCACCATGCTGTATATCCCCACCACCTCGGCTCGCGCCTGCGCCGCCTCCTCCAGCGCGCTGCGCCTGTCCATGAAGGTGCAGTCCAGGATGCTCACCTCGTGCCCGGCATTCTTCAAGCTGGCGGCCACGTATCCCACTCCCAGGGGCGGAAAGCGGAAGATCGACCGGTCGCCAGAAGGGTTGAAATAGGGATATATCAGCAGCACCGATGTCATCGCGGTATCCCCAGCCTGATATTGCAGGAGAGGCTGTCAGCGCCAGCATCCAGCACATAGGCCAAGCCGGCCCAGGCCAGACTCCCGGCGGATAGCTCTCGCCCGCGGTACATCTCCGCCCCCCCCGCCTGGCCCAGGGTGAAAGCCAGGCCGTCAGCCGGGCTAATGAAGGACGCCTCGTCAGCCCGGACTTTGTCCCATGTCCCGATGGCGCTGCCTTCAAGGTGCAGTCCGCTTGAGTCCCGGTAGCGGCTAAAGCGGGCGCCCAGTTCGCTGGCGACAACCAGTTGCGCCCCCTCCCCCTTTACTCCCCTGAAGCTCATATCAACATGAATGGTCTCCAGGCTCCCGGGGAAGGTATAAACCGCCCGCACCACGCCGGCGCCGGGGATAACCTCCAAACGCGGCTGATAGCCAAAAGCCCGCAGCAATCCCGAACCCCGCGTCACCGCCCCCCTGGCGCGGGGGTATCGCCGGTGCAGCCAGGAAAAGCCCTCCTGGAACCAGTAAAAGCCCGGCCAGTCAATGCTCCTCCGGTCGCCGAATCCCGCTCTGAGCAGCAGATTGAGGTCGTATTCCACCGTCCAGATTTCGCCCTGCCCGCTCTTCAGGACAGACAGCGAAGCGCTGCCGGGCAATATGGTCTTGGGGCCGCGCTTGATCAGCGGGACACCAAATCCGACCCCCTCTTCGTCCAGTTCCCGCCCGTCAAGCGCCGGCACAACTCCCTTCTGGACCACGCCGGTCAGATAGCCCCCGCCAAGCGTGCTGGAAGGATTTGGAACCGGGTTCGCCCTGAACACCAGCGAGAGCGCGCCCGCCTCAGCCCTGGCCACCGCTTTGATTGTCTCAGCCCGGGCGTTCATGACCATACCCATATCACCAGGTATAGGTGAACGCCGATGAGGAAGGAAAGCAGCCACATGATGAAAGCGGCTCGCATGTAGCCCACCAGCCTGCCCGAAGCCTTTACTGCACCGCGCATGGCCAGGTTTATGTAAACCCATAGCGCGATGACGGCCAGTCCCAGGGTGTGATGCACCAGGGTCTCGGCGAGGAAAAAGGGGCCGGGAGACTCTTTGGTGAGATAGCCCAGCAGGGAAGGCAGCATCACCAGGGCGATGGCGATTAGCTGCAGGACTACGGCGACCCGGACCACCAGGCAATGCCTGTCGAGATATTTCCTTTTGGCCAGCACGGCAGCGACTATCACCGCCGCCATTAGGGCGACCTGGACCAGCATGTTCCCCGTGGCCAGCAGCCTGACATCCACGAGCATCACCTCTCAAGGGACTCTAAGGCCATTCTAGTCCTTGCCCTAGCGGAAAGCAACGGGGTCTACAGGCCAGTTCAGCCGGATAGCGTTCTGCCTCGCGCCGGAAAGACCGCCACTGCTGCCGGATTCTTCGCCGTTCACCGTGAGCCGTTCACGATGAACCGTTTACGGTGAACCGCTCACGATTGTGGAACATCATGGCAGCCTCCATTGCACTCGCTCACTTTGACTGAGGTATGCCTTTATGTTATATTAGAGACGTAAACAGACTGTTCCTGATCAATAGTAGTCTGGGTGTGGCGTCTTCTCCTCAAGGCAATCAGCCAGATCACGTTCAGCAAGGGGTAATTTGTGTTAGAAAGGGCTAAACAGGAACTGCTTGATATCTTCGGCGAGCGGGTCGCCTTTCACGCCATAGAACGCCTTCTCTATTCCGGGGACATGACCGTCCTCCCCGGCGCCGTCCCCCACCAGTCCGCCACGCCCGATGCCGTTGTACAGCCGGAGAATGTTGAAGAGATTGTCGCCCTGGTGCAGCTTGCCGCTAGAGACGGCATCCCGCTGACTCCGCGCGGGGCCGGGGCGGGCTGTCATGGCGGCGCTGTGCCTGCCCGGAGCGGCATCATGGTGGACTTTCGCCGCATGGACCGCGTAACGGAAATAAACCGCGATGCCGGCACGGTGACAGTGGAGGCGGGAGCAATATGGAATGAAGTCGAGTCCAGGCTGCGCGCCGATGGCCTGGCCCTGCGCCTTTACCCCTCCAGCGCCTTCAGTTCGACCGCGGGCGGATGGCTGGCCGATGGCGGCGGCTCCGGCATAGGCAGCTTCGAGTACGGTTGCCTCCGGGACAACGTCGCCAGCGTTGAGATAGTAACCCCGGCAGGCGTCAGGCAACTGGCCGGGGACGACCTTGACCTGGTGGAAGGCATGGCCGGCGCTACCGGGTTCATAGTCAGGATAACATTGCTCACCAGGCAGGCGGGACAGGACGTGCCGGTCGTGGCCTCCTTTCCAGACCTGGCCAGCCTGATGGAAGTCTTCGCGGAAATAAGAGAGTCACAACTGCCGCTGTGGGATGTCGGCTATCGGGACCCCCTGCACGCCCGCCTCACCGAAGAGGCCATGGACAGGCAGGCCGAGTATTTCCCGATGGTCCACGCCGCCGGACGCCGCCCCGATATGCCTGGCGACAAGTTCATCGCCAGGTTCGCCTACCCCGAAGAGCGCTCCGGCCAGGTGCACGCCAGGCTTTTATCCATTATAAAGTCACATCACGGCGAGCCTTTCAGCGACAGCCTGGCCCGCTTTGAATGGGCCGAGAGGCTGTACCCCATCCGGCTCAAGGCGCTGGGGCCGTCCCTGTTCATTTCCCAGGTGGCGCTGCCCCTGGCCAAACTTCCAGAGCTGCTCGGCCAGACCACCCGGCGCGCCGGAGACATCCCCTATTCCGGCGTCCTGGGCAAGGATGGGGAGCAAACTGCGGTAACCGCCTATGTTATCTCTGATGAGCGCGACCATGCCGCCTTCGATGAGACATTCCGGCGTAGTCTTGTTCCCATCGAGATCGCCCGCGAACTGGGCGGCAGCGGTCGTCCAACAGGCGAGTTCCTGACCGGCGCAGCCCGCGTGAACGCCAGGGCGGCCAGGTTCAAACAGGAAGTTGACCCCGGGAACATGCTGAACCCGGGAAGGGCCTTCCCCATCGAAGAGGCCGCAGTTCCCGCCGGGGCGCCCGAAACGGGAGGCGGGGAGGGACTGGCACTGGAAAGTATGCCCTTCGTTTCGGAACTCAACCGGGACGCCCTCGCCTGTTCCAGTTGCGGCAACTGTAAACAGGTCTGCCCGCTGTTCAAGGCGGTGGGCTGGGAGAGCGCCTCCCCCCGGGGCAAGTTCCGCTTCCTCAGGGAATACGCCGGGGGCAGGGTTGGCCTGGACCAGCGCATGGCCGAGATGTTCTTTGTCTGTACCACCTGCCGGAGGTGTATCCCGGTATGCCAGTCAGGCATCGCCATCGAAGACCACTGGCAACTTACCATGAGACCGGCGCTCTGGAATGCCGGCTTCAACCCGCCAGCCATTCTCCAGACCCAGGCCCACAACATAGCTTTAGAGCACAACCCCGGCACCAATCCCCACTCCAAGAGGACAACCTGGATGTCGTCCGACCTCAAATACCGGGATGAGGGCGAGGTCGGCTATTTCGCCGGGTGCAGCGTCTCCTACAACTACAAGAACCGCAACCTGGGACTGAACGCCTTCAGGATATTGAACCGGGCAGGCATCGAGCCGGCCTTCCTTGGCCTCGATGAGTGGTGCTGCGGCGGGGTGATGTACGCCGTCGGCTGTGCTGACGAGATGATGGAGTCGGTCGAGCACAACATCAAAGAGATAAACCGCCGGGGCATAAAGACGCTGATCACCTCCTGCCCCAGATGCCGCTTCAGCCTGGCCCACCATTACCCGCTCTTTGCCAGGAAGCTGGGACTGGAATTCAACGTCGAGATGAAACACATCACCGGGGTAATCAGCGAACTGATAGAGACCGGGGCGATCAAATGCGAGTCCCCGGTGAACGTCTCCGTGGCCTATCACGACCCCTGTCTTATCGCCGATGAGCCGGAGCCGCCCCGGAAGATAATAGCCTCCATACCGGCACTGGAAGTGGTGGAAACGCCCGGCAACCCGGGGCGTACCGCCTGCTGCGGCGCCCATGTAAAACGCTACCCGCGCCTGGGCAGCGCCATCAACAGCGTCCGCCTCACCGAGGCCGGGCAGACCGGCGCCGAGGCACTGGTCACCAGCTGCCCGGAATGTGAGACTAACTTCCGCCAGGCAGTCAAAGAGACGGAGTCCGGCCAGAACGTCGTGGACATCACCGACCTGGTGGCACAGAGCATGGGCCTGCCGCTGCTCAGCACAAGCATGCTGGCCAAACTGCTGCGGAGCAAGAAATCGGGGGCAAAAAATGGTTAAATACATTTATCTGACCAAGCCGGAAATAGAGCGGGAGGAAGACCTGTTCGCCCCCCGCGAGACGGCATACGCAGCGCTTGAAGAGACAGAGAGAGACATCCGCTCCTACACCCCGCCTGCCGCCGAAGGCGACGATATGCTGCAGGTGCTGGGTTCCTGCTAGTTCGAGTAGTCGAAGGAGAAACTACTGATGACCGAAAAAAGACTGGTGAAGACATCATGCGGCATCTGCTACCGGGGCTGCCCGGTGGTGGTGAAGCTGGAAGACGGCCAGCCGGTGGCGATCACCGGTGATTTTGAGCACCCGCGCAGCCACGGGGCGATATGCGCCAAGGGCCGGGCGTCACTGGAGTTCCTGTCCCATCCTGACCGCCTCAAGTACCCCCTGAAGAGGGCCGGTGAACGGGGCGAGGGCAAATGGCAGCGCATCAGTTGGGACGAGGCGCTGGGCCAGATCGCCGAGGCCTGGACCAGGTCCAAGGACTTCTACGGCGCCGAGTCGGTCGTGCTGCTGATGGGTTCCTACAAGGGCATACAGCGCGCCAGTCTGCAACGGCTGGCCCACGCCTTCGGCACGCCCAACATCGTCACTCCGGCCAACGTCTGCTTCCTGCCCAGTTCCTTCGCCTCGACGGTGACATACGGCTACTATTCCGTGGCCGACCTGGAGCACCCACCCGCCAGCATCCTGGTCTGGGGATATAACCCCGCCCAGACCGATATCATCGAGTACGAGAAGGCGCTCAAGGCGGTGGAGAAAGGGGCGAAGGTAGCCGTCATCGACCCCATGCGCATAGAGCTGGTCGAACAGGCCGAATTATGGATTCAACCCAGACCATCCTCCGACCTGGCCCTGGCCCTGGCCATGATGAACGTGATCATCAACGAGGAACTTTACGACAGGGAATTCGTTGAAAAGTGGACCAACGGCTTTGACAAGCTCAAGGAGCATGTCCAGGAGTACACGCCGGAGAAGGTAGCCGGGATAACCTGGGTGGATGCCGGCAAGATAAGGGAGGTAGCCAGGTTCTACGCCCAGAACAAGCCCGCCTGCATCCTGTGGGGCAACGCCCTGGAGCACAACGTCAACAGCTTCCAGGCGGCGAGGGCGCTGACCCTGCTCAGGGCCATTACCGGCAACCTGGGCGTGCCCGGCGGCGAACTGGAGCATGATGATCTCCCCCCGCTCACCCGCATGTACGACAAGAAATGGCTGCTCTACTTCGAGGTGCCCCCGGACGTCCACGAGATGGGCATACTGGACATCAACAAGCTGTTGCCCATCATTATCTCGCCGCCGGAACTGGTGATAAAGGCCATCCTGGAGGAAGACCCCTACCCGGTGCGGGTGCTCTACATGCAGGCGGCCAACCCGCTTATGGGCTATCCCAACACCCGCCAGACCCTCCAGGCGCTGCAGAAGCTCGACTTCTTCTCGGTGGCTGACCTGTTCATGACGCCCACCGCCTCAATGGCCGATATCGTTTTGCCGGCAGCCACCTATCTCGAATATGACAGCATCGTCACCCACGTCACCTTCGCCGCCGCCCAGGTCCAGGAGAAGATCGCCCAGGTGGGCGAAGCCTGGTCCGACCTCAGGATAGCCAATGAGCTTGCCAAAAAGCTCGGCCTGCGCCATCATTTCTGGGAGAACGAAGAGGCCATGCTGGACGAAATTCTGGAGCCTTCCAACCTCACCTACCAGCAGTTCAAGGCGCAGCAGGGCATCCCACCCACCAGGCCTTTATACCTCAAGGACTACGAGGAGGGCAAGGGCTTCCCCACGCAGTCGGGCAAGGTGGAGCTATTCTCGGAATTTGTCGCCAGGTGGGACTTTGACCCCCTGCCCGTCTACTACGAGTCGCCGGAAACACCTTTGAGCGAACCGGACCTGACCCGGGAATACCCGCTGGTGCTGACCTCGCGCAAGCTGGAGTACTACCGCCATTCCGAGGGCCGCCAGATACCCAGCCTGCGGGGCAAGCACCCGGACCCACTGGCGGACATCCATCCCGAAACCGCCGGAAAGCTGGACATCAAGGACAGCGACTGGGTCTATATTGAGACCAGGCGTGGCCGCATCAAGCAGCGCGCCCACATCACTGACGGCGTAGACCCCAGAGTGGTCTTCATCGAGTATGACTGGTGGTTCCCCGAAAAGGGGCCGGAGGGGCTGTTCGCCTGGATAGAGTCCAACGCCAACGCCCTGACCAGCAACCAGCCGCCGCTCAACAGGGAAATGGCCTCCTCCAATCTCAGGGGCCTGCTGTGCAAGGTATATAAGTCATAGGTCAGCTTAGGGCCGGAGTTTTTGGGCTCACCGGCGGAGTGGTCAGAACGGCAATCGCCGCTGCCAGTGATAGCACAGCTAAGACCGCCCAGATGCCCTGGTAGCTACCCCACTGGTCATACACCCAGCCGGGCAGAAATGCGCCGACAACCTGCCCCACTGACACGACTCCTACCAAGATGCCGTGAATGGTGCCGAAAGAAGCCCGGCCGAAGTGGCCGCTGAGCAGGGTCGTCCTCATGGTCACCAGGCCCCCCCAGCCAAGTCCAAAGAGAATGACAGAAGGCGCCAGCAACCACATCCTGTCAGCCCCAACAACGCCAAAAGCCAGCAGCCCCAGCACCATCGCCACGAATCCCCAGGCCGATAGCCGGTGTTTTTCGAACCGGTCCGCCAGCCAGCCAAAGCTCAGCCGCCCGGTGACGCTGGCTATCGGGATTACGCTAGCCACAAGGCTGGATTCAGCCCTGGAAATGCCCAGATCGCTGAGATAAGGCATTACATGGATCACTACTCCGCCCACAGCCATGAACTGGACAAAAAGAGACAGCGAAATGTGCCAGAAGGTGCGGCTCCGCACCGCCTGTCCTGCCCCGATCGATGTCTCGCTGGGGAGCACCGGCCTCAGGGCAGCTTCGTGCTCGCTGACAGCAAGGTCACCGTCTGGCAGATAGCCGTACTGCTCCGGCTTGTGCCGCACCACCAAAGACAGCGGCACCACCAGCACCCACATCCCCAGCGCCAGGACTACCATCGCCGAGCGCCAGCCCAGGTCGTCAATGAGCTGCGATACCACCGGCACCATCAGGCCACCCAGGGCAAAGCCGCTGGTAGTAATACCTACGGCTGTTGACAGGCGACGCCGGAACCAGTGGACCACCGCCGCCAAAATCACGGTGGCGCTGCTGGCGCTCATGCCCATGGCGATCAACACGAATGCCGCGTAGAACATTGCCAGGGAGTTGGTCCGGCTCAGCACCATCAGTCCCAGTCCGGTTATTAATGCCCCTCCGAATAAAAGTCGCCGCGGCCCCCATCGGTCAACCATCACTCCCAGAAGCGGCCCCAGAAGTCCCAGCTCCACACCACGCAGCGAGGCGGCCAGCGACACCTGGGAATAGCTCCAGCCGAACTCGTCCACTATAGGCTCGAAGATGGCGGTAAAACCGAAGAAGACCACACCGCCGGCAAATAACCCTGTCAGCAGGCAGGCGCCGACCACCCACCACCCATAGAATATGCCCCTTCTTCTCTGTGGTTGCCCGACAGAGGTTATGTCCCCCGCCTCGTCATCGAACGATCTTCTCATTAATACACACCAGGACATTCTGAAAGTTCACAACCATCATTCTCTTACTTTGCGGGTAAAAGTGCAAGCGACAAAGTCGTTTCTTCTGATTTCCGGTAATGCTTTGACAGCAAGCACTGAAACCTGCCTGCATTATCCTCCATTATACAGTTCTTTTCACTCCACATTTATCCCGGTATTTATTCACCACTAACTCTTAATATTGGCTAATACGTACTATTTTTGCTCCTACTACGGTGTACTACGTATTGTCTAAGCAGCATGCAAGGACAAGAATTAAAAAGGCAGGACAAAACATTGCCCTACTTTTGGCTAAGGAGGATTCCGATGATTGAAAGAACGCTACGAAAGAAATGGTTCTGGTTTTCATTAATAGCAGCGGCGCTGGTAGCTGTATTGCTTACCATCCCTATAAAACCAGTATCCTCGGCAGCGGAGAGCTTGCCAGGTCTTTCTACTCGTTTCTAGTTGCGAGACGTTATTGGCGCAGTCTTATCGGCATTTAGTTGTCTTGCTTATTGTGATAAAATTGCTGCATGAGAAAACTGGTAATAATTGGCAAGACCGGTTTTGGTATATGGGGTGCTTTTACTGCTATATATTGGGGTCTATTAAATTCCAGAATCGGTCTAATAAAACTGATATTCGGGCAACTAGCACCAGATTGGGTGAATGCTAAAATGAGCCTAGTTCACTAACATCCCATAGGATTTGATAATCTTGATAAGATAGACGACTTCCGGCTACTCTATTTTTACTAACAAAAGGAGGAGCCAATGAAGTCGTCTAAAAGGAATATAACCGTCTTGAAGCAAATATGCAACGTGATTCC
>JACPQC010000022.1 GCA_016190695.1 Chloroflexota bacterium
CCTCAGTTCAGATTGCAGGCTGAAACCCGCCTGCATGAAGTCGGAGTTGCTAGTAAATGCGTATCAGCATGGCGCATTGAATACGTTCTCGGGCCTTGTACACACCGCCCGTCACGTCATGAAAGTCGGCAACACCTGAAGTCGATGGGCTAACCCTTACGGGGGGCAGTCGCCGAGGGTGGGGTCGGTAATTGGGACGAAGTCGTAACAAGGTAGCCGTAGCGGAAGCTGTGGCTGGATCACCTCCTTTCTAGGGAGATGACTTGAGTGTGTAACATTCTAGTCTCCTAGGTCGGTCACCGACCTAAAAAATCGGTGTATTTCCCTTCCTTCCGCTATCCAGTAAGTTAAGGTGCTTTTTTGTTTGGGAAGAACCAAACCGTCGGAAGATATAACATTCTTAAACGCGAATGACGTTTAGCTTAGCTTCGACTTTATATCCGCTTCAGATTCTTCGTTGAATATCGTATCAAGTAGATGCTTTGAACCAATCCCTTTATAAATCGTCTCACGCGTCTTTCTCCACGTTTTGTCAAATACGCTTGGCTTGTCAGTCCCGTCGAGATGGTGGTACGCCGCAGAGAATAAGTCCTGCATTTGGCGACGAGAAGCGTAATCTAACAACAACTGATTATCTTCCCACCACATTATGGCTTTCTTAATAGAAACGTTTTTGTCGTCAAAGTTAAGTTTATTATCATACGTGTCGTGCCATATTCTATAGATTTGAGATAAGGCTTCTTGATGGGTATGTAAACGCTTCTCAAAAGTCATTACTCGGAATCGTTCTCTATTTTCTCGCCAGTGTCTGAATTCACTTATACCAGCCCCAAGAACAACGCTAATTAAAGCAATAATCCACTCTGGCATTACAACACCTCTATTTATGTTGTACGTTATTTTACCATAGGCACAATAGATAATATGCCTCACCCCCTTTGTCCCCCCTCTCCATTCTAAAACCCCCATAGACCCCCTATACAAAAGGGGGAGACTGATCAGTGAAAGACACAGGTGTAAGGGTTTGCACGGTCATCTTCTCCCTTTCGTAAAGGCCTGCCCTGAGCCTGCCGAAGGGGAGAGTTAGAGAGGGATTTTGAGATTGTGAAATCCCCCTTCCGTCCCCCTTTACGAAAGGGGGAGACTCTTCAAAACCTTTTTCAGCATCCTGCCCTGTGCCTTTCTGGATACCGGCTTTCGCCGGTATGACGTTGTTTCCTGTCATGCCGGTGGGAACGGCATCCAGGATGGCGCTGCAGTGATCCTGCGCGGGGAACGATGGGAATAACGGCCGTGTGCCGCCGGTAGCGGCAGAGTGAGAACAGATAGGAAGAACTGTGGGGATGGTGCGCCAAGGTAGACTCGAACTACCGACCTCCGCTTTATCAGAGCGGCGCTCTAACCAGCTGAGCTATTGGCGCGATTCAAGTTATATTCTAGAAGAAAACGCTCCTGGAATCAAGTTCCCTTACCTGTTTTCGCCACCAGAACCCCAATCTCAGGCGATGGGCAGAAAGACGCCGCCGCGGAGAAATAGATAGCGGAACATCACCGCGCCGATGGCCACTTCCACAACGTCAGCCACCACCAGCAGCCCGCCGCCGACTCCGCCGCCATAAGCGTTCACCAGGAAGACCACCACCGGGAAAATGAGACCGACGGCCAGGAACAGGCCGAAGAAGTACCAGGCATTGCGGCCCTCCATGGCCAGGAAACGCACTGAGCGCTGGCTGGCCAGGTTTACCCGGTACGCGCTCCAGAAGTAGAAGAACAGCAGGACAAGGGTGCTGATGCCGGTCCATAGCGCCGCCTGGGTGATCACCGCCTCTTCCACGCCGGCCACCGGTGCGAAGTGGTAGACCAGGTGGGCGATGTCCGCCCCGGTGAAGATGGAGACCGCCAGGAACAGCACCGGCAACAGAGACTGGTTCCAGAAGGGCACTGCCGTCCGGTTGAGCAGCAGGCCGGTGTAGGTTATGGTCATGAAGGCGAAGATCACTGACAGCCCCAGCAGCGTTGCGCCGAAAGCCCCCTGTGAGGTCCAGGGCAGCCAGGAGAAGGCGGCATAGTCCGGCAGCAGGTAGGCCAGCGCGAACACGACAAAGCCGGTGAAGAAGATGAAGCCGCGGCTTATCCAGGAAGAGTTTGGCCGCCGCACTGCGCGCCAAAAACGCTCGGGCCTGCCCAGAAAGAAGATGTGGGTGACGCCCTTGCCGATAGCCACGATGAGCACCCCGATGAGGGCAGCCCCGGCGAAGCCGGCCAGCAGGGACACCAGGTACAGGCCGGCGCCCACACCGCCGAAGTACAGCGCCAGCATTATGAGGAGGCGTCGCCCGCCCAGACCCCACTCCCTCTGGAAGGTGAAATCGACTACAAATGTCGAGGTCTGTACCATTGCTGCCTCCTACTTAAGGTAATAGACCGATGGTTCAGTGCCGAACTCGGGTAGAAGCGGCTCGCCGCGGAACTCACGTATCAACCGAGAGACCTCGCTGTCAGGGTCATCCAAGTCCCCGAAGACCCTGGCCTTGGCCGGGCAGACTTCAACGCACATGGGCTCAAGTCCCTCATCCACCCGGTCGGCGCAGAAATCGCACTTGGTGACCGTCCCCCTCTGCCACCTGCCGTACATCCTCTCCTCGTAAGGGGTCAGTCCCTTGGGGAAGTAACCTTCCACCTCGTCCATGAACACGCGGATGTTGTAGGGGCAGGCCTGCATGCAGTAGCGACAGCCGATGCACTTGTCCTGGTCTACCGTAACAATGCCGTCACTGCGCTGGACGGTGGCCCCGGAGGGGCATACCTCAAGGCACGCCGGCGTCTTGCAGTGATTGCACAGCACCGGCCAGAATACCCTCTTGGCGGTGGGGAACGTGCCCACCTCCTTTTCCAGAACCTTTGTCCAGAAGACCCCCTTGGGCGTGCCGTTCTTGGCCTTGCAGGCCATAATACAGCTATAACAACCAACACACCTGGACAGGTCTATCACCATGCCCCGTCTTACCATTTACTCAGCCTCCTAACTGTGACCTTAAGGCGGCACAGACTATCCCGCCCCCAGCGCATGCATCGAGAAGAAATTGACCTCGCCGCTGGCGGGCCGGCCCAGGTCTCCGGCATCTACCTCATCCAGGCCGTCTTCCAGCACCAGGAACATCTTGCAGAAATGCATTATCCTGCCGTCGGCGTCCAGCACCTGGTCTCGGAAAGGCTCTCCATATTTCACCGCCAGCTTTTCAAGGAGAACGCCAACGCTGGTATTCTCGGGGACCTGTATCTCATCGTCACGCGGTATACCGTTGAACCCGCCGAAGAAGCGCACCCTGACCTTCATCACCCTATTTGCCCTTCTCCTCCGCCTTCCGCACCCTGATCTTGATGCAGTTCTCGATGCCGCTGTACTGCTTGTCCAGGTACTTGATGTCGTGGGAGACCAGGACATTGAACTGGGTGCCTTTACCCTTGCTCACCGGATGGGAGTCCCAGTGGCCGCCATGGCGGCTGACCGCTACCACCTCGGGATGGATGCACTGTGTCAGCTTGACCTTGCCCCTCTGGGTATAGCCGGATACCGCCTCCACCACCAGCTCATCACCGTCTTTTATGCCCTGTTTGGCCGCCGTGTCCGCGTTCATCACCAGGTTCATGCCCCAGGGGTGATGCTCGGACAGCTCCAGCAGCCAGGGATTGCGGGTCATCCAGAAATGGGTCAGCACCGGCAGCCGGAACGGTATGGCCACCAGGTCGTATCCCGCCTTGTTGTCGACAAAGGTGGCCGTCGGCTTCCACTCCGGCAGGGCGGTGTAGGCCGAGGTATCCCACTTGATGCCCTGGGCGTCGACAAACGCCCTTAGCTCGGCGCCGGCCTTGAGGTGGTGCTCGAAGTAGATGGGGCTGCGGCCTTTGAAGAAGGGGCGGGGGTAGCGCTCTTTGACCGAGCGGCGCCACTTGATATGTCCGTCCTGCGCCAGTTGCTCTACCGGCTTGTTCCAGACCCCTTCGGCGAAACGCCTGATTATCTCTTTGAAGGGATATTTCTTGTCCTCGTCGAGCCGGTACCCCTTGGGCAAGTCCCAGACTATGTTGACTATCCGGTTGTAGTCGGCCAGGAAGCCAGCCCGATCGGCGATCTCCATCCAGACATCCAGCATCTCCTTGCCGATGATCTCATTCTCGGGCACTACCGGCTGGCGGAAGTTCACGCAGTAGTGCGCATTGTCCATAGTGCCGCCCATATAGCCGTTTATCTCGGTACCCAGGCCGTGTCTCTCAAAGGACATGGGCATGGGAAAGAAGATATCGGCAAACTCGGCGGTCTCGTCTACCATGGAGTCGCACACGATGCGGAACTGGTCTTTGCTGGCGCGGGCCGCCTCCTGCGGGTTCATCTGGTTGCTGATGTCGTTGCATCTGAATCCCAGCACCATCTTGGTCTTGGGAATCTTGTTATTGAACAACTCCGGCTGGAGCTGGTTCATGGCCCACAGGCTCTGCGTGCTGAAGGAGAGGGGTATCAGGTCCCAGCCGGTTCGGTCTCCCATCGTACCCGGCTTCAGCGAGGGGTAACAGCAGCTACGGGTACCGCCAAAGCAGCTAAAGGGAGAGGTTACTATCAGCCCTTCCTCGGACATACCGGGGAAGGCGCTCTTGCCCGACCACAAAGTGCGTTTGTCCTCAGGCTGGTAGGGGTAGTCCAGGATAACGTCATCGCCGACGGTGCCGCCAGGCACGTTGACCGCCCCGATGACCATCATGATGGTCTGCATGACGAAGCCCACCCAGTAGCCGTTGGTATGCTGGCTGACCCCGGTGTACCAGTGTATGGCGGCGGGGCGGTAGGGCAGGGTGACGCCCTCTATCTTGATGGTCGAGCCGATGCTGGCGGCCTCGCCGAACTCGGTGGCCAGGCGTCTTATCGTCCCCGCCGGTATGGTGGTTATCGGCGACGCCCATTCCGGCGTGTACTGCTTGACATGGTCCTTGAGCACCTGGAAGGCGGGACGGCAGGCGATGCCATTCACCTCATAGCTGCCCAGGATGGTCACATCTTTGAAATCGGCGTCAAAGGGCTTGGCCTTCTGCTCCGCCGCGTCCCACATCAACGGCTTCACCCCGGACTCGTCCCGGAGATAATAGCCATCTTCCTTGACCAGGTAGGGGGCATTGGTGTACTGCTTGAGGTATTCTTCGTCATAGTGGCCGGTCTCATTCAACAGCACGTTGAGCCAGGCCAGGGCCATGGCCATATCGGTGCCCGGCCTGATGGGCACCCACTCGTTGGCCTTGGCGCCCATATTCGACTGCACGGGGTCAACACAGACGATCTTCAAGCCCTTCTTCCGCCGTTTTTCGGCAATGTCCAGGGTGGCAGTTGTGCCGCAGTGCTGGAGCATGCCGCCCTTGTTCGACCCCCAGAGCACCAGGTAGCGGCAGTGCTCAATATCAGGGTACTGGTGGAAGGTGCTCATGGTGATGAAGGGCTGGCAGTGGACGGAGCTTCCGCAGACGGGGTCATTGAAGAAGAAGTTCTTGGTGCCGAAGGACAGCCTCACCGCCGCCGGCAGCCAGTCGAGTAGGGGCAGGTCGTTGAAGGAAAGCACGGCGTCATCCGGGTTCTCATTTCGGACCTCGGCCACCTTTTTGGCAGCCAGGTCATAGGCCTCTTCCCAGCTCACCGCCTTCCACTTGGGGTCAACGCCGATGCCCTTCTCCGGGTTGGTCCTCACCAAGGGAGTGGTAGGGCGGTAGGGGTCATACAGTCCCATTATCTGGCCGAAGGCCTTGGCGCAGATTTTACCGGCGTTATAGGGGTTCTCCGGGTCTCCCTTGACGCCGACCACCACGCCGTCAACGCGGTGCACCATCAGGCCGCAGGTGGCATTGAAACAGCCGTGACAAAAGGTCTTGACCCAGACGTCTTCCTTGACCGCGCCCTTCTTGACCTGTACCATCGTTTCCCCTCCCGGCGGCCCCTGCCGCGAGACTAATCACTCAAAAAGCGTGGCGAGCACGCCCGCTGTTGACGAACAATTTGAGTATATATCCGGCCTGATTTCCGTGTCAAATTGGGAGGTTCGCCTTGACACCGCTATCCCGCCTCCCTATCAGGATACTGAATAAGACTTCGGAGAGTTTCCCCCTTTGCAAAAGGGGGACGGAAGGGGGATTTCAGAATATCAAAATCCCTCTCTTATCTCCCTTTTCGAAAGGGAGACGAAACATCTTTCACATTTTTCATCACCCTGCTATAATTCGGGTTAATAGGCTTTTGCAGAAGCGGAATTATCGTAAAGGACAAGAAAATGGTTGATCTGACTACTACCTACATGGGTGTCCCCATCAAGAACCCCCTCATCCTCGGCGGCGGCCCGCCAACTTCCACGCCTGAAATCTGCGAGAAGGCGGCCAAAGTGGGCGGCTGGGCGGCGGTGGTGCTGAAGGTGAACTTCGCCGATGACGTGGTACAGTCGGTGTGCGCCAGCCCTGAATCCGTCTACCGCACGCCACGGCCCTACCTGAGGCTGGTGGACTCGCGGGGTATGGAGCGCTGGCGGCCACCCGCCCCACGTGCCGACGCGCCACGCTCGGCCACCGGCAAGCTGGGCAAGATGCCCGCCGGCTACATGATGGTCTCCTGCATGCAGGTGGAGCCATCACCCACCCGGATTCACGCCGGCACCGGCATCTTCTACAACGGCGAGCGCTACCTCTACTATATCAACAAGACCAAGGAGCTGCTCGAAGGGACTGACTGCAAGGTCATCCCTGACGTGCTGGCCTTCACCGAGGCTGGCTGGGAGCAGCAGTGCCGCCTGATAAACCAGTCCAGGGCTGACATGGTGGAGCTGAACATGGGCGCTCCGGCGGCGATGGTGACCGACCCCCGGACAGGCAGGCATATACACCTCAGCTCCTCGCCGGAGATGGTGGAGCGGTGGACGCGGTACTGCGTGGAGCGGATGAAGGTGCCGGTGGGGGTCAACCTGCCCGCCCACTGCACTGACCCACTGGCGGCGGTGAAGGCGGCGGTGCGGGGCGGGGCCAGGGGCATAAGCTTCGGGGATTGTCCCGCAGTCAAGCCGCCGGTGACGCCCCTGGTCATCAACCCCGATACCCTGGAGGCGGGGTTTACGCCGGGCATGCCCTTCAGAAGCCCCTCCGGCCTGGCCTGGTCGGTATCTTACATCTGCGGCTCGGTGGCTCACATGAGGATGAACGGCGTCGAGGCGGACATCAAGGGGGCCGGAGGCATACGCGACCACCGTGACGTGCTGCGCATGGTGATGGCCGGGGCCAGTTCAGCCCAGGTCTGCACGGCGGCGACGGTGGAGGGCGTGGAGATAGGCGCCGACTACCTGCGAGACCTGGAAGCCTGGATGAATGCCAAAGGCTACCGCAGCCTGAAGGAAATCCAGGGCAGGGTGGTCGACCAGGGGCTGAAAGTAGACCCGTCCCGTTTTAACGGCGAGATATCCCAGCTTGCCGGCGGCCCGGTACCGGCGCAGCAAGTGGCGCTCGACGCCGACCGGTGTATTGACTGCCGCTGGTGCCAGTCCTGCTGCTACCTGCAGGCCATCGAGATGAAGAACGGCCTTCCTGTAATTGACGACCGGCGCTGCGAGGTCTGCGGGCTGTGCGTGGACGTCTGCCCGGTGGATGCGCTGTCCATTGTGGCGAGAGAATAGGCTTGACGCTTTTTAGGGCAATCTGCCGTCCTTTTCCATTTCCTGTCCTGCAGGCAGAAATCCCCCTTCAGAAGCATAGCACCTGCTCCATCGGTCAGGTCTGCAACTTACAAACTAAAATAGTCCTGATGAGGAACGTTAATGTGGTCAGACTCCCTGATGCTGAAAAAGCTATCATAGAGCCTGGAAAACTTGCAGGCTACATCCTTTCTTCTACGCATCCCGTGGGTCGGTTCAAAGCCGCTGTCTTCCAGAAGTTGGGATACTCCTCAGAAAACTGGGAGGAATTTGAACACAATTTGAGAAAGCTAGTTCTTACCCAAGCTGCTTTGAAAGTTGGAGAATCTCAATATGGGAAGAAGTATTTAGTCAAAGGCCCGTTCACTGGCACCTCAGGCAACACGAAGCAAATTGTGACTATATGGGTTATACTTGAGGGCGAGAGCACTCCCAGATTTGTAACTGCTTACCCAGGAGAACTGTAATGAAATTCGAAAAATTGGAAATAGTGGTCCTTGCACATGACATACTTGAGCACGGACTCCAGGCGAGTGATGTAGGTACAGTAGTGGAAATCTATCCCGGAGGCGGGCTGGAGGTCGAGTTTGTGAGGGCGTCCGGGATAACCCAAGCTTTACTCACTTTGACAGACCAAGACGTCAGGAAGATAGATTCGCACGACCTTTTATCGATACGACGACTGGCTGAAGTGAGCTAAACGAGGCTCATTCGTCTTGTCTCGCTTTCGGATGAAGCCCTTAACCCCCAGGCCTCAGAAGGCTGCAGCCGAGAAGAAGAAACAGGCTACTTCCTCTCCAGCACCACCGCCATGCCCTGCCCCCCGCCGATGCACAGCGTGGCCAGCCCGTACTTCAGGTCACGGCGGGCCATATCGTGGGCAAGGGTGACGACTATCCTGGCACCGGTGCAGCCGATGGGATGCCCCAGCGAGATACCGCCCCCGTGAGGGTTCGTCCTGGCCAGGTCAAGCCCAATCTCCTTGATCACGCCCAGGGCCTGCGAGGAAAAGGCCTCGTTCAACTCGATGCAATCGATGTCCTTCATGGTGAGACCAGCCCGTTCCAGCGCCTTCTTGGTTGCCGGTACGGCCCCCATGCCCATATACGCCGGATCAACGCCCCCCGATGCGTAAGACTTGATGGTGGCCAGGGGCTTGAGTCCCAGTTCCGCCGCCTTCTCCGCAGACATTATCACCAGGGCGGAAGCGGCATCGGTGATGCCTGAAGCATTCCCCGATGTGACCGCTCCATCCCTCTTGAATACCGGCGGCAGCTTGCCCAGAAGCTCCATCGATGTCTCCCTGGGGTGTTCGTCAACATCGAAGAGCCTGGTCTCTTTCTTCACCCTGACGTCCACCGGAACGATCTCCTGCCGGAATACGCCGGCCTTGGTCGCCGCGAGCGCCCTCTGGTTGCTCATCAGGGCAAACTCGTCCTGCTCTTTCCTGTTTATGCCGTACTTATCGGCGATGTTCTCGGAAGTGAGTCCCATGTGATAGCCGTTAAATATCTCCCAGAGGCCATCATGGACCATGCCGTCGACCAGTTCGGCATTGAACATCCTGGCCCCCCACCTCGCCTTGGGCATGTAATAGGGAGCACAGCTCATATTCTCCATGCCGCCAGCGATAACAACGTCAGCATCGCCCGCCTTTATGCTCTGGGCAGCCAGCGCCACCGCTTTCATCCCCGAAGCGCAGACCTTGTTCACAGTAAAGGCGTTTACCTCTTTGGGCATGCCGGCGTAAATGGACGACTGGCGGGCCACGTTCTGTCCCTGGCCGCCCTGGAGGACGTTGCCCATGATGACCTCGTCCACCTTGATCTCGCGGAGCGCGCCATTCCAGTCGTGGTACTTTTGCTCCAGATCTATCATTTCGCTGGACTTGAGCGCTTCGGGGGCGTAGTCCTGCTCCCGGGAATCACGCCCCGGCTTGAGATTGGCCTTCTTCATCGCCTCCCTGATGACGATGCTCCCCAGCCTGACAGCCGGGACATCCTGCAATGCGCCGCCGTAGTTTCCTATGGCAGTCCTCACTCCACTGACGATAACAGCTTCTCTCATGGTCCTCTCCCAACAAATTTATCCCTGAACTAAAAAGTGAACAGGCTTGCGCCTCCGCTCACCTCTATGGCTTCGCCGGTAAGATAGCTCGACTCCTCGGAAGCGAGGAACGCCACAACATTGCTCAGCTCCTGGGGTTGGCCCATGCGGCGCAGTGCCAGGCGTTTGACGATGCGCTCCCGGAACTCAGGGGCTACTTCGTAAAAGCTGCCACCATCAAAAACGCCCAGGACAATGGCGTTGGAGGTTATGCCGCGGCGCGCACCTTCCAGGGCGATGGTCTTGGTCAGGCCGATAAGCCCCGCCTTGGTGGCAGCGTAGCTGCACTGGCCGATGCCGCCCATGGTGCCGGCTATCGAGGAAATGTTGATCACACGCCCCCAGCCCCGCTCCGCCATCGCCGGAAAGCAGCACTTGGTGGTATTGAAGGCACCGGTGAGGTTAACGGACAGGTCCCGGTCCCAGTCTTCCTTCTTCATGTTGACTATGGTGGTGGCCCGCACTATGCCGAAAGCGGCGTTGTTGACCAGGATATCTACCGGCCCCAGCTCTTTGCTCACCTTCTCCACGCCGGCGCTGACCTCATCCAGTTTGGCTACGTCCATCTTGACCGCCAGGGCCTTTCTGCCCAGCGCCCGGGCTTCTTCAGCCACCGCCTCGGCCTTTTCCAGGTGGCTGTGACCGGTGATCACGATATTGCAGCCGGCCTTCGCCAGGGTCAGGCAATGCATCCTCCCCAGCGCGCCGGACCCCCCGGTGACCATTGCCACCTTGCCTTCAATACTCATTACACTACTCCTTACTCATATTGTGAAGTAAAAAAGCGAGGAAGGATGACCCTCGTGGGGCATCAGCCTTATTTATAGTCGTAAAAACCCTTGCCGGTCTTGCGCCCCAGCCATCCGGCGGTCACCATCTTGTTAAGCAAGGTGGGGGTGATGTACTGGGGGTCTTTGAACTCCTCATAGATACCGTTGGCGATGAAGGCCAGCGTGTCCAGCCCCACGAGGTCGCACAGCGTCAATGGCCCCATCGGGTGGTTGAGTCCCAGGTTCAGACCGGTGTCAATATCTTCCCTGGTGGCGACGCCGCACTCGTACATCCTGATGGCGTTGAGCAACTGCGGCACCATGAGGCGGTTAACGATGAATCCGGGCATGTCGCGGGCGATGATGATGGTCTTGCCCACCGATTTGCCGAACTGCTTGCCGGTCTCCAGGGTATCGTCGCTGGTGGCAATGGACCGGACTATTTCCAGCAGTTTCATGATCGGTACCGGGTTAAAGAAGTGCAGGCCCAGCACCTTCTCCGGCCTGGAAGTGGCCCGGGCCATGTCCATTATCGACAGTCCCGATGTATTGGAGGCCAGAATGGCGTGGGGCGGGGCTACCTTGTCAAGGTCGGCGAATATCTTCTTCTTGAGTTCCAGGTTCTCAACTGCCGCCTCGATGACCAGGTCGCAGTCGCCAAAATCGGTAGTGGTGGTAGTACCCTTGATACGCCCCAGCGTGGCGTCCTTGTCCTGCTGGGAGAGCTTCCCCTTTTCCACGCCCCTGGAGAGCGAGGAATTGATCGCCCACAGGCCCTTGTTCAGCAGCGCATCGTTTATCTCGGAGACAACCACCTGGTAGCCTGACTGGGCAGTGACCTGAACGATGCCTCCCCCCATCAACCCGCAGCCGACAACGCCAACTTTCTTGATGTCCATACTTCTCCTCTTCAGAGTGTTTATCTGGCCTTGTAGACCGGTTTTCTCTTTTCAACAAAGGCGCCGGTGCCCTCGGCGAAGTCCTCTGTCCGGGACAAATAGGCCTCCAGGGCGTTCTCCAGCCTCAAGCCGTCATCCAGCGCCATGCTGGTGCCCCGGACCATGGCCTCTTTGGCCGCCCTTACTGCCAGCGGGCCGGCCTGGCAGATGATATCGGCCCATTCCCTGGCGGTGGACATCACTTTGTCCGGGGGGACAACGGCGTTGACCAGGCCGATGCGATAGGCCTCCTGGGCATCGATGGGCCGCCCCGTAAACAGCAATTCCGCGGCCTTGCACCAGGGGGCCATCCTGGGCAGCCGCTGCGTGCCGCCCCAGCCGGGTATCAGCCCCAGGTTGACCTCCGGCAGGCCCAGGCGGGCTTTCTCAGAGGCTATCCTGATATCGCAGGCCAGCACCATCTCCATGCCACCGCCCAGGGCGATTCCGTTTATGGCGGCGATAAGCGGCTTCCACAGCTCCAGCCCGCGCATGTGAGTGGCCGGGATGGCCCACGGCTTTTCCTGGACGTTTTCTTTCATGAAGGGAAGCATGTCTTTGATGTCAGCCCCGGCACAGAAGGCCTTTTCGCCGGCGCCGGTCATGATGCCCACCCACAGCTCCGGATCGTCCCGGAAATCGACTAACGCCTGGTGAAGCTCGGTGATGGCCTGTACATTGATGGAGTTCAATGCCTCCGGACGATTGATGGTGAAGATAGCGATCCTGCCGTCTTTCTTGTAGTCAACAGCCACGTTTTCCCCTTTCATTCAAGTTTTAGTAGCCTATAGTCCGACCGGCGGAGGCGTTATCGCTCGCAACAACTCTCCGTGGAGATAAGATATGGTTGCCGGGGAGTGAACACTGTCTGATTTTAGCAGGAATGCCACCAGACCGTCAAGGCGAGCGTAAGCAAAGCAGTTTCTCGTTGTGTTGTACCTTACCCGCCCCTGTGATGAGAATGTTATCCCTAAATGACCGCAAAGGCTTGACACTTGCAGGAGGCTCTAATATGATGAGTAAAGAGGGTCCGGCGGAGTCCGGTAGTCGATTTGATTGAGGACAGGGAGTAGCTATGAAAGGCTCTCTTGGTCTCCTGCGGATTGCCGGCATCAGGATAGGTATTCACTATACCTGGCTGCTGGCCTTTGTCCTGATAACCTGGTCCCTCGCCCAGGGGTTCTTTCCCCGCTTCTTTCCGGGATGGAGCCAGACAGAGTACTGGATTACCGGCGTTATCGCGGCACTGACCCTCTTCCTCTCGGTGCTGATACATGAGCTGGCGCATTCCTTTGTGGCCAAGGCCAGCGGCCTCCCCGTTGAGAACATCACCCTCTTTATCTTCGGGGGAGTGAGCAACATCGGCGGCGAGATGAAGAAACCCAGGGCCGAGTTTGTCATGGCAGTGATCGGCCCGGTGAGCAGCCTGGTCCTGGCCGCCATCTTCTGGGGGCTGAGGCAGTTCGCCGGAGATTCTACCAGCCCCCTTGCAGCGACTTTCACCTATCTGGCGCTGGTGAACGCCCTGCTCGGCGCTTTCAATCTCCTGCCCGGCTTTCCCCTCGATGGGGGCCGGGTGCTGCGCTCGATCCTCTGGGGCATCACCAGGAACATCAGAAAGGCCACCAACATCGCCGCCACGGTAGGGCAGATATTGGCCTTCGGCCTCATCGGCTTCGGCGTTTTCCAGTTCCTCCAGGGGGACTTCCTGGGCGGGCTGTGGGTGGCCTTCATCGGCTGGTTCCTCAACGGTGCGGCAGACGCCAGCCGACAGGAAGTAACCCTCCAGGAGCACTTTCGAGGCGTCCGGGTCAAAGATATCATGGACGCCACCCCGGAGACAGTCACCCCGGAGGTCACCGTGGCCGACGTGGTCAAGAACATATTTCTGCGCCGGGGACGCCGGGCAGCTCCGGTGTGCCGGGATGGCCGACTGGCCGGTATTGTGACGCTGACAGACGTAAAAGAGCTACCCCAGCAGGACTGGGCGACGACGGCAGTGTCTGAGATTATGGCCACCCAGCCCCTTTACAGTGTCCGCCCCGAGGATGACCTCGGCTCCGCCTTCCGGCTCCTGGCGCAGTATGGCATCAACCAGGTGCTGGTGCTGCAGGATGGTAAACTGGCCGGCCTGCTTAGCCGGGCCGATGTTATCCAGCACCTCCAGCTTAGCCAAGAAATAGGCATGTCCTAGCGCCCTATGCATAGACATTTTCACTTATTTACCATACCGACGGAAGTCGGTATCCAGACGTTTTCTGGTTCCGTATC
The DNA here is from genome assembly GCA_016190695.1 of Chloroflexota bacterium. Lineage (GTDB taxonomy): Bacteria > Chloroflexota > Dehalococcoidia > Dehalococcoidales > RBG-16-60-22 > JACPQC01. The sequence goes on from JACPQC010000022.1 coordinate 13,792, forward strand.
GAGCCTGCCCTGGAAAGGGTAAGGAATGGTCAATATGTCGCAAGCCATGTTTCTTCGAACGTTGCATTTAGGCAACGAACGCAATGTATTTTGTAGCACTGCTATGCCCTGTCATTGCGAGCCATCCCGCCTCAAGCGGGAGGCGTGGCAATCTCACATTATATGGATTGCCACGTCGCCTTCGGCTCCTCGCAATGACAGTTTAAGTGTTGCTTGAGCACTAGCTTCTGGCCTTCTGGAACAATGTGGTGAGCTTATTCGCAAGTAAAGGTCCATATTCGGACAAAAGAGAACAAGGAGGTAATCGAGTGTATCAAAAGTTGCTGGTCCCGCTGGACGGCTCGGAGCTGGCCGAATGCGTCTTGCCACATGTCGAGGTCATTGCCAGGGGCTGTGAGACAAAGAACCTGGTGCTGTTCAGAGTGGTCGAGCCGGTGGTAATCCCCCCCGGCGCCGACGGCCCCGCCTTCACCCACGAAGAGACCAGCCGGATGGACGAGCGGCATCTCAGTGAAGCGCGCGACTACCTTGAGAGTCTGGCAAGCCGTGAAAAATTCAGAGGTCTGAACATCAGCACGGAGGTCGTTCTGGGCAGGGTGGCCGAAAGCATATGTGACTATGCCGAAAACAACGGGGTTGATTTCATCGCTATAGCCACCCACGGCCGCTCCGGGGTGAGCCGCTGGGTCTGGGGCAGCGTGGCTGACCGGATCCTCCGCTCCTCCAGCGTACCGGTGCTCATGGTGCGCTCGCCCGGGTGCCAGCCCCGTACCCAGACGTAGGCCCGTTTTGCGGAAAAACATCACTGCTGTCCAATCATCCATGCCCGCTTGCAGCGAGCATCATGAAGTATGAAAATAGATATGTACTACTGTCATTCTGATCGTAGCGAAGAATCTGGGTGGGCGGGGCATAGCCCCACTCCAGATTCTTCAGTCGCGCTTGTCCACCAAAGCCTCGGCGGAGGTGGGTCGCTTCTTCGGAATGACATTTTCGTCGGTATTTTCGGAGCAAATTAAAAATAGGGATTAGAAGGGGCTTCGCCCCTTCAACAAATCTCTTCCCTCCCCCTCTGGGGAAGGGATAAAGGGATGGGGCAGTGTGCCTGGAATATGTTTGCCTGGTTCCAAATAACTCCCCTCTGGATACCAGCGAAAGCTGGTATGACAATCTATACGTAGCAGTGTGATGAAAAAGTCTCGGTTGAGTTTCCTCCTTTGAAAAAGGGGGGCGGAAGAGGGATTTTCTACTCTCAAAATCCCTCTCTATCTCCCTTTCTTAAAGGGAGACGACACATCTTTACTTATTTTTCATCAACCTGGCAGGTCTGAAAAACCAGGTTCGCCGTTAAACGATGCTGTCTAAATCAAACCTGATCGAGAAACCTATTTTGGACAAGAGTGAAAAAACATAGGAGGTGTCGAATGGCCAGGGTAGCCAGAGAGGTAGTGGAGAAAGCAGGTGTCAATGTCGATCAACTGGTGCAACTACTGGTAACAAATGCCGCCGCCGAGCTTACCACCTACTATTATTACACCATACTCAGGGCCAACCTCATCGGCCTCGACGGCGAGACCGTCAAGGAGATCGCCGAGATAGCCCGCCTGGAAGACCGCAACCACTTCGAAGCCCTTGTCCCCCGCATCTACGAGCTTGGCGGCAGACTGCCCGACAACATGAACGAGTTTCACGATTGTTCCGCCTGTCCACCGGCGAGGCTGCCCCAGGACCCCAGGGACACCAAGGCCATCTTGCAGGTGCTGGTGGACGCAGAGAGATGCGCGGTGCGCGGCTATACCCATATCTGCAACCTCACTGCCGGCAAAGACCACCGCACCTATGACCTGTCCCAGGCTATCCTCAACGAGGAAGTGGAGCACGAGTCCTGGTTCTCCGAGTTCCTGGGAGAAGGGCCTTCCGGCCATTTCATGCGGCGCGGTGATACCTCGCCCTTCGTGTCCAAGTTCCTCAAGTAAGACGGATGGAAAATGATAGACTGGTTGCAGGCGCTGCCGCCGATATTGCAGGCGCTGCTGGCAGCGTGTTTTACCTGGGCAATGACCGCCGTGGGTGCCGCCGCCGTCCTGGGGACGAGGGGTATCAGCCAGAAGACGCTGGACCTGATGCTGGGCTTCGCCGGCGGGGTGATGATCGCCGCCAGCTTCTGGTCGCTGCTGATGCCGGCAATAGAACTGTCCCGGGGTGGGGAGCTGCCCTTGTGGCTGCCCCCGGTCACCGGTTTCCTGCTGGGCGGGGCCTTTCTGAGGGCGGCCGACGCCATATTGCCGCACCTGCACCTGGGCTATCCCGCCGAGGAGGCCGAGGGAATACGGACGAAGTGGCAGCGCAGCATCCTGCTGGTGCTGGCCATCACCCTGCACAACATCCCTGAGGGCCTCGCCCTGGGAGTAGCCTTCGGAGCGGCCGGCATGGGCCTGCCCTCGGCCAGCTTTGCGGCGGCCATTGCCCTCGCCATCGGCCTGGGGATACAGAACTTCCCTGAGGGCCTGGCCGTATCCGCCCCCCTCCGGCGGGAGGGGATGTCGTCGGCGAAGAGTTTCTGGTACGGGCAGTTGTCCGGGGCCGTCGAGCCGCTGGCGGCGGTCGCCGGGGCCGCTGTCGTCTCCCTGGTCCAGCCGCTGCTGCCCTATGCCCTGAGCTTTGCCGCCGGGGCAATGATATTCGTGGTGGTGGAAGAGGTGGTCCCGGAGTCCCAGCGTTCCGGCAATGCTGACCTGGCCACCTCCGGGGGCATGGCCGGGTTCGCCGTCATGATGCTGCTGGACATCGGGCTGGGGTGAGAAAAGCTGTGCGAGGAAACGTGAAGACCTTCAGCAAAGCGGAGCTCAAACAGTATAATGGCTGCAATGGCCCGACCTACATCGCCTATGCCGGCAAGGTGTACGATGTATCGTCGAGTTTCCTCTGGAAGAAGGGTATCCACCAGTGCAGCCACGAGGCCGGACAGGACCTGACCCCGGACCTGGACCAGGCCCCGCACGGCCCCGATTTGATGGACAAATTTCCCGTGATCGGGGTGCTTGAGTGAACGCCCTGTTCGCTTTGGCCAGGGTATCACCCCGCCGCTAACGGCCTGATGACCAGCACCGGAAGACCGCCCTCCCTGAGCACGTAGTCCGCCACGCTGCCGAATATCGCCCGGCTCAGGCCGCTGCGCCCGTGCGAGGCCATGGCGATAAGGTCTACCGCGTTCTCGCGGGCGTAGTTCACTATGACCTCACCCGCCCTGCCCACGATTACCGCGGTATCTACCGGCAGTCCCTTTTCTATAAGCGGGCCGGCCGTTTTCTCCAGGTAAGACTCGGCCTGGAGCAGCGCCTGGCGCGCCCGCTGCAGCATGGACCCGGTCTCAACAGGCACCGGCTGGGTGCCCGGTATCCCCGGCGTCACCACCTCCGGTTCGGGGACAGCCTGGAACAGGATTACCCGGCTCTTGAAGGCGACTGCCTCCGCCTCAGCATAGGGCAGGACCTGCTCGGCGAGCCTGGAGCCATCCAGGCAGACCAGTATGGTGTTGAACATGCCTACCTCCTCGTGCCTGTTTTTACCGGCCCGGTGCTTCTACAGCCGGGCGGGGTCAATTCTGATGATCCGGTCATCATCGGCTGCGGGCGCGCCCCGTCCATCGCGGTTGTTGGTGAGGACGTAGAGAAAGCCGTCGGGGCCGGCAACCACCTCCCGCAGGCGGCCCAGTTCGCCCTCAAGATGCCGGCTGAGCCGGGCTTCATGCCCCGACAGGGACACCCGGAACAGGCTCTGGCCGCGCAGCCCGGCGAAGTAAAGCGACCCGCCGGCGAAGGCCATCCCGGAGGGCGCCCAGGTATCGCCGCCGCTGTGGAGCACAGGGCTGATAAGCCCCTCTGCCCGCTCATCGCCCCGGATGGTCGGCCAGCCATAGTTGCCGCCGGGGATGATCAGGTTAAGTTCATCGGTGGCGCTGGAGCCATGCTCGGTGGCCCAGAGCTGCTCCCTGTCGTCCCAGGCCAGCCCCTGCGGATTGCGGTGGCCCAGGGAGTAGACCGGTGAGCCGGGGAAGGGGTTGTCATCAGGGACTGTCCCATCATCTTTCAACCTCAGTATCTTGCCGGCCAGGGAAGCCCTCTCCTGGGCCAGGATGGCCACCGAAGCATCGCCGGTGGTGATATAGAGCATGCTGTCCGGCCCGAACTTTATATGGCCGCCGTCGTGAATGCCCGCCCCGGGGATGCCATCGATGATAACGGAGTCGTCCACCAGCGCGCCGCCCCGGAACTTCAGCCTGACCACCCGGTTGGCCAGCCCGCGCTCGGACTGGTAGGTGTGGTAGACATAGACGGACTGGTTGCGGTCGAAGTCGGGATGGAGGGCCAGGCCGAGCAGTCCCCCCTCGCCGCGATGGGCCACTTCTTCGATGGTGCGCAGCGGGCTGGCGATAAGCGCCCCCCCGGCATCGAGGAGGCGTATCCGGCCAGGACGCTCGGTGAAGATGATGCCGCCATCGGGCAGGAAATCGGCGGCCCAGGGCGCTTCCAGGCCCGTAGCCAGCGTCGCCACCGCTTCCCTGGCCATGATCGGCTCAGCTCCCGGCGAGGGAGATGGCCCGGGTGGCGGCGCCGGACTGCACCCCGCCATGATCGCCGACGCGAGCGCCATTACGAGGGCCGTGGCGGTGCACTTCGCCTGAAACCACTTCATGCTTACTGCTCCAGGGAAAAGCCATGCTCCGTGATCTCAATGTTGCAGCTATTATTGGCCTGGCGCCCCGCCTGGCATTTCTCGGCCCATTGTCGCTCATCGCAGGCAAAGCCGCAGGCCTCGCACACGTACAGCGTCCTACCGCCCCCGGCAACCTGCTTTACCATTGCAGCCTCCCTGCAACCGGGAATCATCCTATACTTCGAGTATAGCACTATACGACCGGGATGTTAACAGGCCGGGCAGGTGCTATAATGAAACCAGAACGCAGACAAGAGGGGCAGAGTTATGGAATGGCTCGGCGGCGCAGTCCTGTGGATGTTCTTCGGCCTGATCTGGACAATCATCATCGGCGGCGGCGTCATCGCCCTTATCGTCTGGCTGGTGATAAGGCTGACCAGGGGCAGCCAGGGAAAACAGAGCGCCCTGGACCTGGCGCGCACCCGCTATGCCAAAGGCGAAATTTCCAGGGAAGAATTCGATCAGTTGAAGAAAGACCTGCAATGACGGCTAACGGGACAGACATGAGGACTGCCGCCGCCCGGGGGCGGTACAACCGCATCGCGCCTGTCTATGACATTATGGAAAGCCTGATGGAGAGGCGTTTCAAGGAGTGGAGAAAGCTTCTCTGGAGCAAAGTGGAAGGCGGTAACGTCCTGGAGATAGGCGTGGGTACGGGCAAGAACTTCCCCTATTACCCCGCCGGGGCCAGCATCACCGCCGTCGACTTCAGCGAGAAGATGCTGACGCGGGCACAGGAAAAGGCGGTCAGGTACAGGGTCAAAGTGTCCCTGCGCGAGATGGACGCCCAGCATCTGGACTTCCCCGATAATACCTTCGACACCGTGGTCGCCACCTTCGTCTTCTGCTCGGTGCCGGACCCGGTGCGCGGCCTGATAGAGGCGGCGCGGGTGTGCAGGCCCGGCGGTAAAGTGGTCCTGCTGGAGCATGTCCTCAGCGCCAACCGCTTCCTGGCCGGGCTGATGGACCTGGCCAATCCGGTGGTGGTAAGGATGGTGGGGGCCAACATCAACCGCCGCACCGTGGAAAATGTCCGCAACAGCGGCCTGGTCATAGAGCAGGTCACCGATCTGGCCAGCATCGTCAAGCTCATCGAGGCCAGGAAGGCTTAGTGTCTGGTTGCGCTGGCAGGCGTGAATTTCCTTTGTCTTTCCCCTTTATCCACTCTTCGTCTGATGTCTCCAGCACAAAAGGGATATCGCCTGGCCGGACAGGGGAAGAGAGGCAGAGAGGGGCTTCGCCCCTAGCCCCGCCGCCTGACCCGCCTTCTCTCCTGGGGGCGGAGGTCGCCGCGATAGTCCGGGGCGGTGATATTGAAGAAGGTGCTCAGCTTGTGGTCTATCAGCCTGGAGGCGATGCGCCCTTCGATCTCGTCGGCGTCCAGCGTGTAAGTGGTGGTGATGACGGTAGGCAGCCTGGCGTTATAGCGATAGTTGACCACCTGGTACATCTTCTCCCGGGCCCAGGGCGTGCCTGATTGCTCGCCGAAGTCGTCCAGCACCAGCAGCGGGGCGGTCTTCACGCTCTCAAAAAGCTGGTCGTAGCCCACCTTGCTGCCCGGGCTGAAGGTCGCCTTCAGATGGTCCAGGAACTCGACCACCACCACGAACAGGGCGGGCTGGTTGGCCTGGTAGCGGAAGTTGCAGATGGCCGCCGCCAGGTGCGTCTTGCCGCAGCCGTTCACCCCCTGGAGCACCAGCCAGCCATCCGGAGACCGGGCGAAGCTCATGGCGAGGTGGTAGACCGCCTCCAGGTTATCGCGGTACTCCTCCTTGACCCGCAGATCAAAATTGGAGAACGTCATGGTCTTCTGCAGTTCGAATTCCGGCCCCCAGCCGTAGAGCGAGGCCGTTTGCTCTTCTTCGATGACGTGAAGCTGGCTTGTCCTGGGGTCGCTGAGGCGGGTCTGCAGCCTGTCGTCCAGTTGGGGCACAGGCACGATGGTCACCACCACCGTCGGCAGTTCGGCATTGAAGCGATAGGTCAGTAGCTGGTCGAGCTTCTCGCGCGCCCAGGGCGTGCTGGACTGCACCCCCAGGTCATCGAGCACCAGCAACGACACGTTGCGCACCTGGTCGAAGAACTCGTCATAGGGGATGTCGCTGGTGGGGCTGAAGCTCGCCTTCAGGTGGTCGAGCAGGTCGGGGACGCTGATATAGAAGACCGGCTGATCGAGGGCCAGCCGGTAGTTGGCTATGGCCGCCGCCAGGTGGGTCTTGCCACAGCCGCTGGGACCGCTAAGGACGAACCATCCCTTCGGCCCGGCGGCGAAGACCCTGGCCGCCTCGAAGGCGCCGGCGAACTGCCGCTGGTGGGCCGGATTGCCGCTGCGTCCCTGTGGGACCAGGTTATCAAAGGTCAGCCGGGTAAGCTGGCCGAGATTGCTGTAACGCTGCAGCCAGTCCCGCCGCTTCTGCTCAACCTGTTCCCGGACACAGTTGCAGGGCACTGTCCGGCTGAAGTCCGGCTTCCCCGATGCCAGCCGGGGATGGACTACCCCCGCCCCCTTGCACACGGGGCATTCGGGCGCACCCGGGGTCTCCGTTTCATCGCTGGACCATGTGTCCATATCGCTGCTTGAGATATTTGTCCGCATCTTTTTCAGGATGTCCCCTATGTGTTCCATCGTCCTTGCCCTCCGTCGCCCAGCGCTCCAGGATGGCCGCGATGTAGGCCCACTTGCGCTTTCCGTTGTTCACCGCTTCCCTGACGGCGTCCCTTATCCACTGCTCCGGGTAGGTCTTCTCCGCCGCCCGCAGTTCCTCGGCGATCATCGGGGTGAGCATGCCGATGTTCGCCTCGTACAGGGCGAAGATATCAGGCAGCGGCCCTACAGCTTCAACCGGAGGCCCTCCGGCTTTCCAGTCGCCCAGGCTTATCTCACCGGCCTGGACCCTGGATACAATGCCCTGGTTGGCGGCGGTATTGAGGAAATAGACGGTATCGGCTGCCTCGCCCTGCTGCACCGCAAGCTTGAGGAACACCCCCCGCCCCACCGCCCTGCCCAGGGCCTGGCGCAACGTCTCTGCCGGCGTCTCCCCCAGGCCCTGCAGACCGGCGAGCAGACCGGGGCTGGCTTCAAGCTCGGAGGCGCTTATGAAGCGGGGCTGCCCCCGTTTGTGGTACAGCGCTGCCAGGGCGTACAGCGTCACCTTGAGTTCCGCCATATCGCTTATCTCCGGCAGCAGGCGGCTGAAGAAGACATTCGGGATGGAAGTGAAGTACATCCGGGCCGGGAAACCTTCGAACTGCTTCATGGCGAGATAACCTCTTGACTGTCAAAGTTCTCGAACCTGGCCAGCTCATGCCTGAAACGCAGCTTTATCTGGCCGGTGGCGCCGTTGCGGTGCTTGGCAACAATAAGGTCGGCCTCGCCCCGGGGGTACTTGCGCTCCGGGTTCCGCGTCTGCCACTCGTCTTCCTTGTAGTAATACTCGTCCCGGTAGACGAACAGGACCACGTCGGCGTCCTGCTCGATGCTGCCGCTGTCGCGCAGGTCGGAAAGCTGGGGGACGTGAGATTCGCGCCGCTCGGAGGCCCTGCTGAGCTGGGAGACAGCGAGGACCGGCACGTTCAGCTCGCGGGCCAGCGCCTTCAGGGAGCGGGAGATGAAGCTTATCTCCTGAACGCGGTTCTCAGTCCGGGTGTCACCCTGCATCAGCCCCAGGTGGTCCAGGATGATGAGGTCCAGGCCGCCACACTCGTGATAAAGGCGGCGGGACTTGCTCCGCATCTCCACCATCCGGAGCAGCGGTGAATCATCGATATAGACCGGCGCCTCGGCCAGGACGCCGATGGCATCCATGATGCGCCGCTCCTCTTCCTCGGAGTGATGGTCGAAGCGCAGCCGCTTTGACCGCAGCCCGGACTCGCCGGCCAGCAGGCGCAGCACCAGGGACTCGCGGGCCATCTCCAGGGAGAAAATGGCCACGGACCCTTTGCGCTCAACGGCCACATTGCGGGCGATGTTCAGGGCGAGGCTGGTCTTGCCCATGCTCGGTCTGCCCGCCACGATGATCAGGTCCGAGCGGTGTAGCCCCTCCAGGATGTCGTCCAGGCTCAGGAAACCGGTGGTGATGTAGGACGATGTCTCTCCGGCGGCCTCTCCCTCGGCAGCGGCGGCGGTCTCAAAATACTTGTCCAGCACCTCCCGGATGTGGACGAAGTCCCTCGGCCCCCGGCCACGCCGTAGCTGGTAGAGCAGGCCCTCCGCCTGGCTCAGGCTGGCATCCACATCGGGGTCGGCGGCATAGCCAATGGCAGCTATCTGCCCGGCGGCGTTTATCAGCCGGCGCATTACGGCAAGCCGGTGCACGATATCCGCGTAGTTGTCGATATCCAGGGGGGTAGGGCAGATGGATATGAGATGGCTCAGGTGGGCCACCCCGCCGCAGGACTCCAGCTTGCCCCGCCGCCCCAGCTCCTGCGCCACCGTTATCTGGTTTATGGCATCATCGGCATCGTAGAGGGCGACACAGGCCTGGTACATCGCCTGGTTGCCCTCGTAGTAGAAGTCAGGCGGGTTGAGCACGGTGGCGATCCGGTTTATGGCGCTGCCATCGATGAGCAGCGAGCCAATAACCGCCTCTTCAGCGTCCTGGTCGTGAGGAGGCAGCCTGTCCTGGAACACTTATTCCCCTTCCCTCTCCACGACCACTTTTATCCTGGGAGATAGGTCTTTCGACAGCTTGACTTCCACCTCATGGGCGCCAAGCTGCCGGATCGGCTCCTCCAGTTCAACCTTGCGCTTGTCGACGGCATACCCGGCGCTGTCCAGGGCCGCGGCGATATCGGCGTTGGTCACCGAGCCGTAGAGCTTATCATCGGCCCCGGCGCGGGCCTTGACGATGATCTCCCGGCCCTCCAGTTCCCGGGCCAAGGCCATCATCTCGGCCTCGGTCTGCGCCTGGATGAGCGCCCTGGCCTTTATCTGCGCCTGGACCAGCCTGGATGCCTCGGCCGTGGCCGGCATGGCCAGCTTCTTCGGAATCAGGTAGTTCCGGCCATAGCCGTTGGCCACCTCTTTAGTCTGGCCAGCCTTGCCCACTTTTGGTACGTCTTCCAGAAAGATTACTTTCATCAGATTTCCTTTCATCCCGGCAATTTTACAGAAATTATAGACTACCCTCCCGGTAAAGTAAAAGATGGAGGGCGGAAATATTTTAAGGAAGGTCGCAGGCGCTTTGAGCGGCACTAATCGTGCCCGGCGATGTATTCCTCGGCGCGGATGGCAGCAATGGCGCCGTCCCCGGCAGCGGCGATGACCTGACGGACCGATTCATGACGGATATCTCCGGCTGCAAAAACGCCGGACAGACCCGTCTCCATGCGGTTATTGGTAATGATCGCCCCGGCGGCGTCCACGCTGACGAAGTTCTTGAGAAAACGGGTGTTGGGCCTGAAGCCTATGGACACGAAGACACCGTCCACGTCCAGGCTGAAGTGGTCGTCGGTGGTCAGCCGGCGCAGCCTGAGGCTCCTGACGAAGTCGTCACCGAGGACCTCGTCGACGACGGCGTTCCAGAGGAACTCTATCTTCCGGTTGGCAAAGGCCCGCTCCTGCATGATGCGGGTGGCCCGGAGCTGGTCCCGCCGGTGAATGACGATGACCCTGGAAGCGAATTTGGTCAGGTGCAGGGCCTCGGTAATGGCGGCATTGCCGCCGCCGACCACGGCCACCGTCTTGTCCACGAAAAAAGCGGCATCGCAGGTGGCGCAGAAAGACACGCCGCGCCCGGTGAACCTGTCCTCGCCGGAGACGTTCAGCTTCTGCCGCTCCGAGCCGCTGGCGATGATGAGCGCCCTGGCCGATAGCTCCCCGCCGGCGGTCTTCACCACCTTGCGCCCCTCCCTTAGCTCTACGCCGGTGACCTCATCCATCAGCGTCTCCAGGCCGTACTTCATGGCCTGGGCATGCATCAGCTCGCCCAGCTCCACGCCACCGACACCGTCTGGATAGCCGGGGTAGTTGTCCACTCTCTCCGCGTTGGCGATCTGCCCGCCCACCATCCCCATCTCCACCAGGACCGTCTTGAGCCTGTCCCTGGCGGCATAAATGCCGGCGCTCAGCCCGGCCGGGCCGCCGCCAATTATGATGACATCATAGTCCTTATCCAGATCAGGCATACATCCATTCCCCTGAAAACTATCTTAACAGCTCCATCGTGGCATCGATAGCATCGGTCAGCATCCGGTGGTCGAAGAAACCGGATATCCTCGGCTCGCCGTCGATGAACAGCACCGGCAGGGGCAGAGCGCGGGCGCGGGCCATTATCTCCGGATTAGAGGCGCAGGCTTCAGTACTGGCAAGGTCCAGGTAACTGAACCGGGAGTCGGCGCCAAGCTGCGCCCTGATGCGCTCCTCGGCCAGTGACCGGGTGCTGTCCTCTGACCAGTCTACCCCGCAGCGGGCGTCGCATTTGCCTTCAGCGCTGTTGTCCACAATGACAATATCCATAATTACCCCAGGACTTCATCCAGGCTCCGCTTTAGCTCTGACTTGGGCCTGAAGCCCACGATATTAGACTGAGGTTTGCCCTCCTTGAAGATCATCAGGGTGGGGATGCTCATGATGCTGTACTGGGCAGCGATCTTCTGGTTCTCATCGACGTTCACCTTGGCAAAGTCGATCTTGCCTTCGTACTCGCCAGCCAGCTCGTCGACAATCGGCGCTACCATCCGGCACGGCCCGCACCACTCCGCCCAGAAGTCCACCAGCACCGGCTTATCGGATTTCAGGACGACCTTGTCAAAATTGTCCTGGGTTACTGCGACTGGTTTACTCATAATCTCCCTCCGCTATTTTCTGCTTTATTCCTCGTTCCACCGTGTCCTTGGCCAGCTTGATGGCGCTCTTGACCGCCCTGGCCTGGCTGCGCCCGTGGGCGATGATTATGTCTCCCCCCAGACCCACCAGGTAGGCCCCCCCATATTCCCGGTAGTCTATTTTCCTCGCCAGGCCAACATCCTGCAACAGGTCGCGCCCCCGCAACTGTGACACGCTTGAGAATATCTGGCCCGCCTGCCGTATCAGGGTCAGAAAGCTGTCTGACATGCCTTCTATCGTCTTGAGCATGATATTCCCGGTAAATCCGTCGGTCACGATGACGTCCGCCGTCCTCTTCAGGATATCATGCGGCTCTATGTTGCCTATGAACTCAAAGCCATTGTTCTTCTTCAGGAGCTGGTAGGTCTCCAGTACCAGGTGGTTCCCTTTGTTCTGTTCGCTGCCATTGCTGAGCAGTCCCACGCGCGGCGTGCCCAGGCCCAGGATGTTCCGGCTGTAGATGGCCCCCAACTGGGCGAACTGGAGCAGGTGCCCGGGACGACAATCGGCATTGGCCCCGGCGTCTATGAGCAGGGCGGGCACCGTCGATATCGAATCCAGGAAGCAGCCAATGGCCGGCCGGTCTATCCCCTTCACCTTGCCCAGTTGGAGCAGTCCGGCACAGAGCACGGCCCCGGTGCTTCCCGCCGAAACAAAGGCGGCGGCTCTCCCCTCCTTTACCAGGTTCACCCCGACCACTATTGAAGAATCAGGCTTGTTCCGTACAGCCTTTATCGGCGATTCATCGCACTCGATGGTCTGGCTGGCTTCAACGATGCTGATGGACTTGTCCAGCGCCCGGCCTGCCAGCACGCGCAGGACGTTCTTCCTCCCCACCAGGGCTATTTCAACGCCATATTCCTGGGCCGCTTTCACCGCCCCCTTGACTATTTCATGCGGTGCGTAATCGCCACCGGCAGCATCAACGGCAATTATCATTTTTTCAGACCTTAGCCAGCCGAGGTACGCTCCCACATATCACACCGCCCGCCCCACCGGGCCAGCACCTTGCCATTGGTGGCTAGCTGGGCGATCTCGCACAAATTAGGGCACGCCTTGCACTCGAACGAAGAAGTGCGGTACTGGATATCGCTGATGCCAAAGCCCCTGAATTTCGTGGAATCTGAATGGTCAGCCATCTCCTCGTGCGCCAGCAGGGCGGCCCCGATAGCGCCCATGACCTCGTGGTGAGGCGGGATGATGATATCGGTCTTAAGCTCTTCCCTGAAGGCCTTTACTATACCCTGGTTGAAAGCGACCCCGCCCTGGAAGACTATGGGCGGCCTGATCTCTTTTCCCGAGGCGATGTTGTTCAGATAATTGCGCACCAGCGCCTGGCACAGCCCGTAGAGGATATCCTCGATGCGGTGGCCCACCTGCTGCTTGTGTATCATGTCCGATTCGGCGAAAACAGTGCAGCGCCCGGCGATGCGCACCGGCGTTTCACTGTCCAGGGACTTGTGGGAGAAGTCCTCAATGCCCATGTTGAGCCGCAGCGCCTGGTGGTCCAGGAAGCTGCCGGTGCCGGCGGCGCAGACCGTATTCATGCCGAAGTCGGTCACCACGCCATCCCTGATAATGATTATCTTGCTGTCCTGCCCGCCGATCTCCAGCACCGTCTGTACATCCGGTATGTAATGCAGGGCGGCGACGGCGTGAGAGGTGATCTCGTTCTTTATCAGGTCGGCCCCCACAATGGTCCCGGCCAGGTAGCGGGCGCTTCCGGTAGTGCCCACGCCCCTTATCTCCACGTCCGCAGGCAAATGCCGCCTGACCTCGGCCAGCCCCTGCTGCACCTTGACTATGGGCTGTCCCTGGGTGGGCAGATAAAAGTCTGCTATCAGTTCGTCATTTACGTCCAGCGCGGCGACCTTGGTGGTAACCGAGCCGACATCAATCCCTAAGTAGGCTTCCATAAGCCCTCCTCACGTTATTACAGGCCAGGCGCGCCCGCCGCCTCCGCTCCAGCAGGTCAACGAAGGCCTCCAGCCTGGTCAACATCCCCGCCTTCCCCATCTGCTCGTCACACAGGATGGTCAGCACCGGGATGTCCTCCTGGGTGGTCGGCATTATGTTCTGGGCCACTATCTCCGGCATGCAAGTGAACGGCGCCAGATGTATTATACCATCGTAGTCCTCTCCGGCGTGGAGCACCTTTTCCCCCACCGACTCCCAGCCCTCGCCGCCGACGTCGTGCTTGAGATAGGGCATCGCCGCCCGTTGATAGCGCTCTTTCTCATTTATACCCAGCGGATTGAGGAACAGGCTGAACTTGGTCCATTCAGAGATGAACGTGGTCCGCCTCACCTCAACCCCCAGCTTGCCCAGCTCCACCTCGACATCCAGGTTGGAGAACGGCTCGAGGACAACGTAGAACTCGCCGATGACCCGCACCTTCAACGGATTGGCCCGGCTCTGCCTGGGGACAGCGTCCAGTTGCGCCAGGTAGCTCTTCTTTATCTTCTTGAGCGAGGCATAGTCATTGGCCCCGTCAATGGCTTCAATGGCGCTGGTATATAGCTCCTGGGCCGCGCCCTTGACCTGTTCCGCCGGCCTCACCTTCTGCACCGAGCGCTCAATGGCATCCAGGGCGTGCAGCTTTGCCAGTGCAAACCGGAACGAGGTGATAAGCCTGTACCAGGAGGCGTCGTTGGAAAGCCGCTTTATCATCTGCATGAAGCCGATCAGCTTGCGCTCCGAAACGCCAAGCTCGACGATTTCAGCGTTGTAGCCTATCTCCCGCAGCACCTGCTGCTGCACCTTGGCGTAGTAGCCCAGCCGGCAGATGCCGTTGCCGCCGGGCATGAGCAGTGTGTCCGCCCCCATCGCGGCGCATTCGATCAGGTTGCCCAGCGTCAGCTTGAACGGGATGCACAGCCCTTCCGGCGAGTATTTGGCCCCCAGGGACAGGGTGCGCTGGCTGTTGGAGGGCGGTATCACGTAGTCCACGCCCAGCCTTTCGAATAGTGTCTTCAGGGTAATGTGCAGATTGCCCATGTGGGGCATGCCTATGCGCATGTTTCTTTCCGCCTCTTCTTTCTCCGCACCATGTCGACAAAGGCCTCAAGGCGGGTGACTATGCCTGCCTCGGCGGTGTGCTCCTCCAGGGTCAGGTTCATAAACGCCGCCGCGCCCGGCAGCGCCGAATGACGGCGCACCATGTCCATCATCAGGGAGTCCGGGCCGCAGCCGAAGGCCACCAGGCCGATGACGCCGTCCACGTCATGCTCCAGGTAATGGCCCCCCGCCCCGACCACCTCGTATTCGTAGGTCCAGTATGACTGGCCCACCAGCCTTCCTATGCCGGAATCGATGGCCTCGGCGGCCAGCATCTCCGGGGTATGCACCCTGATGTTGTGCTGCTGCAGCCAGTTGATCAGGCGATGGCTTACATGGTGGTCATAGAGGATGTAAGGATGGCCGATCACGGCTATGTGCGCCTGGCCCGAAGCGTCGGCAGTCGGAAGCGCCTTTTCCTTGCTCGCACCCTTGCCTTCAGGCTCGGCTTCCAGGCCGAACATCCGCTCCAGCGCCTGCGGCGGCGTCAGTCCCTCCTCGACCATCAGGCGGCAGTATTCCAGGTGTTTCTGCCAGGCTGACATGGCCGCCTGCCGCACCTTCGAATGGTTCCGGGTGAAGTGCCGGCCCAGCCGGTCGATCTCCCGCCAAAGTTCCTTCTCTCCCTTGTTCATATCCACGTCAATCGAGAGTATGGGAGGGCATTCCGGGACCACCGCCCTGGTCATATCAGGCAGTCCCAGGAACTTGGAGCAATTGAACACCTTCGCCTTCAGGCTGCGTATGGCCGGAATAAAAACGCAGTCGCATTTTCCCACCAGGGACATGACGTGCCCCATGTAGGCCTTGGCCGGGAGGCAGGTATCGGCCACCACCCGGGATATGCCTGAAGAAAGAATGACCCTCGTGGTATGCGGAGATACGACCACCTCCGCGCCCAACTCCTCGAAGAAGTGCTTCCACATGGGATAATACTGGTAGTAGAGCAAGGCCCTGGGAATGCCGATCTTCATTTTTGCGCCTCAAACTCCGCCCTGACCACGTTCAGCATCGCCGGCGACGCCAGCAGGTCGGCCACGGTCATGGCCATGGCCTTGGCCCCGTCCAGCATCCCCTGGATGGCGGTCTCGGAGGTTGCCGCCTGGGCAAATTCCGGGGAATGTATCAGCACCCCCGGCGGCACGATGGCCACCATCGGATGAATGCCGGGCACCAGTTGACTGACATTGCCCATGTCGGTGCTGCCGAAGCCTACTGCCGAACCGGCAGGCAGCATCTCCCGCCCCAGTAACTCCATGTTGCGCTCGAAAAGCTGGGCCAGGGTCTGGTTGTTGACCAGGGACGAGTAGCGCACCTCTGCCCAGCGGTATTCCAGCCTGGCCCCGGTAGCAGTGGCAGCCCCGGCAAAACAGCTTATAACCCTTTCCTTCAGCTCGTCAAGATAGCTGTCATTCTCGGCGCGCACCACGAAATTGCCGGCGGTATGCGCCGGGACGATGTTGGCTGCCTCGCCGCCGTCGGTGATGATGCCGTGAATGCGGCACCGCTCCCTGATATGCTGCCTCAGTGAGTTGATGGCGTTGAAAGAAAGCAGCATGGCGTCCAGGGCATTGATGCCTTCCTCGGGGCGGGCAGCGGCATGGGCCGCCCGGCCAAAGAACTCCACGTCCAGCGTCTGGCAGGCCAGGGATTGCACCACGGTGGCATTAGCCACGCCCGGGTGTACCATCATGGCCACGTCCACGCCGTCAAAACACCCCCGCTGCACCATCAGCGCCTTGCCCCCGAACAGCTCTTCGCCAGGCGTGCCCACCACCAGGACTGAGCCGCCAAAGCCGTCTACAGCGCGTTTGCTGGCCAGCCCGGCGGCCACCGCCATGGCGGCGATCAAGTTGTGCCCACAGGCATGGCCCAGCTTGGGCAGGGCATCGTACTCGGCCAGAATAGCAATGACCGGCAGTCCCTCGCCGTACCTCGCTTTGAAAGCCGTCGGCATGCCACAGACGGCCCTCTCCACGGCCAGCCCGTTATCCTCCAGGTAATCGGCCAGCCAGGCAGCAGCTTTATATTCATAAAAGGCCGTTTCGGGGTTAGCATGTATTCTGAGGCTAAGCTCGGTGAGCTCACCGCGACGGGAATCTATGCCAGCCACGAGCGACTGCTTCAGTTCGTCAAGGTCCAAGGTGGTGGCTCCAGTTGAAAATCGCCGGTTGATACTATTATAACCGATGTACTCAAGGCTGCCAAGCCTTTCAAAGGTAAATTGCCTTGCACCAAAATATGGATTATGATATACTTTAGTGTCAATAACGCGGGTTTGTGGAGTGGGTAGTACCCACTTTTTTATTAATGGAGGTCTTAAGCGGGGATGAAGAGCGATTTTCTGCTCGCCATAACCCAGCTCTCGGCAGAAAAAAATCTGCCCAAAGAAGTTATCCTCGGCGCGGTAGAGGCGGCGCTGGTATCGGCCTACCGTAAGGAGCACTTTACCCCTAACCAGGACATAGCCGTCAAGATCAATCCGGGCACCGGTAAAGTAGAGGTCTGGGCGGGCAAAACGGTAGTTGAAAGACCTGTTGACAGCCGCACCGAGATATCCCCGGACGAGGCGCGCCGCATCAAACCTGACGCGCAGCCTGGCGAAGTGATAATGGTGGAGTCCACCCCCCACAATGCCGGGCGCATTGCCGCTCAGACGGCCAAACAGGTCATCATGCAACGCCTTCACGAGGCGGAGCACACCGCCATATACGACGAATATACCAGCAAAGAGGGAGATGTCCTCTCCGGGGTAATACAGCGCATCGAGGCGGCACAGGCCTATGTTGACCTGGGCCGGGTGGAGGCGGTGTTGCCCGCTTCCGAGCAGGTACGCATCGAGCGCTACCGTGTCGGCCAGCGCCTGAAGGTGCTCGTTTTACAGGTGCAGCGCACCCCGAAAGGGCCCCGTGTAATCATCTCCCGCTCTCATCCCAACCTGCTGCGGCGTCTCTTCGAGCTTGAAGTCCCCGAGGTCTTTAACGGCACCGTGCAGATCAAGGCTGTCTCACGGGAAGCCGGCTTCAGAAGCAAGGTGGCGGTAGCCTCCCGGCAGGAAGGTGTTGACCCGGTCGGCTGCTGCATCGGACTGCGCGGCATCAGGATACAGAACATCGTAAACGAGCTTCACGGCGAGAAGATAGATGTCATTCAATGGCATCCCGACCCGGCCATGTTCATCGCCAGTGCGCTCAGCCCGGCCCGGATAGTCAGCGTCGAACTGGACAAGGAAGCGGAAACGGCTGTAGTTGTTGTGCCGGACAAACAGCTATCGCTGGCCATCGGCAGGGAGGGGCAGAACGCCCGTCTCGCCGCCAAACTGACCGGCTGGCGGATAGATATCAAGAGCAGTTCTGCGATAGAGGCCGAGAGAATGGCCCGCGCCGCGGCGCCGGCAGCAGAAGTCCCCGCCGAACCGGTGGCGGTTGAGCCGGTGCCGGCGGCCAGGGAAGAACCAGTTCCGGCAGCAGTGGCGGCGGTTGCTCCACCTGTTGAAGCGCCGTCCGCGACAGAGATAACCCTGGAAGCTGAAGAACCCCAGGTGGCTGAGGTTGAAATAGTCGAAGAGGAAGAGGGAGAGGAGTTCATCCCCGAAGTTATCGAAGAGCCGGTGATAGCTGACGACAGGCCCCAGATCCGGTTTGCCGAAGATATTATGGTGCCCAGGGGCAAAGGCCCGGACAGAAGAAAGAAAAAGAAGAAGGTCGTAGCGGGCAAGGAGAGCGAGGAAGGCGCCAAGGCGAGAAAAGGGCGCCGCGATACCGGGGTCAGGGTGGATGACTACGAATTCTAAGGTGATACCGGCAAAACATGTACCGCAGCGCACCTGCGTTGTCTGCCGCTCGACCAGGGACAAGAAACAACTGGTGAGGCTGGTGCGGAGCACTCAGGGCAACGTCCAGGTGGACCTTACCGGCAGGATGGCGGGGCGAGGCGCTTACCTCTGCCGTGAATGGCAATGCTGGGAAGCGGGACTTAAGCGCAAGCGTATCGAGCAAGCATTACGCGGCCCCCTATCAAACGAGGACCGCGACAGCCTCATTGAGCAGGCCAAAGGCCTGTTTGGCAAGGAGTTGATTATTGGTAAAAGCAGGGAAACCAGCTAACGTGGCCCGCCCGGAAGGCGCCGGGGCAGTACAACGCATCGAACTACCTAACTCTCTGGCGGTGAGGCAACTGGCCGAGGCGCTGGAGGTAGACGTCATCGATATCATCAAGCGGTTGATGAGGAATGGCATCATGGCCAACATCAACCAGGTGCTTGACTTTGACACCGCCAGGGCGATAGTCAGGGGCTACGGATACGAGGCCCGCCTCAAGCCCCAGCCCCGCGCCGGCCAGACCAGGCGCCAGAGACCGCCCTCGGCTGACAAGGAGACGCTCCAACCGCGGCCTCCGGTAGTCACCGTGATGGGGCACGTAGACCACGGCAAGACCAGGCTGCTGGATGCCATTCGCCAGACCAACGTCATGGAAGGCGAGGCAGGCGGTATCACCCAGCACATCGGCGCTTACCAGGTCACCATCAACGGCCAGAAGATAACCTTCCTGGACACCCCGGGGCACGAAGCCTTCACCAACATGCGCGCTCACGGAGCACAGATAACTGACATCACCATACTGGTAGTGGCCGCTGATGACGGGGTTATGCCCCAGACACAGGAAGCCATCAGCCACGCCCGCGCCGCCGGGGTACCAATTGTGGTCGCTATCAACAAGATCGACAAGCCCAATGCCAACCCGGACCTGGTCAAGCAACAGCTTGCCGACGCCGGACTGGTAGTAGAGGAATGGGGCGGAGACGTCATCTGCGTGCCCATCTCTGCCAAGGAAAAACTCGGCATAGAGGAGCTATTGGAGAACCTGCTGGTAGTTGCCGAGATGGAAGACCTCATGGCAGACCCGTCCCGGCCGGCCATTGGAGTGGTCATTGAAGCCAGGATGGACAAGGCCAAAGGCTCGCTGGCCACGGTGCTGGTGCAATCAGGGACTTTGCGGCCCGGCGATACCGTAGTTGTGGGCACCACCTGGGGCCGTGTGCGCGCCCTCTTTAATGACCAGGGGAAGCGCGTAAAGAAGGCCGAGCCGGCCACGCCAATCGAAATCCTGGGGTTAAACTCTGTACCGCAGGCGGGCGATACCCTGGTCACCGTACCTGATGACCGGGAAGCCCAGGCCCTGGTGGAAAGACGCAAGCAGGACTCGCAGGAGACATCCCTGGCAGCCAGGGGGGTAAACCTTCACAACCTCCACGACCAGATAAGCTCCGGGCGGGTAAAAGAACTCAACGTGATTATCAAGACCGACGTCCAGGGCAGCCTGGAGCCGATACGCGCTTCGCTGGAACGCCTGGCAACCGACAAGGTCAAGGTCAGGATAATCCACAGCGGCACAGGCCGTGTAACCGAGAGCGATGTAATGCTGGCCATCGCCTCCAAGGGACTCGTCCTCGGCTTCGGCGTAGACTCGGAAGAAGGCGCAAAACGGCTGGCAGCGACCAGGGGCGTGGACATCCGTCACTACAACGTTATCTACAGCCTTATCGATGAAATGGACAAGGCGCTCAAAGGCATGCTCGATCCGGTCTACGAAGAGGTGGTCGAAGGACAGGCCGAAGTGCGGGCGGTCTTTGCGGCTAAGGGTAACAAGATTGCCGGGGTATATGTCACCCAGGGCAAGGTCAGCCGCGGCGCTACGCTCAGGGTAAGGCGCGGGGCCGAGGTCATACTGGAGCAGGGCGCGGTCAGCAGCCTCAAGCGTTTCAAGGACGACGTTAAGGAAGCTGTCGCCGGCTATGAATGCGGCATCGGCATCAAGGACTTCAACGATGTTCAGGTGGGAGACGTTCTGGAGTTTTACAAGAGCCAGAAGGTCACATAGCGGCGGGTGGACTGAAACATGTCACACCGCATACAGCGCATCAATCACCTGATCCGAAACGAACTCAGCGGTCTGCTGCGGCAGGGAGTAAAAGACCCCCGGCTCGGTAATTTCGTGGCCATCACCGAGGTTATCACCACGCCAGACCTGCGCTATGCCAGGATTTTTGTCAGTTTTCTGGGCGATCAGCCAGAGAAGGAGCAGGCGCTGAACGCCCTCGCCTCAGCCACCGGCTTTTTTCGCAGCCATCTTGCCAAAAGCCTGAAGCTGCGCCGGGTGCCGGAACTTAGCTTCCACTGGGACGATTCCATAGAGCGCGGTGAACGCCTCATGCGCCTTATCGACCAGGTGAGCGCCGAGGGACTGGAGAAGGAAGAGCCTCCTCCCCGGGACGCAGCCTGAAGCCTCCCCGAGGACAGCGTGGAAGGCGTATTAAACATTGACAAACCACAGGGCCTGACCTCCTTTGACGTCGTGGCCGCTGTACGAAGGCTGTCCAGACAGCGGAGGGTGGGACATGCCGGCACACTTGACCCGATGGCCACCGGCGTCCTGCCCGTATGCCTGGGCTATGCCACCCGCCTTATCGAATACCTGGCCGACACCGCCAAGACCTACCGCGCCTGGATCGAACTGGGGATCGAGACCGACACCTATGATGCCACCGGCAGCGTCACTAGCCGCGCTGACCCCTCAGAGATAACCCCGGCACTCCTGGAAAAGGGGCTGGCCGCCTTCCGTGGCGACATAGAGCAAACACCCCCTATGTACAGCGCCGCCAAGTACCAGGGGCAACCCCTGTACCGGCTGGCCAGGGCGGGACTGACCGTTGAAAGAAAGAGCCGCCCGGCCCATATCTACCGCCTGGAGATCGTTGACTGGCAGCCGCCTGTTATCACTATCGAGGTAGACTGCGGCAAGGGCACCTATATCCGCTCGCTGGCCCATGACCTCGGCCAGTCCCTCGGCTGCGGCGCTACGCTCAAGCAGCTTGTCCGCACCAGGTACGGCCCCTTTGACCTCGCCGGGGCGACCTCCCTGGATCGCTTCCTCCAAGGCGATTGGCAGTCCCTGCTACACCCCCCGGACACCCTGGTGCAGCACTGGAAGGCCGCCCTGCTCAGCGAGGCTTCTGCCAAAGATGTGAGCAAAGGCTGTCCGGTAAGCCTGGCCTCTACGGAGGAGCAACCTCTGCCTGGCGAGCGCCGCCGCGCTTACTCCCCCGACGGGAGTTTCCTGGCCGTCCTCCGCTTCGACTCTGAGACCGGCCTGTGGCGCCCTGAGAAGGTGTTCTTGTCGCCTCGACCGGCGGAATGAAGCAGGCTCGCAAACCCTTGACATTCTGTGTATAAAAGGGTATAGTTCAACGTGTTTCAGGATTGGAATCGCCGCCCTGGCCAAGCGCGGGGCCTGTCTTAAAGGAATAGCTGGACCATGCGACGCCAGAGCAAATCCCCTGCATCGGCTAGAAAGGAGACCGGCTCAACTATGGGCAAGATCAACGTGGCCCTCATCGGCGTGGGCAACTGCGCCTCATCCCTGGTCCAGGGCGTGCACTACTACAAAGCGGCCAAGGACTCCGAGTTCGTCCCTGGACTGATGCATGTCAACCTGGGGGGATACCACATCAGCGATATCAACTTCGTCGCCGCGTTTGACATCGACAAGAACAAGGTGGGCAAGGACCTCTCACAGGCCATTTTCACGCCGCCCAACAATACCTACAAGTTCTGTGAGCCTCCTGCTTCGGGGGTCAAGGTCGAGCGGGGCATGACCCATGACGGCCTGGGCAAGTACCTCTCCCAGATAATCCAGAAGGCCCCCGGCCCCACCGCGGACATAGTCAAGATACTGCGCGAGACCAAGACCGATGTGGTGGTCAACTACCTCCCCGTTGGCAGCGAAGAGGCCACCAAGTGGTACATCGAACAGGTGCTTGCCGCCGGTTGTGGCTTCATAAACTGTATCCCGGTGTTCATTGCCCGTGAGAAATACTGGCAGGGGCGCTTCACCGACAGGGGACTCCCCGTCATCGGCGATGATATCAAGTCACAGGTGGGCGCGACCATCACACACCGCGTCCTCACCCGCCTCTTCAGGGACCGGGGCGTCAAGCTGGAGAGGACCTATCAGCTTAACTTCGGCGGCAATACCGATTTTTACAATATGCTCGAAAGGGAGAGGCTCGAATCCAAGAAGATATCCAAGACGACAGCCGTCACCTCCCAGTTGGACTACCAGCTTGACCCCGACGATATTCACGTCGGTCCCAGCGACTACGTACCCTGGCTCAAAGACCGGAAGTTCTGCCACATCAAGATGGAGGGCCGCACCTTTGGCGATGTGCCGCTGGACCTGGAGCTGAAGCTGGAGGTCTGGGACAGCCCCAACTCTGCAGGCGTGGTCATTGACGCCATAAGATGTTGTAAACTGGCCATGCAGCGCGGCCTTAAAGGCGCCATAGAAGCGCCTTCCGCTTATTTCATGAAATCCCCCCCGGTCCAGCACACCGATGACCAGGCTCACCACATGGTGGAGGAGTTCATCGCGGCGGAGGCGCCCCCAGAGGTGAAGCCATCAGAGTGACTTCCCTGGAGACGGGATGAAGATTGCACTGGTCTCCCCTTATGATTTCGCTTACCCGGGAGGAGTGGTCAACCATATCTCCTGTCTGGAGCGTCAACTTACCATGCTGGGGCACCAGGTCAGGATAATCGCCCCCGCCTCAAAAGCGGTCTACACCTATGGAGAGAGATTCATCCATATAGGCACGCCCCGACCGGTACCGGCGAGCGGCTCTATCGCCCGCGTTACCGTGTCGGTAAGACTGGCCTCCCAGATACATGCCGCCTTTGACCGGGAGCAGTTTGACATCTGCCATCTGCACGAGCCACTGATGCCCACGCTGTGCACCACCACGTTGCGCCTGAAGCGCGTCCCGATGGTAGGCACCTTCCACGCCTGCGGGGGCAAGCCCTGGTACAACTTCAGCACGCCCCTGGGGGTGATGTACCTGAAGAGATGGTTCAAGAAACTGGACGGTCACATCGCCGTATCCCCGGTAGCCCGCCAGTTTATTCAGTCCTACTTTCCCGCCGGCTACGAGATCATCCCCAACGGAATCGATGCCAGCCACTTTTCCCCCGACGCCCCGCCCCTGGAAGAGTTCGACGACGGCAAGCTAAACATATTATTCGTGGGCCGGATGGAGAAGCGAAAAGGCGTCAACTACCTGCTGGAGGCCTACAACATACTCAAACGCAAGCTCCCGGAAACCCGCCTCATCATCGTCGGCCCGGGATTGAGACTGCGGCGAAAGTACCAAAAATACGTAGATGACAACGGCCTTAGAGATGTGGCTTTCGTGGGGTACGCCAACTACGCTGACTTGCCCCGCTATTACGCTGTGGCTGATATCGCCTGCTTCCCGGCCACCAACAGCGAGAGCTTCGGCATCGTGCTGCTCGAGGCAATGGCCTCAGGCAAATCGATAGTGGCCACGGATATAGAAGGCTACGCCGGCGTCATCACTCCCGGCGACGAAGGACTTCTGGTGCCCCCCAGGGACGCCGCAACGCTGGCCAGTTCGCTAATCACCCTGCTCCAGGACGAGCCGCTGCGCCGGCGTATGGGAGCTGCGGGGAGACAAAAAGCGCTGCAATACGACTGGTGCCATGTTGCTCAAAGAGTGCTAAATCATTATAATAGAGTGCTTGACGGTAATTTGCTCGACGAAAGGCAGCTTGAGTGCGCTGTTCCATAGATGGCGGTAAAAAAAGGCCGGGACAAGGATGACAGGAAAATGAAAGCGATTACTTTCAGCGAGAGCATAGCTCATAACCTGACCATTCCGGTGATACGGCTTCTGGCCAGGACCTCTATCCGGCCTAATGCCCTCACCTGGGGCGGGTTCCTTATCACACTTGTCGCCGCGGCCCTTATCGCCGCCGGTCAGTACCTGATTGCCGGAATTGTCGTCCTGGTGGCCGGGTTCTTTGATATGCTGGATGGAGCGCTGGCCCGCCACACCAGCCAGGTTACCCGTTTCGGCGGCGTTCTTGACTCCACGCTGGACCGGCTGGCCGAAGCTGTTCTCCTGCTCGCCTTGCTGGTGCAGTTTCGTTCCGTCACTGAAGGCGTGCTCATCGGCCTGGCGCTGGTCGGCTCTTTCATGGTGAGCTACATCAGGGCCAGGGTTGAAGTGCTCGGCCTGCAATGTACAGTGGGACTATTTACGAGGGCGCACAGGGTCATCGTCCTGGCGCTAGGCTTACTGCTCAGTCACATTGACTATGCCCTGTTCATCGCTCTGGTCATGATCGTGTTCTTCAGCTTCTTCACCGCCGGCCAGAGACTGTTCCATGCCTGGCGACTGACCGCCTCCGACTAGCTTCTGAATGCGCTTTCGCCGGAAAAAACTGGGAGGGACCAATCATGCCCGTTATCATTGCTATTGGCGCACAGTGGGGAGACGAGGGGAAGGGAAAGATAGTTGACATGCTGGCCGAGAGGGCGGACATGGTGGTGCGCTTCTCCGGCGGCGATAACGCCGGACACACCGTGGTCAACTCCTTCGGCGAGTTCGGCCTGCACCTTGTCCCTTCGGGCATCTTCTCCTCACGGGCGCTTGCGGTCATCGGCAACGGGGTAGTGGTCAACCCGGCAGTGCTGCTACAGGAGTTGGCCAAGCTCAATGAGCGCGGCGTGGACACCTCGCGGCTGGCCATCAGCGACCGCGCCCACGTTATCATGCCCTACCATATCATGCTGGACAAGTTCCAGGAGCAGGCCCGCGCCGGAAAGGCCATCGGTACCACCGGCAAGGGCATCGGCCCCGCCTTCGCCGATAAGGCCACCAGGCACGGCGTAAGGATGGTTGACATTATCGATAGCGAAAGGTTGCGCGAGCGCCTCACCACCGTGCTTGAATACAATAACACCATCATGACCAGGGTCTACGGCGCCTCCCCCCTGTCCCTGGAAGAAGTCCACAGCGAATATTGCCGGTATGGCGAACAACTGGCCCCCTATATCCGCGATACCTCCCTGCTTCTGGACGAGGCCATAGCCCGGGGTCAGGTCGTCCTTCTCGAAGGGGCGCAGGGGGCGCTGCTTGACCCCGATTTCGGCACTTACCCCTTTACCACCTCGTCCTCCCCACTTTCTGGAGGCGGCTGCCTGGGCGCGGGTGTTCCCCCCACCAGGATAAACCAGGTGCTGGGCGTGTTCAAGGCCTATTGCACCAGGGTCGGCGGCGGACCGATGCCCACCGAGCTAAAAAACGAGATGGGACAGGCTATCCGGGAGCTTGGCCACGAATATGGCACCACCACCGGCAGGCCCCGCCGCTGCGGCTGGTTTGATGGGGTGGCCGCCCGCTTCAGCACCCGGATAAATGGCTTCACCAGCGCCGCTATCACCCGGCTAGACGTGCTGGACACCCTGCCCAGCTTGAAAATATGTATCGCCTACAGGCTGGACGGGCAGATAATCGAGCATTTCCCCGCCAGCGCCACTGACCTGGAGCGCTGTGAGCCGGTGTACGAAGAGTTCCCCGGCTGGCAGACCCCGATTTCCGACATCCGCCGGTATGACCGGCTGCCGGTGGCGGCGCGGCGTTACATGGCGCGGCTCGAAGAGATAATCAACTGCCCGGTCAGCCTGGTATCAGTGGGAACGAGGCGCGAGGAGACCATATACAAGATGCCGGACCTGATGACACAGCCTGTAACGCAGAGGTAAAGCAATGATGAAGAATGCGCCGGCTATCAAAACAGACGTGCTTGTCATCGGCGGGGGCGGGGCCGGGCTGAGGGCGGCCATCGAGGCCAGAAAACAAGGCGTGGACGTGCTGGTGGTCTCAAGCTCCCGGACCGGATATGGCAATAACACGGCAATCTCCAGGGGAGCGATGTCCGCCGCAGGACAGGCCGGCAACCAGGACAGCCCGGAGCAGCACGCCGCCGACATCATCAAGGGCGGCCAGTCCCTGAGCGACCCGGCGCTGGCAATGGTGGTGGCGCGCGGCGGGAAAGGGCAGCTTGCCGACCTCATCGAGTACGGCGTCAGGTTCCAGGCGAAAGACGGCCAGCTAAGCGTCAGGCAATCGCCGGGGCACAGCCATCCCCGGACTTACTACAGCGTTGAGAACCTGGGTGTCACCATGACCCAGCCCATGCTGGACTACGCCCTGAAGGCGGGGGCGAAGATAATGGACGGCATCACCCTGACCGGCATACTGGCCGGTGACGGCTCGGTCGCCGGGGCGGCCGGCCTGGACAGGGAGGGCAACCTGGTGACCTTCAATGCCAAAGCGGTCATACTGGCCTCCGGCGGCCTGGGGCGGCTCTTTCTCAGGACGAACAACACCACCAGCAGCACCGGCACCGGCTACGCATTAGCCTACAAAGCGGGGCTGCCATTGGTGGGGATGGAGTTCACCCAGTTCTACCCTACCGCCCTGGCAGACTATTCCGGCTACAAGATGGTGCTCTATGAGACGCTGGTCGCCAGGGGCGAGGCCCTCTTGAAGAACTCCCTGGGCGAGGATATCCCGGAGAAATACGGCATAAAAGACCCCCGCGTCATGACCCGGGACGCCCTGGCCAGGGCGGTCATGCAGGAGATATTACAGGGGCGGGCCGTTGACGGCGCCGTCATCATGGACCTGACCAGCGTGTCAGAAGAGGTCCTCAGCCAGCATTTCCCCTTCCTGGTCAAGAAGGTGCGCGCGGGCATAAAGCAGGTGCGGGTAGCGCCGACAACGCATTACCAGATGGGCGGTGTCAAGATAGACGAGCATGCCCGCACTGCCATCAGCGGCCTTTTTGCCGCCGGTGAGGTCTG
Source organism: Chloroflexota bacterium (assembly GCA_016190695.1). GTDB lineage: Bacteria > Chloroflexota > Dehalococcoidia > Dehalococcoidales > RBG-16-60-22 > JACPQC01. The sequence goes on from JACPQC010000022.1 coordinate 41,117, forward strand.
CGGGGGCATCCATGGCGCCAACCGCCTGGCCAGCAACTCGCTCACCGATGCCTTTGTCTTCGGCGCTGTCGCCGGGGAGAGCGCCGCGGCATATGCCCGGGAAGCGGCTTTGCCTCCACTGCCCGCGGGACAGCTCTCCGGTGAGACAGAGCGGCTGAAAGGACTGGGGTCGCCTTCGGGCAGTGAAAATGTGGCCGAGCTTCGCAAGCAGCTACAGTCCATTATGTGGTACAAGGCGGGGATAAACAGGGAAGCCGCCCCCCTGAAACAGGCATTAGAAGGGATAGACTACATCCAGGACCGCCTGCGGTCTGCGGCTATAACCAGGCCGGCAGAGTTCGTTGACGCTGCCGAGCTGAGCGACATGGCTACAGTCGGCCGGATGATTGTCCTGGCTGCGTTGATGAGAGATGAGAGCCGGGGCGCTCACTACCGGCCAGACTACCCCCGGCAGGACGATGCCCACTGGCTGAAGAATATCGAGGTCTCTCTCCGCGGTGACCAGATGACGTTGAGCGCTGTTCCGGTAAAGCCGCCTGGGAAAAGTTGACGGGCAAGCCACACAGGAAGTAGTCCCCGGCAGTCACCAGTCCCGGAGGCTGTCCGAAAGTCGTTGTCACCCTGAGCCACAGCCCTGGTTCCACTCGTTCCGATACGTCAGAGTGAACTGAGTCACCACCTGGCTCGCCACGAAGTGAGCGAAGCGAAGGGTCTGGCTGGGGGTGGGTTCACGTATCCCCCACCCCGAGATTCTTCGATTCGCTCCGCTCTCTCAGAATGACATTTTCGGACAGCCCCTGACAATTATTCTATCCGGTTCAACCTTTTTTTATCTTGTGGGTCCGCTTGTACATTCTCTGGTCCGCCGATACCAGCGCCTTTTTGACCGCACCCGGCGAATGGACGGCCAGCCAGCGGGCCAGGTTGTGAAAAGGCACCTGAGGCTTGTTCCAGGGGCAGACCGAGATGCAGCGCCCGCCGCAACTGGTCCACTCCTTCTTGTTGGCGCTCCAGAAGGTAAGACAGCGCTCGGCATTGATGTACCACTTCCGGAACCCGGGATTATTGTAGATGCCCAGCGGCTGTTCCGTCGGCGGGCCGAAGGGAACGGCATTGGCCGGGCAATAGGTGGCGCAGCTCTCGCAGGCCATGCAGAAATCGTGCACCCCGAAGGAGATGGGCCGGTCCGCCTGCAACGGCAGGTTGGTCATCACCGCCTGGATGCGCATGTTTATGCCGAACTCCGGGGACAGCACTCTGCCCGTCCGGGCGAACTCGCCCACGCCGGCGTCAATGGCTATCGGCACCAGGTTCAGTTTAGAGTCAGGTCCCACACTCTCGTGGTAGGCCGCTTCGTAGCCCAGCCCGCAGATGAAATCGGCAAGCTGGGTGGTGATAACCTTCAGGCGGGAATAGGTGTCCGGCACCGCCGCCGACGACATGTGGGAAGGGGCTGACTTGATGAATTCGCGGACATGGGATACCACCGCGATTACCGCATACTCATAGGGGACATCGATGTCCTTGTAGACCCAGCGCCGGTCTATCCTGGCGATGCGCACCGCCTCGGCGCCGTAGAACAGGGCCGCTTTCTTGACCAGCCGGGACATCCAGGCCCGGTCGGTGACCTCTAGCCTGCCTTCGGGAGGGGTTACGGGCAGGGTGGGTGGGTGATAATCGCGGCAGAGCCGCCAGGTGGCCTGGGTCAGGCTCTGGCCGATGCGCGCCCCGATATCAAGCTCGTGGTAGGGGAGGGGGGCGCGGGACTCCGAGCCGGTGCGGGCCTTGAACCGCTGGCGGGTTTCTTCGCCGAAGGGATTGTCCGGCAGCAGCAGGTTGAAGGCATCCTTGCGCCGGTCAAACTGCTCTACAGGGCCGGTAATGTACCTCTCGTAGGTGGGACTATCCACCTCCTTTACGCCGAGCCAGCGCCGGAACCGCTCCTGCTCCCGCAGCCTTTTCTCGTAAGGCATCAACGCCGCTTCAAGTTGCTCTAAATTCATCGCTCCCCCCTGTTCGCTGACAGCCAATGCATTAATGCTAATGCCCGGAGAAGGCCGGCGTCAAGCGAACCGATTGACTCATAATAAGTGTTACCCAAGGAGGGGTAGTTGCGTCAATAATAGTGTTACCGAAAGGAGGTAAAGGTGACAAGACGCGGCATAATGGAATACGCCCAGGCGATACGAAGCCGGTATTGCCGGGCAAATAGAAAAGAGAAGAGTATGATACTGGATGAATTCACCAAGGTCACTGAGTTGCATCGCAAGGCGGCGATCAGGCTCTTAAGAGGCCTGGACAAGCCCAGGGCAAGCAAGCGGCGGGGCCGGCCGAATCAGTACGGTGCAGCTGTGCAGGAAG
>JACPQC010000004.1 GCA_016190695.1 Chloroflexota bacterium
AGGTAACCCTGCTCTCGGTCTAACGCCAGCAGATTGTAAGCCATTGCATTAACCCCCACTCTATGTTTGGCCACATTCTACCCTATGCTACCGACCACTCCAAGGTGTTTATGGGACAGGCTCCTTTTTGCGAGATTTGCGCGTTCAGGCCGTCTATCTGGCTGTTCAGGTCCTGGATGGTCTGGGCGGAAGCCGCTTGCCCCGCCTGGAAACCATCGGCATAGCCCTGGGTATAGGCTGCCGGCAACAGCCTCCACGTGCTAACATCACTTTGCTGGTAAGCATTATCTCCTGTAGCTACTACCGTGCCGTCAGCTTTAAGACCTACCGTGTGATTCCGGCCCACCGCAACCTGAACAATATCCGTCCAGCCTGAAACGGCGCCCTTGTCATAATCGTTGTTACCTGTTGTTACCACGGTGCCGTCCGTTTTCAAGCCGACTGTATGGTTAAAACCTGCGGCAATCTGTTTAATGTCTGTCCAGCCGGATACGTTGGTCTGGCCCACATCGTTGTAACCCACCGCTACCACCGTGCCGTCAGCCTTGAGCCCCACCGTATAACCCTCGCCAGCCGCAATCTGCACAATGTTGTTCCAACCGGAGACGTTGAGATAATCACCGGGAGGAGTTGCTACGGCGACTACTGTGCCGTCATTTTTCAGCCCTACCGTGTGGGACCCTGCCATGGCAACCTGTTTGATATCCGTCCATCCGGTGACGTTCAGGTTATAGTTCCCATTATATCCTGCGCCGATAACCGTGCCATCGGTTTTTACTCCTATTGTAGAGGCCTGGGTTGCGGCAATCTGTTTGATGCCGGTCCAGCCGGTCACGTTAGTCTGTCCCGCATTGTTGTAACCCACCGCTACCACCGTGCCGTCAGCCTTGAGCCCCACCGTGTGCTGGCCTCCTGCGGCTACCTGGGTAATATTGGTCCAGACGGTGACATCTAGCTGGTTCTCGTCATTCCTTCCTACCGCCAAAACACTGCCATCTGACTTTAACCCGACGGTATGAAAATTTCCGGCCGCGACCATTGGCGTAGCCAACGTCGCGGATTGTGCAGGCTCGCCGGAGGGATTTACGAATAAGATTGAGAGGAGAAGGATTGTAAAAAAGCCTGTAATGACGTATTTAATCAGCCTCATGATACACCTCCCCATCAAATATCATTTCTTATTCAGAAGTATCAATATATTAGTATGAATCAATCTGAAAGTCAACGGTAACCGTCTTTCGGACGCTCTGTGGAAAACGATTTAGGCTACCCTACTTAAACGGCCTCATGCCCCAGCCATTGTTTTCTGGATATTGAGAGTCTAGAATGGGAATGGAGGACTGATGCGCAGGCTGACCCTTTTATGCGGTACGATCGGTGGTGTCTGGGCGCTGCTGGCCCCGGCCTTGGTGCTGCTGCCCGTCATCGGCAGAGCAACGGGTATTCCAGGGGAAGGGACAGGCAAGAAAGAAACAGTCAGCATGATCGAGGCCGGTATGGCCGGCGACGCCCTGCCATGGCTGGCCTTCATATCCCTGATGGGAGTGCTCGGCCTGCTGTCCCTGGCGCTGTACCAGGGGAGACCGAGATTGAGCCGGACATTCGCCTGGGGCAGCGCCCTTTTCCTGCTGGCAGTGAGCGGGCTATCGTTCGCCAGCATAGGTATGTTCTTTATGCCCGCCGCGGTGCTGCTACTGATAGCGGCAGCCAACAATAAAGCATGACAGGGATTCCTGGAGGAGGTGCAGGAAGATGGCAATGGCCGAGGTGAGCATAGTCCCGGTGGGGACCCGGACGCCTTCGCTGAGCAAGTACGTGGCCGGGGCGGTGCGGGTATTACAGGCAGAGAAAGACCTGAAATACCGCATAACCGATATGGGCACCATCATCGAAGGCGAGGTGGAAAGGGTGCTGGGGGTAGTGGCCAGGATGCACCGCTCCGCCTTCGATGCCGGGGCGGTCAGGGTGGTGACCAGCATCCGCATTGACGAGCGGCGGGACAAGCCCTCCGGCATCGGGACAAAGGTGGAATCGGTGGAGCGCCAGCTTGGCCTTAAATAGGCCGCAGGTTGCAGCGTCCACGGGCGCTGTGATATAGTGGCAATAAATAGACCGCTAGGGGTGCTCAACGCTGAGAGGCATTGCGCCAACTCTTTGAACCTGAACTCGATAATGCGAGCGAAGGGAAGCGGCGATGTACCGGACCAGGAGTCTCAGCATTGGCCGAAGCCCTGGTCTTGTTTTTTTGGGAGGCTACCATGACCCAGTTAGAACTGGCACGCGAAGGCGCTATCTCCGCCCAGATGGAGGCGGTGGCAGAGGCGGAACAGGTCAACCCGGAGGCGGTCCGGGAAGGCGTGGCCAGCGGCGCTATCGTCATCCCGGCCAACCCGGTACATGCCGGCCTCCACCCCTGCGGCATCGGCCGGGGGCTGTCCACCAAGGTGAACGCCAACATCGGCACCTCTTCCGACTTCGGCGATATCAACTCGGAGATCAACAAGCTGCGGGTGGCCGTTGACTTCGGCGCCCACGCCGTCATGGACCTGAGCACCGGCGGGGACATACCAGGCATACGCCGCGCCGTCATCGCCGCCTCCGCCGCGCCGGTGGGCACCGTCCCAATCTACCAGGCTGGCATCGAGGCCATCGAGCGGCACGATGCCATCGTCAAGATGACCGCCGATGACCTGTTCGCCGTTATCGAGGAGCAGGCCCGCGATGGCGTCGATTTCATAACGGTACACTGCGGGGTGACGCAATCGGCCATCGCCCGTCTCCGCCAGCAAGGCCGCGTCACCGATGTCGTCTCACGCGGCGGCGCTTTCCTCATCGGCTGGATGCTGTACAATGAGCGTGAGAACCCGCTTTACGAGCAGTACGACCGGCTGCTGGAGATAGCCCGCGAGTACGACGTCACCTTGAGCCTGGGCGACGGCATGCGCCCCGGCTGCCTGGCCGATGCCACCGACCGCGCCCAGGTGGAAGAGCTGGTCACGCTGGGCGAGCTGGTGCAGCGGGCGCGACAGGCGGGGGTGCAGGCGATGGTGGAGGGGCCGGGCCACCTCCCCTTGAACCAGATCGAGGCCAACGTCCGCCTCCAGAAATCTCTCTGCCAGGACGCCCCGTTTTATGTCCTGGGGCCGCTGGTGACCGATGTCGCCGCCGGCTACGACCACATCACCGGGGCAATCGGGGGGGCAGTGGCCGCTGCCGCCGGGGCTGACTTCTTGTGCTATGTGACGCCTTCCGAGCACCTCGGCCTGCCCGACGCGGATGACGTCAAACTCGGAGTCATAGCTTCCCGAATCGCCGCCCACGCCGCCGACATCGCCAAAGGCGTCAGCCGGGCTGGAGACTGGGACATGAAGATGTCCCTAGCCCGCAAGGGACTGGACTGGGCGGAACAGGCCAGGCTCTCCATTGACCCGGAGCGCTCCTGGAAAGTACACTCCAGGCACGCCACCGCCGGCTTGGCCTGCAGCATGTGCGGCGCCTTCTGCGCTATGGACCTGGTCAGCCAGAACCTGGGCATAAAGACGACTCGGTGTTGAGGGGATTTGCGATCACCTGGCAGAAAAAATGTTGACCATATTCTCAACGCCCAAACCATTCAGGGGACAGTTTGAAACGATTCAGACCAACGCTATTCAAAGCTGGCTATCGTTGCGCCCGGCCTGTGAAGTGATCATCTTCGGCGAAGAAGCGGGGACCGCCGAATTCGCCGCAAGGGCGGGGATACGCCACATCACCGGGGTGCAGCGCAATGAATACGGCACGCCCCTGGTCAGCTCCATGTTCCAGATAGCACAGGGCGCTGCCAGCCACCGCCTCATGTGCTATGTCAACTGTGACATCATCTTGATGAGCGATTTCCTGCGTGCCGTGCAGCGCTTGGACAGGCTGGAGCGCTTTCTCGTGGTAGGCCGTCGCCATGACCTTGACCTGGCCGGGCCACTGGACTTCAGCGACCCCGCCTGGGAAAGCAGGCTACAGCACCAGGTGAAAACGGAGGGCAGGCTTCACGGTGTCTCAGGGATTGACTACTTCGCCTTCCCGCGCGGCCAGTTCAAGGACATGCCCCCTTTCGCTATCGGCCGGCCGGGCTGGGACAACTGGCTTATCTACCACAGCCGTTCACTGGGGATGCCAGTGATCGACGCTACCAGGGTTGTCACCGCGGTGCATCAAAATCATGACTACTCACATCACCCGGAGGGGGAAGCGGGCGTATGGAACGGACCGGAGAGATGGCGGAACCGCGAGCTGATGGGCGGTAAAGACCATGCCTTCAGCCTGGATAATGTCACCCACATCATCACACCCGGCGGGCTGAAGCCGGCGCTGACGCCGAGGCACTTATATTTCCGGGCGAGGGGAGAGGCAGTAACACGTCAGCGCCTCAGATTCTCATTGAAGCTCTTCAAGGCGCTTGAGGGAACGCTGGGAGCCTTCAAGAAGATGTCCGGGCTGGCCCGATAAGCGCCCGATACGTGCCAAAATTTTCCAGGCTTCCTATCGGTATATTTCGGAACCGTTGGTGACATAGATCCTGCTCTTCCCCGCAAGCGCTTCAGCATACCCCGGCACCTCTGTTACATCTACAGTCCGGTAACCCCGAAGGACTGCCTTCTTCATGGCTATGTTCAAATATGACAGGTAGACATACCCGTCAATATACTCGCCGGCCTTGTGAAGCGCTGCGAAAGATCCTACTACTCTTGACCGGTCAATACCGCCCTGGCTCGGCAACAAGCGTTCTCCCAGACCGACATCGGTAAAAATCCTGGAGTTATCCTCACCGTTTACCTTCAGCCACCTGGCGGCATGGGACTCCTGGTCATGCACATACCACAGTTCATATTCCCTGCCCTGTGAATTCAGCGTCAGAGACGCCGGATAGCCTGATAGCTGATAGGTCACACCAGTAGTAGATAAAAAGAAGAGGACCATCACTGGAAGAACAATCCACTGCCACCTGGTCCTGAATAGCCTGGCGAGCATCACACCGCCGATAACGAAAAACACGGAAAGCACTACCATCAACTGGAAGAACGTCCTTTCCATGTCATACTGCACCGACACCCAGGGCAACACCACTAAGAGTACCAGGATAGCACAACCGGCCAGCCCCAGGAACAAGTACTCTATGTCAAATCTCGAGCGCAAGTAGCCCGGCTTTGCGTTATCAGAGCCTGGCAACCTTACCATCCTCTCATATCTGGACAGGGTGCCCAGAGAGCCAACAGCGATAAATAATATAGCTAGCCAGGAAACAACCATTCTGACATACTGGGGTGCAACGGTTATGCCAGCACCGGCGGCAGCCGTCACCGAGGCGCCCTTGGCCTGAGGAGAGAAAGACTGGTTCAGGCTAAAAAGGGCGTCCATCAGCACGCTTACACTAGCGCCGAAAGCGGCCAGCGTCACCTGGCCGTACCAGAAAAAGGCCACGGCAAATAAGAGCGCTACGAGGGTCACCGTAATGCCTCTGGGAGGCCAGACCTGAAGACCACGCCGCCTGGGGAGCAAAATTTCCTGACCGTCAACGCCGCTGGCTGATACCACAGGCCGCCGTAGCCGGGCGAGCGCTCCGGGAAGCGCCTGCATCCCCGCTACCACCACCATCAGCACAAATAGAAAAATATAGGCGGTGGAATAATGAGCTACGATTACCGAAGCAGCAAAGACGATGAACAGCAGTTTCCGGGCAGGCCCGGATATGCCCTCCTTGAAAAGCGCCATTATAGCCAGGGCAAAGAACATGATAGCCATAATAGTGCGGGCGTTGCCCGCCGCCCACACGAAGGTGAACTGCGCCATGAAGAAAAAGGCGGCGATAAAGGCGTAGCGGCCGCCGATGTATTTCCGGGCGATGACGTATACGGCCAGGGGCGAAATCGAGAAAAACAGGGAAAACATGACTTTGAACAGGTACTCCGGATTGATGCTCAGAAAAGACTGGTAGATGGCCGGCAACAGGGTGATGCTCAAGGCGGCGTCCAGCATATCCGGTCCGAGTACTTTCCAATGCATGTTCTCAATAGTCCTCTGGAAGAAATAGAATTCAGTATGCGTATCCGAGCCAACCAGATGGTTCGACCTGAAGGCAAGCACGATCAGCAGCGCGAAACTGATCAGGTACAGGGAAGCAGGATACAGCCTCTCGCTAACTCCATGATAGGTCGATACGAAAATGACGAAACCGGCTATGAGCAAATACATGGCCAGAAGGATCATATTATTGTCGGTCACATTCATGACCCTCATCCCCAGTATGCTCAGCAGCGGCAGTAAAGCGGGGACTACCAGCAGCGCTTTTTCCCTGACGGACAGCCCGAAGCCGGACAGTGAAAAGGCAAGACCTTTGCCCCGTTTACAGGCCAGCGTGGTCAGGGCAACGGTAGCTACGTTGGAAGCGATGAGCAATGGCGTCTGGGACAGAAATCTGGTGTATCCAACCGCCAGCGACAGGGCGTTCATGGCAAGAGCGAAGAACAGCCAGAAGGAAACGCTCAGACCCAGGGACAGCACGATTTTCTCAGCCAGGCCCAGCCGGTGCAGCCTCAGTATCACCAGGAGGAGCGCGCCGGGGATGAAGGTGAGGAAGAAAAAGGACAGCACCTGTCTCAAGACGGGTACATCGAGGAGCACGGCGGCATTCATGGCCAGGAGCAGCCCGGCCACTATGATGGCAAGCCTCAGGGGACCGGCGCTCCTCAATGGCGCGATGATGCCTGCCGCATTCCGCATTCTGTCTCACCCCCCACCAGACCATCCAGAATACCGGCGAACTTCCGCGCCATCTCCCGGTGAGAATACTTGTTTATCTCAGACTCTTCGCCGTGATAGGCCACTTCGCCCTTGAGCTTATATTCCCGGTAAAGCTCCCCCAGCGCGCGCTTGACGTCTTCCACCGCAGGCGCATGCACTCCGGCCCCCGTCTGCCGGAGCAACCCGGCGACGACGTTATCGGTCACGCCGCCGATAGCCAGTATGGGCCGCCGGGCGCCCAGATATTCGAAGACCTTGCCGGGGTATACCCCTTTCTCCTGCGGGTCATCCCAGTCAAAAAGGAGCAATATCTGGGACTGCCGCTGTTTTCCCAGGGCCGCCTCCCTGGGGAGTGGGCCATGCTGCCTTACCACGCCCTGCAAGCCGTATTTCCTGGTCTCTTCCTCGATCCAAGCTTCGGCAGGCCCGTAAAACCTGACCTCAATGTCGAGGCGAGCCATTGTGCCTTCACTGATAAGTCCTTTCAGGGCGGCAAATAGCTTCCCGGGGTGTTGCCTTTGTCTGTAGACCGTGCCGGTGTAGGTCATGGTGAACCGGTCACTTATGGAAACCGCTACACCGCCTGCCTCCGGGTCAAAACCATTGGTAATGGTATGAACCGCCCTACCACCGTGAAGCTGGCCCAGCCTCTCCGCCCATGGCGGGGAGACCGTCACCAGCGCATCGGCGGCGGCCAGCGTCCTGCGCTCAAGCCTCTTATCCTTGAGCCTGCGCATGCCGCTATAGCCATAGTTGTGGTTCTGCGACCAGAGGTCTCGCAGGTCAGCCACCCAGGGAAGGCTATGCCGGAGCTTCAGACGCCGGGCGATAATGTGGCCAGTCACCGGCGACGAACTGCTGAGGATAGCCCCGATGTCTCCCCCGCCTAGCATCTTTTCCCCCGTTTCGATGCCGAAGGGTATCCATCCGCCTTTGGCATCGGGGTAGTTAATAATCTCTCCACCGAGCGTGAGCGCCCGTTCCAGCAGAGAGGCGGCATTCTTCGTGCCTAGCCGCTCCCGGACGCCCCGGCGCAGGTCGTCCGCCCCATGATCGAGGCGGAAGAACTTTCTGACCAGTCTCAGCGGCAGGGCATCCCGGTAGGGTGTCTGCACCACTTTGAGCCAGGCGTCGGGCGTTGCCGCCAGCGGCGGTGTCAGGACAACTGGTTCCCAGCCGAACTCCGGCAGATATTTGGCCAGACCTGGTACACGGGGGGTAGCCCAGGGCAGATAGGTTATGATCAAGACTCTCTTCATTGACTGAAGGCCACATTCTCCTCGAAACGCTTCAACTGTTCCCGGAATATGAGGTCGCCCCGGGAAAGAGCGGCGGCGATGCTTCCCATCGCGTCATCCCACATCCGGCGGCAGTGCTCGGGATAATTGACAGAGGGGACCCGGTATGCCATCAACTTGCCGCCACGACCTTTCTGGCCGCCATGACTATATCCTCCGCCCCGGGATAGTAAAGTTTTTCCAGCACGCAGCTTGCCGGGGCCGGGGCGTCAGGCAGGGTGACCCTGCCCACCGGCGCTTTTAACGACGCGAAGGCTTTCTCAGCCACGATGGCGCTTATCCCGGCAGACATGCCCCCAGTCCTCCAGGTGCCATCGGCCACCACCAGGCGACCTGTCTTATGCACCGAACCGAGCAATAGCTCCTCGTCCAGGGGCTTCAGCGAGCGCAGGTCTATAACCTCGGCGGAGACGCCCTCCCGGCCAAGCTGTTCGGCGGCCTTCATGGCCTCTATCACCATGTAAGAAGCGGCCACAATGGTGAGGTCGCTGCCGGAGCGCCTCATCACCCCCTTCCCGATGGGAACGGAGTAAATCTCTTCGGGGACATCGCCCTCGACATTGTACAGCCAGCGGTCATCAACATAGACTACCGGATTATCGTCCCGGACGGCGGCCACCAGCAGTCCTTTGGCGTCATAGGGCGTGGATGGCATGACCACCTTGAGGCCAGGGATGTGGGCAAACAGCATCTGGAGGGCCTGGGAGTGCTGGGCGGCCTGCTCTCCGCCGCGGTTGATGATAGCCCAGACGGTCAGGGGAACGCTCACCTGCCCGCCGAACATATAGTACCAGTTGGCGGCGTGGTTGACTATCTGGTCCATGGCGTAATACATGAAGTCCATCCGGGGATGGACCAGCACCGGGCGCATCCCGGCAAGGGCGGCGCCAACGGCAGTCCCGCTGACGGCATTCTCAGAAACGGGAGTATCGATTATCCTCTCCGGGCCGAAGGAATCAATCAGGCCTGCCGTAGTCGTTCCCACATACCAGGGGCTGGTGACCCCCTGCCCCATGAGGAACACGCTCCCATCTGCCTCTAACATTTGACGCAGGGTCTGATTGATCGCCTGCGCGTAAGTCATCTTCCCCATGCACACCGCTAGACCTTGAATACATTAGCGAGAAGTTCGCTTTGATCAGGATAAGGGCTTTGCCTGGCGAAAGCGATAGCCTCGTCTATCTCCCTTTCGATGTCCTTATAGATGCGCTTTCTATCGGCCACGGATAGCATATCTTGCTCAGACAGGAGTCGCTCCAGCGTCTCGATGGGACAACGCGCCTGCCAGCTTGCCAGCTCTTCGCGATTTCTCAGCCCCTTCTCCAGGTCAAAGTTAGGGCCGACGTGTCCCCGCCAGCGGTAGGTGAGACATTCTATCAGGGTTGGCCCTTCGCTCTGGCGGGCCGACTCCACCGCCAGTTCCGCAGCCCGGTAAACAGCCAGCGCATCGTTGCCGTCCACCTGGACCCCCGGGATGCAGAAGGCCTCCGCCTTCCGGTAGATATTGGTATCGGCCAGGCAGGCAGATACCGGCATATGGGTGGAATAAAGGTTGTTCTCGCAAATGAATACGACGGGCAACCTTTTCAGCGCGGCAAAATTAACAGACTCATACCATATCCCTTCGTTGACAGCGCCGTCGCCGAAAAAGGCCACTGACACCGTATCTACACCCCGAAGCGATGAAGCGAGGGCCGTCCCCACCGCCAGCGGAATGGTGCCGCCCACAATGGCCGAGCTGCCCGGCAGTCCCTTTTCCAGGCAGGCCAGGTGCATTGACCCACCCCGCCCCCGCGAGCAGCCGGTGGCCTTGCCATAAAGCTCAGCCATCAGCGCCTTGAGGTCTCCGCCTTTGGCGATGTAATGGCCATGACTGCGATGGGTGCTGAAGACATAATCGTCGTCGCGCAGGTTGGCGCACACCCCGGCGGCCACCGCTTCCTGGCCGGTGTAGAGATGGGTGGGGCACTTGATCTCATCCCGCAATAGCTCAGCCACCCTCTCCTCGAACCGGCGTATTCTGAGCATGGTGATATGCATGCCCCGGAGAGCGGCCGGGGAGATGCCAACAGCAGCGCCAGACTGGACGGCGTCTCCGGTCACAGCTTTATCCTCTCCTCCAGCCCGTAGTTTCGATACCATTGGACAAACTCCCGCAATCCCTTTTGAAAATCATACTCTGGTTTCCATCCAAGCAGCTCCCTGGCCCTGGAGGCATCAGCTATCAGCCGGTTGACCTCGCCAATCCGCGGCTCCACGTGAATGGGTTTAATCTCGCCAGCCTTGCCGCTGAACTCGATTATCATGTTGGCCAGGTCAATGATGGACACCTCCTGGCCGCTGCCGAAGTTGACCGGCTCAGTCAACGGCTCGTCATGCTTCAAGATGGCATCATAGGCCCTGACCGCGTCCCCGATATAAGTATAGTCCCTGGTCTGCCGTCCGTCACCATATATAATGGGGGGCACGCCGTTCAGCACCCTCCGGGTGAAGATGGAGATGACTCCGCCATAGCCCACATCACGCTGGCGCGGCCCGAAGATATTGAACAACCGCACTATGGAAATGTTCATGCCATAGGTGCGACTGTAAGAGTAGCACATGCGGTCGGCGGCAATCTTGCTGGCGCCGTAGGGGTGGGGGGCATTGAGCGGGTGTTTCTCGTCAATGGGGGCATACTGGGCCGAGCCATACACCTCGCTGGTGGAAGCATGTATCACTTTCCTGGCATCATACAGGCGCGCCACCTCCAGTATGTTCTGGGTGCCCATGACGTTGACATCATAGGTTAGCCTCGGCTCGATGTAAGACCGGTCAACGTGAATCTGGGCTGCCAGGTGGAACACCACGTCCACGTCGCGCATGACCTTATCCAGCAGGTCATAGTCGCGAACATCGCCTTTTATCAGCTTGAAGTTGCGATAGTCCAGCAGGCGCCTGATGTTCTTCAGGTCGCCATTCATGAAGTTATCCAGGCAGATGACAGTATATCCTTCCCTGGTGTATTTGTCGCACAGGTGGCTGCCGATAAAGCCGGCCCCGCCGGTAATGAGCATTTTCATTATCTGTTCCCTATCCTTTGTCCTCTTACCCGGATACACCCGGCATAGAGGTTTTCGCAATCCACAATCCGGCCGGCCATTGACTGGTACTCCCTGATGTGCCGGACCGCATATAAAGCATTTATGTGATTATGTTAATCTCGTTCAGATAAGCTCTAATCCCGTCGTCAAAAGGACGCGGATTGTAGCCGAAAGCTCTCCGGGCCCTTGTCACGTCGAGAACGAATCTAAAGGGACGTTCGCTGTTTTCGCCGGTCAGGACTACCTCGGACTTTGAGCCAACCACCTTGATTATTCGCCGGGCAAGGTCATTGACGCTCATTTCTTCTCCGCCGCCAATGTTGAACGTTCCTTTTTGTCCGCTTTCCAGCGCTGAGAGCGAACCTTGAACGAGGTCGTCGATATAGACGAAATCGCTTGTCTGTGTACCATCGCCAAATATTGTGATCGGTTGGTCCCTCAGCGCCTGCCTGATAAAAGTGGCTATTGCGTCAGAATCTCGCTCTCCCCTTCCGTAAGCCCCCCCGTAGCGGAGCACAGTTATGTCCATGTGCTTCCGGTACATATTACAGTAGAACTCGCCGGCAAGCTTGCCACCGCCGTAAATGCCGGAAGGTTGCGTTGGGTGTCCTTCATCTACAGGCAAGTAGCTGGGCGGCTCGGAGTATACGCTCATGCTGGAGGAATATATGAACCGGCCAATTCCGGCCTTATACGCAGCATCCAGGAGATTGAGAGTTCCCGTGGCATTAATGTCAACACTGGGGGCGGGGTTATCAATGTCAGCACTGCCCGGCAACCGGGCCGCCAGATGATACACCACTTCGATGGCACAGCTATTCAGTAGGCTGCGCACAAAATCCTTGTCCCGAATGTCTCCCGTTTGCAATTTGAACTGTTTATGTTCCAGCAAAGCCCTGATATTATCGGTCCTCCCGCTTCGGGTCAGCCCGAAAACCCGGTGTCCCTTAACGATAAGACCTGCGCACAGGTGCGAACCGATGAAACCGGTAGCCCCGGTTACAAGAATATTCATCTTGTGCGCCCCTGATGCCCGCTCATTTCCTGCATGCAGCTTTCGTATAACTTCTCGAACCGGATGATGGTCTCTTCGATAGAGCGGTTCTTCCTGATGAATTCTGCCGCTCTGCCTGCTTTGGCTTTGGCCTCGGAAGGTTCTTCCATTATCTTGCTGATCAGCCTGGCCAGTTCTTCGCTATTGCCAAACTGCACCAGATATCCCGCATCCAGCCTCCCGACGTCCTCGCCGGACCCCGTATGCGCGCTCACTATGACAGGTGTTCCGCAGAGAATCGCCTCCAAGGGGACACGGGCCCCCTGTTCATAGCGTGAGGTCTGCACCACCACGTCCGCATCCACCAGGGCGGCCAACCTGTCCTTGCCGCCCAGAAAACCGGTGAACAGCACCCTGTCAGCCAGCCCCAGCCTGGCTATGAGCTTTTCCAGTTCAGCGCGGTAGCCGTCATCGGGGCCAACAATGGCCAGAATAACATCATCCCTGGTGCAAGTCAACTGGTGAAACGCCTCGACCAGGAAGTCCAGGCCCTTGATATAATGTATCCTGCCCAGGAACATGACAATGCGCTTGTCCTCGATGCCAAATTTTCCCCTGAAGCAACCTGTTGCAGGGAGTTGGGCAAAATTCCCGGCGTCAAACGGTGGGGGAATCAGAACTATCCGGTCTTCTCGCAGCCCGAAGCCATGATATTCGCTAACTCCCACCTGTGTTTCAGCAATGACCTTGCTGGCAGCTTGCAGAATTCTCTTGCCAAATGCGATATCAAACATCCATTTCAGCAACCACTTCACTTCCCGCTTCCCATAAATCATCCTGGGAAGAGTGCCGTGGGTATCCAGCACATACGGAACGCCATATTTGCGAGCATAATGCCATATTATAATGTTTTGGAAACTGCGAGCGGCGTGCACATGAACGATGTCAAACTTCTTTAAATTATCCCGCGCAGCAGCCACTATGCCGGGCATAATAAAGAACCCACCGGCGTTTGATATGCAGTGAAACGTATGAACTTCAACCCCTTCCAGAGAAGCGACATATTCCGGTTTCAGTTGATGGTCGCTGGCATATATCACTACCTTGTGTCCCCTGCGCGCCTGGGCTCCGGCCAGTTCATAGATAAGACTTATCATACCGCCACCGACCGGCGAGAAGAAGTCAAAAAGATGTAATATTTTCATTAACATCCCATA
>JACPQC010000023.1 GCA_016190695.1 Chloroflexota bacterium
CAATAAAACAGGGCTTGCCACAGCCCTGTTGGCGCCGTAATGTTAGTTCAGGTACCGTAAAAAAAGGAGGCTACCAACTCTATAACTCCCTTAACCAGAAAACTTACGTTGAAACCGTATATATTCACAAGCTCTCAGTATGAACTCCACGAAGGGTCTCGGGGTGGTGGGATTATTGACTCCCCACACCCAGATTCTTCGTCGCTGCGCTCCTCAGAGGGACATTTGATACAAAGTTCGGCTCTCCAGAAGGGGGCAATGGATGCCGCTTTACACCGGCATGACAGGGGGTCTTACAACGATATCATGCTCATAAGCATAGTGTCATGCTCAAGGAAAGAGCGGCTACAGCTTCAAAAGCTCTTCCAGCCGTTCCTCCCGGCTTACCGGCCCGACTACCGCCAGGCAAAGCTGATCGCCCTGGAAGAGTTGCCCGGCTATATCCTGCATCTGCCCGGGGGTGACCGCGTCTATTAGAGCCGTCATTTCGTCAATGGTAATGACCCGTCCGGTGAGGATTTCCTGCCCTCCCACCCAGGCCGCCACATTCCGGCTGTCCTCCATGCGCAGCAACAACCGGCCTTTGTAAAAGTCCTTGGCCTTGGTCAACTCGGCCTCCGGTACCGGCTCTTTAATCTTGGCCACCTCCTCCAGTGAGACCTTGATAGCAGTGGACAGGTTTCTTGTTTCTGTGCCCGCAGCAATCAGCAGGGCGCCGGTGTCCAGAAAATGGTCGGCATAGCTCTGGATGCTGTAGACCAGGCCCAGCCGGTCGCGCACCTCGGTGAACAGGCGGCTGCTCATGCCCTCGCCCAGGATGATATTGAGCAGGTCCAGGGCGTAGCGCATGGGGTCGGTCAGCGAAAGTCCGGGCAGCCCCAGGCAGAGATTGACCTGCTCGGTATCGCGGGTCTCAACGCCGACCCGCCCGGCGAGTCCGCCGGTGAAGGGGGCATACCGGGGTTGGCCCCGCCGCTGCCCCCAGCCGCCCAGCAGCCGGGAAACCGCCTCGACCGCCTCCCGGTTTTCGATGGCCCCGGCAATGGCCACCACCATATTTTCTGGCTGGTACTGCGATGACAGCCAGTCCATCATCATCACCCGGTCGGTGGCGGTCACTGATTCCCTGGTGCCGGCGGTATCCCGGCCCAGGGGGTGACCGGGCCAGAGCAGGCTCTCGATGAGCATGGCCACTTCCTGGGCGGGGGAGTCCTTGCTCATCAATATCTCTTCGATGATGACATGGCGCTCTTTGTCTATGTCCTCCCCGTCGAACCTGGAGTTGAGCATCATATCGGCAAGCACCTCCAGGGCGGTGCCGAAGTGCGGGCGGGCCACTTTGCTCCAGTAGACGGTCAGTTCCTTGTCCGTGCCGCCGTTGAAAATGCCCCCCACCCCCTCGATGGGCGAACACAGGTCACGGGCGGTGGGGCGGCTGGCTGTCCCCTTGAAACAGAGGTGCTCGATAAAGTGGGAGATGCCGGCCTGCTCGTCGGACTCGTAGCGGGAGCCGGTGCCGACAAAAACGCTGATGGATACCGAGCGGGTCTGCGGCATGGTCGAGGTAAGCAAGCGCAGCCCGTTATCCAGTACGGTTTTCTGGTACAATGTCCGCCTCCCCTTTCGTTCCTGAGGCTTTGCTGTTCCCGAACTGGCCAGGGACCGGGTGTAAATACAGGGCGAATGTGAGCCGCATAGCAATGCAGCGGTGGCTCGTTTATAATATTATTGTAGTTGCCGGTACCGACCGGTGTCAATGCGCCCGCTTCAAATTGACTTGCTCAGGGGCGGCTGCTAAGATTACAGTATGAAGAAGACTGTTATCCCGGATACATCCAGGCTATCACTGTTCCCGCTTTCCTCCAATATTAATGAGCAGGGCCATCTTGTGATCGGCGGCTGCGATACCCTGAAGCTGGCCCAGGAGTTCGGCACCCCGCTATATGTCTTTGACGAGTTCACCCTCCGCACGCGCTGTGCCGAGTTCAAGACCGAGTTCGGCCGGCGCTATGACCCCGTCACCGTCCTCTACGCCAGCAAGGCCTTCATCAACCGGGCGCTGGCGCTCATCCTGGAAGAGGAGGGGATGGGACTGGACGTGGTCTCAGCCGGAGAGATGGGCATAGCCCGCGCCGCCGGTTTCCCCATGGAGCGGGTCTTTCTCCACGGCAACAACAAGTCCGCCGGGGAGCTTGAGATGGCGCTTGAGCTTGGGATCGGCCGCATCGTGGTGGACAATTTCCACGAGATGAGCTTGCTTTCCGACATGGCACGGCAGAAAGGCAAGACGCCGGCTATCCTGCTGCGGCTGTCACCCGGCGTTGACCCGCACACCCACCGCTACAACACCACCGGCATCATCGACAGCAAGTTCGGCTTCTCCCTGTTCGCCTGGGAAGAGGCGGTCACCAGGGCCATGAAAGACCCCAACCTGGACCTGGCCGGCCTGCATTTCCACCTCGGCTCGCTCATCTTCGAGGTCGAGCCGTACCGGGAGGCCATCGGCGTGGTGCTCAAGTTCGCCGAGGAAATGAAACGCAAGCACGGGTTCGAGATGGCCGAACTGGATACCGGCGGCGGCTTTGCCGTGCGCTACACAGTAGAAGACCCTGTGGTGCCTTTATCTGATTACGCCGATGTTATCACCTCGGCGGTCAGCGGGCTGTGCCGCGAGCTTGGGCTTTTCCTGCCGCGGCTGATCATCGAGCCGGGCCGGGCCATAGTGGGCCAGGCGGGCATGGCGCTGTACCGGGTGGGGGTGGTCAAGGATATACCGAATGTAAGGCGCTACGTCTCGGTGGATGGCGGCATGGGAGACAATATCCGCCATGCCCTTTACGGCGCCAAACACGAGGCTGTAGTGGCCGGAAAGGCGGCTGAGCCTAATGCCGGGAAAGTGACCATCGCCGGCAAGTACTGCGAGTCCGGAGATATCCTTATCACAGACATTGACCTTCCGCCGACTTGTGCCGGGGATGTGCTGGCGGTGGCTGATTGCGGCGCTTATTGCCTGCCGATGGCCAGCAATTACAATGCGGCCTTCAAGCCGGCGGTGGTACTGGTAAGAGACGGCCAGGCACGCCTTATCCGGCGCAGGGAGACTCTCGAAGACCTGACGAGGTATGACGTTTAGGGCGCACTTCACGACCCATCGCCCTGGCGGGCGGGGCTAATTTGTGGCAGTTAATCGGACATAAGGCAGCAGTTTCGCTGCTTCAAAACGGCTTATCCCTGGGGACGCTGGCCCACGCCTATCTCCTGGTCGGCCCTCCCCGCGTGGGCAAGATGACCCTGGCACTGGAACTGGCCCGGGCGCTGAACTGCCGGGAAAACGAGCCGCCCTGCGGCAGGTGCGACTCCTGCCGGAAGATCGCCTCTGGCCTTCATGCCGATGTCCAGGTGATAGCGCTGGCCCTGGACGAGAAGACGGGGAAGCCCCGCACCGAGATCGGCATTGACCAGGTCAGGGAGATGCAGCACGCCGCCAGCCTGCCCCCTTTCGAGGGCGACTCCAGGGTGTTCATCATCAATGGCGCGGAGTCCCTGTCTCTTGAAGCCGCCAACTGCCTGCTCAAGACGCTGGAAGAGCCGGTGGGACATACCGTGTTCATACTGCTGGCAACCAGCGAGGGACAGCTTCCTGAAACGGTGATGTCGCGCTGCCAGCGCTTGAAACTCCATCCGCTGGCGGTGACCGAGGTGGAGTCCGCCCTGGTGGAGCGGTGGGATGTGGAGCCGGGGCAGGCCAGGCTTCTGGCCAGGCTGTCGCACGGCTGTCCGGGCTGGGCCATCGCCGCCGCTGCTGACGATAGTTTGTTGACACAGCGGCAAGAGGGCCTGGACAGGCTGTTCAGCGTGATGGACGCCGATTGCGAGGAGCGCCTCGCCTGCGCCGCCGAGATGGCCGGCCAGTTCTCCCAGGACAGAGGCAGGGTCTACCAGGCGCTTGAGCTATGGCTTGATTGCTGGCGGGACCTGCTGCTGGTCAAGGCGGGCAAGCCTGAGATGGTCCGCAATATCGACCATGCGGAGACGCTGGCAAGCATCGCCGGAGGCTGGGGACTGTCCCAGGTCAGAAATTTTATTGGGGATATTCTTGCCGCCGGGGAGCAGCTAAGGCAAAATGCCAACCCCCGGCTGGTGCTGGATGTTTTGATGCTGGATATACCAGGAAAGGAGAGGGCCGGCGGGGGAAGCCTCGCCGCCTGAAGATAGGATATGCAGGTTGCAGGAGTGAGGTTCAAGCAGGCCGGCAAGGTTTATTACTTTGACACGGCGGGCATTGACCTGAAGATAAGAGACGATGTCATCGTGGAGACCAGCCACGGGCTGGAGATGGGGCGGGTGGTCGTCGCCCCCAGGGAGATGGATGCCGGGGACGCGGCTGACCAGCCCAGGCCGGTAGTGCGAAAGGCGGGACCGGCTGATATTGAGAACGCCGGGGCATTGGAGGCCAAGGCCGAAGAGGCGCTCATCGAGGCGGGGAAGATGATCGCCGAACTGAACCTGTCGATGAAGCTCATCTCGGCGGACTACGGCCTCGATGGCAACCGGGTCACGGTGCTGTTCAGCGCCGAGGAAAGGGTTGATTTCCGGGAGCTGGTAAGGCGTCTCACCCGCCGGCTCAAGGTCCGGGTGGAGTTGCGCCAGGTCGGCTCACGGGATGAAGCCAGGGCGAAGGGGGGCTACGGTCGCTGTGGCCGTGAGCTATGCTGCGCCAGCTTCCTGAGCGAGTTTACCCCGGTATCCATCAAGATGGCCAAGGAACAGGAGCTGCCGTTGAATCCGGTGAAGATATCCGGCTCCTGCGGCCGGCTGATGTGCTGCCTGAGCTACGAGAGCGAACACTACCGCGACACCAAGGAAAAGCTGCCCAGGGTAGGCCAGCGGGTGACTACCTCTACGGGAGAGGCGGTGGTGGCAGGCCGTAACCTGCTCAAGGAGACCGTGATGGTGCAGCTTGAGAGCGGGGCCGTAGTAGAACTGCCGCTGAGCCAGGTCTCTTTCTGACCTGGAGACCCGGGGGAAGCGCTCGCCGGTTCATTTCCTGTTTCACCCGCAATGCGCTTCGGCTACAAGTCTACCATCGAGGGCTACTGGAACAGGTACTTCTGCCATTTGTCCCGGTCTTCCAGGCAGAAGCGTGAAATGTTCATGCCGTTGCCCGTGGGCGCGACCGGCCGGGTGATGAGAAGCATATTGGCTTCCTGGGGGGTCCTCCCCGCCTTTTTCCGGTTGCAGGGTATGCAGGCGCTGACCACGTTTTCCCAGGTGTGAGGCCCCCCCCGGTACCGGGGGATGATATGGTCAAGGGAAAGCTGGTGGGACTGCCGCCCGCAGTACTGGCAGGTATGGTGGTCACGGTTGAAGACCTCCAGGCGGGTGAGCCGCTTCTTCTGGCGGGGACGCTTGACCTGGCGGCCGAGGCGGATGACCGAAGGCAGCGGGAAGCTGGACGTAGCCGAGTGCACCAGTCCCACACCATCTTCAAGCATCTCGGCCTTGCCCTGGAAGATGAGCACCACCGCCCGGCGGGCCCGGCACACCATAAGCGGCTCGTAGTTCTGATTTAGCACCAGTACGGGATAGTTTATCATCCTCTTATTGCTGTTCCCCAACCCCAGCGGTCGCCGCTGTCATTGCAGACGCCTTTGCATGGACTCACCGTCTTTATCGAACACAGCTTCATTCTAGCCGAAAAGCCTTTGTGCGCGCAAGAATGGCGGATTTCCGAGCCATATCATGGGGCAGGGTGATGTTTCGTCTCCCCTTCGTAAAGCATGTCCTGAGCGAAGCGAATGGAAGCCTGCCCCCTACTCGATACGGGGAGATAAGAGAGGATTTTGAGATTACGAAATCCCCCTTTACGAAAGGGGGAAACAGATTGGTGAACGGCATAGATATAAGGGTTTGTACGGTCATCCTCTCCCTTTGGTAAAGGGAGAGCTAGAGAGGGATTTTGAGAGAGGGTAATCCCCCTTTTGCAAGGGGGGAAACTCTTCGAAGTCTTTTTTCAGCATCCTGTTAGTTAGAATAAAACTAAGTGTGTCCATAGCTCAAATTACGTGGAGTTACGTATGTTTTCCATAACAAATATTAGCGAAAATTAAACAAAGCGGGATACTACGATAACATAGTCACAAACCGGTCCATGAAACAGTCCAGGCGACATTACAGTGAGTAAGAGCAAAAAACGGAAATTTACTCTCGGCGAAAAACGGCTGCTCCTGGGCGGGTTCCGGCTGGCCACGCTATCGCTGGCGCTTATCGAGCTGTCATTCGATGCCCCGCAAAATTCCTACATGCCCGCCGTCGTTCTCGCTGGCGGGGCCATCTTTTACAGTTTCTTCAAACTGGTCCATCCCCTCCGCTGGTATACATCGCCGCTCTCCGGCACAGCCCTTACCGTCATTGACATCCTGGTATGCGCCACCCTGGTCTTCGCCCACAGGGCTATCCACGCGCCCTTTGCTTTATACTCCCTGAACCCGGTGCTCACCGCCGCCATGATGTTCCGTCCCGGCGCCACCCGCGCCATCACATCGGTCACCGCGGGCTACTACACCCTGGACTTCTTCCTCGCCCCGACAGTGGATACGCTCACAAGCATATCCAGCTTTTTCGCCACCTACCTGGTAGCGCTGGGACTGACCGCCTGGCTGCCGTACCTGGTCAATTCCGATACGTACCAGCACCTCCGCTCCAGCACAATAGCCGAGGAGCGGCTCAAGCTGGGCCGGGAGATCCACGACGGCCTCTGCCAGACGATATATGGCCTGCGCCTGGAGCTGCAAATGCTTCACCGTGACATCCGGGGTAAGGGACATCTTGATAAGCGGCTGCGCCATTTGAATGGACTGCTGGACATAGCCGAGAAGGAGGCGCGGGGCACTATAGAATCGCTGCGCTCGTTCAGGGATGACCGCCCCTTCCTGTCGCAGGTGGAGGACAGCCTGAAATGCCTCAAGGGCCAGGCGGGAATCGAGTACCAGTTGGAGGCTATATCGGGGGAGCCGCGCCTGGACAACCTGGTGAAGATAGAAGTACTGCGCATCTGCGAAGAGACGTTTAGAAACATCGCCAAGCATTCCAGGGCCGGCGAAGTCAAGGTGACGGTACGCTCCCCGAACGGTCATCTCCAGGTAGCCATAGCCGATGACGGCCGCGGCATGCCAGATACCAGGCCGGCGCCCGGACACGGCCTGATGTTCATGAAAGAGCGGGCTGAATCGCTGGGAGGGAACATGCAGGTCTTCAGCATCCCCGGACTCGGCACGGAAATACGAGTGGAGGTCCCCCGCAAATGGTCTCCGGAACTCGCGACAAGATGATCGGGGTCGTCATCGTCGATGACCATGCGGTGGTGCGGAAGGGCCTCAGCGCCGCCCTGTCCGGTGAGCCGGATATCAGGGTCCTGGGAGAGGCCGGGGATGGCCTGGAGGCAGAAAACGCAGCAGCGCGGCTCAGGCCGGATGTCATCATCATGGACATCTACATGCCCGGCCGGGACGGCCTCAACTCTCTGGTCAGCATAAAAAAGAAACTGCCCGATGTCAAAGTCCTGTTGCTTACCGTCTCTGACCGGGAAGAAGACCTGCTCAGCGCCATACGCTTCGGGGCGGACGGCTACATCCTGAAAAGGGGGGAAATAAAGGACGTAGTCGAGGCGGTCCGCCGGGCGGCGCGGGGGGAGGCGACCATGCCCCCCTATGTCACCCAGAAGCTGATGAAGGACATGCTGGACAAACAGGGGGTCTTCGGGCTGAGCGACCGGGAAAGAGAGGTCCTGGAGCTGCTCGGCGAGGGGCTGACCAACTCTGAGATCGCCGAACGCCTCTTTCTCAGCTACACCACGGTGAGCAGCTATGTTTACCGCCTGCTGCAAAAGCTGCACCTCAAGAACAGGGAAGAGGCAATAGCCTTCTCGGTCAGGCGGCTGAAGCGGACCGAGCCGTATTAGACTGGAGAATATAACCAAACTCCCTGGCATCCTGCCAACAACATAATCTCAGAATCCCTCTCTAACTCTCCCTTTATGAAAGGGAGAGGATGATCGTGCAAACCCTTACATCTATGCCTTTCACTAATCTGTTTCCCCCTTTCGAAAGGGGGATTAAGGGGGATTTCGTAACCCAATATCCTTCTCTTATCTCCCCTTCGACAGGCTCACCTCGTGGTGACTCTTCAGAGTGAACTCGGTGGAACCAGGGCAGGCTTCCGTTCGCTTCGCTCAGGACATGCTTTATGAAAGGGAGACGAATTATCTTCACAATTTTTCATCACCTCTGTAGTATTTTTTAGCGATTACCCGCCTTTATTTTACGACACAAAGCGCCATCCCTGACGATATTCTCTTGTACCGGCGTGGGTTAGCATTAAAACAGGGAAGCTGTTCTCACGAAACGACGAAGGAGAACAGGGGGAAGTTAGTTCAAGGGAGGAAAGACGATGAAGTGGTTCAAAAAGTCCGGTCTGATCATTCTGTCACTGTTGCTGGCGTTTAGCCTGTCGCCGGCCCCCGCGCTGGCAGCGCCGCCAGATTTGACACTGGCCAGCCTTGACCCGACGGGCTCGCCCAACCTGCAGGGCGGTGAGCCTAACCTGGTCTGGGTCAATGCCGCTTCGACAACCTCCACCGTAGCCAGCGCAGAAATCCAGTTCGTCGAAGGGGGCAACGAGTTCGCCGCGCTGGAAATCTCCGCCGACCCGGTGGAGGCAGGCATGCCCGAAGGCGGGGCCATCCCGGCGCCGCTGCACTCAAACCCCGTGACCGAGACCACACTGCTGCCCATAGCGTTTCCGGCAGGGACGGTAGCCCTGTTTGTCATCCAGGGTGTGGTTGCGGAGATAAGAGCCGGCGGCGAGTGGTTAATCGGCTCTCAGCCCATCTATGCTTACGCTTACACCGACACCCGCATAGACCAGGGCGGTGACCCGGACCGTGACCCGGTGGCGGGGGACGAGGTCAAAATAATCGCCTGGCGCACCCTGGAGGCGGGCCCGCTCATCGCCGACCGGATCACGTTCACGGATGAGGGGCCGCTGGCCGTCGTCGCAGCCGACGTCGAGTGGGCGCTGCTGACGGCCGGGGAGGTCACCGCCAAGGACCCGGTCGCCGGGACGTGGACAGTGGGTGGCATGACATTCGATATCAGCGGCGCTGACCCGGCCGAGATCGCAGACGTGCCCATCGGCGAGACGGCCGGGGTCGAGTTCCTCCCGGTGGGATGGCCGCCAGCAGCCAACCCGGCCAACTGGCTGCCCCTGGAGTTCAAAGAGACCATCCCCGGCAGCGATGTCGAGGACGTGTGGGAAATCATCTACACGCCGGCGGGGGCAGCCAACGACCGGAACGGGGTGCTGTTCATCCGCGCCACCGATGAGGCCACCGAGACCGCTGAACTCCAGCATGCGATAAGGCTGCTGGCCGAGTTGCCCCCGGATAACCCCAGCAACCTCGATGCGACAGCAGCCGGCCCCAGGCTGGTCAACCTCACCTGGCAGGACAATTCCACCAATGAGCTCCGTTTCCGCATCGAGCGCTCCCTGGACGAGGTCGCCTGGGAAACGGTGGGCACGGCCGGCGCCAACGTGCAGACCTTCAGCGACAACACGGTAGCGCCCTCCACTACCTACTCCTACCGGGTGTTCGCCGTCAAACCCCTGGGGCCGTACGAGATAGACACCGCATCTTCCAACGTGAGATCGGTGACCACGCCGGTAGCGGTGGTCGCCCCCAGCAACCTGGACGCAACCGCGACCGGCCCCAACCAGGTCATCCTCACCTGGAGGGATAATTCGAATAACGAGGCCGGCTTCCGTATCGAACGCTCGCTGAATGAGGCCGATTGGGACATTGCGGGCACTGCCGACGCGAATGCCATCGCCTTCATAGATACTACGGCGGAAGGGGCAACTACCTACTTCTACCGGGTTATCGCCTTCAACGCGGAGGGAGATGATTCTGCGCCCTCCAATGTGAAGTCAGTGACCACTCCGGCAGCAGCCGCACCGGGGGCGCCGGAGGCCCCGTCCAACCTCAAGGCGACGGCCGCCGCAGCCGACCAGGTAGACCTCACCTGGCGGGACAAGTCCAGTGACGAAGACGGCTTCCGCGTCGAGCGCTCCCTGAACGAAATCGACTGGAATGAGGTCGGCCAGGTTGCTGCCAACAACGAGGAAGTCTCCCAGGAGGTCAGCTTCACTGACAACACTACCGATGCAGCCACCACCTATTTTTACCGTGTTATCGCCCACAACGCGCAAGGAGATTCCGAGCCATCCAACGTCAGGTCGGTGACCACGCCGTCCCTGCCGGGCGCTCCTGATGTCCCCAGCAACCTCAGCGCCGATTTTGACATTGACGCCGGCGTGGTCAACCTGGAGTGGCGGGACAACTCGGACAACGAAGACGGTTTCCGCGTTGAGCGCTCACTTAACGAGATTACCTGGGACATAGTCAGTACGAAGGGTCCGAACGTAACCGCTTTCAGTGATAACACCGTTTCTACTGACATTACCTATTTCTATCGCGCCATCGCTTTCAACGCGGTGGGAGACTCCGAGCCATCCAACGTGAGGTCGGTGACAACATCGGAAACAGAGTCTCTGCTGCCCGGTTCGCCGAGCAATCTCACCGCAACCGTCATCGGGCCCGACCAGGTTGACCTGGAATGGCGGGACAATTCCGATGACGAGACCGGGTTCCGCATCGAGCGCTCGGTCAGCGACAGTTTTGTCATCGCCGAGACGTTCACGGTGGCAGCGGTTGACACTCCCGGTACCGGCACCAACCTCACCTTCTCCGATACTACCGCGCCGGCAGCGACTACTCTCTTCTACCGGGTCATCGGTCTGAGGGCTGTGGGGGAAACGGGGTCTTCCAACGTGAGGTCGGTAATCACGCCCCCGGCAGCAAACACTCCGGACGCCCCGACCAATCTCACCGCCGCGCTCAACGGCGACCAGGTGGACCTCACCTGGCGGGACAACTCGGACAACGAGACCGGCTTCCGCATCGAGCGCTCGACCAGCGAGAGCTTCGTCACCGCCGACACCTTCACGGTCGGCGCCGATATCGAGGCCTACACCGATACCGCACCCCCTCCGGCCGGCACCCTCTTCTACCGGGTGATCGCGGTGAACAACGCCGGAGATTCAGAGCCGTCCAATGTCAGGGACGTATCAACAGCGGCGGCGGCGGGGACAGCGGACATGCCCACCAACCTCGAGGCGGTGGCCGTGAACGGCAACCGGGTAGACCTCACCTGGCGGGACAACTCGGACAACGAGACCAGCTTCCGCATAGAGCGCTCCCTGGATAGCGGCTTCATTGCCGCGGCCACCTTCCAGGTCGGTCCAAACATGGTCGCTTTCAGCGATACCACGGTAGTCCCCGGCGTCACCTTCTTCTACCGGGTGATCGCGGTCAGCGGGGCGGGAGACTCAGAGCCATCGAACGTCAGGCAGGTAAAGACGCCAAACCCGGCGGCTGCCCCGGCTGCCCCGGGCAACCCCTCCGGCACGGCGGTCAGCCCCACCCAGGTCAACCTGACCTGGCAGGACAACTCTGTCGATGAAGCCGGCTTTGGCATCGAGCGTTCCACCGGCAACATGGCCTTCACATTGATCGGGACGGTTGGACCCGGCGTGACCACTTTCAGCGATACGTCCGCACCCCCCGGCAGCGTGGTGAACTACCGAATCACCGCCTGGAACGCCCTAGGCGGCACTTCCTCCGATACGTCAGTCACCACACCGCTGGTAGCGCCGGCAAACGTCACCGCCACCGCCGCGGGCACGGGCCAGATAAACCTTGCCTGGGCCGACAGCTCGCTTAACGAGACCGGGTTCAAGGTCTTTCTCTCCGCCAACCCGACCACCGGTTTCTCCGAGGTGGGCGTTGCCGGTGAGAACGCGACCACCTATTCAAGCTCAGGGCTGGCCCCGGCCGCCACCTATTATTACTACGTGGTCGCCTTCAATGCTGTCAGCGCCTCCGCCCCGAGCAGCACTGTCTCGGCTACTACTGCGCCGGTATTCGCCGGCGGTGGCGGAGGCGGAGTCGGGCCGATAACCGAGACGGTAAACCTGAGCGGGCTAACCGGTACGCTTACCATCAACTCGGCAGGGGTGGTACAGAGCACGACCACGCTCAGAAGCGCCGATGGCAGGGTGGCTATAACCATCCCGGCCGGCACCACTGTGAGGACGTCCGCCGGCACTCCGATGAGGTCGCTGACCCTGTCGCTGCCAGCCAATGTCCCGACGGCGCCATCAGGAAAGATAGTGCTCTTTGCCGTAGACCTGGGACCTGACGGCGCTACTTTCAGCCCGCCGATAACCCTGGTGCTGGGCTACAACCAGGCTGACCTGCCGGCGGGGGCGGACGAGGCGGGGGTGGCGATGGCTTACTGGGACGGCTCCCAGTGGGTCATGCTGGAAAGCTCCGTTGACACCAACGCCGATACCGTTTCGGCGCAGGTGAGCCACTTCACCATCTTCGCCCTGATCGCCCAGGCATCGGAGGAGGCAGCCCCGATATATCACGAGCCGGAGGTCACCATAACCGCCCCGGCTGTCGGGGCCACGCTTGAGCCAGGCGGTGTCACCGTGACAGTAGAGGTGATGAACTTCACGCTGGTGACGCCGGGAGGCGAGCCGGTGCCGGGCGAGGGACACCTCCACTACTACATGGACGTGGAGATACCCACCACGCCGGGACAGCCCGCAGTGACGGCGCCGGGGACTTACAAAGCCACACCGGGCATGTCTGCCACGTGGGAGAATGTTGGTCCCGGGCAGCATACCTTCGGGGTGCAGCTGGTCAACAACAACCATACCCCGCTTGAGCCGCCGGTGACGGCCACGGTCACGGTGACCGTTGCAGCGGCCGCTCCTCCGCCTGCACCTGCGCCCGCTCCAGAACCGGCTCCGGCACCCGCGCCAGCACCTGCTCCCGCTTCTGCGCCCGCGCCGGCCCCGGCGCCAGAACCGGCCCCCGCAGCACCGCCTGAAGCCGGGCCCAACTGGATACTGATAAGCGGGCTTATCGCCGGCATAGTGGTGATGATCGGCCTGGCAATGTTCATGATGAAGCGGAGGCGGGCATAGGGCAAACATGCAAGTGAACGGGAGGCGCGCTTCCGGGCTTGAAGCAGTGAATTAAAAAGACCGGATGCAACAAAGAGAGGGGCGGGGAGATTTTCCTGCCCCTCTCCCTTTTTGCGCGGCCAGCCTCGATGACTTGACTTTGATGCGGGCCAGACCACACGCTTGCTTCGTCACTATCGACCGTTGTCGCGCCTCTGCTCGTGTGCTATACTGTTGCATACTTTCAGGCCATTAGCGAAAGGAGGACGTAAATGGACTACGACAGCCTGCTGGAACTGGTCAGCACCAGGCGGAGCATCCGCAAGTTCAAGACCGACCCCATCCCCGATGAATATGTGGACAAGATCATCGAGGTGGCCCGCTGGGCGCCTTCAGGGGCCAACTCCCAGCCCTGGGAGTTCATCGTGATCAAGAAGCAGGAGCTGAGAGAGAAGATACTGGAGCTTATCAAAGAGCAGGACGTCCTCAGCCACAAGATGGAGGTGGTGCGGCCCCCGGAGATGCGGTTCCACTGGGCGCCGTCGGGCTATGTCCGCGCCCCGGTGTTCATCATCCTCTGCGGCGATGTCCGCACCAAGGACGCCTATCCCGTCTACACCACCCTCACCCGGGGCAACTCCCATTTCACCTCCGGCCTGGCCAGCGCCTTTCTTTACATGAGCATGGCCACCGCCACCCTGGGACTGGCCGGACAGTGGGTCTCGGTCATCGCCAGCCCTTACGTTCAGACTATGGCCAAAGACATCCTCGGCGTGCCCGCCGAGCTGGAAATGTATGACATGCTGGCGCTGGGGTATCCTGACACGCAGCCCAGGCCGAGACAGGTGCGCCCCAGGGAGGATATGGTGCATTACGACGGCTACGATATGACCAGGTACCGGAGCGATGAGCAGATCAACCAGGCCATAGCCAGCTTGCGGCACAGTCGCGTATCGGGGGAGTCATGAGGACAAAGGTGGGGTGAGTGGAGGGATTTGAACCCTCGTTCTCCAGGGCCACAACCTGGCGCCTTAGACCACTGGGCTACACTCACCGCGCGGACAGGAATAATTATAGCCGAAAAGACGGGCGCTTTCAATTTGGGACTGGGTCGCCTCACTTGTCGGCCAGGGTGACCATGGTGACCCCGATGCCCCCCTCCCCGTATTCGCCGGGGCGGAAGGACTTGACCAGCGGGTGCCCGGACAGGTATTTCTCCGCCGCTTTACGCAGCGTTCCCGTCCCCTTGCCGTGGATCACCTTTACCTGGTGCAGCCCGGCCACGAAGGCATCGTGGAGGTGCTGGTCGAGCCGGGGCAAAGCCTCATCTATGGTCAGGCGGCGCAGCCTCACCTCGGCCAGCGGTGAAAGGTCGGCAGGCGTCCTGATACCATCCCGCAGGGGCCAGGGAGACCTGCTGGCAGGCTGCTTGTGTTTCGGGGACATTATCATGCCGGCACGGCGGCCAGCCTCTCCAGGTATCCCCTGGCCTGGGCCAGAGGCATGACGTTGGCGTACTTGGCGTTCATATCGAAGAGATTTATCTTGTGGCTGACCTCGAAACGGTCGAAGACGCACTCCTCGATGACCACCACGTTGTAGCCATAGGTAGCTGCATCCACCACGCTGGCGCGGACGCAGCCGCTGGTGACGCCGCCGGTGCAGAGCACGGTATCCACCTGGAGCGCGGTGAGCACGTTTATCAGCGGGGTCTGCAGGAAGATGCTGGGGCCGAACTTGCGGATGACGATGTCCCCCGGCTGCGGGGCGATCTCGGCGGCTATCTCGTTGCCGATCCTGTTGGCCTTTACGTCCCCTGCCCTGGGGTTGCTCCCCGTCCACTTTTTGGGCATGGATGTCTCGCCGACGCTGTAGATGATGGGAATTTTTCTCTCCCTGGCCAGCGGCAGCAGTGAGGCTATCTGGCGCATCGCCTGCCAGCCGCTCTCTCCGCAGCTCAGCGGAAAGCGCTCGATGGACTTCAGCACCGGCTCCGGCTCATTGCCGATGAAGTCATAGGTGACGTCAATGATGAGCAACGCCGGTCTGTCCCCGGGAACTATCCGCCGGCCCCCGTGTCCCGACTTCCAGTAAACTTCCTTGTCCTGTTCGGTGATAACATCATCCCAGACAGCCATCATGCACCTCCGTCTGAAGTTTCGGGTCCCAAAGCCACTTGTCGAAAAATGTCATCCTAATGTAATGGACGGATGCTTCACTTCGTTCAGCATGACAATTCCGCGCATTCCAGGGACAGCATTACCAGGGACATTATTGACTGGATACCGGCTTTCGCCGGTATGACATGCTGGATGTCTGGTACCATAAGAGAAGGGAAGGGAATGCCTGTATGTTATAGTAAAGGGGCACCCCTGTCAAGCAACTTGTCGCCGCTCGAACTCTAATGATACAATCCTTTCGTAAGAAAGGTCCGGAATGGCAACAGATTCCATTGTCGTCAAAGGGGCGCGGGAGCACAACCTAAAAAATATCGACGTGGTCATCCCCCGCAACAAGCTGGTGGTGGTGACCGGCGTATCCGGCTCGGGCAAAAGCTCGCTGGCCTTTGATACCATTTACGCTGAAGGCCAGCGCCGCTACGTGGAGTCGCTCTCGGCCTATGCCCGCCAGTTCCTGGGGCGGATGGAGAAGCCGGACGTGGACTACATCGAGGGGCTGAGCCCGGCGATATCCATCGACCAGAAAGGGCCGAGCCAGAACCCCCGCTCCACCGTCGGCACTGTCACCGAAATCTACGATTACCTCCGGCTGCTGTTCGCCCGCGTCGGCCATCCCCACTGTCCCCGCTGCGGACGGGAGATAACCATGCAGACGGTGGAGCAGATAGTGGACGCCATCCGCAGCCTGCCCGAGAACAGCCGCATCCTGGTGCTGGCACCGCTGGTCAAAGACCGCAAAGGCGAGTACCAGTCCGTCTTCGATGACCTGCGCAAGGCGGGCTACGCCAGGGTGAGGGTCGACGGGAACATTCATGACCTGTCCGACCCCATTCAGCTTGACAAGAACAAGAAGCACACTATAGAGGCAGTGGTCGACCGGCTGGTCATCGGCCAGGGAGAGAACCAGAGCCGCATCGCCGATTCGGTGGAGACGGCCCTGAAGCTGGGGGCCGGGGTGGTGCTCATCTCCATCATCGACGGCGAGGAGCTGCTATTCTCGGAGCATTTCGCCTGCGTGCACTGCGGCATCAGCCTGGGCGAGATCGCCCCCCGCACCTTCAGCTTTAACAGTCCCCACGGCGCCTGTCCTGAGTGCTCCGGCCTGGGGGTCAAGCTGGAGATAGACCCGGACCTGGTCATCCCCAACAAAGAGCTTTCGCTGTCCCAGGGGGCCATCCGGCCCTGGCAGTGGCAGTCCTGGTATTTCTACCAGTTGGAGTCCCTGAGCCAGCGCTACGGTTTTTCTCTGAACGCCCCGGTGAAGAGCCTCACCAAAGAGCAGTTCCGGGTGATACTGTACGGTGAGGGCGGCGAGTCTACCCGCTACCGAAACCGCTTCGGGCGGGTGAAAGAATACTACGAGGGTTTCGAGGGGGTCATCCCCCGCATGGAGCGGCTGTACCGGGACACGGAATCAGAGCACTCCCGCGCCGAGATAGAGCGCTACATGGTTTCCCGTCCCTGCCCCGTTTGCCAGGGCAAACGGCTCAAACCGGAGTCCCTGGCGGTGACCATCAATGGCCGGAACATCATGGACGTCTCCGCCCTGTCGGTGGTGGAGGTGCTGAAGTGGGTCAATTCGCTGGAGACCGTGCTCACCGAGCGGGAGACGCTTATCGCCCGGCAGGTGCTCAAGGAAATTCGCTCCCGGCTGGACTTCCTCAAGGACGTGGGACTGGAGTACCTTTCCATCGACCGGACATCGGCCACTCTCTCCGGCGGCGAGTCCCAGCGCATCCGCCTGGCCACCCAGATCGGCAGCGGGCTTATGGGCGTCCTCTACGTCTGCGACGAGCCGACGGTGGGGCTGCACCCGGCTGACGACCAGCGGCTTATCGACACACTGAAGCGGCTGCGCGACCTGGGCAACACGGTGCTGGTGGTGGAGCATGACGAGGCTATGATGCGCGCCGCCGACCATATCATCGACATGGGGCCGGGGGCCGGGCAGCACGGCGGCTGGGTGGTGGCCACCGGGACCATGCCTGACATCATGAACAACGCCCGCTCCATAACCGGCCAGTACCTCAGCGGGGCCAGGCAGATACCCCTCCCCGTCCTCCGCCGTCCCGGCAACGGGTTGGAGATAGTGATAAAGGGGGCCAGGCAAAACAATCTGAAGAACATAGATGTCCGCATCCCGCTGGGCAAGCTGGTCTGCATCACCGGCGTCTCCGGCAGCGGCAAGAGCACCCTCATCGGCGAGATACTGTACAAAAAGCTGGCCCAGGTCTTTTACCGCGCCAGGGAGGCTGCCGGCGACTGCGATGGAATAACCGGCATCGAGCATATCGATAAAGTGGTCAATATCGACCAGTCACCTATCGGTCGCACCCCGCGGAGCAACCCGGCCACCTATACCGGCACCTTCACCCCCATCCGCGAGCTTTTTGCCACCGTCCCCGAGGCCAGGATGAGGGGCTATGCGCCGGGGCGGTTCTCCTTCAACGTCAAGGGCGGGCGCTGCGAGGCCTGCCGCGGCGAAGGCTTTATCCAGATAGAGATGCAGTTCCTGCCCGATGTTACCGTGCCCTGCGAGGTGTGCAAGGGCAAGCGCTATAACCGCGAGGCGCTGGAGATAAAGTTCAAGGGCAAGAACATCGCCGAGGTGCTGGATATGACCGTGGAGCAGTCCCTGGAGTTCTTCGAGCATTTCCCCAGGGTCAGGGGCAAGCTGGAGACGCTGAACGATGTCGGCCTGGGCTATATACACCTGGGGCAGCCGGCGCCCACTCTCTCCGGCGGCGAGGCGCAGCGGGTGAAGCTGGCCTCCGAGCTATCGCGCCGCTCCACAGGCAGGACCCTCTACATACTGGACGAGCCGACCACCGGCCTGTCCTTTGAAGACGTGGCCGCCCTGCTGCGGGTGCTCCAGCGACTGGCAGACGCGGGCAACACCGTAGTCGTTATCGAGCACCAGTTGGACGTCATGAAGAACGCCGATCATATCATCGACCTCGGCCCCGGCCCCGGCGAGCGCGGCGGGTATGTGGTCGCCACGGGCACGCCGGAGGAAATAGTCCGGGTGAATACATCGGCCACCGGGCAATATCTTTTCCGCGTGCTGCGCTGCGACACCGAGCCGGCGCTGACCGGATGATGCCTGCCCATTGTCATGCCCGCGCAGGCTTCAGCCTTCAGGCCGAGGCCCGAGTTCAGCGTTCGACTGCGCTCACGCCAAGTCCCGAGGGTGGGCATCCACGGTGGCGTTCAGTGGATTCCCTGCCTTCGCAGGGAATGACAGAATAAGGCTCATTTTTGAAATAAGTAATGCATTTCCATCCCTTGCGCCAGTATTGTAAAATACCCAGTGTCCCGGCCTTTCACTGCCGGGTATGCCGCCATCAAGACCTGACCGATAAGGCAAAATCAGGCCAAAAACTAAAGGGAGGCAGAGAAACTGAAAGTACTGGTTGTTGGCAGCGGGGCCAGGGAGCACGCACTGGCCTGGAAGCTGGCCCAGAGTCCCCGGGTGAACGAGCTATTCATCGCCCCTGGAAACGCCGGGACCGCCCGCCTGGGCCATAACCTGGATATCAGCCCCACAGACATAGATGCCCTGGTCAAGGCGGCCAGGCAAAACCGGGTGGACTTCACCGTGGTCGGGCCGGAGGCGCCCCTGGCCGCTGGTCTGTGCGACCATTTCCTCATCAGGGGCATGCCCATTTTCGGCGCTACCAGGCAGGCCGCCCAAATAGAGTCCAGCAAGGCCTTCGCCCGCGACCTGATGCAGCGCTGGGGGATACCCTGCGCCCCCGGGGCGGTCTTTTCCGACCACGAACAGGCCAGGGAATACATTCTCAAGCAAAGACCTCCCATTGTAATCAAGGCCGACGGCCTGGCGGCGGGCAAAGGCGTGACCGTGGCCGGGACAACCGGGGAGGCCCTGGCCGCCCTCTCCAGCATCATGGAAAAGAAATCGCTGGGCGCAGCCGGGGACAGGGTGGTCATAGAGGAATGCCTGGCGGGCAGGGAGATGAGCGCCTTCGCCTTTGCCGACGCCCACCATGCCGCCCCAATGCCCCCCGCCTGCGACTACAAGCGGGCCTATGACGGCGGTGCCGGACCAAACACCGGCGGCATGGGCAGCTACAGCCCCCCGCACTTCGCCAGCCAGGAACTGCTCGCCGAAGTGAACGAGACCATCCTGGCGGCGGCGGTCCATGCCATGCACGAGGATGGCCGGCCCTATAAGAGCGTCCTCTATGCCGGGTTGATGATCACTGCTGAAGGCCCCAGGGTGCTGGAGTTCAACGCCCGGTTCGGCGACCCGGAGGCGCAGGTCATCCTGCCCCGGCTCAAGACGGACCTGGTCGATATCATGGTGGCCATATTCGATAACAGGCTCCACCAGGTGGACATCGAGTGGAGCGACGAGGCCTGCGCGGGCGTGGTCATGGCCTCCGGCGGCTACCCGGACACCTACAAGACCGGTTTTCCCATAACGGGACTGGATGGGCTGGACAGTGATGTGATGGTCTTCCACGCCGGCACCAGGGCCGATTCCGGCAGGACGGTCACCGCGGGCGGCCGCGTGCTGACCCTGGTCGCTCTCGATAGTGACGTTTCCGGGGCCCGTGACAAAGTTTATGCTAATATAGACAGGATTAAGTTTGAGGGCTGTTATTATCGCAAAGATATTGCTAAAATAGATTAGCGCCCAGGTCTAAATTCGGAGTAGAAAGGTCGGAAGGAATGCCGTTAGTAGGCGTGGTCATGGGTTCAAAATCAGATGCGGAGGTGTTGCAACCGGCACTGGACACCCTCTCCCATCTGGGCGTAGAATATGAAGTGAACATCATATCGGCGCACCGCACCCCGGAGAAGGCCAGGCAGTACGGGATTACAGCGCGGGGGCGCGGCCTTGAGGTGATAATCGCCGCCGCCGGAGCGGCAGCGCATTTGCCCGGGGTCATGGCAAGCTGGACCACGCTTCCCGTCATCGGGGTGCCGCTGGCCGGCAGCGAACTCAAGGGGGTGGACGCATTATATTCCATTGTGCAGATGCCCGCAGGCGTTCCGGTGGCGTGTATGGCCATAGGCCAGGCCGGGGCCAGAAATGCCGCCTACCTGGCCGCCCAGATACTGGGGCTGAAGCATGACGCCATCAGAACGGCCTATGAGCAATACCGGAAAGGCCTTCAGGGAGGCTAGATGATCGAGCGATACTCACGCCCGGAGATGAAGCGGGTCTGGTCTGAAGAGAACAAGTTCAACAAATGGCTGGAGGTGGAAATCTCCGTCTGCGACGCCTGGGCGGAATACGGCGCTATCCCCAGAGAAGTCGTGCCCAGGATCAAGCTGGCCAAGTGCAACCTGGTGCGCATGGAAGAGTTGCTCGAAGAGACACGGCATGACATGACCGCGTTTCTGGGCGCGGTATCGGAGACCATCGGCGAGGAATCCCGCTATATCCACCTGGGACTCACCTCTTCCGATGTTATGGACACGGCGCTCAGCCTGCAACTGGCCGAAGCTGCCGACCTGCTGCTGGAAGATGTAAAGGCGCTGATAACGGTGCTGGCCCACAAGGCGTTGAAGTACAAGTACACGCCGCTCATGGGCCGCACTCACGGCGTCCACGCCGAGCCGACCTCCTTCGGGCTGAAGCTGGCGCTCTGGCTCGAGGAGATGAGGCGCAACCAGCAGCGCCTGTCCGAGGCCAGGCGGGAGATAGCGGTGGGCAAGATATCAGGGGCGGTAGGCAACTACGCCACCGTGCCCCCTGAAGTAGAGCAGAGGGCCTGCCAGAAGCTGAAGCTCATTCCCGCGCCAATATCGAGCCAGGTGCTGCAGCGTGACCGCCATGCCCGGTTCGTCACCACCCTGGCCATTATCGCCGGCTCCCTGGAAAAATTCGCTACCGACATACGGGGTCTCCAGCGCACCGAGGTAAGAGAAGTAGAGGAGCCTTTCGGCGCTAACCAGACCGGCTCATCGGCCATGCCCCACAAAAAGAACCCGGAGCTCTGCGAGCGCATCTGCGGGCTGGCAAGGCTGGTCAGGGGGTACGCCCTTACCTCCCTGGAGAACGTCTCCCTGTGGCACGAGCGTGACATCAGCCATTCCTCTGCCGAGCGCATCATCCTGCCCGATGCCTGTCTCATCCTGGACTACTCTCTATCGCTGTTCATCAAAGTTGTCCAGGGCATGCAGGTCCACCCGGACAGGATGCTCAAGAACATGGAGCTTACCCGGGGCCTCATCTTCTCGCAGCGGGTAATGCTGGCGTTGATCGATAAGGGACTCTCGCGGCAGAGGGCTTACGAACTGGTGCAGCGCAACGCCCTGACCGCCTGGCAGGAGGACAGGGAGTTCCTGGACCTGCTCAAGGCTGACACGGACATCACCGCCATCCTGCCGCAGGAAGAGCTGGAACCCCTGTTCGCCTATCATCACTACCTCCGCTACGTAAACGATATCTTTGACAGGCTGGGTCTTACTGAAGCTAAATGGAAAGGTAGCGTCATGGATATGGAACGGTTGCCGGGATGACAATGTTTTCTTCGGACGGCGAATTGACTGAAAACCTCCCCGATCCGCCTGCTATCGGGTCGGCAAGCGCCCAGACAGGCGAAGTGCCCGTGCTGCTGGAGACTGTTCTGCCCCTGCCTGTGTTTATTCGCGGAAAGGTGCGCGACACCTATGACCTGGGCAACCAGCTTCTCATCGTGGCTACTGACCGCATATCCGCCTTTGACGTGGTCCTGCCCACGGGCATACCCTACAAAGGCATGGTGCTGAACCAGCTTTCCGTCTTCTGGTTCAGGCGCACCTCTACCCTGGTGCCCAATCACCTGCTCGAGCTGCTGGACGAGGTGCATTGCCTGGACTCCTACATCCCCGAAGAAGAGCAATTCCACTGCCCGGGAAACCTGGTGGGCCGGTCCATGATCGTAAAAAAGGTCAAGCGCATACCGGTAGAATGCGTCATCCGGGGCTACCTCGCCGGCTCGGCCTGGGCGGAATACCAGAAGAGCGGGACAGTTGCCGGAAAGCCCATGCCCAGGGGGATGCAGGAGAGCCAGGAACTGCGCCAGCCCATGTTCACCCCTACTACCAAGGCGGACACGGGCCATGACTTGCCCATGGATATGGACAGCCTGGTCAAGATGGTAGGCCGGGACCGGGCCGATGAACTGGAGCAGAAGAGCCTGCTGATATACGAACACGCACGGGAGTACGCCCGCTCCCGCGGCATAATCATCGCCGATACCAAGATGGAGTTCGGACTGGATGGTGAGCGGCTCATCCTCATTGACGAACTGCTGACACCGGACTCGTCACGTCTTTGGGACGCCGACCTGTACCGCCCAGGACAGCCGCAGCCCTCTCTTGACAAGCAGCCGGTCCGGGACTGGCTGACGGGAACAGGGTGGCAGATGGGACAGCCGCCGCCGGCAATGCCGCCAGAGATTGTTCACGCCACTGCTGAGAGATATCTCCAGGCTTACCAGAGATTGACCGGCCGCCGGTTGAGTGGCCTGACCTGACAGGGATCAGGATACGGAAGACAGAGGATTGGAGGTCAAAATGAGCGATCTCGAAGTCACCACTATCAAGGAGCAGCGCGCTGCAGCTATCCTGAGAAAACTGCTGGGCAGCCTGGAAATTGAGGTCATGAAATACATGTGGCAGATGGGTGAAGCTACGGTGCAGGAAGTCAAGGACG
Organism: Chloroflexota bacterium; assembly: GCA_016190695.1. Lineage (GTDB taxonomy): Bacteria > Chloroflexota > Dehalococcoidia > Dehalococcoidales > RBG-16-60-22 > JACPQC01. The sequence continues at coordinate 22,945 of JACPQC010000023.1, forward strand.
CTATCGGCAGCGACCGCCAGATTGCCTATACCACCGTCATGACCGTTATGGGACACCTGGTGAACAAGGAACTGCTCTCACGCGTCAAAGAGGGCAAGAGGTACCGCTACCAGGCGGTGTGGAGCCGGGAGGAATTCCTCAAAGTCTCCTCCCGCAACATGGTCCGTGCCCTGCTGAACGATTTCGGGGACATCGCTATAGCCGGTTTCCTCGGTGAGATCGACAAAGTCAACTCGGGCGACCTGGAGCAGCTCAGAAAATTATCGCGAGGAGAGAGTGAAGAAAACTCGCCGCACCCTGGCCTTTGATATATTGCTGGTCACGGCGTTCCTGCTCATAGCAGCGGTGGTGGTCAGCGCGAGCAGAGCAATATCAGCGGGATGTCCTCATGGCTGGCATGGCGATATCGTCTGTTTCCTGTGGCCCACGCATACGGACATTGCCCCGCATCTGCTCAGCTACCTGCTGATAGGCGTGGCCCTGACCGGCCTGTTTCGCGCCTTCTGGTCATGGCGGCAGCAGATGTCGATGACTGCCCTGGCCACCGGAGGCCTTTGCCTCTCTTCTGCCAGGGATAGCCGTCTCGACCCGATGCTGGTCCGCCTGGGCCTTCAGGACAGGGTTTCCCTGCTGGACAGCGAGCCTGTCCTGTGCTTTTGCTCCGGCCTGACAAGACCGCGCATATACATCTCACATAGCCTGGTGCAGAAGCTGACGCCGGAGGAACTCGAGGCTACTCTGCTTCACGAAAAGCATCACGTTGAGAACCATGACCCGCTCAAAATCCTGGTGGGCAGAATAATAGTGGCCGCCCTGTTCTTTATTCCCACATTGAAAGACATATTCGAACGTTATTCACTGGACAAGGAAGTGGCCGCCGATATCCGCGCCGTGCGCCACCAGGGACACCGCCGCGGTGTGGCCGGCGCGCTGCAGACATTATTGGAGGAGCGGGCTGACAACGTACAAGGCGCTGTGGCCGGCGTCCAGGAAGCCCTTTCCTACCGCATTGCCAATCTCACCGGCCAGAAACTGCCTTTTCGCCTGCCACGTCGCCGACTGGTCGCCAGCTTTGCTATCATGGGCCTGCTGGCGCTGATCATCACCGTGCCGCTGCCCGGCTCGCATCCCGAAGAATTAATTGCTCTCATCGGGGACGGCCTTTGTTCCTCCTGACCGTTCACTTCGTTGAGGACAAGGACAGCCTCACCGGACCCGTCTCTTTCCTGGTTAGCAGAGCCAGCCAATGGAAACATCCTTTTTGATCGATTTCGAACCGGTTGGCCGCCGCGGGCATTGCCCCTCCGGCCGGTCCCTCCTCGACTGTAGCCGGCAGCTTGGCGTGGAGCTGATCAACGTCTGCGGCGGCAGGGGGACGTGCGGGCACTGCCGGGTGCAACTCATCAGCGGGCCGGTATCGCCGCCAACTTCGAGCGAGATGAAGGCCCTCGGCACGCGGGAAATCGCGGAGGGCTACCGCCTGGCCTGCCAGGCCCGTCCCCTGGGCAACTGCAAAGTACGCGTCCCGGCGGAATCCCTGGCCACGCCCCAGCGCACCCAGATAGAGGGGCTGGAGGTGGCCGCCCCGCCGGAGCCTGTAGTCCGCTCACATGCCGTCCAGTTGGCCCCCCCCGCCCTCCCCGACCCTGCCGCGGACTCCGCGCAACTGCTCGCCGCCCTGCGCCAGTCGGGGGCAATCTGCCACGGCATCGATATCGAGGTGCTGCGGACCATTTCACCGCGCCTGCGGGAGTGGGAGTGGCAGGTCAGCGCATCGGTCAGGGACGGGGAAGTGGTCGCCCTGGGCCGTCCCGGTGACCGGCAGCTCGGACTGGCCGTCGACCTGGGCACCACCAAGATAGCGGGCTACCTGGTTGACCTGGACAGCGGGCAAGTCCTGGCCAGCCGGGGGGCGATGAATCCCCAGATTGCTTACGGGGAAGACGTCATGACGCGCATCGCCCGCGCCGCCGGGGCAACTGAGGAAGCGGCCCGCTTGCAGGAGATGGTCGTAGCCGCCCTGGACCAGATGGCTGGCGAGCTGTGCGGTGAGGCCGGCCTGTCACCGGAGATGATCGTCGATTCGGTGATAGTGGGCAACACGGCCATGCACCACCTGCTGCTGCGCCTGCCCGTCGAGCAACTGGGACTTGCCCCGTACGTGCCCGCGGTCAGCGAGGCGCTCGATATCAAGGCCCGTGACATCGGGCTGCACTTTGCCCCGGGGGCTTATGTTCACCTGCTCCCCAACATCGCCGGCTTTGTCGGGGCGGACCATGTGGCCATGCTCCTGGCTGCCGGGGTCGCCCACAGCGAGGGCGTGGTGCTGGCAGTGGATATCGGCACCAACTCGGAGGCCTGCCTGGTCAGCGACGGCCGGATGACCAGCGTGTCCTGCGCCGCCGGCCCCGCCTTCGAGGGGGCGCACATCAGGCACGGGATGCGGGCTACCAGCGGGGCCATCGAGCGGCTGCGCCTGGTCGACGGCGAGGTGGAGTGCCACACTATCGGCGGGGTGCCGCCGGTGGGACTGTGCGGCTCCGGCATCCTGGACGCCATCGCCCATCTCCGCCGCGCCGGAGTTCTGGACGCCACCGGCAGGATGACCGAACACCCCCGCATCCGCACCATGGATGGGCGGCGTGAGTTTGTCCTGGCCGGCGAGCAAGAGGGCCGCCCGGCGATCACCATCACCCAGCAAGACGTCAGGGAGCTTCAGCTTGCCAAGGGGGCGGTGCGCGCCGGGGTCCAGGTGCTGCTGGAGGCCGCCGGCCGCTCCGAGGAGGAGATAGACCGGGTGATAATCGCCGGCGCCTTCGGGACTTACATCGATGTCTCCAGCGCCCTGACCATCGGCATGTTCCCGCCGCTGCCCCTGGAGCGCTTCCGGCAGGTGGGCAACGCGGCGGGCATGGGCGCCAGGCTGGCCCTCATTTCGCGGAGCCGGCGGGCCGAGGCCCAGGCCATCGCCCGTCGCGTCGGCTACATAGAGCTGGGGGCGGTGCCGCGCTTCGCCAATATCTTCGCCCAGGCCGTATCACTGGGATAGGGTGATAAAAGATGTTTCGTCTCCTTTTCGTAAAGCATGTCCTGAGTGAAGCGAACGGAAGCCTGCGCCGTACTCGATATGGCGGAGCTAGAGGAATTTTGGATTACGAAATCCCCCTTAATCCCCCTTTACGAAAGGGGGAAACTCTTCGAAGTTTTTTCACCATCCTGTTGGGGTAGGGCATCTGACACCGTCGCTCAAGGCAGCTTTACAAAGGGACGCGTAATCCTGTATCCTACCCCTGGAGACAAGGAGGACTGTTGTACCGGGCACCGCGCGGCACCAATGACATCTTACCCCAGGAGCAGCCCCACTGGCGCTACGTCGAGGCCAGGGCCGATGACATCTGCCAGCTTTACGGCTACGAGCGAATCGATTCCCCAGCCTTCGAGGAGACCGCCCTGTTCACCCGCTCCGTAGGGGCGGGCACGGACATCGTCGAGAAGGAGATGTACACCTTCGCCGACAAGGGCGGCAAGATGATGACGCTGCGCCCCGAAGGCACTGCCCCGGTATGCCGCGCCTATCTTGAGCACGGCATGCACAACCTGAATCAGCCGGTGAAGCTGTACTACATCGCCCCCATCTTCAGGTACGAAAGGCCCCAGGCGGGCAGGCTGAGGCAGCACCACCAGTTCGGCTGCGAGGCCATCGGCGATAACGACCCCGCCCTGGACGCCGAGGTCATCGATATGGCCTGGCGTTTCTTTCTATCCCTGGGGCTGCGCGGCCAGTCCCTGCTGCTCAACAGCATCGGCTGCCGGAAATGCCGTCCGGACTACCTGGCGGCGCTCAAGGAATACTATGACCCCCTGGCTGCGAAGCTCTGCCCCGACTGCCGGGTGCGGCTGGAGCGCAACCCGCTGCGCCTGCTCGATTGCAAGACGCCATCCTGCCAGGAGATGGCCGACGCCGCCCCCAGGACAGTCGACCGGCTTTGCCCGGAGTGCAACGGGCACTTTGAGCGCCTCAAAAAATACCTGCAACTGCTGGATATCCCCTTCCAGGTAAACAACCGCCTGGTCCGGGGCCTGGACTACTACACCCGCACCGTCTTCGAGATACAGCCGGAGGACGCCGGCGCCCAGGGGACGCTGGGTGGGGGCGGCCGCTATGACGACCTCATCGAGGAGTTGGGGGGCAGGCCGACCCCGGCCATCGGCTTCGGCTCGGGCATCGAGCGCGCCATCCTCAACCTGAAGAAGCAGTCCGTACCGGTGCCGCCGCTGCCCCGCCCACAGGTGTTCATCGCCCACATGGGCGAGGAGGCCGAAGAGACGGCCATCAGGCTGGCCTCCGGACTGAGGAGAGAGGGCATCGGGGTGGTGATGGCCACCGACCAGAGGAGCCTCAAGTCCCAGATGAGACAGGCCAACGCCTTCAGCGCCCGCTACTGCCTGGTCCTGGGCAAGGATGAGGTCGCCGCCGCAGCAGCAGTGCTGAAGGACATGCAGACCGCGGAGCAGAGAACGGCGCCTCTTGCCGGACTGGCCTCGCTGCTGAAGCAGGCGCTGGCCGGGGAGTAAGCTGTTCCCCTATAGAGCCGGTGGAGACGGTTATCCACTGTTCCCTTCTCTGGATACCAGCCTTCGCCGGCATGACGAAGCATAGTTCCTGTCATTTCACCCCCCAGGGAGTATAATGATGGTATGACGTTGAGCGCCTCCCTGGAAAAACTGGACGACTACCGGTGGCGCATATCACCGAGATACAAGCCGGGGATGCTGGTGCCCGGCCTGGTCTATGCCGATGAGTCCATGCTGGAGCAACTCCGGGAAGAGGAGGCTCTTGAGCAGGTGGCAAATGTGGCTTTCCTGCCCGGCATCGCGGGGTACTCGCTGGCTATGCCGGATATCCACTGGGGCTACGGCTTCCCCATAGGCGGGGTGGCCGCCATGGGCGTTGAGGATGGCGTGGTGTCTCCGGGCGGGGTCGGCTTCGATATCAACTGCGGCGTCCGCCTCCTCCGCACCAACCTGGCAGAGGATGAAGTCCGCCCCAGGATAAAGGAGTTGATGGACGCCTTGTACAGCAGCGTGCCGTCGGGACTGGGCTCAGAGGGGCGGATAAAGCTGCGGGGTAAGGACATGGACCGGGTGCTGGTCAGGGGTTCACGCTGGGCGGTGGAAACGGGGTACGGCCGTCCGGAAGACCTGGACGCCACCGAGGAAAGGGGCGAGATGGCCGGGGCCGACCCGTCACTGGTAAGCGTAAAGGCCAGGGAGAGGGGAGCGCCGCAACTGGGCACGCTCGGCTCCGGGAACCATTTCCTGGAGGTGGCCGTGGTCGACCGGATATACGAGCCGGATATTGCTGGCGTCATGGGCATAGACCGGCCGGGGCAGGTGGTGCTGCTCGTCCACTGCGGCTCGCGGGGACTGGGCCACCAGACGGCGGACGACTATATCAAGGAGATGGGGCGCGCCATGTCCCGGTACGGCATCTCCGTGCCCGACCGCCAGCTCGCCTGCAGCCCGGTCAGGTCTCCGGAGGGCCAGGCCTATCTCTCCGCGATGCGCTGCGCCGCCAACTACGCCTGGGCCAATCGCCAGTGCATCACCCACTGGGCCAGGGAGGCGTTCAGCCGAGTGATGGGCCGGAGCGAGGATGACTGCGGGCTGGAACTGGTCTACGACGTCAGCCACAATATCGCCAAGATAGAAGATCACGAGGTAGAAGGCAAACGCCGGTCGCTGTGCGTGCACCGCAAGGGGGCGACCAGGGCCTTCCCGCCGGGCCACCCGGCGCTGCCGCAGAAGTATTCGAGCACGGGCCAGCCGGTGCTGATACCCGGCGACATGGGGCGGGCATCCTACCTGCTGGTGGGGACGGAGCGGGCCATGAAGGAGACCTTCGGCTCCACCTGTCACGGGGCGGGCAGGCTGCAGAGCCGGGCCTCTGCCAGGAAACAGGCCAGGGGCAAAGACGTCCTGGAACAGCTTGCCGCCCGGGGCGTCACCGTCAGGACGGGCAGCCTGGCGGGACTGGCCGAAGAGTCCCCGGAAGCCTATAAAGATGTCGCCTCGGTGGTGGGCGTGGCCCACAACGCCGGAATTTCGCGGATGGTGGCCAGAACCAGGCCCATGGGCGTGGTCAAGGGATGATGGCACTCATTGACACTCACGCCCATCTTGACGAGGTAGAGGGTCTGGAAGAGGCGCTGGCCGAAGCCAGTACAGCCGGGGTCGCCGCCATCATCGCTGTCGGCTCGGACCTGGCCTCCAACAGGAAAGTGCTGGAGATTGGCCGCACTTACCCCGGCTTCGTCTATCCCGCCCTGGGATTACACCCCTGGAACATAAAAGCTGACGATCTGGAGGCCACCCTGGAGTTCATCGAGGCCAACACCGGCCGGGCGGTGGCCATCGGGGAGGTGGGGCTGGACTACCACAAGAAGGTGCTGGCCAGGGCGGACAAGGACTTGCAGTCCCAGGTGTTTAAGAGCGTGCTGGCCATCGCCAGAAGGCATGGGAAACCGGCGCTGATCCATTCCCGGTATGCCTGGCGGGACGCCCTGGACGCCGTCCGTGGAACAGGAGTGGAAAAGGCGGTGTTCCACTGGTATACCGGCACCTCCGGCGTGTTGAGGGACATCATCAGCCAGGGCTACTTCATCTCGGCCACCCCGGCGGTGGAATACCACGAAGAGCACCGGCGGGCGGTAAAAGAAGCGCCCCTGGAGAGGCTGCTCCTGGAGACGGACTGCCCGGTCACCTACTGGAGGGGCAGCCCATCGGAATACCAGTCCCGCCCCGCCCACCTCCTGCGGGCGCTGAAAGGCGCTGCCGAGGCCAGAAACGCCGGAGAAGCTGACATCGCCCGGGCCACCACCGGGAACGCGCTCAGCATCTTCGGCCTGTCACTGCCGTGAATAATGCTACAGAGCAGTGGCGCTATCCGGCTAGTCCGCGATGAGACTGAACACAAGGTAAGCGATAGCCGCCAGGACAAGCAGCCCCAGCAATATTTTCAGGAGACAGCCGCCCAGGAATTTGAATATCAGGAAAAGAATGACCAGGCCCCCGATGACTGCCAGGACTACTTCCATAGCCCAATCCTCCCTGCCGGGATTTTTGAGACGCCTGATAGTCTCTAACCGCATTCTACCATAAAGCCCCCTGACAAATGCCAGCTCTGCCCCCCTGTGGTCGCACCAGAAAATAGCCTGCCCTGGAATTTACAAAGCACCTATTGACACCCTCCGATGTTTAATGTATGCTAATACTGTATATTAGTTAGTATAAACTACCTGACTTTGCCGGGACAAACAGACCAAAAGCGCGGGTACAGCAGCGCGGAGTCCACCGGCCATGAAAGGAGTCCCCGAATGTTAGAGTCCCTGGTAATCACCCTGAGGGAAGGCGTCGAGGCCGCCCTGGTGGTGGGCATAATACTGGCCTATCTTCACAAGACGGGCAGGTCTCATCTGAACAGAATGGTCTACTGGGGACTGGGCGCAGCCGTGCTGGCCAGCGTCGCCTTCGCCGTTTTGTTACAGTCGCTCAACATGGACCCCGAGAACGAGTACTTTGAAGGGGCCTTGCTCGGGGCAGCGAGCATCCTGGTGGCCAGCCTGGTAGTCTGGATGTGGCGCGTCTCCAGGAAGATAAAGACGGAAGTGGAGAATAAGCTCGATTCCATTGTGAGCGGCAACGCCCGCAACCAGGGACTGGGACTGCTCGCCTTTTCTTTCGTAATGGTCTTCCGGGAGGGCGCCGAAACGGTGCTTTTCCTGATGGGCGCCACCCTGGGCCGGTTCGATATCCTGGGCTTTATCGGCGGCTCGATAGGCATCGGGCTGGCCGTGCTTTTCGCCGTCTTCTTCATCCGGGGCAGTCTAAAAATGGACCTGTCCCGCTTCTTCGGAGTGACCGGCTTGGTGCTGCTCGTCCTGGCCTTCAAACTGCTCCTGGGCAGCCTCCACGAGTTCGGCGAAGTGGGACTTATCCCGCTGACACCCCCGGTCATGGCCTTCATCGGCTTCTTCGTCAGGGACAACATCTCCACCTTTATCCTGATGGCGCTGCTGGTAGCCCCCCTGCTGGCTATACTCTGGGACGCCCGCAGCCGGGAAACACCGCCCGATACCGCCGGCGACAATACCGTTGAGCGCAGAAAACGCCTGGCGGCAAAGAGGCAGGAAGGCCTCTGGCGCTCAAGCCTGGTGGCAGCCACTTCCGTTATCCTGCTTGCCGCTGGCTGGATGGCCCTCACCGGCAGCAGCATGGTTGATCCCCAGCCCGTTCCTGTCAGCGCCGCCGGAGAAGAGGTGAACATCCCCCTGGCCGACCTCACCGAGGGAAAGCTGGCGAAGTACGCCTACCGCGCCGGCGAAGTGGATGTCAGGTTCCTGGTGATACTGCTCGCCGACGGCTCGGTGGCGGCCTCCCTGGATGCCTGCGATATCTGCGGGCCGGTGGGCTATGGACAGGATGGTGACATGGCCATCTGCAAAAACTGCAACGCCCCTATACCAATGGATACCATCGGCCAGGGTGGAGGCTGCAACCCCATGCCCCTGGCCTTCGGCCTGGAAGGTGGCGCCGTGGTCATCCCGGTTGAGGCTTTGACGCGGGCGGCGCCTGAGTTCGATTAGCATTTGACGAGCTTCGAGCGATGTTACCCCGGATAATAAAAGAGACGTTCCTGCGCCGCAAGAAATGGGTGGCACTGGTGTTCCTGGCAGTGCTGCTGGGGGCGTCACTGGCCTCAGCCCTGCTCACTGTTTACGGGGACATCGCCGGGAAGATGTCCCGGGAGCTACGCTCCTACGGCGCCAACATCCTGGTGCGCCCCGACGCTGACGGCCTGGAGATGGAGATAGGAGGCATCAGCTACACGCCGCCCGGCCTGCGCTCGTTCCTGGATGAAAGAGAGCTGCCCCGGATAAAGACCGTCTTCTGGAAGCACAACATCACCGGCTTCGCCCCCTTCCTCAGCGTGCTGACAAATGCGGGCGGTGAGCCGGTGGTGCTGACCGGCACCTGGTTTGAGAAGACCTTTGATGTCCCCCAGGGCGCACCCAGGCAGTTCGCCAACAGGGCCGGCAACGCTGTTGAGCCGCCCACCTTTACCACCGGGATAAAGCAGATATCGCCCTGGTGGAAGGTCACCGGCGACTGGGTCAAAGAAGGCGATCCTTCCGGGGCCATCGCCGGCATCGAAGTAGCCAGGAGATTGGGACTGTCCCCCGGAGACCGGTTCATCCTGACTTTTGAAGACAAGTCCAGGATGCTGGAGGTTGCCGGAACGGTCGCCACCGGCGGTTTTGAGGACAACCAGGTCTTTGTGGACCTGCCGGTGGTACAGGAGTTGCTGGGCATTTCCTACGGGGCAGACAAGGCACTGGTAAGCGCCATGGTTACTCCGGAGAGCAAGGTCGTCCAGGCCATAAAGGGCAAAAGCCCGGAGCAGATGACGCCGGAAGAGTACGAGATATGGTACTGCACCCCGCTCGTCGAATCCATCGCCTACCAGATCGAAGAGGTGATCACCGGGGCTGAGGCCGGCCCTATCCGCCAGGTCTCCGAAGCCGAAGGGTCCTTCCTGGGCAAGACAGAGATGCTGATGCTGCTGATCACCGCGGCCGCCCTTGCCGCCTCGGCGCTGGGGGTGATGGCGACCATGAACACCATGGTCATGCACCGCCGCAAAGAGATCGCCCTGATGAAGGCCATCGGCGCCCATAGCTCACAGGTGGCCACCATTTTCTTCCTGGAAGCGGGCATCATCGGCATTACCGGCGGCATTGCCGGCTACTTCGCCGGGCTGGGGCTGGCCCAACTGATCGGGCGGGAGGTGTTCGGCATGCCTTTTTCCTTCAGCGCCATAGCCCTGCCGGTGACTTTGCTGGTATCCATCACCATAACCCTTGCCGGCAGCTTCATACCGGTGCGGCAGGCGATCAGGACAGAGCCGGTAGTCCTCCTTCGAGAAGTTTAGCAAATGTTGAAACGCATCATAATCAAATCACTGCTGGCCAGAAAGAAACACCTGCTGGTGGCCGGCGCGGCGACACTGCTCGGCGCAACGCTGTTTGCCAGCCTGGTCACGCTGTCCCTGGGGATGAAGAGCCAGGCGGGGCGCGAGCTTGAGGCCTACGGTGCCAACATAGTCCTCCTCCCGGAGGCGATGTCGCTGCCGGTGGGGGCCGGCGGGCTGGCCTTCGGGAATACCGTCTCACAAGGCTATATCGATGACCAGTACCTCGCCGTTCTTGACTCCGGGACTGCCAGCGAAATAAGAGGCTATGCCCCCTACCTCTATGCCGTCGCCAGCCGCCAGGGGCAACAGGTCGTCCTGGCCGGGACGCTTTTCGACCGGCTCAGGGAGATGGCCCCGTTCTGGCAGGTGGAAGGCGGCTGGCCCGATGGCCAGTCGGAAGGCCAGGCCCTTGCCGGCAGAAAGGCCGCCCAGAGGCTCGGCCTGCAGCCTGGCCAGCGCTTCTCGCTGGATGTGGGGGGAGAGACCCGCGAATTCTCAGTGGCGGGCGTTGTTGATGTCGGCGGCTCGGAAGACAACCAGGTCTTCATCGAATTGAACGCCGCGCAGCTCCTGGCGCAAAGGCCGGGGCAGGTGGACCTGGTACAGGTGAGGGCTTCCGCCGTGAACCGGCCACTGGCGGAGACCGCCGCCGAGCTTGAGGCAGCCCTGCCCGCCCGGGCCAGCGTCCTCAGCCAGGTCGCCGAGGCGGAGAAGGCGGTGCTAAACAAGATAGAGCTGCTCATGGCCCTGGTCACCGCGCTGACCGTGCTGGCCTCAGCGGTGGCGGTGTTCAGCACTTTGACCGGCAGCGTCCTGGAGAGGGTGAAGGAGATCGGCCTGATGAAGGCCCTGGGGGCAAAGAACACGCGGATCGGGGCTATCTTCATGGCCGAGGCGTGGACCATCGGCCTCATCGGGGGGGCGCTGGGCAACGCCCTGGGGCTGGGTATCGCCCAGGCGATAGTCAAGAACGTCTTTGACTCCTACCTGTCGCTGCAGGTCCCGGTCATACCGCTGACCTTCGGGGCCGCCCTGCTGGTGGCTACCATCGCCGCCACCGGCCCGGTGCGCAAGGCCCTCAACATCGACCCGGCAGTGACACTGAGAGGTGAATAGATGAACGGCAACCTGATCGAGATAAACGGCGTCAGCAAGCACTACAATGGCAAAGTCTGCGCCCTGCGGGACATAGGCATCACCATCAAGCGAGGCGAATGGCTCAGCATCATGGGACCGTCCGGCTCAGGGAAGACCACACTGCTGAACATCGTCAGTTGCCTGGACAGGCCCAGCGCCGGGACGGTCATCGTGGACGGGGCTGATATCGGCAAGCTCGACCGGGCCGCGCTGACGCAGTTCCGCAGGGAGACGGTGGGACTCATCTTCCAGCAGTTCCACCTCGTCCCTTACCTCAACGCCCTGGAAAATATCATGCTGGCGCAGTACTTCCACAGCATCGCCGACGAGCAGGAAGCGAGGCAGTCCCTGGAGCGGGTGGGGCTGACAGACAGGCTGCACCACATGCCTTCCCAGCTTTCGGGTGGGGAACAGCAGCGGGTATGCATCGCCCGCGCCCTGATCAACCAGCCGAAGCTCGTCCTGGCCGACGAGCCGACCGGCAATCTCGACCAGAAGAACGAGGAGCTGGTGATGGAGCTATTCCAGGCGATGCACCGCGAGGGCCGCACCATCATAGTGGTCACCCATGACCCGGACATCGGCAAGCTGTCCGACCGGCGCGTCTACCTGGAGCACGGCGCCATACGCAGCATCAACTGAAAGAGGGAAACCAGGGGGAATCAGTCAGCCCGGAGAACAGCGCAATGGCTGCTGATGGCCCGTATCCGCAGGTGCAGCGCCCAGCCGAGCAGGGCCAGCGAGGCGATGCCGATGTAAAGCTGGGCCGGGCCGAAGTAGTTGAGCGCCCCTGAAGCGCCCAGCAGCAGTAGCACCAGCTTGTTGCAGACAGGGCACCCCACCGCCAGGAAGGAAAGAAAGCCCCCTGAAAGCGCCCTGCCCCCGGCGCTCGCTCTGGCCCTCACTGAAAAGGTGCCCGCGACCAGGCCGGCCAGTACCCCTGTCAGCGCCCAGATGGCGTAGTCCTGCGTCCTCACCGGCGTCATGCGGCTGAAGAACGGGTTCTCGATGATGACCGATGGTATCCCGATGATGACCAGGCTGACTATCATGCCGGCAACCGCGATCAGCCAGCCCCGCCAGCCAAAAAGTCCGAAGGCGGACCACCACCGTGCGGGCACGGTCAAGGCCAAACTGTTCAAGACCTCACCTCCTATTCCACCCCTCAGCCCAGGCTGAGATCGATAAGCTCGTAGTCCAGCTTCTGCTCCTGGAGTCTCTTGAGCAGCCCGGGAACGGCATCTTCGGTACAGACCACGGTAAAGGAAAGACCGCAGCGCGCCGCTTCGACTGCCGCCTCGGCCACCCCGTAAAGGTAGCGCGGCTCGATGCCTGCCCGCCTCAGCGCCACCAGCGCCTCAATGCCGATGGCCCCCACCTGGCCCCCGTCATCGGCCAGATTCTGCAGCCGGAGCGGGTCGGTACGTCTTGAGCCGCCTTTCTCGATGCCGGGAACCCTGAGAATGGCCACTTTGCCCCTGGCCAGTTCGACCAGGCCCTGGATATCGGTCACGTCCACGTCCTGGCCCCGGGCCACCGAAGACCGGGCGACGCCCCTCGCCCCACCCCTCGTCTCGGCGCTGGCGTAGAGCAACCCGTCCTTCATCTTCAGCCCCACCGCCTGCCCCTGCCCCAGGTCTGATTCCGCGATGGCGGCGCAGGTGGTGATATTGGTAACGGCCCGCTGCACCGCCGCCACATATTCGTTGGTCTCCCTGAGCACCTTGAGCATCCAGTTGACCCCGGCGGCGCTGATCTTGTATGTAGAGCGGTCTGTCTCAGAGACCAGCCCCGCCTCCAGCAACTGGCGCATGTAGCCGGATACTGCCTGGGGAGTTACCCCCAGCCTGGCGGCGATGGCCTTCTGCTGGGTGCCCGGGCCGCCGGCGGCAATCTCGACCAGTATCTGGAACCTGGTCGCCGAATTCTTGTTCTGCAGTATCTCTACCATAATTTTCAGCCCCGGCCGGGATGACTACCACATTATACAATAGAATGATGTCATGGCAATTCAACTCCGGCGCGAAGTCGGGACTGTCCGGATATTTTACATTCTGGCCGCCTGTCTGGTATATTAGGCCAAATGAATTTGCGCAAGGAGGGCCGCCATGACCAGGGACCTCAGGCAATACCTGCAATTCATCAGCCAGGCCGGACCGGAATATTACGCGGAGGTCAAGAGACCGGTAAGCCCGATACTTGAGATCAGCGCCCTGCAGGAGAAGCTGGCCGCCGAAGGGCGTTTCCCGGTGCTGTACTGCGGGCAGGTCGCAGGCAGCAAGCTGCCACTGGTCACCAACCTGCACGGACGTTACGATTGCTGGGGCAAGGCCTTCGAGATAGACCCGGCAGTGCTCCGGAAAGAAGGCAACTTCGCCATACTCAAGGAGCACCGCAAGCGGCAGCACAACACCAGGCCGGTGGAGGAAGTGCCCGCCTCGGCGGCGCCGGTCAAGGAGGTGGTGCTGCGGGGCGAAGACGTTGACCTGGGATTGCTGCCCATCCCCCACCACGCCCAACTTGATTCCGGGCGGTACATCACCATCGGCTCGATGGTCTGCCGGGACCCGGACACCGGGATACCCAACGTCGGCGTCTACCGGCACGAGGTGAAGGGCCGGAACCGGCTGGGCTGCTTCATCAACCCGTCCAATCACGGCTCTTACATCGCCCGGCGCTACGCCGAGCTGGGCCGCCCAATGGAGATCGTCCTCTTCATCGGGCATCACCCGCTGGTGGTGCTCGGCTCCTGCATGAGGGGGGACATGAACGCCAACGAGTTCGAGGTCATGGGCGGGCTGCTCGGAGAGTCGCTACAGGTGACCCGCGGCGAAACCGTAGACCTCCCCGTGCCGGCCTATGCCGAGATCGCCATCGAGGGCACGATCGACCCCCGGCAGTGGATCACCGACGGCCCGCTGGCCGAGTGGACCGGCTACTACGGCGAGCAGAAGTCCTGCTACCAGATAAACGTGACCGCCATCACCATGCGCCACGACGCCATCTTTCACGACCTGGACAACGCCCATGCCGAGCATATCCTGGTGATGGCGCTGCCCCACGAGTCCAACGCCTTCGATGCCGTGCAGAAGGTGGTGCCGTCGGTCCAGGCGGTGCACCTGTTCCCCCCGATGCTCTGCGTCAAGATGATGGCCATCTCCATCAAGAAGCGCGTCCCCGGCGAGGCCAGGCTGGCCGGTCTGGCGGCGCTCACCAGCCCCCAGGTGAAGGTGGCCGTGGTGGTCGATGACGATATCGACGTGTTCAACGAGCGGGAGGTGCTCTGGGCGGCAGGCACCAGGGTGACCGCCGATACCGATATGCATATCATTCCCAATATCCTGGGAGCGCCCCTCGACCCCACCGCCTACGACGAGACCCGCCTAGGACGAGGCCCGATGGACTCGAAGGTGGCCATCGATGCCACCAGGCCAATAGAGCTGCCCTTTGAGACGCGTATTACCCCGCCAAGAGACATCTGGGAATCTATGGACCTGGCCGATTATGTTTAGGCCGCTATGATATTATCACAACCCATCAGCATAGCCGGCATGGTCGTTCCCAACCGGATGGTCATGGCGCCCATGGTGACCAACTTCGCCGAAAAGGACGGCCATGTCACCGACCGGCTCAAGAGCTACTACGCCGAGCGCGCCAGGGGCGGAGTTGGCCTGATAATCGTCGAGGCTACCTGCGTCGACGCCCCGACCGGCAAACACCGGCCCGGCATGCTCTGCATCGACCATGACCGTTACCTGCCCGGACTGAAAGACCTGGTGAAGGCGATCAAGGCGCACGGGGCCAGGATAGCCGTCCAGTTGGAGCACACCGGCAGCATGGCCCGGAAGTCCCTGACCGGCGTGACCCCGGTTTCCGCCTCGGCGGTGCCCCTCTTCCCGGGCCGGGAGACGCCCAGGGAATTGACCACCGCCGAAGTAGAGGAAATCGTGGTCAAATACGGAGAGGCCGCTGCCAGGGCCAGGGAGGCCGGCTTTGACGCCGTCGAGGTGCTCACCGGTTATTACTACCTGCTTGGGCAGTTCCTGTCGCCGGTGCGGAACCTCCGCCGGGACCGCTACGGCGGCAGCCTCGAAGGCAGATTGCGCCTCACCACCGATATAATCGCCGGGATACGGGCGCGCGCCGGACGGGACTTCCCCATAATCTGCAAGCTCAGCGCCCCCATCGAAGGCGTCGAGGACGACAAAGAGATAGACCAGGTCATGCGGCTGATAGAACAGGCCGGTTCGGACATGCTCCACCGCATCGGCCCCAGCCCGGTCATCCGGCTTGGCAGCAGCTACAGCGCGCTGACCGGGGCCATGCCTATGCGCGTACCGCGCGGCTACGCCGTCGACCTCGCCGGGAGGGCCAGGCAGGTGGTCAGCATACCGGTCATGGCGGTGGGCAGGATCAACCGGCCTGAGCTTGCCGAGAGCATCCTGGAGTCAGGCAAGGCCGATCTCATCGGCCTGGGCCGGGCACTGCTGGCCGACCCGGAATTCCCGCGCAAGGCCCTCGAAGACCGCGCCCAGGACATCAGGCCCTGCATCGCCTGCTGCCGGGGCTGCATCTCCAGGGTCAAGGCCTCTGACTTGGGCGGCAAAGACCCGGATATCACCTGCACGGTGAACCCGGCCCTGGGGAAAGAGGAGGAACTGAGGATAAGGCCAGCCGGACAGTCGAGGCGCGTCCTGGTGGTGGGCGGGGGGCCGGCGGGTATGGCGGCGGCACAGGCGGCGGCGCTGCACGGGCACAGGGTGTGGCTGTACGAGGCCCGGGACAGATTGGGCGGCCAGGCGGCGCTGGCGGCGCTCCCGCCGGGCAAGGCCGAGATACAGGGACTTATCGACTACCTGGGCCATCAACTGGCCAGGCTGGGCGTCGAGGTGCGCCTCGGCCAGCGGGCAAACCCGGACACGGTGGCCGGCATCCGGCCCGACGCCGTGATCGTTGCTACGGGCGCTCTGCCGGCTGTGCCCGCAATACCCGGACTGGAGAATGCCGTAACCGCCTTTGACGTGCTTGAGGGCCAGGCCAAGACGGGAGGCAATGTCACCGTGGTGGGCGGGGGCGTCACCGGCTGTGAGACGGCAGAGTACCTGGCCGGGCAGGGAAAGAAAGTGACCATCGTGGAGATGCTGCCGGAGATCGCCACCAGCGAGGTGCCGGTCGCCCGGTACTTTCTGCTGCAAAGCCTGGACAAAATGGGGGTCAGAGTGCTGGCCGGGGCTGCCATTGAAGAAGTAGACAACGGCCATGTGTCAGTCCATCTCGCTTCAGGGGAAAGGGAGAATGTAGAAACTGACACCCTCGTGATCGCCGCCGGGATGCGTCCGGACCGTGACCTGGCCGCCGGACTTGCCGAAACGGGCTTGGCCGTTCAGTTGGTGGGTGATTGCACGGAACCCCGGCACATCCTGGAGGCCATCCGGGAGGGCTACGCTGCCGGGCTGGACTTATAGACGAAATTGTTGTATTATGTGCACCGAGGTTGCAATCCCGATGTCCACTCCTGTACATATCAGCCTGAAAGCTCCAGCCGCCGATTCTTGACAAAAAACGCAGAAAGTGTAAACTGTAGTACCACTGTTTTCGACTGTCTGCAAAAGCGCTCACACCGGTTTGAGAGAGCCAGGGGGTGAAGGATGGGGCCATGACTTCGGTTGACATCATGATAACAGAAGATAAAAGGAGGCACTAAATGAAATTGAAATTGATCAGCGGCCTGGTGGCCGTTGTCCTGGCGCTGAGCGTGCTGGCGGCCTGCGGGCCAAAGCCGGCGCCAACGCCCACACCGGCTCCCACTCCCACACCCGCCCCGGCGCCACATCCCCAGGTCAGCATCGAGATACTGGGGTCGGCGTCCACTTCGGTAGGATATGCCATGTCCCTGGCCGTAGCCGATCTGTTGAACCGGTACCACCCCTGGCTGCGGGCTACCGCCCGGGCTACCGAGGGTTCAGGAGCAGCCATCACCATGATGCAGGAGCCGGGAAGGGGCAAGAACACCATCACCCAGTTGCCTCACGCTTCCTGGTATGCAGCGGAATTCGGCATCAAGCCTTACGTCACCCAGGCGCTGCCCGGCCTGCGCGCTATCTATTCTTACTTCCCGGGGGTAAACACCTTCATCACCCTTGACCCCAACATCAAGGAGTTCAAGGACCTCCGCGGCAAGAAGGTCGCTTTTTACCACCAGTCCATTGCCGGCAACCTGATAATGGACCCCCTGCTCAAAGCTGCCGACGCGCTGTATGGCGATGGTTTCTCACAGTCAGTAAAGGCGGAGTATAGCCTGGCCTTCGGCCCGGCGCAGTCCGCCCTGGCTGACGGCCTGATTGACGCCGCTCTGGGCAGCATCACCTACATGCCATCGGGACAACAGTGGGAACCGGCAGGCTGGATGACCCAGAACCTGATGAACCCCAGGGGCCACCTCATTAACCTTCCGGCCGACCTGATACGGAAAGGCGCCGAGCTTACCGGCGCCCCGATGGCTGCCCAGGTAGTCCCTGCCGACGCCGCCAAGAAGGGCCATCCCTCCATAACCGGTCTGGTCAATGTTATCGCCTGGAACGTCCTTCCCGATATGGATGACGAAGTGGTCACCGAGTTCGTCAAGATGGCCTGGGAACGCCGGGCGGAGATGGTCAACTACACCGCCTCGGCCAAGTCCTTGCTTCCGGAGACGGTAGCGCTCTGGCCGCCGGGCGAGCAGACAATGCATCCGGCAGCGGTAAAGTACTTCAAGTCACAGGGATTGCCGGTGATAGGCGCACCCAAATAAGGAAAAACCATTAGTTTCCCGTTGAGAAGGTTGCCGGATGGCCGAGCAAAGCCAGTTTACTAAACATGTCAGGACCGCCATAGCGATAATTGCCGTCGCTATGGCGGTCTACCACCTCGCCAGCACCAGGGCGCTCCTGGCGCCCAGCATGCTGCACCAGAACATACACCTCGGCTTTGCCCTGCTCATCGTCTTCCTGTTTGCCATCATCGAGACCCGCAGCAAGTGGCAGCGGGCGGTCTGGTTCAGTTTTATCGCGCTATCGCTGCTGGCGGTGGGCTACATATTTGTCTATTTCGACCAGTTGCAGTTCCGCAGCGGCGTACCAGTCGGCGCTGATGCCATTATCGGCGCCCTGCTGCTCCTGGTGGTCTTTGTCGCCACCTCTAAAGCTTACGGGCCGGTCTTCTCCATACTGGCGGTAGTTCTCCTGTTTTACGCCCTGTTCGGCTACATGATCCCCGGCGCCTGGCGCACCTTCCAATTTAAACCGGACAACTTCATCTTCGGCATAAGCTCCTCCATGCAGGAGGGTTTGTACGGCACTTTCCTGGGCATCTCCGCCAATTTCCTGTTCCTGTTCGTGTTATTTGGCTCATTGATGCAGGTCTCCGGGGCGACCCGCTTTTTTGAGGAGGTAAGCAAGTTCCTCGGCCGTCGTCTCAGCGGCGGCACCGCCTTGAGTTCGGTAGGCACCAGCGCCCTGATGGGCACGGTCACCGGCAGCGTCGGGGCCAACATCGTAACCACGGGCGCCTTCACCATCCCCATGATGAAAAAGGTGGGCTACAAGCCACATCAAGCCGCGGCCATTGAGGCGACGGCTTCGACCGGCGGGATGATAATGCCACCCATAATGGGCGCCGCCGCTTTTATCATGGCCAGCCTGACCGGCATCCCTTATATCAAGATAATCGCCATGGCGGTACTTCCCGCCATATTTTACTTCTTGAGCGTCGGCATCTATGCTCAGTTGCAGGCCATGAAGATGAAGATACCGCCGGACACTGAACGAATAAACGTGCGGGAAATGCTTCTCACCGGCCCGCTGTTCATTATCCCGCTTCTGATCATCATCGTCCTGCTGACCTTTTATTACACCTTGATGTATGTCGTGTTCTGGGCTACAGTGACCCTCATTGTCTTGAGCCTGCTCAGGAAGAAGACGCGCCCTACCCTGAAACAATGGGTGGACGCCACCATAAGCGGGGCCAAGATGGGGGCGCAGATCGCGGTAAGCCTCGCCACCATCGGCGTGGCGGCTTCGATCATGATGCACACCGGCCTCATCCTCCGGCTGCCCGGTATCATCGAATCCTGGAGCGGCGGATTCCTGCCCCTGGCGCTTATAGTCAGCTCCGTAATAGCCATAATACTGGGTATGGGGCTGCCGGCTACGGCGGTCTATGTCATGATGGCCCTGGCGGTTGTGCCGGTCCTGCTCCGCATGGGCCTGGGCGTACAGCAGGCGCACCTTTTCGCTTTTTACTTCGGCACGGTCAGCATGCTCACCCCCCCTGTAGCGATGGGTGCGGTGATAGCCGCCAAGATAGCTAACGCCAATTACTTCAAGACGGCAATAGAGGCTACCAAGGCCGGCCTCGCCGGCTTTCTCGTCCCCTTCTTCATGGTCATCACCCCGGCAATAATACTGCAACCTCAACCCTGGATATGGGCAGTGCTGGGCATCGTGGCTATCCTGCTCACACTGCTCGGTTTCCAGATATCAATAGCCGGCCAGTATATCACGAAAGTAGGCGCATCATGGAGGTGGCTGCCGGCCCTCGCCGCAGTCATCCTGGTCGCCGCCCTCATTATGGAAAGCTACCCGCTGTTCTTCGCCGGCATCGCCGTCTTTGCCGCGCTTACATTGTGGCAGGCCAGGCAGAGGTGGGGCAGCGCCTCAAGAGGCCTGAGAGCAACCGTCAACGATGCCTAGGCTGCTGTGCAGCCCCGGCCTGCGCGTCAAATTAAGTAATAACTTCGGAGGGAACCATGCCACGAGTTTTGCAGCCGTTCGAGTACCTGGAGCCAAGATCAGCCGCAGAAGCAACCCGCATCCTGGCTGATTACGGCACAAGGGCGAAGGCGATGGCGGGCGGCGTCGACCTCCTGCCCAGAATACGCCAGCGCAAGATATGCCCTGAGGTTATCGTCAGCATCCAGAATATCCCCGGCCTGGACTCGATCAAGGAAGAGAGAGGGCAACTTAGGATCGGCGCCCTAGTCACCCTGCACACCGCCGAACTGGACCGGTTGATCAAGGAACGTTACACTGCGCTCCACGAGGCCGTACACCACCTGGCTTCGGTGCAGGTAAAGACCATGGCCACGCTGGTGGGCAATCTCTGCGTGGCTACGCCGGCCTCGGACATGGCCGCCGCTTTGTTCGTCCTGGGAGCAAGCCTGGTCGTCGTAAGCCCTGACAAAGAACGGGCCATCCCCATAGAGCAGTTTTTCCTGAAGCCGGGGCAGACAGCGCTCCAGCCAGGTGAGCTAGTCACCGAAATAGTAGTGCCCGCGCCCGCGCCGGACTCGGGCAGCGCCTTTCTCAAGCTGGTGCGGACTGCCGCCGACATCGCCAAGGTGAACGCAGCCGTCTGCCTCACCGTTGACGGCGATGCCTGCAAGGAGGCGAGGATCGCCCTCGGTTCGGTAGCGCCGACCACTATCCGGGCGCCCCGGGCCGAGGCCGCCATCAAGGGACAAAAACTGACCGGGGATACCATTCAGGCTGCGGCCAGGGCTGCCGAAGCTGAGTCCCGGCCCATAACCGATGTCCGCTCCAATGCCGATTACCGGCGGGAGATGTCCGGCCTGCTTGTGGGCAGGGCCATAAAAATCGCTTTCCAGAGGGCAAGGGGGCAACATGAGTAAACAGATAGTACGACTATCGGTCAACGGCAGCAATCATGAACTGCTGCTGGAACCCCAGATGACCCTGCTCCAGGCACTTCGGGACGAGCTTGGCCTCACCGGTACCAAGTACGGCTGCGGCGTCTGCGAATGCGGGGCCTGCACTGTGCTCGTTGACGGCAAGCCCGTGCTGGCCTGCAGCATCCTGGCCATATCCGTCAGGGACAAGGACATCCTCACCATCGAGGGACTGGCCGGCAACGGCAACCTGCATCCCATCCAGCAGGCCTTCATTGACTACGGGGCCATCCAGTGCGGTTTCTGCACTCCGGGGATGATCCTGTCCTCCAAGGCCCTGCTCGATGAAAATCCCCGCCCGTCGCGCCAGGAGGTCAAGGAATGGCTGGCGGGCAATCTGTGCCGGTGCACAGGGTACGTGAAGATAATCGAGGCGGTGATGGCAGCCTCGGAGACAATGGTCAAAGGAGGCTCTCATGGCAAGTGAACTGGCAGTCGTAGGCAAGCGCCTGACCCGCCCGGATGTCGCCGCCAAGGCTACCGGCTCCGCCCTGTACACTACAGATATGACGCTGCCGGGCATGCTCACCGCCGCAGTGCTCAGAAGCCCGCACGCCCATGCCCGGATAGTGAAGATAGACACGTCCAGGGCAGCGAAATTGCCCGGCGTTATGGCGGTTTTGACCACCCGGGACGTGCCCGACAAGCTATTTAACATGGGCACTTCGGAACTATTGATTATCAAGAAGGAACACCTCATAGCGGACCAGCACGTGCTGAACAACCCGGTGCGGTACGCCGGCGAGGCCGTGGCCGCCGTGGCCGCCGTTGACGAAGCCACCGCCCAGGCCGCCCTGGAACTTATCGAGGTAGAATACGAAGTCCTGCCAGCCGTCTTCGACCCGCTGGAGGCGATAAAGCCGGGCGCGCCCAGGGTGCACGACTTTGCCGGGAACAATATTGCCCAGCACCTCAGCCATCCCTACGTCTCAGGAGATGTTGAAAAGGGCTTCCGGGAGTCCGATGCTGTAATAGAGGGGACTTTCACCACCTCCAAGCAGAAGACCGCCCCCCTGGAGCCTGCCTCCTGTGTCGCCAGCTTCGACGCCAATGGCAGGGTGACGGTCTGGTCGCCGGCACAGCGCCCCTTCCTGGCCCGGAGGCGGCTGGGAGAGGCCTTCGATATCCCCGAGGGCAAGATAAGGTGGATAACCCCGCTCATCGGCGGCGGCTTCGGCAACGGGGCCAGCCTCAGGGCCGAGCCGATCTGCGTGGCACTGGCACAGAAGACCAGGCGGCCGGTAAAGCTGGAGTATTCCCGCGAAGAGCAGTTCGTGGCCACCGAGACCAGGACCAGGTTCGTCCAGATGGTAAAGCTGGGGGTCAAGAAAGACGGCACCATGATAGCGTTACAGACGCGGGTCATCGCTGACGCCGGGGCCTATTTCTCCGCAACCGGCTCGATTACCGGGGTCAACATGGCTTACCTGCTCGGCCTGTACCGGGTACCCAATACGGCGGGCCAGGCGGATATCGTCTACACCAACACCACCCCCTCCGGCGCGGTGCGCGGCTATGGCAACCCGGAGGGCATGTTCGCCCTGGAGCAGGTGGTAGACATGGCCGCCGAAAAGATAGGCATGGACCCGATGGAGCTGAGGCTGAAGAACCACCGCACCACCGGCGAACCCTCCCGCAGTCCTTCCATAACCATCGAAAGCTGCCGGCTGGCCGAGTGCATGCAGCTTGGCGCTGAGAAGATAGGGTGGAAAGAAAAGAGAGCGACAAGGAATAAGGCTGGCATCAAGCGGCGCGGCCTGGGCATGGCCGTCACCACGCACAATGCCGGCTCCTTCCCCCGGATGCTGGACTACACCAACGCCACCATAAAGCTGAACGAGGACGGGTCGGCGAACCTGACCGCCGGCTGCTGCGAACTGGGGCAGGGCATCACCGGGGTGGTCAGCCAGATCGCCGCCGAGGCGCTGGGTATGCACGCCCAGGATATAGTCGTCTACGCCGGGGATACTGACGTGAACGAGTTCGATGCCGGATGCGTGGGCAGCCGGGCTACCTATAACATCGGCAACGCTGTGGTCAGGGCGGCAAGCGAGGCCAAACAAAAGCTGCTGGAGCGCGCCGCCAAGATGCTGGAGGCCGAGCCTGGTGAACTGGAGGCCAGGGAGGGCCGGGTCTTCTTCAAGGTGGCCCCGGACAAGGGCATCACCATAGCCGAGGTAGCCAAAGACGCCATCTATAACTTCAAAGGGGACGCCGGCCAGATTTCAGGCCATTGCTCCTGGGAGGCCAAATGGAACACCCCGGCCTTCGAGGCTGTATTCGCCGAAGTCGAGGTGGACACGGAGACCGGCGAGGTCAGGGTCATCAAGGTGGCCCAGGCCCATGATATCGGCCGGGCGATAAATCCTTTGACTGTAGAAGGCCAGTTGGAAGGCTCGATAATGCAGGGCATGGGTTGGGCGCTGACCGAGGACTTTGCCGTGAACAGCAAGGGCATCCTGGAGAGCGACAATTTCACCAGCTACAAGATACCCTCCAGCATGGACATACCGGAGACCGAGGTGCTGCTGGTGGAATACCCCATCGAGTCCGGCCCGTTCGGGGCCAAGAGCGTGGGGGAATGCGGCGTGAACGCCATCGCCCCGGCCATCGCCAACGCCATCTCTGACGCCACCGGCATCCGGCTCTTTGAACTGCCGATGAACCCGGAGAGGGTGTTGCACGCGCTACATAGGAAGGAAGCCGGAGGACTGTCTTACTAATCGTCTCATAATAGTTCAAACCCAAGTTAGAGCGTCATACCAGCCCTTCTTCACTCAGGATAAACGTAGGCTGATATCCAGAAAGAGTTCCGACTGGATTCCAGCCTACGCTGGAATGACATTAGAGGTTTTGCGCGCCTCCTTTTTACCATTATCTCAAGTAGGGAAATCCAGTCAATTATAAGACCATTAGTAATATCGCGCCAATGACAGTTTTCGGATAGCCTCTGACACAAACCTTCCTCAAAACGCGCAGGCGCCCCAGGGGCAGCCGCCGGAGTATTCTGATTCTGCGGTCATGTAAGGAGCAGGTTCGGCGGCCTTCTCGGGCAGATACCCGGGGAGGCTGAGCACCTGTTCCTTCTTGCTTCCGTACCGGTAGATGGTTATCCCTTTGCATTTCAACGTGTGGGCCAGCCTGTAGATGCGGTTGATGTCCTCGGGGCTGGCCTCGGCGGGCAGGTTCACCGTCTTGGACACCGAGTTGTCAGTATGTCTCTGGAAGACGGCCTGCATCCTGACGTGCCACTCCGGGGCGATATCCCAGTCGGTGACAAACACGGAACGGACGTCATCGGGGATTCCGGGGATGCCCTGCAACGTCCCCCTCCGGGCCACCGTCTCCATCAGGTCCGGGGAGTAGAAGCCCCGCTCCCGGGCCACCTGCTCGAACAGGGGGTTGACTTCCATGAGCCTGGTCCCCTCCATCACGTTGCGGACATAGGCCAGGGCGAAGAGCGGCTCGATGCCACTGGAACACCCGGCGATGATGCTGATGGTGCCGGTAGGGGCGATGGACAGCACGGTGGCGTTCCTCAGCCTGTCGCCATCGGGCCGGTCATGGATGCTGCCGGGGAAATTGGGGAAGACGCCCCGCTCCCCGGCCAGCCTGGCCGACGCCTCGCGAGCTTTCTGGTAAATGAAGCTGATGATGCGCTCGGCCAGCTCCAGGGCGGCCTCGGAGTTATAGGGTATGCCCAGTTTGACCAGGGCGTCGGCAAAGCCCATCACGCCCAGGCCGATCTTGCGGTTGCCGCCCCTGGTTATCGCTTCGATAGCGGTCAGGGGAAAGACATTGGCCTCGATGACATTGTCCAGGAAACGCACCCCCAGTGAGACCAGGTCCTCCAGCTTCTGCCAGTCCATCCGGCCATCAACGACCGTCCGGGAGAGATTTATCGAGCCGAGGTTGCAGCTCTCATAGGGGAGCAGGGGCAACTCCCCGCAGGGGTTGGTGGCCTCCATGCGCCCCAGGCGGGGGGTGGGGTTGTAAAGGTTTATCTCGTCAAGGAATATCAGGCCGGGGTCTCCCGTCTTCCAGGCGTTATTTACTATCATGTTGAACAGGCCGGCGGCGTTGATGCTCTTCGCTTCTTTTCCCGTCCTGGGGTTGATCAGGGGCCAGCGGCCATTCTTTGAGACCGCGCTCATAAAGTCCTCGGTGACGCCCACCGAGATATTGAAGTTGGACAGGGTAACGCCATCGCTCTTGGCATAGACGAACTCGACGATGTCAGGGTGGTCGGCGTTCATAATGCCCATATTGGCGCCGCGGCGCTTGCCGCCCTGCTTCATGACCCCGGTGGCGGCATCGAATATCTTCATGAACGATACAGGTCCGGAGGCCACCCCCTTGGTAGACCGGACGATATCCCCCCTGGGCCGGAGATGGCTGAAGGTGAAGCCGGTGCCGCCGCCGGACTGGTGGATCAGGGCCATGTGCTTGAGCGTATCAAAAATGCTGACCACCGAGTCCTCTACCGGCAGCACAAAGCAGGCCGAGAGCTGTCCCAGGGGCAGTCCGGCGTTCATGAGAGTAGGGGTGTTGGGCATGAACTCCAGGTTGCCGATAGCCCGGAAGAACCGTTCCTCCCAAGTTGCCACATCAGCAGCGGGGTCGAAGGCGAGTTCCGCCCTGGCGACGGCCCGGGCGACGCGCCGGAACAGTCCCGCCGGCGTCTCGACGACGTTGCCCTCCTCATCTTTCACCAGGTAACGCCGCTCCAGCACCTTGATGGCGTTGACCGTCAGCTTCAGGTCGTCTCGCACCCCGATGGTGGATTTCAGCCGGCGCAGGTCAGACCGCTGCTGGCGGTAAAGGATGTAGGCCTTGGCCGCCGCCGGGTAGCCACCGGCCATCAGCACCTGCTCTACGATGTCCTGCACGTCCTCCACGCCGGGCACCGCCTCAGGAAATTTCTGTTCCACCTTTGCCACCGCTTCCCCGGCCAGTCCAGCGGCAAGCTGTGTTTCCGTTACGCCCGTGGCCACAAGCGCCTTCCTTATCGCGTTTTCTATTTTCCCAGGCTCAAAGGGAACGACAGAACCATCCCGTTTGCGTATCTGGCTAACCGGACTCATGTCGGCCTCCAACTTTGGGCAAACCGCCCTATAATCCCATTTTCCGCCGTTGCCCGCCGGGTGTCAATACGTCTTCTTACAATTGCGGAAATCCGTCAGAAGTGTGAGCAAAATCATATACAGCCGCCGGACAACAAAATATGCTTAGTATAAGGCCAGGATATCAAAGACGCCTCTCCGGCGGAAAGGAAGGCGATATGCCTGTAAAAACAGAGGAACTGGTCCTCGACCTGCCCGAAATGGAAAGCGAAGAAACAGCTTTCCCTTCGGAAGAGGGCGAAGTCGACCGGAGCATAGTAGCTATATATCTCGCCGAGTCAGGCCAGACCCCTTTGCTCACCGGCGCCAAGGAGCGGTTGCTGGCCAGCCGCATCGAGGAAAGCAAGTACCTGCTGCTGCTCGAACGGGAGTGGGCCGCCCGGTCGGGGAGATCGCCGGAACCAGCGGACCTGGTGCTCTACCTGGGCGAACGCCTCAGCCGGGCGCACCGGCTCTTTGAAGAGGTATGCCGATCCCGCGGGGTTGATGGCCCCCTAGCCGCCCGGATGACCTCCCCTTCGGTGCGCCAGGTACTGGATGGCAACCTTGAGCCTGAGGTGATAAACAGTCTCGCCGAGGCCACCGGCGCTAAACTGGGCCTGACCGCCAGGGCCATAGTCCGGCTCTCTGCAGAAAGCCGCCTGATGCCCTGGCATATCCTGCCGGATTTCAGCTCCCTGCCTGAACTGAAAGACTGGCTGTACTCTCCAGAAGGGCAGCATCAGCTAAAAGAGAGAGAACGCCAGATTGCCGCACACTTCGAAGCCGTAAAGGAAAGGGCCAGGGAGGCCAGGGACCTCTTTGTCAGGGCCAACCTGCGCCTGGTCATCAACATCGCCAAGAAGTATCTCCGGCGGGGCATGCCTTTTCTCGACCTCATCCAGGAGGGGAACATGGGTCTGATCCGGGCGGTGGACAAGTTTGATTACCGCCGGGGCTACAAGTTCAGCACCTACGCTATCTGGTGGGTGCGCCAGGCCATCACCCGCTCCATCGCCGACCAGTCCCGCAACGTGCGCCTGCCGGTACACATGGTGGACGCCATTGCCAGGCTCAACCGGGTCCGGCAGCGGTTGTCACAGCAGCTTTGCCGCCAGCCCAGCACCGGGGAGCTTGCCTCCGCCATGAATGTTTCGCCCGACCGCATTGAGATGTTGCTCGAGGCCGGCTCCAGGGAGCCTGTATCCCTGGAAACCCTGGTCAGCGAAGATGATGATACCGAGCTTGCTGACATGATAAGAGATGATAGGGCGCCGTCACCGGACTCGGTGGCCACCAGGGAAGTGCTTAGAGAGCAGCTTATGAAGATTCTGGACTCGCTTTCCTGCCGGGAGCGACAGGTCATCGAACTGAGGTTCGGCCTGGGACAGGACAGCGACAAGACCCTGGAAGAAGTGGGGCAGAAGCTGGGACTGACCAGGGAGCGGATCCGCCAGATAGAACGTGAAGCGCTGAGCAAGATGCGCCATCCCAGCCGGAGCCGCCAGTTGCTGGGCTATCTATAGCGCCTAGCACCTTGTAACACAATCTATTTCGTATCAATGCTATGCCCTGTCATTGGAGCCATCCCGCCTCAAGCGGGAGGCTTCAGCCTTCAGGCCGAGCCTTCAGGCCGAGGCCCGAGTTCAGCCGAGGGCATGGCAATCTCACATTATACGGATTGCCACGTCGCCTTCGGCTCCTCGCAATGACAGTTTAAGTGTTACTGCGTACTAATCCTCTTTCACGCGCTTCAGGCTGTAGAATTCCATGACGTCACCCACCTGGAAGTCCTTGAAATTCTCCAGCAGTACCCCGGCCTCGTTCCCGGCGGAGACCTCTCTTACCACATCTTTGTACCGCTTCAGGCTGGACACGGAGGACTCGACCAGCACCTTGTCCCCGCGCCGCACCTTCACCAATGCGCCCAGCCTGACCTTGCCGTCGGCGACGCGGACTCCGGCCACCCGTCCACCTTTTGCAATAGTGAAAATAGCGATGACCTCACCCCGCCCCTCGACCACCTCCACATATTTGGGCACTACCATGCCCTTCATTACTTTGGTGATATCGTCAGTAAGGTCATAGATGACATTGTAGTAGCGGATGTCCACCCCTTCGCGCCGGGCAAGCTGCCTGGCCACGGGGTCGGCGCTGACGCCGAAGCCGAGGATTATGCCGCGGGAGACCATCGCCAGCATCACGTCGCTCTCGGTGACGTTTCCGGTGCCAGCATGGAGCAGCTTAGTCCGCACTTCATCTGCCTTAAGCTGCTCCAACGAGGCCCTGATGACCTCTATGCTGCCCTGGACATCGGCCTTAAGGATAATGTTAAGCTCCTTGACCTGTCCTGTCCTGACCTGTTCCAGGAGGCTGACCGTTCCCGCCGGGGCTGGCTGTCGCTCTATCTCCCGCCGCCGCTTTTCCACGAGGCCCTTGGCCGCCTCTTCATCAGCCACCACCGCGAATGAATCTCCCACCTGGGGGACGCTGTTCAGCCCCAGCAGTTCCACCGGGTCAGACGGCTCGGCGTGATTCACCCGTTTGCCCAGGTAGTTGAGCATAGCCCTTATCCGGCCCCAGGCCAGGCCGGCCACCACCACGCTGCCCACTTTCACCATGCCGTCCCTCACCAGGACGGTAGCCAGCGGCCCCATGCTCTTGTCCAGCCGGGCCTCTATCACCACCCCCTCCGCCGGCCTCGACGGTGTCGCCCGAAGCTCTTCCATTTCGGCTACCAGGAGCAGGCTCTCCAGCAGGTCCGGTATGCCGGTCTTCTCTTTGGCTGAGATGGGCACGCACAAAGTCTGGCCACCCCACTCCTCGATTATCAGCCCGGCATCGGCTAACTGCTGTTTGACCCTCTGCTGGTTGGCCTCAGGCTTGTCGATCTTGTTGATGGCCACCACGATGGGAATACCGGCCGCCCGGCAGTGGCTTATCGCCTCCAGGGTCTGCGGCATCACCCCGTCATCAGCAGCCACCACCAGCACGGCGATGTCCGCTATCTGCGCTCCGCGGGCGCGCATGGAGGTAAAGGCCTCATGGCCGGGAGTATCCAGGAAGGTTATCTTCTGGCTGTCCGCCATCGCCTGGTAAGCGCCGATGTGCTGTGTTATCGCCCCCGGCTCAAGCGCCGCCACATTGGTCTGCCTGATGGCGTCGAGCAGCTTGGTCTTGCCGTGGTCAACATGTCCCATGACCACCACCACCGGCGGCCTTGCTTGAAGACCGGCTCCGGCAGGGCGTTGCCGCCCCCTGACCCCGGCCAGCCGCCCGGGACGCCGGCGCGCCTCGTAGCCAAGAACAGCCGCCACTTTTGCAGCGACCTCGGCATCGATGACATGGTTGATGCCGGCCATGACGCCGAGCCGCATCAACTGCTTGATGACCTCCACTGCCTCCACGTGCAGTAGCTCAGCCAGGTGACGAACGGTAATAGTGTCAGGTATCTCAACCCTTCCCCTGGCCTGTTCATCAACCTTGTCCGCAGCCATAGCCCACCCCTTGGACCTGGTTAGCACCTCTTCAATCTAATAATAGTCCAAATTAAAGCCACTGCCAATAGGCAGACCTGCAATCACAGGCAGAGCGTGGTCAATTCACTAAAATTTAACGCGGGGAAGGCCGGGGGGGGATGCGTCCGGGGATTTGGCGGCCAGGTCAGCGGGGGCGCGGGGGCTGATACAACCTTAGAAACCCAGGTCGATCAGGTCAAGCAAGCTCAGGCCGCGCAGGATCATGCTGACGGCAATGGCTGCCAGCAGCAGGCTGAAAACGCTGGATACCGCCCTCAGCCCCCCCTGCCCCAGGAAGTGCACGATGGCGTTGCCCGCCATGAAAATGGTCCAGGCCAGGAACATGTTCAGGATAAAGGCAATCAGGACAATGGGAGGCTGGTGCTGGGTTATCAGCAGCAATAGCGTGGTCACCGTGGCCGGGCCGACCAGCAGCGGCGTTCCGATGGGGACCACCGCCATCATCTCCTCCCGGTTTGCCCCCTCCACAATCTGGCCGGTGAGAATGTACTTTATCGAAACGATCAGCAGGACGAGACCACCGGCGATGGCGAACGCCCCCACCGATATCCCCATGATGTCAAGCACCAGTTGGCCCAGGAACAGGAAGGCCAGCCCAACCACCACCGCGGTAATGGTGGCTATATTGATCAGCCGGATGCGCTCCCGGCGGGTTATGCCTTCGCTGAGCGCCAGCATTATGGGAAGGTTCCCCAGGGCATCGATGACAATGAAAAGGGGAACAAAGGTCAATACCAGGGATTGCAACAGGTCAGACATCTTCTTTACCCTGTACTGCCACTGCCCTATCTTAGATTGACCGGGGTGGTTTGTCAACCACAGTCGCCGTTTCACTGAGCCAGTGCTGGGGAGTGGGCCTATCAGGGTGATGAAAAACTGTGGAAGATGTTTCGTCTCCCTTTCGTAAAGGGAGATAAGAGAGGGATTTTGAGATTACGAAATCCCCCTTCCGTCCCCCTTTTTCAAAGGGGGAAACTCTTCAAAGTCTTTTTCAGCATCCTGCTATAGCGGCCCGCATGAAACATTTTACCGGCGGAAAGCCCAAGCGAATGAGACAAATGTCACAGAATAGGTATCAGGCGTTTCCTAAAATGATATGACAAAAAGAAATAAGAAGCGGGGAGGTTGTTCTGAGGAATAGTAAATTACCAAGTCCACGAGATGGATATGAGGTTTTCCGGCGGGAAGCTGC
The DNA here is from genome assembly GCA_016190695.1 of Chloroflexota bacterium. GTDB lineage: Bacteria > Chloroflexota > Dehalococcoidia > Dehalococcoidales > RBG-16-60-22 > JACPQC01. Next base: position 53,672 of record JACPQC010000023.1, read on the forward strand.
CGAAGGTCCCCAAGTTTCTCGCAAAAGCAGGGGATATCTGTAAAGAACCCCATCTGGCGCTGGTAGTCAGAAGGGAGAAATAAGGGACGAAGCAAAGAGTAGACTTCATACGAAAAAGGTATGCGGTCCACTCTCCGAAAACTTCCCGCCGGGCGTTATTTGGGGGGCCGTAAAAGCGGCCCCTAATTGTTATTTCGGAGATATCCCTTTATAATGTTGGCAGCATGAAAGTAGTCGCCCTGGTCGGCATGCCCGGGTCAGGCAAGTCAGAGGTAGCCGGCTTTTTTGAAAGCGTTGGTTATATCAGGGTCCGCTTTGGCGACATCACCGACCTGGAAGTAAGGAAACGCGGCCTGGAACTCAATGAGGCCAACGAGCGGCGGGTCCGTGAGTTGCTCAGGCAGGAGCACGGCATGGCCGCCTATGCCCTGCTTAATCTCCCCAGGATCGATTCAGCCCGCGAACAGTCAAATGTGGTCGTTGACGGGCTTTACTCCTGGGAGGAGTATCTTCTCCTCAAGCAGTACTATGACGCCGCGTTCATGGTCATCGCGGTGTGGTCTTCGCCCCGGACGCGGTACTCCCGCCTGGCCCGCCGCGCCCGCCGGCCACTGAACCCTGAGGAAGCGGTCAGCCGCGACCATGCCGAGATAGAGAGGGTCAACAAGGGCGGGCCTATCGCCATGGCCGATTACACCCTTCTCAATGAGTCTTCGCTGGAAGACCTGAAAAAGCAGGCGGAAAGGATCATCTCTGAATTAAATGGACAAGCCGACCAGACCCGGTATTGACCAGTACTTTCTGAAGATCGCCGCGGTGGTGGCCGAGCGGGCTACCTGCCACCGGCATCACGTTGGGGCCGTAGCGGTGCGTGACAAGTACATCCTGACCACGGGATATAACGGCGCTCCGTCAGGGGCGAAGGACTGCCTGGAGCTGGGCTGTCTTCGAGACGAGCTGGGGATACCGTCGGGGACAAGACACGAAATTTGCCGGGGCATCCACGCCGAACAAAACGTGATAATCCAGGCCGGGCTTCACGGCGTCAGCCTCGCCGGGAGCACCATCTACGCCACCCACACCCCCTGCGTCCTCTGCGCCAAGATGCTGGTCAACGCCAGGATAAAGCGCTTTGTCACCTTCGGCAAGTACAACGACGGCGAGTTTGTCGCCCTGTTCAGGGAGGCCGGAATCGAGCTTGAGCGGATGGACCGGCCTTCTACCCAGATAACTTTCCTGGACTGACCGGCTCAGGCCTTGCGTCCCGCCACCGAGCGCACCGCCTCAGCTATGTCCCGCCTGGTCAGCCCGTGCTTTTCCAGGAGCTGGGCGGCGGTTCCTGACTTGGCGTAGGCGTCTTTCAAGCCCACGAACTCGATGGGAACGGGCCTGCTCCTGGCAGTCAACCGGGCCACCATGCTGCCCAGCCCGCCATGCTCCAGGTGTTCCTCGGCGGTGACAATAGCCCCGGTCTCAATCGCAGCCTGAAGCACAGCCGCCTCGTCTATCGGTTTCAGCGTGGACATGTTCAACACGCGGCAGTCTATGCCCTCAGCGGCCAGGGTTGCCGCCGCCTCAAGGGCCGGGGCCACCATCAGTCCCAGGGCGATGATGGTCACGTCACCGCCATCCCGCAGGGTCACCGCTTTGCCGATGTTGAAGGGACGCTCTTCAGGAAAGACCAGCGGCAGTTTGGCCCGGCACAAACGGATGAAGACCGGGCCCTGATGCGCCGCCGCCGCCCTGACCGCCTGGGCCGTCTCATGGGCGTCAGCGGGCACGATGACAGTGAAGCCGGGCAGCGAGCAGATGAGTGCCAGGTCCTCGACGGCATGGTGTGAGCCGCCATCCTCGCCGACGCTGATGCCGCCATGAGTAGCAACCAGCTTGACGTTGAGCCGGGGCTGGGCGATGCTCATGCGCACCTGGTCGAAGCAGCGCCCCGGCAAGAAGACGGCAAAGCTGCTGGCGAAAGGGAGCTTCCCCGATGCGGCCAGCCCGGCGGCGATGCTCACCATGTTCTGCTCGGCGACGCCGCAATCGAAAAAGCGGGAGGGAAACTCGCTGGCAAAGAGGGAAGTCATCGTCGATTTGGCCAGGTCGGCGTCGAGGACGACTATATCAGGGTTGGCCTGCCCCAGTTCCACCAGGGTCCTGCCATAGGCATCCCTGAGAGAGGCCTCTGCCGGCATACTATGCCAGCTCCTTCAGCGCCTGCTCTACCTGGGCGGGGGTGGGTGCCTTGCCGTGAAAATCTACATTGTTTTCCATGAAGCTGACCCCTTTGCCCTTCACCGTGTGGGCGATGATGACGGCGGGGACTTCCGCCTGGCTGGCCTCCTCCAGAGCGCCGAGGAGCTGGCCGATATCGTGGCCGTCGACCTCGATGACGCGCCAGCCGAAGGCCCGCCATTTCTGGTCCAGGGGACTGAGGTTCATAACGTCACGGTTCCAGCCGTCTATCTGCAGCCCGTTGTTGTCCACGATGGCCACCAGGTTGTCCAGCCGGAAATGGGCCGCAGCCATGGCCGCCTCCCAGACCTGGCCTTCGTCGCACTCGCCGTCGCCGAGCAAGACGCAGACCCGGTAGTCTTTCCGGTCAAGCCGTCCGGCCAGGGCCATGCCGGTGCCGAAAGATAGCCCCTGGCCCAGGCTGCCAGAGGACATCTCAACCCCCGGAGTGCAGGTGCGGTCAGCGTGACCCTGCAGCCGGCTTCCGGGCTGTCGTAATGTGCGTAGCTCTGCTACGGGGAAATAGCCACACTCGGCCAGCGCCGCATACAGCGCCGGGGCCGAATGCCCCTTGCTGAGGATGAACCGGTCCCGGTCCGGCCAGTCCGGCTCTGCGGGCCGGTGCCGCAGCCAGGCGAAATAGAGCGCGGTGAGGATATCCGCAGCGGACAAAGAGCCGCCGGGATGGCCGCTGCCCGCCTCGCCGATCATGGTAATGATATGCCGCCTCAGCCTCCTGGCCGTCTCTTTCAAGGTGGCTACAGACAGGCCATCCTTGACCGGCGCCACGCCCGGGGTAGCGACGTCTACCGGGGATACCAGCGATGGCTTGCTGAACTGAGCTGGCAAAAACCGCTCCCTCGTAAAATAGCTGGATTATTATACAACGGCGAGCGCGATATGTCCAGCTATCGTTTCTGCACAGCCCCGGTCTCCCATACCAGCTCTTCCGGCCTGTGCGCCGGCTTTTTATGATGAGTCCTTGCCCTCGATAAGCCCGCAAACCAGACCTGGGGCGGCTCCCGCCGTTTCCAGCTTCCGGTACCTCTCCAGGAGCTCATCGCGGAAGGCAAGCATCCTGTCTATCCTGTCGTTCAGCTCATCGAGGTGCATCTTCGTCAACCTCTTCACTTCCTCGCAGGGCAGGTTTCCCCCCGCCCGTATCGCGAGCAGCGCCTTTATCTCATCGAGGGAAAACCCGAAACGCTTCGCCTTCTGGATGAACTGCAACCGCTCCTCGTGCTCGCTGGAATAGACGCGGTACCGGTTCCCGGCCCTGGCAGGCGGCGGAAGCAGCCCCAGACCCTCATAGTAACGAATCGTGTGAGCCGGTATTCCCAGTCTCCGGCTTAGCTCGCCGATAAGGACCGAGTCTTTCATCGCGCCTCCTTCTCCGGGGAGCGGTCCCGACGCCCCCCGGACCACATCAACCTCTCCCGATGCCGGCTTCCTGCAGGGCCTGCCGGGAGACCGGTGACTGGGCGCTGCAGCAGTCCGCCAGCCTGCCGTCGACGACCACCGCCGGGACCCGGTGGATGCCGTACCTCGCCGCTTTCTCGCGGCACTCATTGGTGGCGCAGCCCTGGCGCAGGTCGTATACCGTCACTTCGCAGCTCTCGCAGGCCAACTCGCGCACCATGCTCACCGCTTCATCGCACAGCGGGCAGCCGGCAGTGAACACCTCAACGTTTCTCCTGGTCATCTCTAAACCTCCTTTTCATTTCCTGTTTATAGTATAAACATTCCAGTTGACCTTAATGTCAAGGCCTGTTTGTCGAACTTTTTTCGGAGAGTGTTTTCCCCGCTGCCGCTCTATCCTTGCTCCGCCGAAGTTTACGGGGGCCGGTCATACTGTGTTACAATTCGTATTGACATCAGGCGCGGATGACCCTGGTCTGGACGGAAGAAGCGTGGGACTGCAAAGAAAACTGACCATCTACGGCGCGGTGGGGCTGGTTGCCCTGACCGCCTTTCTGGCCTACCTGGCGCTGAGCACCATAAACCAGGTAAATACCCTCATCTACGAGGAAAGGGTGGACCGGGCGGAGGAAATCGCCCAGGATATCAGCATGGCATTCGACCATATCCGCGAGGAGGCGGGGAAAAGCGTTTTCACCACAGGCCAGGGGCTGACTGCGGCACAGGCGCTGCCGGGTGCGCTCGGCTCGCTGCAGTCCCATCTGCGCCAGCACCTTGCCACAATCCACTCGTTCGCCCCGCCGATCTTCGTCGGCATCAGCGACGCGCAAGGCAGGGTGCTCTGGGCCGAACCATACTGGGCCGACAGGATCGATGCAACCGTGCCTGATGCCGCCGAATTCGCGGGAATCTACCAGAGCAGGTCTCTTCTGAACCAGGGAGACAGCGGCATATCCCTGGTCCTGCCGGTCAGCGACGGCCAGCAAAGGGAGGGGTACCTCATCGTGGAGATAGTCCCGCTCGCCGGCAGCTTTGATACCTTCCTTCAATCGCGTAGCCACCGTTTCCAGCTTCAGGTCATCATGTCTGACAGCGGCGCCATCATCTCCAGTTCCGTACCTCTTGGCCAGGAGGAGATAAGCCCTGACTGGGCGGTGGTGCGCCCCATGGCCACGGCCGGCCGCGCCGGACTGATAGAGCACGGGGCAGAGGGAGACTACCAACCTCACATGGCGGTCTACGCCCCCGTTCCCGATGTCCCCCTGGGCATCGTCCTGGAAGATGTGGCCGGCAAGGCGCTGGCCCTGCCCGGCGCTTTATCCCGGCGCTTGCTGGTGCTGATCGGCCTGGCGGTGACACTGCTCGCCGCCTCCGCCTGGCTGGTGAGCCGGGGCCTGGTAAGACCCATCGAGCACCTGGCCCAGAGCGCCCAGCGCATTGCCGAAGGCGACCTAGAGACGCCGATACCCTCCCTGACCCACGACGAGATCGGAAACCTGGCCAGTAACCTTGAGATGATGCGCCAGCGGCTCAAGGCGTCCCTGGACGATATCAAGGGCTGGAACGCCAGGCTGGAACAGCAGGTGCGGGAGCGGACCCGCCAGGTGGGGAAACTTTACGGAGAAGTAGCCCACCGGGAGGAGCAGTGCCATTTGCTCCTGGACAGGATAATCACCGCCCAGGAAGACGAAAGGAGACGCCTGGCCCGGGAGCTGCACGACGAGACGGGGCAGTTCCTGACCGGGCTGGTGCTCGCCCTCAAAGGCTTGGAGGAACGCGTCGCCAGCGAGCCTCAGATGGTGCGGGAACAGCTCCAGTCCATCCGCAATCTCACCACCAAGGCGACCGAAGACGTCCGGAGACTCATCTGGGACCTCCGCCCCAGTCTCCTCGATGACATGGGCCTGGTGGATGCCATCGGCTGGTATCTGGAAAACCATCTCAAGCCAAAGGGGGTCAAATGCCATCTCGCCACCGGAGGCTTCAGCCGCAGATTGCCCCCGGCAGTGGAAAGCAGCCTCTTCAGGCTCTGCCAGGAGGCGGTGAACAATATCGCCAAGCACGCTCAGGCCAGCCAGGCCTGGATAGACCTGCAGATAAGGGGTGAAATGGTAGCGGGCAGCATCAGTGATGACGGCGGAGGATTTGACCCGGCCAGGCTGGCCTCCGGGGCGAACACGGGACTATTGGGCATGCAGGAGAGGGTCAACCTCCTCGGCGGAAAGCTCGAGATAAAGTCCTCTCCGGGCAAAGGGACCACCATCCAGTTCCGGGTCCCCCTCAAGGAGGGCCAGCATGGATAAGAAAGTCCGGCTGCTCATCGCCGACGACCACGCCGTTGTCCGGGCCGGGCTGCGCCTGCTGCTGGACTCCCAGCCGGATATAGAAGTGTTGGGAGAAGCCCGGGATGGTGAGGCCGCCCTGAGAGAAGCGAAGCGGCTCAAACCGGACATCGTCCTCATGGACATCGCCATGCCCGGCATGAACGGCCTGGAGGCGACCAGGGCCCTAAAAAGCGAAAATCCAGAGATACAGGTGATGGCCCTGAGCATGCACGCCGACGACCGCTATTTCTTCCAGATGCTCCAGGCCGGGGCCTCCGGCTATATCATAAAGGGGGCTGAGCCGGCGGAATTGCTGGCGGCCATCAGGACGGTGGCCAGGCACCAGCCCTATATCTATCCCGGCCTTGTCCAGAAGCTGATGCGGCATTACCAGGATGAAACTGCCGCCACCGAGTCGCTCCTGGAGAAGCTAAGCCCCCGGGAGACCGAGATTCTGAAGCTCATCGCTGAGGGCCTCTCCGGCCGGGAGATCGGGGAGAAGCTCTTTCTCAGCCCGCACACTGTGGAACGCCACCGCGCCAATATCATGGAAAAGCTCGGCCTGCACAACAAGGCCCACCTCATCAAGTTCGCCATCCAGATGGGGCTGACCCGCCTGGAAAGCGCTGATTAACCTCCCCTGGCATAAAGCCGCCATTGCGGATTGGTGGTTTTCCACCATCGGTGAATAGCAGCGAATGGCGATTTAAACTCCCCGTCAACCTCTTATACTATTGATGTATAGGAGGTGTGTATGTTGTGTCAAAAGCGGTTTTTCATCCCCTTCCTGGTGATCCTGGTACTGCCTCTTGTCCTGTGGGCCTGCTCTCAGCCAGAGATCCCGCCTGCCCCTGCTCCCATCCCCGCTCCTGCCCCCGCCCCGACTCCGGCCAGCCCCGCCGCCGACGGCAAGGCTGTCTACGCTACCTTTTGCGCCGCCTGTCACGGGCCGGAGGCACAGGGTACCGCCGTTGCCGGCAGCCTGCCCGGCCATAGCGCCGAGGCCATTCGCCGGCAGGTCAGGGCGCCCATGGGCAAAATGCCCGCCTTCGCCGAGTCCCAGCTTACTGAGGCCCAGTTGGACAGTATTGTCGCCTTTATCGCCAGTATGCCTGCCCCGGAAAATCACGCTGAGCCGCTGGATATGGACGATGCCCTGGCCGTCCATCACTTTATGACGCTGTTCGCCCTCAAGGCTGGTGACACGCCCGACGCCTTGCACCATCTGGACCATGTCATCGACATGGCCACTGACCACGAGCACAAGGAGCGGGCAGAACAGGCCAGGGCGCTGGTAGCCGCGGGCAATATGCACGATGCCGAGCACGAAGTCGAGGAGATGCTGGCCGGGAAGGCGGCACCGGAGATGGGGATGTCCCAACTCCATGTCCAGCTTGCCTTCAGTTCCCTGTCGGCGCGTGAAGTTGACGATGCCAGGCACCACATGGAGCATTTCATGTCGTTCGCTTCCGGAATGGACAAGATCAAAGGAGAGGAGGTAGTCAAGCTCATGGATATGGGCGATATGCATGAGGCCGGCCATGCCCTGGAGCAAATGATGGGCATGAAGCCCCACGCGGATTAAGAATTAACATTTGAAACAAGGAGGTACTCTGGTGATACGCAAGTTGCTCTTTACCCTGGGCTTAACTTCGGTAACAGCGGCGCTCCTGGTGGCCTGCCAGCCAGCGTCAGTTCCCGCACCCGCTCCCGCACCCGCCCCGCCCCCACCACAGGCGGCCCCTCTGCTGGCCCCCGACGCCTTCGCCATCAAGATGGAGCCGCTCGGCCACTGGCACGTGCTGAAACCCAAGAAACTGGTGTACACCGTGCTGGATACCGCCACCAGCCAAGGCAAGGCCGGACTGAAGCCAGTCATCCAAATCGCCCGCGGCGGTAACCCCAGCGTCACCGTCCGCAGCCTGGAGAACGGACAGATCAAGGATGAAGGCCAGGGCATTTACACGATGGAATATACTCCGGCAGACATGGTGCCCCACGCCTTCGTTTTCCGGTTCAACGTTGACGGGCAGGAATTCGTGTCCGCCCCTGTCGCCGCCGAATTGGCGAGGGATGGTGAGGAAGGTATCAAGGTCGAGGCCAAAGGCACCTCTTACGTGTACCAGGTCCGCTATAACTGGGTGCCCGGCCATGCCCACGCCAGCGACAAGGACAAGGTGAAAATGGTCTTTGAGATCATGCGGGGCCTGCAAGAGGGAGACAAGATAAACTGGGAGCAGCCCTTCCGCAACACCTTCGACCTTATAACCGATGCCGACCATGCCGAAGTGATGATCAAGTCAGCCGATGGCGCGGTAGACCAGGAAGTACACCCGGTATATAAGGGCAAGGGCATCTACGAAGCGGAGCGGCTGTTCTCCGTAGCCGAGGTGGGCAAAGAGAAGATATACGATGTGCGCTTCTCTTTCACCGACCCGTACAACGGCGCCAAGGTCACCCACTCCGAGCCCTATAAACTACGCATCTCCGCGGCACATTAAAAAGGGGGTCACAGCCGGATGAAGCCGGGCCAGCCGTCGAAGCTGGCCCGGTCTGTTTTCGAAGAAGAACTACTGCGGCAGTGGCAGTGTCTCAGCATCAGCCCTTAGCGCGCTGCCCGGTTAGGGGGCAGCCGTCTTGAGGAACTTCACCAGGGCCTCGATCTGCGCTGCGTTGAGAGAGGCTTCCCAGGGAGGCATGGCCGTGCCCGGCCGTCCCTTGGCGATGGCCTCTTTTATCTCTGCTTCGCTCCTGGCCGACAGGCTGCTTGCGGTCAGGGCCGGGGCCAGCCCGGTGACGCCCTGCCTGTCCTGGCCGTGGCAGGAAGCGCAGTTGCTGGCAAATATCTTTGTTGCATCAACCGCCGCCGGGGCTGGGGCTGGTGCTGGAGTTGGTGCCGGCTCTCCGCCACCGCAGGCCGCCAGCAACAGCCCCCCGATGATTACCCCGGCCAGAGTTGCCTTGCGCATAGTGCTTTCCCTCCTTAACATCTTTCCTTTTTTTTACCCATCTTAGTATCCCGTTTCGGAAACAAGTTGAATAATTAACGTAACCCTTACGTCATTCTGTCGAAGGTCAGAATCCGTGTATTGGATTCTACCTGGATTCCAGCCTGCGCTGGAATGACGGTCCTAAGGCAGCCTGACTTTGTCAACAAACTTATAAGACACGATACTAGAAGAATATGGCCCCGATGAGCAGGGTCACTGCGGTCATCCCGCCCCAGAGGAGCGCGGTCAGCCCCACCAGGTAGCCCACGCCCAGAAATGCCTTCTTAAAGTCGCGTGGCTTGTCCAGGAACCACGCCAGCAGGACGCCGTAGACCGGCAGCAGGACGATGCCGAATATGAGCCATGTTCCCGGTCCCGTTTCCACTGTTTCCCTCCTCGACTTTGTTGATTGCAGCGTCACTTTTCAGCGCGGCGCAGCCCCAGCGGAGTGGTGCGCAGCCGTAGCTCAGCCATTTCCCGGTGCCCGTCACTGGCTCCGGCTTCCTCTTCCACTACCTCAACGATGGGCATCACCTTGGCGACTACCAGGAAGAAGACCAGGACGAAAGAAAAGGCCCCTACTACCGAGGATAGCTCGACCCACGAAGGCCAGTAGCTCCCCGGCACTCCCTGGTAGAGCTTGAACCCCGGCTCCATCAGCCCCTCCACCACGAACAGCACCTTCTCCAGGAACACCGCCAGCACCGCCACCACCCCGGCGACAACGGTGCGGGTGATGCTGAAAATGGAGCGGATTGCCCACTGGGCGCCAAGGTAGAGCAGCACCAGGCCCACCGGGATGATGGCCGCCCAGTACAGGGGCTGGTGCAGTTTGGCCGCCGTCGACTCCTCCACGCCGAGCGGCGGGGCAAAGACGCCGGTGATTATCTGCTGGAGCTGCAGCCACAGGAAGAACAGGGCGAAGAGCGCCAGGGCGCTGCCCAGGGAGCGGAAGGCGCTGTCGGGCAGGACATCCTTCCAGCCATAGGCCCGCCGGAAGATGTAGGCTATCAGCAGCACCGCGCCCAGTGCCGAGGTGAGGGCGATACTGAGGAACTGCGGGCCTTGAATGGCGCCGTACCATCCCGGCATCGAGGGCAACAGGGCGAACAGCCAGGGGATGACGCCGCCGTGGAGCAGCAGCGGGGCCATCAGTATGATGCCCAGGGCCAGCCACCACACCATCCGCTCCACCTTCTTGTCCTCGCTGGGATGGTAGCCCATCAGGAGCAGCCGGTAGAGCGGGGCGAACACGGCGGGCAGTTTTTTCTGCAGGAAATGGATATCGCGGCGCACCGTCAGCAGCAGGTATGTCCCGGTCATGACGAAGTACAGCGTGATGACGGTCACGTCCCAGACCAGCGGCGAGAAGTGGATCCTCCACGGGAAGGCGGGGATGATGCTGGTGACGATGCGGTCAGGACGTCCCACGTGCAGGATGATATACAGCCCGGCCACCGAAAGCGCCGCTATGGTGAGCAGCTCCGCCATGCGGGCCACCGGCTTGAAGGCCTCCAGCTTGAATAGCCGGACGGACGCCGATATGATGATGCCGCCGTGGGCTATGCCCACCCACCAGATGAACGAGCCGATGTAAATCCCCCAGGGGACGCCGCCTCCCGCCCCCCAGTCCCCCAGCCCGGTGACCGCCATCCCGTATTGGAGCTGGTATGACCAGGCGTAGAGGAACCAGAGCAGCCCGGCCCCGCCCAGCAGCAGGAAGATGAAATACTTCGGAGTTGGTCGCCCCAGCGTCTTGAGTATATGCCTGGTCCTGGTCTGTTCGTCCATCTACTGGCCTCCAAAAGCGCTCAAAAACCAGGGGTGCTCCCCTTTGATGACCGCCCGTCCTGATTCCATGAATCCCATGTTCTTGATGGGGACGGGGCCTTCTACCGGCCTGGCCCTGGGGGATGGACGCTGGCCGATGAACAGGACGTTCGGCCTGGTGCCATATTCCTCCAGCAGCCGGAAAGTGGAGATATACCCCTTCTCCTGTTTCTTCTGCTCCAGGTAGCGTCGCGGCGAGCTGTTGGGGTCGTTCATATCACCGAAATGCAGCGCGTTGTGGGGACAGGACAAGGCGCAGACAGCCGTCCCTTTGGTCTCCTCTTCGTCCTGCCGCTCGGGGCAGAAGGTGCACTTGCCCATAACGCCTTTGGGTGGGCGTCCCGCCACCCATCGGCCCCGGTAGTCCCTGCTCTCTATGTGCACCTGTGTCTCCGGCTCGGCCCACTGGAAGTAGTTCACCCCGTAGGGGCAGGAGACCTGGCAGTACCGGCAGCCGATGCAGATATCGAAGTTGGAGAGGACCAGGCCGTCCTTTTTGCGCTTGAACCTCGCTCCTACCGGGCAGACCTTCACGCAGGGGGCATTGGAGCAATGCTGGCAGGTGCGGGGAAGCGTGTTCACCCGCCCGTTCTCGTCTTCGAAGGCGATGACGTACATCCAGTGCGTCCACGCCGGCGTTCCATTGTGCCCGCGGCAGGCCGCCATGCAGACCAGGCAGCCATCGCAGTTCTCCAGGTCTACCACCATGCCCATCTGCACAGGGAGGGGCCCCGCCGGCGGCTTTTCTTCCGGGCTGGCCCCGAACGTCTGGCGCGCCCACCAGGAAGTGAAGAACAATCCGGCGACCCCGGCCCCCAGGAGCTTGAGGGCGGCGCGCCGGGACATGCCGCTTAAGTAATTTGGCTCGTCGAGAGGGGCGGCGGCATCCCCGACTGATACCGCGGGCCGCATATCCGCACCGAACTCGTTAAGGTAGGCCTGGTGGTGTTTCTGGTAGAACTCCTCTTCGGATATCTCGCCCCGCACCAGGCGCAGGGCATCCCAGGCGGCCTCTTTGCCCAGCACCGGGTCGTGTCCCCCCGCCGCCAGCAACGGCTCCGCATCCTGTTCCCATCCCGGCCGTATCATGTCCCATTTGTTCAATCCTGTCATACTAACTTATCCTCGTATTCTCGGTCTTCAGGGGCCTGATGCGACACGACTTGTCAGCGCCGCTCGGAGACCAGGGGTAACAGTCTCTCGGAGACCAGCACCCGCCTGGTATCCTCCAGCCGGGAAGCTACCAGCTTGATAAGCCCTCGCATGACCTGGCAACCGATGTCAGGCTCATCATCGACAAGCCACCGGAGGCTGCTGCCATTAATGGACAGTGCCTTCACTTTTTGCAGGCACACTGCCCTGAGAGTAAACACATACGGCATAACCAGGGCCGACCAGCCGATGGCATCTCCAGCGGTGGCGATGTCCACTGATACGCTCCTGCTCATTCCGGAGTCATGGTTCAAAGTCATCTGCAGCGCCACCTTGCCTTCCCTGATAACAAACAGTTCGTCGGCGCTGTCCCCTTCCTGGAACATGCAGGCGCCTGCCTCGAACTCTTTCTCCGATGTCAGGTTCAAGACCTTGTCCAACTGTGCATCGCTCAAGCCAGAGAAGACCAGGCAATTCTTGAGAACCTCCCTTGCTGTCATGGTACTGCCTCCGTACATTATTTATAGCGCCTGGAAATTAAAGCCTGTTCGCCGGGTCAACGGGTCCCTTTCTTAGCCTTTCGCCAGAGCGATACCGCCAGTTTCGCCGCCAGGCCCAGCGCCACGGTCACTCCTCCGAGCAAGGCCAGGGGCGCTCCCACCGGGGCGAAGGCTACGGTTATGGTGAGCAGCCAGCCGCCGGCAAAGGCCAAGGCGCCAAAGAATATCACCTTGTCCCCGGCGCTGGTGACCTTCTGCTGCATGGCTGCCTCGGGCTTCACCCCCAGGCTGGCGAACAGGGGATAAGTTTCTTCCGCCAGCCGGTCCGGGCCAAGCGCAATACTGGCCCCGCCGCTCTCGAGGGTATATATGCCCATGTCCGGGTGGGCGCTGCCGCCGAGCAAGCTCGCCTTGTCCAGGTTATTAAGCAAGATCACTTTGGTATTGGGCATTATCTGCCGGATGCCCTGGGCGGCGTCCAGGCCGCTTATCCGGGACAAAGGAATGGTGTCCAGGCTGATGCTGTGAGGCAGGTGGCAATCAATGACAGCCACGTCCGGGCTAAGGTTTCCCACCAGGGTCAGCACCCCGACAGCGTTCTTCGCCTGTCCCACCACTTCTACCCCGTTTTCTCGCTCCACCAGTTGCCTGAGAAAATTCCGGACCTGTGGAGACTCCGAGGCCAGAACCACGCGCACATTCTGTACTGCCATAGCGAACCTCCTTTCAGCGTTTAGTCATTCCACCCGAAGGCGAGGGAAGACTCTCCTATTCCAGATTGCAGGGAAGGTTACTTCAGGGTATAATGAAATCCTAAATCAGGCGGCAGCAGCCGGTAATTGGCAAAACACCTCTTTGAGATAGGCGAAACCACCTGTTTTGGGTGCGGGAAAATACCGGTGTAATCCCGGTCAGGCCGGTCTATATTTTTGCTGGGAACCCGTCGGCAAGGACATGGAGACAATACGAGTTCTGCTTGTAGATGACTTCTGGATGATCCGGGATGAGACGCGCCGCATCCTGGAGCAATGTCCTGACCTGGCGGTAGTGGGCGAAGCGGAAGACGGCCAGCAGGCGCTGCAACTGGCGGAGCGGCTACAGCCGGACGTAATGCTCCTGGACATCCGCCTGCCCAAAGTGGGCGGGATCGAGGTGGTCAAGCAGCTCAAGCAACTGTCGCCGGGGACGAAAGCGCTTATACTGAGCGCCTTTGACGACGATGACTATATCCTGGCCTTGATGGATGCCGGCGCCCTGGGCTACCTCCTGAAAACGGCACGGGCCGCCGAGCTTATCGACGCCGTCCGGCGTGTACACCGTGGCGAGCCTGTCCTCCATGCCGCCATCGCCGCCAAGGTGGCCCGTCTCTGGACGCGACACCGCACTGTAACCGACCGGGAGCTATCCGGGCCGCTCAGCCCACGTGAGCGAGAGGTCATCCAGCTCGCGGCAAAGGGACTGCGCAACAAGGCCATAGCCGAAAAGCTGAACATCAGTAACCGCACCGTCGAAGGACATTTCAACAGCATCTTCAACAAGCTGGGGGCCTCCTCTCGCCTGGAGGCCGTGCTCTACGTGATATCCCATAACATCGTCAACCTCGATGAAGAAGGGGACAGCACATGATGTCGGCCCGGATAGCGCGGACTCCCTTCAGGACAGTGTTCGGGGGATGGCTTGGGGCGGGCAAGCAGTTTGCCGCCAGCCTGTATCCTCCCCCGTTTCGCAACTGGCATTTCCTTATGATCCAGGGCCTGGTCATCTTCATCGCCACCGTGCACGCCCTCATCGAGACCAATACCATCCATGACCAGTTGCACCGGGTTTCCACCTATCATTTCCATGGCTATCCCCTGCCCACCGCCCTTTTCCTGGTGCCGGTGGTATATGCCGCCCTCATCTTCGGCTTTGCCGGGGCGGTGGCCACCGCTGCCTGGGCGGCGCTCCTCAGCATTCCCAATGTCGTTGTTTGGCACCAGGGTCTGGAGAGGTTCGAGGAGATATTCCAGATACTTGTTGTGATCGTGGTCGGCTTCCTGGTCGGGCTGCAGGTAGACCGGCAGAAGAGCGCCCATCGGAATGCCGAGATGGCTGCCGCCTCGCTTCACGCTTCCCGGATGAGATATCGCAGCCTTTTCGAGTCCAGCCCGGTGGCCATCCTTGTTCTCAACGACTCAGGTACCATCGGCGAGGCGAACCCGGCGGCAAACGCGCTCTTCGGCCAGGCGGTGAAGTCCCTTCCCGGCCTATCTCTGGCCGAGGTCCTCCAGGCGATGGGCGCCTCCAGGCAGGTTGACCCCTTCCGCAACGGCAAGCACCGGGAGCAGGTGCTGAGGGTGAAGCTGAAAGACGGCTCGGAGGTCTACCTGGAGCAGACGCTCGCTGAGACCACCGACGACCAGGGCAACCCGGTAAAACAGGTGCTCTTCAGAAATGTGACCGAGGAGAAAGCCCGGCACGCCGGACTGCAAGCCTATGCCTCACACGTCATCCAGGCCCAGGAAGAGGAGCGCCAGCGGATCTCCAGGGAACTGCACGACGAGATATTGCAGACGCTGATACTGCTCTACCGGCGGCTGGATGGCGCAGAAAAGGCCATTGAGCACCTGCCTCCGGCGATGACCGGTTTCCTGCCCGAGGCGAAACAACTGGCCGAGAAGACCATTGAAGACCTCCGCGATTTTACCAGGGCGCTGCGGCCACCCATACTGGATGACCTGGGAATAGTCGCCTCTATCCGCAGGCTCCTGTCCGACTTTTCTAAACGCGCCGGGGTGGAGGCAAAGATGAGGGTAACAGGAAAATGCCAGCGGCTGTCGCCGGATATAGAACTGGGGTTGTTCCGCATCGCCCAGGAATCGTTGCGTAACGTGGAAAAGCACGCCCGGGCAAGCCGGGTCTCGGTGGTCTTGACCTGCTCTCCTGATAGCACAAAGCTGGAGATGGTGGACAACGGGATCGGCTTTGATATCCCCGTTGCTCCCAGGCATTCCGTTGACAACAAGCAACTGGGGCTTATCTCGATGCAAGAGCGCGCCAGGCTCCTCGGCGGCGACCTGGACATCCGTTCCAGGCCGGGCAATACCAGTGTCACCTGCCTCATCCCGATGGACACCAGCGCCGCTACAAAAGAACAGGGGCGGGAAACGCCGGCCAAGCTCTCCTGAACTGTTCCTGCCGGGGTTGTGGACCGGGACGCCTCTGCGGTAAACTCTTGCAGATGAATGTAAAGGAACTCAGGGACCTGGCCGTATCCGCGCTGGTCCTGGCGCTGGCCTTCGGAATCGCCCTCTCAGGCGGGTTTCGCGCCTTCCAGCGTCCGGGCGTTCTGGCCTTTGTCATCGTTCCGGCCCTCATCGCCGTTTCCCTCGGCTTTATCTTTCACGAGATGGGACACCGGCTTATCGCCAGGAGGTTCGGCTACTTCGCCGAATATGCCATGTGGCCGGCGGGTCTGGCGATAGCGCTGGGTTTCTCCCTTTTCGGCTTTGTCTTCGCCGCCCCGGGGGCGGTCATGATCCAGCCCAAGACGGCCTGGGGGCCCGGCTCGACACGTGAGATCGGCCTCATTTCGCTGGCCGGACCAGCTACTAATATAGGACTGGCACTGGTGTTCCTGGCGCTGGAGTCCATCGACCCCGCTCTGCTGTTCGCGCTGGGGGCGCGCATCAATGCCTGGCTGGCGATCTTCAACCTGATACCCTTCGGCCCCCTCGATGGCGCCAAGATATTAAGGTGGAACGCTGGGGTCTGGGTGCTCTCGATAGCGGTCGCCGGAGGCTTGTTTGCCGCCCAGCGCTTCCTGTTCTAATACGATTACGACATACGCCTTATGCTTGCCGCCAGCACCAGCACAGCCATGGCCAGCACGATAATGGCCAGGAGCAGGCCGCCGAAGAGATAGAGTTGCCAGTCCGCGGCGGTCTGTGGCGGCGGCGGCGCGGGGGGCAGCGGCGGCGGTTGGGCGGGGGACTGGGGCACCACTATCACCTGCGGCTGTTGTGGTTGCTGTGGGGCAGGGGCTGCCGGGGGTGGTGGAGGCGGGGCGCTGGCAGCCTTCGGCGACGGTTCCGGGGCAGTGGTGAAGGCGCTGACGGCGCTCCAGGCGCTGTGACTGTTGTTGCCCAGCGCCCTGATCCGCCAGTAGTAAACGGTGTCCGGGTTCAGGCTGACGTCGGCCTGCCAGGCGGTGGTGGACAAGGCATAGTCCCCTGCTTTGATAATGGAAGGATTGCTGAAGTCGGGGCGGGTCGATACCACGAATTCATAGCTTTCCGCCCCGGAAACAGCGCTCCACTGGAAGACCGGCCTGACCGGCACCCCAAAAGCGCCTGCTTCAGGACTGTTCAGCCTGAGCGCCACGATCTCGGTATCCAGCCTGGTAGTGAACGATCTTTTCTCTGACCAGCGGCCCAGCACCGGCGTCTTGGCCCTGACCCGCCAGTGATAGGTGATTCCCGGCCGCAGGGCGGGCATAAGGGCGTAACTTGCCGCTGTATCTCCCTCGAAGCCCTCAGCCACGTTAGAAAACTCGGCGTCAGGGTCAAGCTGCCACTGGTAGCTGGTAGCCCCCGGCAGCGTCTCCCAGTCCAGCACAACATTGCTGACGTAGCTGTCTATTACCGCCCCCAGGCCGGAGGCCCGTTCAGCCGGTGAGGTCAAGGCAACCTCCCGGCTCAGGCTGTCGCGGAAGGTCATCAGCCTGTTCCCGCCTGTACCGACCGACCATAGCTGTTCGTTGCTCGACCACAGGCCGGACAGGGTGGCGGCAGCATCCAGGCCGCGGGTCACTGTTTCGAAGGCGGGGCCGAGCGGATAGGCGGGGTTGATACTGCGCTCCAGGCCGCCGCCCGCCTTTGAGTTCACCGCGTACAGCGTGCCGCCAGGGGAAATGGTCAGACTGTCGACTATCGCGCCGTCGGGAAGGCTGTCTATCCTCTCCCAGGTCCGGCCGGCGCCGGTGACCAGGCGGTAGATGGCGCTGGCGTGGTTCGAGCCTTTGCGGACATGCCTGCCGGCATAGACGGCGCCATTGCGGCCGTAGGCGGGGTCGAAGGCGACGACCGTGCTCATGGTCTCACCGCCGCTGATAAGCTGGGGCAGGGGGTCTCCCAGGGGCTGAAAAGTGCTGCCGTTATCGGTGGAGCGGTAGACCTGTCCGCCCAGGTCGCTGGCCAGCACGGTCCTGTCCCGGTCATAGCCGGGAGACAGGGCGATGGCGGCGGGGGCAAAGTTTCCCAGAGGCGTCCCTTTGGAGAAGGAGTAGCCGCCGTTGCCGGAGCGGTACACCAGTCCCTTTTCCCCGTCAAAGCTGCCGATGAAGAGCGAGCCATTGCCGGCCGCGGCCCAGGCATCGATGTCGAAGGGGCCGCCGCCGTCCGGGGCCAGGGCCGCGCGGGCAGCGAAATCACGGCCACCATTTGTCGAGACCCAGATGGTGGCCCGGCCATCGCTGGTCCCGGACAGGTACAGGGTCTCGTTTGCCAGCCTGACCCGCCTGATCTCATCCACGCCGGGCAATGAGCTTGAGAACACCCGCTCCCAGTGGATGCTGTCGCTGGTGCGCCACAGGCTGTGGCCGGCGCCGAAGGTGAGCATGAACAGTCCCTCGGCGGCAGCCGTTGGAAAAGGGGCCAGGTCCACAATGGCGCTGACCTGGTTGTCAATGAGGCCGGACTGGCTCCAGGTAGCGCCGCCGTCGGTGGTGACTGAGACGGCGCTGTCGCTGCCGCTGGTGGCGGCATAGGCCCGTCCGCTCTGCGGGAAACCGGCGGGCACGGCCAGGTAGGTACTGGAGTCTCCCGTCGGCGGCTTGCGGCTCCGCGTCCAGGTGACGCCCCCGTCCCGGCTGGCATATACGCCGGCGCTTGAGGACGCCCCGGCCAGCAGAGTAGCAGAGGCGGCGTCTCCGGCCATGGCCAGTCCGGTGACGTCAACACCGCTCAGTCCGTAGGCGGCGCCGATGTCCAGGTCGGTGGCCAGGCCGTTTGCCACCCGGTAGACGTCCCCGCCTCCGGCTCCGGTGCTGGTCGCAGCAAATAATGTCGCGTTTTCCTCCGCGTCGTAATCGTCAGGAAAGGCTAGGGCCGCCTTTGCGATCCCACCGGCGCCCACCCGGATATCAGGAGTGACCAGTCCCCACGCCCCATCGCCCACCTTGACATTGACATAGCTGTCAGTCCCGTTGCTGGAGACGGCGATAAGCTGGCGGTCATATCGGTATCCGGGGGAGAAAGCGACGGCGTGGACATCGCGCCCGGACAGGCCGGAGTCCTGCCAGCGGGGCAATGTATCGCCTTCGTCCAGGAGATAGACGCCGCCGGACTGCCCGGGATTGGCGGTGGCCACGGCAACGATGGCGCTGTTCAGGGCGGAGACCGCCAGGGCGGTTATGGTGATGTTCCCTGTCCCGGCCCCGCCCGGGGCGGCCGGAAGCGGCTCGAAGGTCATGCCTTTGTCGGTGGAGCGGTACACCGTTGAGGCGGTGGCGTAGTACACCCGGTTACTATCGTGGCGGGGCAGGGCGATGCCCGCGATGGCGTCCTTCACCCCGCCGATAGCCGCCCAGCCGCTGCCGTTGCCGGTAGAACGGTAAAGTGTCCCGGTCAGGCCCGAGACATAGGCATAAAGGTAACCATCAGGGGCGACGGCCAGGTGCCGGACGTCAGATCCGGGTGCCAGCGCCCAGGTGCCGGGCTGGCCCTCCGCCGGGATGTCCACCGGCACCCATTTGACCGTTTCGGAAGCGCGCGCCGGGCCCGGGGCCGCAGACAGCAGCAGGAAGGCAAGCGCCATGCCCAGTCCCACCATCCTTGACAATTGGCCCTGGCTGGGTTTTGACATATGGCCAATTGTAGGTAATTGAAAATAGAAAAGTCAACCCCCGGAACGTTGACGCCAGCGCCCTCCCAAAAAGATTAAAGAAAAGCGCTTGCCACTGGAATTCAGCGCTTTGTCAGCACGATTTTGCAGTCACCACCATCAAAGGCAACTTCGAAAAACGTAAAGAAGTCTATACGTCCAATCAAGAGAGGCGTCCTGTTCGACTCTCAGTAAACAGGCATCTGACTGAAAACTCGTATGGACCTACTCTAAGCGAGATTCTTCCTTTGTAACAGGGCTGAGCTGTGCCTTCTATTCCTGTCATACTTGCATCAGCCGTTACAGGAAGAGGATTCCCAGTGAGAGTGGCAAGGTAATTGGGCAAGATTGTGCAATCAGCCCCTGAATCAAGGATAAATTCAAAGGCCTGGTATTTGCCGGACGATAGAAGGACGTCTACCTGTATGCCAGGATAGAACATCAAGCCGAAGGGCGTGGGAGACCTGGGGCAGGGAAACTCATATAGATGGCAACTAGATTCTCGGGAACAGTATGTTTGATCAACAGTTCCTTGTCACCGAGTAGTGCCTTTACCCGTGCGTTTTCAGCCAGGCTCTTTATGCTTGAAGAGGAAGCTATCTCCTCTCCTTTGTAGCAGGCGACAAAACCTACCCCGCGCGATTTCGAGTTTCCTGTTTTCTTGCCAGGCATATCAGTCATACCTCCGTTTCGAAAACTGACCTGCCCGTCCTTTCCCCCAAGACTTGTATTGAACCATTAGCAGGACGTTCAAAAACGGCAAAAGCTTATCACGCCCCTGGACAATTTGTCAATAACCAGACCCAAACCAGGTTCTCTTGGTACTTTTATTTTATCAAAAAGGATGTGCAAAAATAATAAAATCTACTGCCCGAAAATAACATTTCCGGGAGGCTCCCGCCTGTTACCGGAATGATACCACCCGAATTTGTCTTTACAAACAGGCTTCCATTATAATCCTTCTGGTGCTCTGGCGGCTTAAGGCACCGGGGAGGAAGGCAATTTGAGCGAAACGGTAGTCAACGCAATATTCTTGGGAGCGATCGCAGCGATGTTCGCTTTTAACCTTTACTGGCGGCAGCGCCGGGCGGAGAAAACGCCTCTGGGACTGGTGGTAAGCGTTCTCTCCGAGGTCAATCACAACCAGAAGGTCATGAACAACTTTACCACCAACCGGAAGACCAGGAAACTCAAGACGGCAAGCTGGCGGCGGAACCGCGTCCGGGCCGATTTTTTGCCCTACGAGCTTAAATCTTCGCTGGACCAGGCCAGCGAAATGGCCGGTGACGTCAATAACCGGATAGATACCGCCAGAAAGCGCAACTCGGACAGCTATATGATCGGGGTTAACGTGGAGGCGGTAAAGGTCCCGCTGGCCCGCAGCCAGGAGCAACTGAAGGAATGGCTCATGGAGAACGCCTCGAAGCCGGAGTACGCCCCCAGGCGGCGCGGGCTGTTCGGCTAAGCGCTCCACAAGAAGCGGCCTCGATGGTCAAGAGGACAGGCATCTTCTTCACCTACTTCCAGGGCGAAAGACTCCGCGACTTTCCCCAGGCCCTGGAGGGACTCCTGGACAGGGACAACGCCTCTTACTACGACGCCCTCTATGAGTCCACTGCCGGCCTGAACTACCTGCTGCCTGCCCCGGAGGAGCTATTGCTCCGGGTGCATTCCCCTGCCATGGTGCGCCAGGTGAAGCTGACCGGAGATTACGAATCGGCGCTCTATTCGGCGGGCGGGACGGTACAGGCGGCTGAAGAGGTCCGGCGGGGGAATATCGATAACGCCTTCGTCTTTACCAGCTTCGGGGACCACCATGCCGGCAGGGACTTCTTCGGCGGCATGTGCTACTTTAACGGGGCCGCACTGGCCATCTCCGCTCTGAAAGAGAGGGGCGCGAGGCGGTTCGCCATAGTGGACACGGACTGCCACCACGCCGACGGCACCAGGGACATCTTCGGCGACGACCCTGATGTTCTCCACGTCTGCTTCTGCCATTATGACCACGCCGATGGACTCAATAATGTGGACGTCCGCATCCCGGCGCCAACTTCGGACAAGGCGTACCTGGCCAGGGTGAGGCAGGAGTTCGTGCCCCGTGTGGAGTCCTTCCGCCCGGATTGCATCTTCTGGGAGTTCGGTTATGACGCCACCCGCGGCGAATACGGCGATAAAGGGCTGGGCCGGGACTGCCATCTCGAGGTGGCCAGGGTGCTCAAGGATGCCGCCGACCGCGTTTGCCAGGGGCGGCTGGTGGTCATATTGTGCGGCGGGTCAGGGCGGGGCCTGGCCAGTTACCTTATACCCCGGATAATCGCCTGCCTGGCGGGTTAGCGTCTAGGCCACCGACCAGCAGTCGGCCAGCTTCAGTTTCCTCAAGTGGTTCTGCTTCAGCTCTCCGAAGCGCACCATGAAGGCGGTGGAGGTGATGCTCTCGGTGGACATGAGCAGGCCGTCCTCGCGGTTGTCGGTGTAATATCCCCGGCGCAGGCCCACCTCGGCACACCCGTATTTGCGGTAGAGGTTCTGGGCCGGCGCGTTGGAGACCCGCACCTCGAGGGTGATGATGCGGGCGTTAAGCTGCTGCGCCAGTTCGACTATGGATATCAGCAGCAACTCGCCAATGCCCCGGCGCTGGTAGCTCTTGCGCACGGCGATGTTGGTGATGTGGGCCTCGTCGGCCAGCAGCCAGATTCCGGCAAAACCGACGGCGTACTCGCTTTCAGAGGCGGCTGTCTCGGTCCGGGGCGGGACGCCCAGCCAGCACCTTACTCTGGTAAACAGGGAAGGGGAACGGGGGCGGGCCGGCTCCTCGGGTGTGCGCGTACAGGCGACGAGATAATGGGCAAGCTGGTTCTTGAGTTCATGGGCGTAATCCGCAGGCGGCCACTGCGTAGAAAAGGCCTCACGGTCAATCCTGGCAATTTCGGCCAGGTCCTCCCTGCGCATCGGCCGCACGTAATAGCGCAAAAACATTCCTCGTGTCTTATAGCTCTCAGTTGCAGGTTAATTATAGCACAAGGCGTGTCATTGGCAACACGTACCAAGCTATCCTTTCGCCTGCTCATTCGTTATAATATATGCACGGGGAGAACAGCGAACGATTGGAACAATCCTGGAGTTTTCACGTGCAAAATGAGCAGGACCTCGTCCTTCGGGCGCAGCAGCGCGACGAGGCGGCGTTAACACAGTTATATGAGGCTAATTTCGATAAGATTTACCGTTACGTTGTCATTAAAATAGGCGACCGGACAGAGGCGGAGGACATCAGCCAGCAGGTCTTCCTGAACGCCTTCAAGTCTATCTCCACCTTTAAACGGCAGCAGGGCATACCGTTCTCGGCCTGGCTGTACCGGATAGCCCACAACCAGGTGGTCGATTACCTGAGGAAAAAGGCGAAAAGGCCTGCCGTCCCCCTGGAAAAGGTGATGATACAGGCTGAAGATGACCCGACCATGACAGCGGAGAGAAATCTGGACATGGAGCAGTTAAGCCAGGCAGCCAGGCAGTTGACCAGCGCCCAGCGAGAGGTGATATCACTTCGTTTTGCTGGCGGCCTGTCGATCGCCGAAGTTGCCAGCGTTATGAGCAAGAGCGAGGGCGCGGTGAAGGCGTTGCAGCACAGCGCCATTGTGTCACTGCGCAAGCTCCTGTCGGTGTAGTTGAATGAACGGCAAAAGGACTGATGACATACTGAATATTTGCCTGGAGCGGCTGTTCCTTGGCGATACCATCGAACAGTGCCTGGCAAGCTATCCGGAGATGGCAGCCGAGCTTGAGCCGCTGCTGCGGACAGCCATGCTCTCCAGGCAGGCGGCGGCGATAAGTCCCCGCCCCGAGTTCCGGGCCAGGGCCAGGGCGGAGCTGCTCCGGTCAGTGTCGCAACGGCCTGAGCCGCGGCGGCGCTGGTTTGCCGCCTGGCAGCCCGCCTGGGTTACCTCACTGGTCGCGGTCCTCGTCCTGCTGCTGGCAGGAACGGGCACGGTGGCCGCCTCGGCCAACAGCATGCCCGATGAGCCGTTGTACCCGGTGAAGCTGGCCACAGAGACGGTACAGGTCACCCTGACCAGGTCACCCCTCGATAAGGCGGTGCTTTTTACCAGGCTGGCCGACCGCAGGGTGCGCGAGATAGCGGTCATGGCTGAGAAGGGCAAGGCCGGGGAAGTGGAGCGGGCGGCCCGCCGCCTGGATATCCATCTGACACAGGTTGCCAGGCTCGCAGCCCCGGTGGGACAGGTAGTGGAGAGCGAGGGCGAGGTCACCATGATGGCCCCGGCAGAGTCCGAAGGCGAGATCAGCATAATGGCCCCGGCCCCCGAAGCGCCACCCGATGCAATCCCGGCCCCGGTAGCGCCGCCGCAGAGACCGAGACCGCCAGGTGTTCCCCCGGACGACAAAGAAAAGACGCGGCGTCCCGAAGGCGCCCCCGCAGAAAGGCCGGCACTGAAAGAGTCGCCTGGCCGCGGCCTGAAAGAGCAACAGGAACAGAAGCTGGAGAAGCGAGCTGAGCTTAAACGAAAGCTGTTGCAGCGCGCCAGTGAACACCCGGAGGTGCTGCTCAAGGTCATGGACAGGGCGCCGGAATCGGCCAAGCCGGCCCTGCGACGCGCCATCGAACGTTCCAGCCAGGGCTATCAGAAAGCCCTCGATTCACTGGAATAGCCGCGTTACCTGACTTGTTCAAAGAAGCTCAGCTGCAGGAACTGGAACAATTAGAGAAGCGAGAACGCCCCGCCATCGAAGGCTGGTATCCAGACCGCAAGGTGAACCGGAGCACACCGCCAAAAGGCACCATCAAGCAAGGCATGCAGCAGATTCCGGCCTGCGCGTGGAATGACAGGAAATCTACTCCGGCATGCGGGTCGCTACTGCCAGCATCACTGTATCCCTTTTACCCTGCCACTAATCCCCAATTCCAATCCCGCAGGTGGGCCGGCATTTTTCGCCTCCAAAATCCCCCCGGACAAGGCCAATAAATTTTTCTCTGTCAGAGGCCGGAAAACTATTGACAATCGACACGTTTAGAGTACAA
Source organism: Chloroflexota bacterium (assembly GCA_016190695.1). Classification (GTDB taxonomy): domain Bacteria; phylum Chloroflexota; class Dehalococcoidia; order Dehalococcoidales; family RBG-16-60-22; genus JACPQC01. The sequence goes on from JACPQC010000023.1 coordinate 78,012, forward strand.
TTTAATTGACTAGAACATCGATGTTATGAAATATATATCATGTTTAATTTAACATGAATGCGCAAGGGCGAATAAGATGTCGCCGGACCAGGTTATCGATACGGAAAAAACAAATAATAGAGAAAAAAAGGAGGAGAAAAAATCCCCAAGTGAAGATGTCAGCAAGAACCAGAGGTTCATCAATCCCTGTCGTGGCTGGCTCAGAAGAAACCGGTGTGGTGGCGGGCGGTGGCAACGAGGCTGGTGAGAAGCCTCCCAGTAAAAGCGCTTTTGACAACTTAGACGAAGAACCTCCGGGTATAACGGGCCGGCGCAGATTGTTCGCCGGCGTTCCGGACAAGTGCTGGAACGACTGGAAGTGGCAGTTCCGCAACCGTATTACCAGTGCCGAACAACTGGTCAAATTCCTTCCTCTCAGCGATGAAGAGCAGGCACAGCTCAGACTGGTCACCGAACTCTATCCCTTATCAATCACCCCCTATTACCTTTCTTTGATAGACCCCCAGGACCCCGAAGACCCCGTGCGCAAGCAGGCCATCCCTTCTATTCTTGAAATAAGCATGGGATGCCTGGGCATGGAAGACCCTCTGGAAGAGAAAAGACACTCGGTGGTGAAGGGGCTGGTGCACCGTTACCCTGACCGCGCCCTGATGGTGCTCACCGATATCTGTCCCATGTTCTGCCGCCATTGCACCCGCAAGAGGGAATGGCAAAACGGCGGCTGGGTGCGCACCGCCGAAGAGATCAGCGCCATGCTCCGATACATCCGCCAGCATGAAGAGATCAGGGACGTCATCATCTCCGGCGGCGACCCGCTGACCCTCTCCACTGCCCGCCTGGAGGAGATTATACGGGAAGTCAGGGCGATAGAGCACGTTGAAATCATCCGCATCGGCACCAGGTTCCCCGTGGTGCTGCCCCAGCGGATAGACAGCGCGCTGTGCGCCATGCTGTCCAAATACGGGCCGGTATGGCTCAACACTCATTTCAACCATGTCAACGAGATAACGCCGGAAGCGGCCGCGGCCTGTGACCGCCTGCTGCGGAGCGGCGTGCCGGTGAACAACCAGTCAGTCCTGCTCCGCGGTGTGAACGACAGCGTACAGGCGCAGACGCGGCTGGTCCAGGGGCTTCTCCGGGCCAAGGTGCGTCCCTATTACCTGTTCCAGTGTGACGAGGTGCAGGGCACAGAGCACCTGCGCACGCCGGTAGAGGTCGGCGTGGGAATAATCGAGGGGATGCGCGGGTACACCTCGGGCCTGGCCATCCCTACCTTTGTGATAGACCTGCCCCAGGGCGGCGGCAAGGTGCCCCTCTTGCCCGACTACGTCATCTCCCGGACGGAGGAGGAACTGGTGCTGAGGAACTACCAGGGCAAGGTCTTTCACTTCCGCAACCCCAGGCACCACATGCTGGTGGAAGCGCCGGTGGGGGCTGCGCCGATATCCGGTTTTAACTTTGAGCCACAGGAAACAGGCAATGAGGATCGGATTAGCATACGATCTTAAGGAAGCGGTACGGGTGGAACAGGCCGCCGAAGACGCCCTGGAGGAATATGACTCCCAGGAGACGGTGAAGCTCGTCGAGGAGTCACTGCGAGAGTCGGGGCACGATACGGCGAGGCTGGGCGGGGGCACAGAGTTCCTGCGCAATATTCTCGCCGAAAAAGTCGACTTCGTTTTCAACATCGCCGAAGGGCGCGGCGCTTATCGCAGCCGGGAGTCCCAGGTACCCTCGGTCCTGGAGATGCTGGACATACCCTACTCCGGCTCTGACCCCCAGTGCCTGGCCATATGCCTGGACAAGCCCCTGGCCAAGAAGCTGGCGGCGGCGGCCGGGGTGCGCACCCCTGAATGGCGCGTGATAGACAAGGAAGCCGGCTTGCAGGGGATATCCCTCGATAGCTTCCCCTATCCGGCCATCGTCAAGCCCGCCTACGAAGGCTCCAGCAAGGGCATCCGGCTGAACTCGGTGGTGGAGGGGCCGGGGGAGGCGTCGGAAGCGGCGGGCCGGCTCTTGGAGCTATACCGGCAGCCGGTCATGCTGGAAGAGTACATCGATGGCGATGAGATCACGGTGGGAGTCATCGGCAATGCGGCGGCGGATGTGCTGGGAATTATGCACGTGATCCCCAGGGTGAAGCAGGGCCATTTCATCTACTCGCTGGAGGTCAAACGGGACTACCTGGACCTGGTCGAGTACGAATGCCCGCCGCACCTGGACAACGCCTTGATAACGGAACTGGAAGCGCTCAGTCTCGCTGCCTTCAGGTCGCTCGGCTGCCGCGATTTTGCCCGGCTGGACTTTCGCATCAGCCAGCAAGGAGCGCCCTATTTCATCGAGATAAACCCCCTGCCCGGCCTGGGAAGCTACAGCGACCTGGTGATAATGGCCGGGAAGATGGGGTGGTCCCACAGCAGACTGGTCGGTGCTGTGCTGGATGCTGCCCTGGAGAGGTATCCGCAGTGCGTCCGCGCATAGCTATCCTCTATAATAAGCCCGTCCCGTCCGGCTACGATGCCGCCGGCGAGGGGAAAGCGGCCGCGGGCGTCCTGAATGCGGTGGAAGCGGTGCACCGGGTACTGCTGGAACTGGGCCATCCGGCGTTCAGGATGCCTCTGGAACCGCCCCTTGAGCCCTCCTGGAAGATTCTCCGCTCCCTGCGCGTTGACCTGGTGTTCAACCTCTTTGAGGGCTTCTGCGGGCGTCCTGAGACAGAGGCCCTGGTGCCCGAGGCGCTGGCGGGAGCGGGCCTGCTTTTTACCGGCTCTCCGGGAGATGTGCTGGGGCTGGCCGTGGACAAGGCCCGGTCCAAACAGGCTCTGCAAGCCGCCGGGGTCCGGACGCCGGACTTTCAGGCTATCCCCCCCGAAACGCTGCCTGCCTTCAGGCTGGGATACCCCTGTATCGTCAAGCCGCGCAGCGAGGACGCCAGTCACGGCCTCTCCCCGCAGAGCGTTGTCTACGATTTTGCCTCCCTGGAGACGCAGGTCAAGATGGTCAGCGGTCTTTATCCCGGCGGGGCGCTGGTGGAGGAGTTTGCCGGCGGGCGCGAGTTCAACGCCACCGTCCTGGGCGAAGATGTGCTGCCCGTATCTGAGATAGTCTATTCCCTGCCTACGGGCATGTCCCCCATCCTCACCTTTGCCGCCAAATGGGAGCCGGAGAGCGCCTATTTCAAGGGCACTGCTGTCGTCTGCCCGGCGGAGGTGACCCCGGACGAGCGCCAAGGCATTATGGAGACAGCCAGGGCGGCCTGTAAAGCGCTCGGCTGTCGGGACTATGCCAGGGTGGACCTGCGCCTGGACCGGGAAGGCCGGCTGGCGGTGCTGGAGGTGAACCCCAATCCAGACCTGTCCCCGGACGCAGGGGTGGCGCGCCAGGCGCTGGCCGCCGGCATGACCTATGCCGGGCTTATAGACAGGATAGCAGAGATGGCACTGGAGAGAAACAAGTGTTTGACATCCGCCCTATGATACGGTCTGACAAACCGGCCCTGATGCAGATCCTCCGCATCACGCCGGAGTTCAAGCCCGTTGAAGTGGATGTGGCCGAGGAGGTCATCGATTGCTACCTCGATGACCCTGACCGGTCGGGGTATAACGTCCTGGTAGCAGAAGCGGAGTCCGGCGTTTCCGGCTACGTCTGCTATGGCCCGGTGCCGCTAACCGAGGCAAGCTGGGATATGTACTGGCTGGCGGTGGCGCCGCCCAAACAGGGGCAGGGCATCGGCGCCGCCCTGGTGAGGGCCGCCGAAGAGGATATGAAACAGGCAAAGGGCAGACTGGTCGTCATAGAGACTTCCTCTCAGCCGGCGTATGAGAGGATCATCCGGTTTCACACTGGCAACGGCTACAATATGGTGGCCCGCATCCCGGACCTGTATGCCCCGGGCGACGATAAGCTGGTCCTGCTGAAGCGGCTGGAACAGGCGGGATAGCAAAGGACTGACAAAGGAATGGGCACCTGCCCTGATTGTATAGCCTTTTCGGGGGGCTGTTGCGCCTCTATCTTTGCTGGCGGCTGGAAGCTGCTGCTCCTGCCCTCGGAAGTGGAGCGGATCTCATTACTCGCCGGGAAAGACCCAGCCGAGTTCATTGACACATCCCCGATGTCCCTGGCGCAACAGAAGTGGTACGCCGCCGCAGATGCCGATGATGACCCGGTGTGGGTCCGCCTGATCACCGCCTGGGACCGCCCCACCGGCTTTGTCCACCATTGCCCCTTCCTCGGTGTGAAGGGTTGCTCATTGCCCTATCCGGCCAAGCCCTTCGCCTGCCGTATCTATCCCCTCTCTTTCAACCTGACCACCGCTCGGATCGGCCTTCCCGAGAAAACGGACTGCCCGGTGTGCCAGGACAGAAAGTCTCTGGCAGAGGTGCTGGAGTACTTCGGAGACGAGTCAGGCAGCCTGGAGGCGACTTTCAAGCGTTTCCGGGAGGAGGCCATCTCAATTATCTACATGACCGAAAAAGTTGCTGCCGTGTCCCCGTCTCCCTGAATGGTCTCGGTAATCGTCCTGTTCATCGTATTCCTGCTTATCGCCGTCCGGCATCTCGGCAGTATCAGGCTGCAGATATGGCAGATAATGCTGCTGGGCGCTGTAGCGGTGCTGGCGACCGGCGAGATATCACCGCAGCGGGCGCTGAGCGCCATAAATGCGGACGTGATGCTCTTCCTGTTCGGCGTCTTCATCATCGGGCAGGCCCTCGAGGACAGCGGCTATCTCTCGTACCTGTCATCCCGCCTCTTCCGCCGGGCGAGGTCGCCGGACGGCCTGGTACTGGGCATCCTCTTCGGCATGGGGCTGCTTTCGGCGCTGTTGATGAACGATACACTGGCCATCGTAGGGACGCCGGTCGTCCTGGCCCTGGCCGGAAAGAACGGCATCCCGCCCAGGCTGTTGCTGCTGGCCCTGGCCTTCGCGGTGACCACCGGCAGCCTGATGAGTCCCATCGGCAACCCCCAGAACCTGCTCATCGCCCTCCACGGCAATGTGCCCAACCCCTTCGTCACTTTCCTCCGGTCCCTGCTGCTGCCGACGCTGCTGAACCTGCTGCTGGCCTATGTGTTGCTGCGGCTGTTCTACCGGAGGCACTTCGGCGGCAAGATAGTTCCCGGCGCCGCGGCCGTTGTCACTGACCCCCGCCTGGCCGCCCTGTGCAAGGTCTCCCTGGCGCTGATGGTCACTCTTATTACGGCCAGGATAGCCACGGTGCTGCTCGGCATGAACATCGAGTTTAAGCTGACCTATATCGCCCTGGTCTCCGCCCTGCCCGTCCTTGCCTTCGTGCCCAGAAGACCGGGCATCCTGAAACGCATGGACTGGTTTACACTGGTCTTCTTCGCCGCCATGTTCGTGCTGATGCAAAGCGCCTGGGACTCCGGCTTCTTCCAGGGGGCGCTTGACGCAGTCCGCCTTGACCCCGCTTCTGTGGGGGTGGTGCTGGGGGTGAGCGTCCTGCTCAGCCAGGTCATCTCCAATGTCCCGATGGTGGCCCTGTACCTGCCCGTCCTGGCCCAGGCAGGGGCCTCGACCACCGGCATGATGGCGCTGGCGGCGGGCAGCACCATTGCCGGCAATCTGACCATCCTGGGGGCGGCCAGCAATGTCATCATCATACAGCAGGCAGAGAGAAGGCAGGAGACGCTCACCTTCTTCGAGTTCGCCAGGGTGGGCCTGCCGCTGACCGCGCTGAACGTCCTGGTCTACTGGCTGTTCCTGGGGGTGTTGCCAGCTTAAGGAAGAACAAGAAGACTACCGTTACCGGTACCGGATCCCTTCACCATCCTCACAACGGGTAAGCCTGCTTATTAGCATTCAGCGCCGGATGATAGACCTTCCGGTGGATAAGCAGAAGCGACAGCCAGCTATCGGGGCATCGTGCAATACCTCGGTATCAGGGCACTTTAATTAGGACTTTAATCAGGTATTGACAACAAGCAGCGCCATCGTGTACTATGAAAAACAATTTTACCCTCTTCGAAAGCATCGAGGACATAGCCTGACCGAACATAGCATTTATCCCGGGTAATATATTCGTTTTCGTGCTACGGATAGCCCGGACTGGCTGGTTATGTGACCGGAAGATAGAAAGGCAAAGATAGGCAATCTGGCCTGCCCGCGCAGGGAGGAGGGGAAAACAAATGACCTGACCTGAGACAGACTGAAGCGTTGCAGAGAACGGTTGTAAGGAGGACAAAATGGCAGTAAAAATGAGACTGATTCCCGGGATACTGTTGCTCGCATTGGCGCTGGTTGCCATGAGCTGCGCCAAGGAGGCCCCGGCGCCCGCTCCCGCTCCCGCGCCTGCCCCCGCTCCGGCGCCAGCGCCCGCCCCGGCCCCGATGAGCCCGGCGGAGTTCTACCAGAAGAACACTGTCACCATGATCGTCCCCTACGCCGCCGGCGGCGGCACCGATTATGTGGGCCGCCTCATTGCCACCTTCTGGTCGGATATAACCGGGGGCAACATGCAGGTCAAGAACGTTGAAGGCGGCGGCGGCATGGCCGGAGAAAACCAGGTATGGGATGCCAGGCCGGATGGCCTCACCATGGGGGTGGGCGTCAGGTCAAGCATGAACACCCAGGTGCTGTTCAGCGCCAGCGGCCGGAAATGGGACCTGACCAAGTTTACCTGGGTCGGTGAGATCGCCAACTCGCCCAACAGCCTGTTCCTGTCCACCAAGATACCGGCCAAAAGCGTAGCTGACGTGAAGGCAATGGACAAGGCGTTCTTTGCCACCACCAGTCCTCAAAGCTCTTTCGCCATATCCGGTGCCATCACCATTATGTTGTTCGGCCTGGACAAGGTACAGGTGATATCCGGATATTCCGGCGTCTCCGAGATATACCTGGCCATGGGCCGGGGTGAGGTGGACGGCGCTTACTATAGCCCGGCACAGGGGCTTGAGGTCATCAGCAAGGGCTGGACTAAGCCGCCCGCTTTTGTCATCAGTGAAAAACGACTGAAGGAATGGCCCGATTCGCCGGCGCTTACCGAGCTGTTGACCATTACCCCGGAGAACCAGCCGCTGGTGGACATGATCTTCGCCCTGCAGGCGAGCAATCCCGTGTTCATGCCGCCCGGTGTTCCCCAAGACCGCGTTGAGTTCGTGCGCGACGCCTACATGAAAGTAGTAGACCTGGCTGGCTTCAAATCAGCCATAAAGAGGGTGGAGACCGGGGACCTGAATCCGACAAGGGGAGACAAACTGCTGGGAATTATCGAACGGCAGGCCCGCTCCCTGGGCGGGGATACACTCGCCAAGGTTACCGCCACGCTTGAATCCCGCTTGAAGTAATATTCGCTCTGGAGGGGGGTATCCATGGGTGGCGCCCCCCACCCCCGGCATATGCTGACACGAAGGGGCTGAGATGGCATTTGAAGCTTTCATTACGGCGCTGGGCAACTTTGGCAGCCTGGAACTCTGGGCTTTTATGCTGCTGGGGATGGCCACCGGCCTCTTCTTTGGCCTGATTCCCACCACCGGCGCCTTGCTGGCGATGGCACTGTTCCTGCCCTTTCTTTTTACCATGACCCCGGGACAGGCCCTGCCCCTCTTGATAGGCATCGGCGCCAGCGTTTTCCAGGGCGGGGCGATAACCTCGATACTGGTTGGCATACCGGGCACCGTGCCCAACGCCGCCACCGTGATCGATGGTTACACCATGACCAAGAAAGGTGAAGCAGGCCGGGCAATAGGGGCGGCGCTGACCGCCTCCGGGGCCGGCACCATTTTCACAGCCGTTGTCGCCCTGGCCCTGATCCCCTTATTGCTCCCCCTGATCATGGCCCTGCGCTCCGGTGATATGGTCTTCCTGGTGCTGATAGGCATCGCCTTCGTGGTCGCCCTGACCCGCGGCTCCACCGTGAAGGGACTGATCGCCGGCGGCATGGGGCTGATGCTTTCCCTGGTAGGTTTTCAGGACACCACCGCCGCGGAACGGTTCACCTTCGGAAGCGTGTACCTTTATAACGGCTTTGAGCTTGTCGCCCTGGCCATGGGCATATTCGCCATACCCGAGGTCTTCGCCATAGCGGTCAGGGGCAGTGTCATATCGAAGAGTACCGCCCCGAAGATGGTGGGCATGCAGGGCGTGTGGCAGGGCGTAAAAGACGTTTTCCACCATAAAACGACGGTTGCTGTCAGCAGCGTCATCGGCTTTGTGGTCGGCATCATTCCGGGGATAGGCGCTGCAGTGGCCACCTTCGTGTCCTATGCCGTGGCCAAGCAGCGCTCAAAGACCCCGGAGAAATTCGGTACCGGCTATGTAGAGGGAGTCATCGCCCCGGAAACCGCCGACAACGCCAAAGAAGGCGGCTCGTTGCTGACCACCCTGGCCCTGGGCATACCCGGCAGCGCCGAGATGGTGTTGATACTGGCGGCCATGATGATGGTGGGGTTGACCCCCGGTCCGGACATGCTCACCAGGCATCTTGACCTTTCGGTCACATTGCTGCTGGTGGTACTGGTGATCGGCATACTCTCTACGGTCATTTGCGTCCCTCTGGGCAAGTACATGGCCAAAGTGGCGACGGTGCCCAGCCGCCTCCTGGCACCCTTGACCATGGTGATCATCTTCGTCGGGGTTTATGCCGCCGACGAGAATTTCAAGCATATAGTAACACTGGTTATCTTCGGCGCCCTGGGCATCGTCCTGCGCAATTACGGCTATAGCCGCCCGGCGCTGGTGCTGGGGTTTATCCTGGGCAGCCTGTTCGAGCATTACCTGTTTATTGCCCTCCAGCGCTCCGGCCCCACGTTCTTCATGAGGCCTATCAGCCTCGGCCTGATATTCGTCCTCATATTAATCTTCCTCTACAATCCCCTGAAAGACAGCATCGTCCGCCGCTTTGCGAAAGGAGTCCGGGCACAATGAAGAACCGAGGCAATATAATTTTCCTGGTAATCATCATCGTTGCCACCCTTGTCGTGGTCGGCGGCTCATTCACCATGGCCAGCTTCAAGTCCAAGCTGCTGCCCATTGTCTTTGGCAGCGGCATCGCCGTTCTGGCTATCGTTCAACTGGTCAGGGAGACCACCCGGAAGGACCCCCCGGCAAAAGTCGTTACCGATGAAGATGAAGAGGAGATGAGCGAAGAAGAGGGGGCCATCGACTGGCGCGGTTTTCAGAAAAGCGCCATCTGGGTACTGGCGTTTGTCGGCGTTACCTATCTGGTAAGTATGCTGGTGGCCATACCGCTGTTCGTGCTGTTCTACATGAAGCACCTGGGCACGGGGTGGCGCACCAGTATTATCTCGGCCGCGGCCACCACAGCGGCAATATACATCGTGTTCGAGATGGTGCTGAACGTGGAACTGTACCGGGGGCTGGTGATGCGCTTCTAACCGGCTGCGCTGGCGTACGGCTCCCTGGCCGCATTTCTGCCGGCGACACGCCCCGAAGTGAGACACTCGCTCAGGTTGCCTGATAGCAGGTAAACATGGCTCCAGAACGAACCAAGTTCCCCGGCGGCATAGAGGTGCGGGATCGGCTGCCCGAAGACATCGATCACCTGCTGCCTGGCGTCGTGCTCCGGCCCGCCCTGGGTATTGGTGATCACCGGCCAGACCGGCGCGGCGTAGAACGGGGGCTGCTCTATTGGCATCATGGTGCCAAGCAAGCGGTGAAACGGGTCTTCCCCTCTGGTCACGGCATCGTTCCAGGCTGACATGGTGGCTTCCAGCGCCTCCGGCTCCATCCTGGCTTCGTTGTCCGCCGTCTCCCTTATCTTCTGGCCCAGTTCCCGGATGCTGTCTGCCCTCATTATCCAGCCCCGGTGCCCTTCCTGCAGATTGTCCTTGCTCCAGTCGTACCGCATTTCTCCGATGGACAGGGGCGCGCCGATGGCGCCGCGGCTTCTCCCCACCTCGTCGAAGATAATGTATGAAGGGATCCGGGGATAGCCCAGGAAGTCGGGGTCGAATATCTCCATGGGCCGGTGGGCGGTGTCCTGCGGCGCCAGGGGATATTCGTTCATATATCTCCTGCCGGACTTGTCCACCACTATCCAGGGCATGACCCGCTTGGGATTGCGGATGCCGGAAAAACTGTGCCTGAAGGCGATGGGGAACTCAGGAAACTTGAAGCCGTAAGAGCCGTGGACGTGCCACATGTGCCACAGCGCCGCCCCCACCTGCTGGGCCATCAGCACCCCGTCCCCGGTGTGAGTGAGGGGGGCCATAGAGTAAAAAGGCTTGCCCTGGAGGTACTGGGTGCGCATCCATTCGTTCTGCTCGAAGCCGCCGCTGGCCAGCACCACCGCCCGGCGCGCCGTGATGACCGTTTCTTGCCCGTCGAGTCCGGCGATGACCCCGGTGATAACGCCGTTTGCCGTGGCCAGTTTTCTGGCCGGCGTGGAAAGAAGCACTTTGATGCCGCGCGACTCCACGTTGTCGAAGGCCAGCTTCATCAGGTTCGGCCCCGCTGGCTTTGAGGTAGCAACCCAGGGGAACCCGGCGAATCCGGGCACCTCGGCCACCCTGATCTGGTAGAAGTTCTCGTAACCGGGGAAGGGATAAGCGCCGACGCGCTTACGCTCGCTGTCCTTCGCCCCGGCCACTGTCATCACTCTGGCGTTATCCGTCAGCGCCAGACGTCTCAGGTAATCCTCGTTCAAGGCCATCTCCCCGGCAAAGGCGCGGATAACCTCGGGGCTGGTCCTTCCACCGGAAGTCTTCGTCAGGTACTGTACTGCGGCCTCGACTTCACCGGCGCAGACAATCATCCCCGCCGCCAGCATGGAACAGCCGCCGGGATAGCAGCTCTTTTCCAGGATGATGACGCTGGCGCCGGCATCGTGCGCCTCAACAGCAGCTATCGCCCCGGCCAGGCCGTAGCCGGCGACCACTACATCTGCTACTGTTGAGGCTTTTGAATTACTAGGCATGTCCACCGAACAACAGGCCGCGGTATAGCTCCAAAACCAGGAGGACCTCGAAGGCCACATAGATGATGATAGGAGCTGCTATCGCGGACAGGATAGCAGTAATCCATTTCGTGCCCAGCCACCTCATGTAGAGTAGCAAGAGCAACGAAGAGGCTGCGTAGAAACCCACAAGGTAGATACCGATGACGAATCCCGCAATCCAGGCACCGTTGAGGATGTAACGGCGCCATTCCCCGGCTTCCGCTACACCCGCCATCCCCTCATCCTCCTCCATCTGCAACTCAGAAGTTGGCTGCCCGCCCCGAAGCGCCCTCTTCAGCTCAATGGCAGCGAAGATAATCACTCCGCCACCCAACGCTATGGGCAGAATTTTTGATTCAATATACTGCAGGCCGAACAGCGCCCAGAAGATGACCACCAGCATGACCGCCATCAGGCCCATCAAAAAATATGCGTTTCCGTTCAGTTGCTTCATACTTTGGCAGCCCCCCTCCCGCGCAGCAGCAGTTTCTTTGAAGGTCCATACATGAAGACCAGCAAGATCAGGACAATTATTATCAGGCTTGCCGGTCGCAAGAAGAAGAAAGGCCCTCCCAGCCTCAGCGCCAGGAACAGGTTTTGTTCAAAGAGGTCACCAAGAATAAAACCCAGCACCAGCGCCGGCCGGTTGAAATCGAATTTCTTGAGGAGTACTCCCAGGCCGCCAAATATGACGAAGGCGATAAGGTCGTACATTTCTTCCCCACCGGCATAGACGCCCACTGAGGTGATTATCAATATTACTGGCGTCAGAATGCGGGCAGGGACCAGAGCTATCTTGGCCAGGTGCTGGGCCAGGCTAAAGCAGATGATTACCCCGACCACGCTGGCTACCAGGCTAACCAGCAGCAAGGTGAAGGAAAGGTCCAGGTTCTTGGTGAGCATGTCCGGTCCCGGCGTCAGTCCCACCAGCATCATCGCCGCCAGGAACAGCACCATAGACTCGCTGCCGGGTATGCCCAGGGCCAGGGTGGTTAATAATGCGCCGCACTCTTTGCCATCATTGGCGCACTCCGGGGCGATGACGCCTTCTATTACGCCGGTACCAAACAACTCGGGGTGCTTCGAGATCTGCTTGGCCCGCCCGTAGGCCACGAAGGTGGCCACCATGGCCCCTATCCCCGGGATTATGCCGACAACGAAGGCTATTACGCTGCTTTCAATAGCCACCCGCCGGTGGCGGAACACATCCAGCGCTCCCTGCCAGATACCTGTCATGCCTCTTATAAAGGCTCCGGCCTTGGCTATGGAGCCACCTTTCACTGCCAGGGCCATTATTTCAGGTATGACGAATATTCCCAGCACGACGGGGATGGTAGAAAAGCCATCGTAGAGATATATGTTATCGAAAGTAAACCTGGCCACGCCGGTCACCTGCTGGAAGCCGATCAGGGAGATGACCATGCCCAGGCCGCCGCTGATCAACCCCTTTGCAATGGAACCCCGGCTCAATACGGCCAGGAACGCGATGCCCATAAGCACCAGGAACACCATGTCGGCAGTGCGCAGTTCCATCACCATGGCCAGTACCAACGGTACCAGGGCAATAGCCAGAACCGAGCTGACTATGCTGCCAAAGCCGCAGGCGGCAAGCCCGGCGCCCAGCGCCCGGCCGGCTTGCCCCTTTTGCGTGAGCGGGTAGCCGTCTAACAGTGTTGCCGAGTTCGGCGCGGTACCGGGTATGCCTACCAATATGGTGGTTATGGCCCCGCCGGTAAAGATGACGGTCTCGATGGCCATGAGCAGCGGCAGGCCCTGCATGGGCGTCATCTTGAAGATAAAAGGCAGAAACAGCGACAACGCCAGTAGGCCGCCCACAGTGGGAATGATGCCAAAGATGAGACCAACGATGATGCCCAGCATCATGAAGAACCATAACTCTGCGCTGCCAAAGCTACTTATTGCTTGAAGGAGTGCGTCAAATACCATTGCTTTACCGGTAATCAGTAGCTGGAGGCGTCCCGAATCTTTTCAGCAGGACACCCCCAGCTAACTGAATACCTACCTCACAATCCGTCTTTCGATCAGCTCATTGACGCGCTGGGCGGTATCACCGCTCATCACCTTGATGGCGGCGGCCACCTTGGGCTCCAGTTCGTCGCCTCGGCGGGGGTCAAGTGGCCCGCTGATGGCGCGCTTGGCTGCCGCCTGGAAGCCGGGGAGCTTGGTCATCTCCATGTACTTGTCGCGCATGTATTCCAGTTTGGCCTTGTCTACTCCCGGGGTCATATAAAAGGTCTTTGTGGTCATGACCGCCAGGGACATATCGTAGAAGGCCTGGTTCTGGGGAGTCAATTTAACCACATCGCCCAGAAGCGGGGAGTCAGGCCACAGGGGCTGCTTTGCCGTAGAGACCAGCACTACTGGCGGCTTAGCCCATCCTTTAGCCGCGTTTTCCTTTACCTGTACCGTATCCAGGATGGTGGCCTGGATCTCGCCCCTGCCCAGGGCCAGCATGATGTCCGAGGTCCCCGGGTAACCGGGGACTATCTTTACGTTCTCCAGTCCCAGGAGTTCCAGGAGAATCCCGGCTACTATCGCCGAGCTGCTCCGGGGATTAGTAGCGCCGAGGAGGACCTCTTTCATCTGCCGCATTTCGTCCAGATTGTTAGCCGATACCTTGGCGGATAGGGTCAACGCCTTGGGGTCTTCACTGAAATCGCCGATGTAGAGGAATTTGGCGGAGTCGAAGTTTACGCCTTTTTCGCCCATGTACTGCTGGTTGACCAGGGTGGTCCACATCCCTGTGCCTATGGTAAGGCCGTCAGCCTTGGCCTCGTAGACCAGGTTTGACCCTGACACACCGCCGCCGCCTTCCTTGTTCTTGACCTGCATATTGCCGCCGGTAACATCCGGCCAGAAACTGGCGACCAGACGGGCGGCATAATCAATCCCGCCACCCGCCGAGTAGGGGACAATGTTGGTCACCGTGTTCTTCTGGAAAAACTCGGCAGGGCTCATTGCTGCCGGAGCGGGCGCAGGTGCGGGAGTTGGGGCGGGAGTTGGCGCAGGCGCTGGGGCGGGCGCCGGGGCCTCCTTGGCGCAGCTCAGCGCCAGCAGGGACAGGCCAAGAACGAGCACCAGGATGAATACTGCTGTCTTCTTAAACATACGACCTCCTTAATATTAAGTCCTATTTCAAGCCGGCCCCCCACCGCAGGAAAACCCTCCCGCAGTGCCGGCGCCGGCAGAGCTTCCTCATTCCAACCTGCCCTGTTTCTGTGAACGACCGGGGCAGCCGTGCCATGCATCAACGAAGAATCATGCACGTAGCCGCAAGTCAACTCGCGCTGCGGTCACAGCGCGTCTGCCCGCTAGCCGAAAGTTGGCAATAGCATACATGACCGCAATTAGTTTGTCAAGGAGAGCAAACGCATAGTTTGTTGTCAGCTTTGAATTAGCTGAAGGGGATCGGGACAGCGCTTCTTTCGGGCAGAGCCTGCTGGAAAGGTGACCGGAGAAGGGCACTGCGGGAACTGTTGTTTCACCTCTCTCTGGAATTAAAAATAGAATCCTGTCCGGGTAAGCAGACCGGGCAGTTGCCATCCGTAAAAGACTGATGTAGAATATGATCTATCAGAATAGCGAACATTAGGGACACACCCGGCCCAAAAATTTTTTTGAGGAGAGTTAAGTGACATATTGGAAGAGTCTGCGCGAGTACCTTGAGGCGGTGGACAAAGCTGGCAACCTGGTCACCATTACCACCCCGGTGAACAAGGACACCCAGCTAAACCCCCTGGTCAGCCTTCAGTACCGGGGGCTGCCCCCGGACCAGAGAAAGGCGTTCCTCTTTACCAACGTGTTCGATTCCCGGGGCAGGCGTTACAACATTCCCGTCGCCCTGGCATTCGATGCCGCCAGGAAACCCAATTCACTGGGAATGCAGTGCCCGCCGGAGGAAATCCCGGACAGGCTGGCGCAGGCTTTTATGCACCCGGTCGAACCCAGGATGGTATCTGAGGGCCCGGTCCAGGAAGAGGTACACATGGGAGACGGCCTCCTGGAGCACGGGGGCCTGGACGAGTTCCCCATCCCCATAACCACCCCCGGCTATGATGCCTCGGCGACCATCTCCCAGGGCTGCTGGGTTACCAAGGATATCGAGACCGGCGTTCGTAACGTGGGCCTCTACCGGAGCCAGTTGTACTCCCCCACCAGGACGGGCATACACCAGGGCGAGATAGATGCTGACCTTTCAGTCCACTGGAGGAAGTGCCGGGCCAAAGGGATACCGCTCCAGGTGGCCATCGTCCTGGGAGGGCCGCCCAACCTGACCTGGGTCGGCTTCCAGGGCTTCCCCAAAGGCGTTGACGAATACGCCATGGCCGGGGCCATAACCGGAGAGCCGGTGGAACTGGTCAAGTGCAAGACGGTCGACCTGGAAGTGCCGGCCAACGCCGATATCGTCATCGAAGGCGAGATGACCACCGAGGAGCTGATGCTGGAGGCCCCCTACGGCGAGTCCAAGGGATATGTCGGCATGGAAGAGCTGCAGCCGTTCCTCAACGTGACGTGCATCACCCACCGCAAGGACCCCATCCTGCCGGCGCGGGTGAGGCAACTGCCGATGGGCGGGAGCCGTCCTGATGTTATTCTCTACAAGAAGTTCCGGTATGACCTGAATATGACCCACGTCCTGGCGGTAAACAACGTCTGTGAGTTCACCGTGATCAAGATGAAGATGAACACCGATCAGAAAGAGGTCTGGCGCACCCTGGAAGCGGCCCAGGAGGCAAGGAGCTTCAAATGCTCGACGGTTATCGCCGTTGACGAGGATATCAACCTCCAGAACCCGAACATGGTGTGGTGGGCGGTGAACACCAGGGTAGAGCCCAAGGACGACGTCCGCAGCATCAAGTTCCTCACCACCGACCTTCGCCCGTCCACTTATATGCCTGAAGAGGAGATAACCAGGATACGGCACCGCCAGTTCGAGGAAAATCCTCCGATGCCGGAAGCGTCAGTGCTGCTTATCAACGCCACCCTGAAATGGCCTTATTCGCCGGTGTGTTTGCCCAGGAAGGAGTTCATGGAAGAGGCGCTGGGCATGTGGCA
Source organism: Chloroflexota bacterium (assembly GCA_016190695.1). Classification (GTDB taxonomy): domain Bacteria; phylum Chloroflexota; class Dehalococcoidia; order Dehalococcoidales; family RBG-16-60-22; genus JACPQC01. Next base: position 94,004 of record JACPQC010000023.1, read on the forward strand.
GAAAGAAGGATTGCCCGCGCTGAAACTGGAATACCCCTGGTATGGCTACGACCTCGGCTTCTGGCCCGAAGAGGTCGAGGAAGACGCCCGGCGCGCCGTCAGGGGGGAGTACTACAAGACCGGCGAGATCAGGTACCAGAACAGGAAGAGGATAAAGTAAGGCGGGAATTACTGCCGAAGAAATCCGGGAGGCCGGGGTCATCTGGTCAACCTGAAGACCATTGCATGGCTCCGGTCTCCAATACCCGTTATCTGTAGGTTAAAGTGGCGGCGACTGGACTTGAACCAGTGACCAAGGGCTTATGAGTCCCCTGCTCTGCCGCTGAGCTACGCCGCCCCCCACCAGAGTAAATCTATCATCAACCGTGCCGGTCTGTCAATCGCAAGAGGAGTTAATCGCAGGGATGCCTGGTCTCGGTGCTCAGCCCCGGTTCACCCCTCAAAAGCTTCAGGGTAATACGCCTTAGTCAGTCTCAAAAGTCTGATCAAAAGCCTGGCGAGTTACTTCAAACACGCAGGTTCAGGCCCTGCGCATAAGGCCGGGCAGCCACAGCGCCAGCGAAGGAAAGGCCATTATCAGTACCAGGGCTACAAAGTCACAAATCAGAAAAGGGAGGGCTGCCCGGTAAATATCGCCCATAGTTGTACCGGGGGGAGCAACGCCCTTCATCACGAAAAGATTCAAGCCGAAAGGCGGGGATGTAACGGACATCTCCATGTTGAGCAGGTACATGGCGGCGAACCAGACGGGGTCAAAGCCCAGCGCGAGGATAATAGGTACAAACAACGGGAGGGTGATCAGCATTATCGAGGCTACTTCCAGGAACATGCCCATGAATATGAGCACGACCTGCATGATGAGAACGATAAAGATGGGTTCCACCGCCAGGCTCAGGGCGAACCGGGCCATTCCCCTGGTGGCCCCGGTAAAGGCCAAAATCTGGCTGAAGGCATCTGCCCCGGTAATGATGATGAAGAGCATGACCGTAATTTCAACAGTGCCGGCGATGGATTTCTTGACTACGTCCCACTTGAGTCGTTGATAGGCGGCAGCCAGTATGAACATTCCGGCAGCCCCGGTGGCGGCGGCTTCGGAGGGGGTGGCTATTCCGAGCAGCATGACCCCGATGACCAGGAAGATAATGAACCCCGTGGGCAAAATATACTTCGCTGTAGATACCACCTTATCCGGCCAGGAGATGCTGGAGACGTGATAGGCTGGAGCTATGGATGGTTGCAACAGGCATCGGACAATAATATATACGGCATATAGAGACGCCATTATCAGGCCGGGGATAATGATGGCGATGAGGATGCGGCCCACCGATATTTCGCCGATGGCACCTAATAAAACAGCGAGACTGCTGGGAGGGATCATTATGGCCAGACCACTGCTGCCCAGTATCGGACCGAGGCTCATTGACTTCTTGTAGCCCCGTTTCTCCATTTCCGGTGTTAATGCCGAACCCAGCATCGCCACACTGGCCATGCTGGCGCCGGTAAGCGTAGCGAAAAGGGTCCCACCGCCGACGGCGAGGAGAGATAGTCTGCCAGGTAACCTTCCCAGCCACTTGTCTAGGGCGTCCAGCATGTTCGGCGCTATTTCGGCACGGAACATCACCTCCCCCATCAGAACAAAAAGTGGCACTGCTACAAAGGAGAACTGACTGACGGAGCCAGACATACTAAAGAGAAGTTGCTTGAGTCCTGCCTCACCGCCCCAGAGGAAGATGGCGCCAAGGATATTGATGACCAGGAAGGCGATAGCCACTGGCAATCCCCCGGCCATCAGGATGACCAGGCTGGCGAAGAGCAGCAACAGTGGCAATGCCCATCCCAGTTCCAAGAGCTTTATCCCTGATCAGATAGCTGGACTTGCCGGTCCCCCTGGTAAGTTGACCTCCATTCCAGCCAGCGCTCATGGCTCTTCCGGGCGAATCTTATGAAGAAGAAAAAAGTGCCCACCGGTATAATCGCTACTGTAAGAAACTGCGGAGTTCGAAGCTCGGTCAGCATGCGCACTCCCAACTGGTAGCTTTCCCAGGTGACTTTGACCCCATACCAGGCTATGACCAGGCAAACTATCGCGCCAACCAGTGAGGCAACCATGTTAACAATGGCTTGAGACTTGCGTGTCAACCTGTTCAGCACCAGGTCTATCTTAACATGGCGGTCGTTCTTCAATACCCAGGCGACTCCCAGAAAGGTGATATAGACCAGGGCCAGCCGGCTGAGTTCGATTGTCCAGATGGTCGGCCTGTTCAAGAAATATCTCATCGAGATTTCGAAGAGGATGAATAGCATGACCAGGACGGTGAGGATGCCGGCCAGCACGGCCATAGATGAGTCAATGCGGTCCAGGATGCGGCCAATCTTTTGCATCGCTTTCATGCTGTGACCCGGACATGCCTCCCTTCCTGAAATCGCCGAAAAGAAGGGCACTATATCTCTCAGCCAGCACCGAGGCTGTTTAAAAATGGCATATTGTCATGCAGAGCAAAGCGAGGCATCCGTTTTTTACGTTCGAGGAACGGATTCTTCAGTCGCTGCGCTGCTTCAGAGCGACATTATCAGGTAACTTTAAAGCAGGCTACCGTCTTAGCTTACTTTTTGGTCAATAGTTCTTTGGCCCTGGGGCCGGACTGCGGGTTCAGTTTCACCTGGTTCTCAAGTTCTACCCGGTAGGCGGTCTCAATGAACCATTCCGCGTCCTGGGATGAAAACTTGATCGGTTTGACTCCCCTGTCAATGACCGTCTGGCGGTTCTTGTCCAGCTCAGCCCGGTACAGTGGCGCCACTTCATTCTCTTGCTCGATGATGGCGTTCATCAGCACATCCTTATGACGCTGGGACAGCCGGTCCCAAACAGCCGGATTGATGATGAAGGTGTTATCAGCCTGGTAGTACCGGTAGTCAATCATGTAAAGTGGCAGTTCAAAGATCTTCAGGGCGACGAAATTGTTGGTCGTGTCCCAGTAGCCATTGGCTACCCCTGTTTCCAGCGCAACATAGACTTCAGGGAAGTCCATGAACACCGGCACTCCCCCCATCGCTTCGATAAGGGCGTTGGATATTGGCCCGATGCCGCCAATCTTCATCCCTGCTATGCTGGGACGGTCTATTTGCTTATTGATGATCAGGTTGAAAATGGGGCCATCACTATGCGCCGCCCGGCCGAGATAGCGGATACCAGCCTTGGCGTATTCATCTACCAGGAAATCGAAATAACCGCCGGCCCTTTCCTCCCTGGCTGTCATTCGGGACAGGACTATGGTAGAAGCTACCGGTACCAGCGGTGTAGTGGTGGCGAAGGTCTGGGCCATATCGACGACCCCGTTCTTGACTGCCATTCCCTGATCGAATAGCGGGATTACCTCGGTGCCGCCGAGGACTTCGATGACCATCTCGCCGTTGGACATTTCTTTGACCTTGTCCCTCAGCATCCACAGTCCCATATTCGATTTTGAAGTCTCAGGCAGAGATGTAACCGTCCTGAGCACTACAGGACCGGGAGCACCCGCCTGTCGGCCGCAAGCCGCGATAACTGGGAGAGCAATAAGCGCCAGAAGTAGACCGACAACCACTACAAGTTTGGCTCGATTCATTGTTTCCTCCTTGCCGCATTCTCCCTGGAAAGGTTTTCTTTTCACGCATTTAAGCAGGAGGCGTGGCCGGCCATCAACCAGGAGGTGGCTTACATCTGTATCCGTTGCCTGGCCAGCTTCTCTCCCGTCTGCTTGTATTCTCCCCTGATGGCAAGCTCGGCTTCCTCGTCATTCTCTTCGGTCCAGTAGCCGAGGGAGTAGCCGTACCAGGGTTGCCTGGGGTTCAGCGCGGGCAGTCCCTCCTCTTCCCAGATTTGCCGCGCCCGTTCCATGAACTCTTTCCTGGGCAGAGAGACTGGAGGGTAGTCCCATTTCCTGGTAGCGTCAATAAGCAGTGCTGAGCCGCTGGGTGCCCCGGGTGCGGCGTGCCCTTCACCTTCTGACGGCGGTGTTACCGAGGGGTCTAATGTCACCCTTAGCTGCTCAACGGTGCGGACATCTCGATGGGGCTGTACCCGGTAGGCCATGGCCCAGGTGACCGATTCAAAGTCGCGCGGGTCTATGTCATCGTCAACGGCGATGACGAACTTGCGGCTGGGGTCAATGCCGACGGCGTTGTGCAGCGCCTGCCAGGCCTGCAGCGGGTTCTCCTTTTTCATCTTGATGACGCAATAGGCCCGGTTGCTGGCGCATATATCGGGGAAGGCCACATCCAGCACGGGGAGCCCGCAGTCGTACCGCAGGAACTTGTACAGGGCAGCCTCGTTGCCAATGACCTGGAGCTTGCTGCTCTCGCTGGGACAGAACTGGCTGATGAAGGCGTTGTAAATGGGGTTCTTGCGGTGGGTGATACAGGTGACATTGAAGCACATGGCCAGAGACTCACGACCCATGTAGCCGGTAAACTCGCCGAAGGGGGCTTCCCGCTCCATGTAATCGGTAGGCACTTCACCTTCGATCACAATCTCCGCTGTAGCCGGGACCTCGATATCCACTGTCTTGCACTTGACCAGCTCTACGGGCTCACCGGCAATGCCTCCGGCCACGGCAAGCTCGTCAATGCCGCCCAGCAGCCTGGTGGCAGCGGTGAAGCCTATCGCTGGCATAGCGCCGATAACTATAGCTGCTGGTAGCGGCTTGCCGCGCTTGCGGCACTTTTCCCAGTGCGCGCGGAGGTGCTTGGGTACATGGGCAGACAGCCCTGTCCTGGTGGGGCTTTTCAGCATGGCCCGGTAGTTGCCCATGTTCCTTATCCCCGTATCCGGATCCTTGGTTATCCAGTTGGCGCAGGTGAGATAGGGCGCGTTATCAAATCCCGGCGTGGAGATGGGGACGGGGAACTCTTCCAGGCCGCCGTGTTCCAGCAGGTGCTCGCCCCGGTGCACTTCTTCATGGACCGGCCCGTCGGCGACTATCCTGGGTGGGACAGGATGAAGCTGGGCATCGGTCCATTTCTCCACGATCTTGTCCTCCGGGCACATCATGCCCAGGGCATATACTGCTTTGGAGGCAGCATGGGAAGCGACCAGGACAGGGATGTCGTACCTTTTCCCCTTGGCGTCAACTACATTTGAGAAGAGAAAGGCCTTTCTTTCCTCCTCGGGAAGCCCGCGCAGCTGCCATCTCACCAAAGGCATCAGCTCGGTATCTTTATTTATCTCCCTCTTTATCCTTACCAGTTTACCGTCGGCCTCCAGGACATCGATATGTTCTCTCAGGTCTTTGTAATACGCCACTTGTATGCTCCTTTAGCTCATTTTGCTTACTTGATATCGGCCAGCTTCGGGCCGCGGTCCCTGACCATGCGCAGGACACAGCAGGAGATGCCGCCGCCCATGGTGATGTTCTCCTTGTAGGGCACCTCGATAACCTCGACGCCGGCCTTGCGCACCTTTTCTATTGTCCTTTTGGCGCCGGCGTGCATCATCACCTTGCCCGGCTCAAGAACCAGCAGGTTGCTGGGCAGGAACTCTTTCTGCTCGTCAGCATCTATCTCTATCAGCTCAAATTTGTGGTCACGGAACCACTTGATAGCATCCCAGCCGCAAACGCCGGGGTAGATAAGGATCTTGCCCAGGTCAAGGGGCCTCATGAACATGTCAGGGTGGTAGGTGCCGGCGATGGGCCATTTGTTGGACTCCACCCAGGAGGCGATGGGCACTTCCACTATCTCGGTGATGCCCACCCGCCGCAGCACCGGTATGACCTGGTCAATGCCCTCCTGGTTGAAGGCCACGCCGCGTCCGATGAGGGCGCAGTCATCGGCCAGGAACTGCATGGTGCCGGTCTCCAGGACGCCCTTGCCTATCACGGTGAGCAGGATGGGGCAGCCCTGTTTGACCAGGAACTCGGTGGTGACTTTCTCCCTGCCCTTGGAAAGGGGCGCCCAGCCGAAGCGGGCCACCAGCGCCCCGCCCCAGACGATGGCCGCTTCCCCTCCGGCCCACATGCTGCGCAGAGGCCCGTAAGCGCCCACCTTCGGCTCAGGATATTCGATGTAGTGCACGGTGACGCCATTGTCACGCATTATCTGTACCATGTCATCGTGCTCTTTCTGCCATTTTTCCAGTATTGCATACTTGGAAATGCTGATGATGAAGCCGGGGTCCTGCCGGGCGAAGATGTGCAGGTCGGCCTCGGTGGGCCGGACTACGGCTGCTTCCCGGAGCCTTCCCAGGCCGCTGGCGCCCCACTTCTTGCCGTAGGTGAAGTCATACTCTTCCAGGTAGTCCACCCGGTGCCACAGGTCGGCCCGCACCGGCCTTCCCTGCTCGTAAAAGGGAATGTCTTCTACCCTCCATTCCCCGGATTTGAGCTTCTCCGGCCGCTTCTGTCTCCATTCCTCGATCGCCTGTTTTATCTCCTCGTCAGACCAGTATGACCCGGGGGGTTTCTTCACCATTTTCCCTCCTGACAATTCTTACATGGATTGTTCATGTGCGATTATAGCCACTGGCAGGCCCAATGTCAATATAGCGACCTGCCAGGAGAAATGGCGATTTAATCAGGCGTTGTTGCAGGTGATAAGGTACAGTTTGCTCTGATGCGTATGCTGAATGACATCGGCTTTGCCATCTTGACATCCCAGGGTGGAAGATGATAGATTGTGAGTGTTAGCAGTCTAATGATGCGACTGCTAAGGAGGCAGAAATGCTATCTGCCAGAAGCGGGACGATACTCAGGTTCATAGTAGAGCATTATATTGACCGGGCGGCGCCGGTGCCCTCGCAATACGTTGCCCTTAACGCCGCCCTGAAGGTCAGCCCGGCCACGGTGCGCAACGCCATGGCCCAGATGGAGCAGGAGGGCTACCTCATCCGGCCTCATACCTCGGCGGGGAGCATCCCGTCAGACCGGGGCTACCGGTATTATGTGGAATCCCTGGGCCACCTGCAACTGCCCCTTGCCGAGCAGCGCCTGGTGAGCCACCTCTATCACCAGGTGGAGCGGGAAGTCGAGAAGTGGCTCCGGCTGACGGCGACCTTGCTGGCGCACCTGACCAGGAACATGGGCGTGGTCACTATCCCCCGCCCGGTAAGCTGCAAGTTCAAGAACATGGAGCTGGTGGCCCTGCAGGAAAAGCTGGTGCTGGCTGTGGTCGTGCTCCAGGGCGCCAGGGTAAAGCAGCGGCTGCTCAGTTTCAGCGAGGCCCTGGGCCAGGATGCCTTGAGCGCCATATCCAACAAGCTGAAGGCTGCTTATACCGGACTGACTTTCAAGCAGATACAGGACGGGGCGCTTGACCTGAGCCCGACTGAAGCGCAGGTGAGGGACCTGCTTGTCGACATAATGCGGGCCGAAGATAGCGACGAAGACTATGAAGAACCCTTCATGGATGGCTGGCACCTGATGCTCAACCAGCCGGAATTCCACCAGGGGCAGCGCATCGGCGTCCTGATGGAGATGGTAGAACACCGCAAGCTGCTGAAGGCTATCATGCCCAAGAGGCTGGGGAACTGGGGACTCTATGTCATCATAGGCCGCGAGAACGAGGCAGAGGCCTTTCATGATTACAGCGTGATAGTCAGCCCTTACGGCATCCCGGGTGAAGCCTCCGGGATGGTGGGAGTGATCGGCCCGACACGGATGCCCTATGCCCAGGCGATAAGCACCGTAGACTACATGGCGTCTATGCTAAGCCAGCTTATGGCCGGTCTGTACGGCAAGCACTACTGACGCGTTGACGGAAATATAGCACTGGCGCCACTATTCCAGGAACTGGTCCGCAAGATGTGGACCAGGGCAAAACGGAGATTGCAGGATGCAGGAAGAGCGAACAGGAGACCAGGAGCAAGAAGTAAATGTGACTTTAGCCGAAGACCCGGAGACGCTGCGGACGGCTCTTGCCGCCGAAAAGCAGCGCGCCGCAGAACTCCTGGCTAACTGGCAACGGGCGCAGGCTGACTTTACCAACTACAGGCGGCGTACCGAGGAAGAGCGAGGCGAGTTCATCAAGCAGGCCAACGCCTCCCTGATATGCGCCATATTACCCGTGCTCGATGACCTGGAGCGGGCCTTTGATGCCATCCCGCCTGAGCTTTCCGATAACGAATGGGTGGGCGGCGTCAGGCTGATTGAGCGCAAGCTGCGCTCCTCTCTGGAAGGGCAGGGGCTGAGTACCATCAAGGCGGTGGGAGAACCCTTTGACCCCAGGTTCCACGAAGCGGTGACCCAGGGCAAAGGCGAAGAAGGGATCGTTCTGGCCGAGGTATGCAAGGGATATATGCTTCATGACCGTGTCATCAGGCCATCTCGTGTGATCGTTGGCGCCGGACAAGAAGAAGCAAAAAAGGAGAGTGACTAGGATGGCAAAGGCCGTAGGGATCGACCTGGGTACCACTTTTAGCGAAATAGCCGTGATGGAGGGCGGCCAGCCTAAAGTAATACCATCAGCGGAGGGCGGCACCGTTGTCCCTTCAGTGGTGGCTGTCAGCAAGACCGGGGAGCTCCTGGTAGGGCAGTTGGCCCGCCGCCAGGCCATCGTCAACCCGGATAACACCGTCTACAGCATTAAACGGTTTATGGGCCGGAAATGGAGCGAGCCGCCAGGGCGGGAACTGCCGGTAGAAGAGGATGCCCACCGCAAGACCTACAAGGTGACCAAGGGCGCTAACAACGAGGTCCGGGTGCTGATGGGCGGCAAGGAGTACCGTCCTGAGGAAATATCGGCGATGATCCTGCAGAAGCTGAAGCGAGATGCTGAAGCCTATCTCGGCGAGACCGTTACCGACGCGGTAATCACCGTCCCGGCCTACTTCAATGACGCCCAGAGGCAGGCGACCAAAGACGCCGGCACCATCGCCGGGCTGAACGTGATCAGGATAATCAATGAACCCACCGCGGCCGCCCTGGCCTATGGCCTGGACAAGGAGAAAGAGGAGACCATCGCCGTCTATGACCTCGGCGGCGGCACATTTGATATCTCTATCCTCGAGATCGGCGAGGGCACTTTCCAGGTCAAGTCTACCGCCGGGGATACCCACCTGGGCGGGGATGACTTCGACCAGAAGATCATCGAGTGGCTCTGCGACGAGTTCAAACGGGACCAGGGGATTGACCTGAGACAGGACCGCATGGCCATGCAGCGCCTTAAGGAGGCCGCCGAGAAGGCCAAGACAGAGCTTTCCACCGTGCCCCAGACGGAGATAAACCTGCCCTTCATCACCGCCGATGCCAGCGGGCCGAAGCATCTGACCATCACCCTAACCCGCTCCAGGCTGGAGCAACTGGTGATGAGCCTGGTGGAAAAGAGCCTGGGACCCTGCCAGCAGGCGCTCACTGACGCCGGCAAGACGGCGGCCCAGATACATGAGGTGATACTGGTCGGCGGGCAGACCAGGATGCCCCTGGTACAGGACAAGGTACGCCAGTTCTTTGGCAAGGAGCCGCACAAAGGGGTAAACCCCGACGAGGTGGTAGCCATCGGCGCCGCCATCCAGGCCGGAGTGCTCAAAGGAGAGGTCAAGGATATATTGCTTCTGGACGTGACCCCGCTGACCCTGGGCATCGAGACGCTGGGAGGCGTGGCCACCCCGCTCATCCCGCGCAACACCACCATTCCCACTTCCAAGAGCCAGGTATTCAGCACCGCCGCCGACAACCAGACCAGCGTGGAGATACACGTTGTCCAGGGCGAACGGCCAATGGCCACCGACAACCGCACCCTGGGCCGGTTCAACCTCGATGGCATCCTGCCGTCGCCGCGCGGTCTGCCCCAGATCGAGGTCGCCTTTGACATCGACGCCAACGGCATCCTCAGCGTCAGGGCTGCGGACAAGGGCACGGGCCGGGAACAGAAGATCACCATAACCGCCACCAGCGGGCTGAGCAAGGAACAGGTGGAGCAAATGCGCAAGGATGCCGAGGCGCATGCTGCCGAAGATGTCCGGCGGCGCGAGGAGGCAGAAGCTCGCAATAACGCCGACAACATGGCTTACACCGCGGAAAAGACGCTCCGGGAGCAGAAGGACAAGATACCGGCGGACCTGGCCCAGGAGGTAGAAACAAAGATAGCGGCGGTGCGCTCCGCCCTGCAGGGCACGGACGTCGACGCCTTGCGCCGGGCGACACAGGAGCTTTCCGACGCCATGCAGAAAGTGGGCGCTGCTGTCTACCAGCAACAGCCGCCGCCACCTCAACCGGGCGGCGAACCACCCAAGGGTCCGGGCGAAGAAGGGACTGTCGAAGGCGAGTTCCGCGAAGTATAGCTCAGGGCGATGGTTTACGCAGGGGGCTTACAGTCCCCCCCTTGCCTTTATGCCCAAGCCTGATAGACAAGAGCCATCTTGCCGCTACCCCGCCAGCTTTGCAGGGTAAACCGGGAGATGGCGGCTTTGACAATGATTCTGGCCATAGCCTATAATAAAGCACAGAAAAATCCGGAAGGGGATTTGAAATGGCGAACGAAGTAGGTAAACGGTACCGCTGCACCAAGTGTGGCTCCGAGTTCATCGTCACCCGCGCCGGCGGAGGCACCATCACATGCTGCGGCCAGCCCATGGAGCTGAAGAAATAGGGCGCAGTCATATCAGGAGGTTCTAAGTGGCAAACCAGTTGGGCAAGAGGTATCGCTGCGAAAAATGCGGTACCGAAGCGTTATGCACCAAGGCTGGAGAGGGCGGCGTCACCTGCTGCGGCCAGCCGATGCAATTGCAGGAACCCAGACCTATTCCTTCTTCCGACTGATATCGCCGGGAACCTACCCGGCTTTCGTGGCCCCGGCTCTCCCCGGCAGGTACAGGGAGGCGCCGGGAAATTGTCATTGCAGCAAGACTCGCCCCGATTGTCGCCCCCGCGCAGCCTGTCCCGTTCACGGTGAACCGTTCAGGGTGAACCCGTACCCCGATACGGGAGCGGGGGTCTATCCATTGGAGGTAATGAGGGTTTCCTCACCCCTCCCCGTTCGCTTCGCTCAGGGCAAGCCTGAGATGCTTCGCCCCTTCGGGACTCCAGCATGACAAGCCTGGCATTCTCGGATTTATCTGACGTTGCCTTCTTGTCAGGCCGCACGACGGGGCTGTTCGAACCAAAAATATTCCGAGCCAGCGATAATTATCCGGCCTCGCCGGTCTGCTGCTTGGCCTGGTTCAGTTTCTTCATCAGCCTTGACTTGCGCCGGGCGGAGTTATTCCCGTGGAGCAATCCCTTCTCCGCGGCTTTGTCCAGCGAACTGAGCGCCGTTACCACCGCCGTCTGTGCCGCTTCGACCTCGCCCGAGGCGATGAGCCGCTCCGCTTTGGTAATACTGGTCTTGACCTGGCTTCGCTGTGACCTGTTCTGCAAGCGCTTTCGTGCTGACTTGCGCATGTCCTTGATCGATGATTTGATATTAGGCAATCTTTCCTCCCTTATTTCTCACGAGCTATGTTGCCTGGGGTAGCCTGGTAGGCTCGTTTTCAGCGCCCTTCACGGCTGCCCTCGATGTTTCATCGCCGATCCGGCTGACGCCGATGACGCCCTTGACCACCTCTATCTTCTTGGTCAGCCGGCTTAGCTGGGACAGGCCGCTGGTCTCCAGGGTCAAAAAGATAGACGCAGTATGGTCATCGTGGTTGACCAGGTTTATCGAGGTTATATTGACCCTTTCCTCGGCAACCACTGTGCTTATGTCCCGCATCAGGCCGACCCTGTCCCAGGCCTCAACATGTACATTGACCGGATAGAGCGAATCTGTCTTCCCCCACTCTACGGGGATCAGACGCTCCTTCTCATCCTCATGGGTAATATTATAGCAGTCCTGGCGGTGTATCGTCACCCCCCGGCTGCGAGTGACATAGCCGATGATGCTGTCCCCGGGCACGGGGTGGCAGCACTGTGCCAGTTGCGTGGCCAGGTCCCCAACGCCGAGCACCTGTACCGGTGAAGCCGGCGCCGGTTTGGACGGCGCAACCCTGGCGATCTCCCGTGGCGCTTCCTGCTGGGCCAGGACCAGGGCTATCTGCTGGGTGCTTACGCTGCCATAGCCGATAGCTGCCATAAAATCGTCCACGCTGCCATATCCCAGAAGCTGGGCCAGCTCCTGGCGGTCTATCTTGATGCCAAGATGGCGTAGCTCTCTGTCCAGTATGACCCGGCCCTGTTCGACATTTTCGGTGCGCTCCTGCTTCTTGAACCACTGCCGTATCTTGGTCCGGGCGTGTGACGTCCTGACATAGCCCAGGTGAGGGCTTAGCCAGTCCCGGCTCGGCCCTTTGGCGCTCTTGGACGTCATTATCTCAATTACGTCGCCGTTCTTAAGCTCGTAGCTGAAGGGTACCAGCTTGCCATTGACCTTGGCGCCGATGCAGCGGTGTCCCAGTTCGGTATGCACCCGGTAGGCGAAATCAAGCGGGGTGGCCCCTTTGGGCAGGTCTTTTATCTCCCCCTTGGGGGTATAGACAAACACCTGGTCGATGAAGATATCGGTCTTGACAGACTCCAGGAACTCCTCGGCGCCGCTCAGTTCGCGGTGCCACTCGACCAGCTGGCGCAGCCAGGCTATCCTCTCCTCGAAATGCATATCGGCGGCAGAGTCGCCCTGCTTGTAACGCCAGTGGGCGGCCACGCCGTATTCCGCCACGTAATGCATCTCACGGGTGCGAATTTGAATTTCCAGGGGGATGGTGCCCATGGCAAACACGGTGGTATGGATCCCCTGGTACCCGTTGGGCTTGGGATTGGCAATATAATCGTCAAAGGCGTCGGGAAGGGGATGCCACAGGCTGTGGATGACGCCCACCGCGCCGTAGCACTCCTGGACCGAGCCGACCAGCACGCGCAGTGCCAGGAGGTCATGAATATCGTCGAAATGCTTGCCGATAGCCTGGTAGCGCTCTATCTTCTGATAGATGCTGTAGATGTGCTTGGGGCGTCCGGACAGCTCCGCCCTCAGCCCGACCTGGTCGAACTCCATCTTTACCAGTTCAATAACCCGGGCTATGAAGGTCTCCCGCTCTACGCGCCGGGATGCCAGCAGCCTGGAGATATGCTGGTATTTTCCCGGCTCAAGATAACGGAAGGCAAGGTCCTCAAGCTGCCACTTAAGCTCCCATATGCCCAGCCGGTGGGCCAGGGGGGCGTATATCTCCAGTGTCTCGCGGGCCACGCTCTGCTGTTTTTCCGGGGGCAGGGCTTCAAGGGTGCGCATGTTATGCAGCCGGTCGGCCAGCTTGATGAAGACCACTCTCAGGTCCTGGGCCATGGCCACCAGCATTTTCCGCAGGTTCTCGGCCTGTATATCCCGGCTGGCCACCACGGTCTCGGGCAGGGAAACGCGGCCCAGCTTGGTAACGCCGTCCACGAGCTTGCTTATCTCCGGGCCAAAACGGGACTCTATCTCGGTCAGGGGCACGCCGCAGTCCTCAGGAATATCGTGGAGGAGGGCCGCCGCCAGCGAACTGGCATCCAGTTGAAGCTCGACCAGGATGATGGCCGTCTGTAAAGGGTGCTCCAGGTACGGCTCGCCGGATATGCGCAACTGACCGCGATGGGATTCCGCGGCAAAATTATAGGCTGCTTCCACCACCGGCAGCTTCTCCGGCGGGAGGTACTCACGGGCCTTGTTGAGCAGGGAACTTACGTCTGTCATCGCCTTGCCATCCATTTCATTAAGTATAGCCCAATGTCGGGATAGTGTAAACCAATGCCTGTTTGGCTCGATTGGTCTGGGTCTTCCTGTCAAACAAGAGAGCACTGCCGATGGAAGATATCGCTCAAACTTGTCTGATTGGCCTGACTTTTGTATTATTAAGTAGTTCAATCTGGGACAAGGAGGCATATATGGCGAGGCGAGACCTGAGGATGGCCAGCGTGGAGCGATACCGGAACCTGTTCACACCGGTGAAGATAGGCAATGTCGAGATACGGAACCGTATCGCCTTTACCACTGCCTGCACCGAGTTCGTGACGCCGGACGGCTACAGTACCGAACAGTACAAGGCCTTCTGGGCGGCCAGGGCCAAAGGGGGTACCGGGCTGCTTATCAGCGGGCCGTTCATGCCCACAAAGGCGCAGACGGCCAGCTACGCCACCCTGGCCTGCGGCCTGTGGGACGACAGCTACTGCTACGGGTATGCCCAGGTGGCCGAGGTCTGCCACTACTTCGGCGCCAAGATTTTCGCCCAGATAGGTTCAGGGCCGGGCCGCCAGGCCTATGTCAAAGACCCTACCCGGCACCCCTTCGCCGCCTCGGCCGGCACGCCTTACTATATAACCGAGGACAATTTGCCGGAGTCCATGAAACGGGAGTTCGCCCGGCGGGGGCTGGGGCTGCCGCTCAAGGTATCCCTGTCCGGTCCGCTCACCCAGGAAGCGCCGCGCGAGATGATAATCGCCCAGGAGGACGCCTGCGCCGAGGCCGCCAAAAGGATAGTGGAGATGGGCTATGACGGCGTGGAGGTGCACAACGCACACGGCTACTTCGGCTTCTCCTTCCTGTCGCCCCGCCTCAACCTGCGCAAGGACGAGTATGGCGGCTCGCTGGAGAACCGGATGAGGTTCTTTATGAACTCACTGCGCAAGGTGCGGGCGGCGGTACCCCGCGATTTCGTGGTGGGTATACGCACCAGCCTTGAGGAGCGCATGCCCGGCGGCCTCACCCGCGACGAGGTCAAGACCATATGCAAGACGGCTGAGGCACTGGGGGCCGACTACGTTTGTTTCTCCGACGGCACCTGGGAGTCCTTCAAATATATGTTGCCCTCCGAGCCGGGCCTGGCACTGGAGGGCGTGGCCGAGATAAAGAAAGAGCTGGGCATACCGGTGATAGCTCCCTCGATGGATGACCCCGATATGTCCGAGGCGGCGCTGGCCCAGGGCAAGACCGACATCATCGGCTTCGCCCGCGGTCACTTCGCCGACCCCGATTGGGCGTGCAAGGTGGCCCGCGGTGAGCGGCCCAACAAGTGCATCCGCTGTGGCTCCTGCTGGGTCAGGCTGGTCAACTTCCACCAGACAGTGCGCTGCGTGGTCAACCCCGGCATGGGGCTGGAATATCATAACCCGGATTACCGAATGAAGCCGGACAGGGGGCTGCCCCCGTGCAACGCCACCTGCCCGCTCAGGCAGAGCACCCAGGGCTGGGTGGACCTGGCGTCCCAGGGCCGGTTCGAGGACGCCGCCAGGCTCATCAGGGAGATAAACCCGTTGCCGTCGGTGCTGGGACGGGTCTGCCCTCACCCCTGCGAGACGCAGTGCAACCGCGGCGAGATAGAAGAGCCTATATCTATTGCCGCTATCGAAAGGGCTGTCGGGGACCATGGACTTGCCGCTCCTGCCAGCGCCCCCAAAGCCAGGAGGGAAGAACGGGTAGCCGTCATCGGCTCCGGCCCGGCCGGGCTGACAGCGGCCTATCATCTGGCCGGTTCTGGCTATCCGGTAACTATCTTCGAGGCCCTGCCCGTTGCCGGGGGCATGATGGCGGTGGGCATCCCGGAGTACCGGCTCCCCCGCCAGGTGCTGCAGGACGAGATAGACAGGGTCAAGCAGCGGGGCGTGGAGATAAAGCTGGAAAGCCCGCTGGGGCCTGACCTGACCGTTGAAGACCTCAAGGAGCAGGGCTACCGGGCGGTATTCCTGGCGGTGGGCGCCCATTCCGGTATGAAGCTGAACATCCCCGGTGAGGAGCTTGACGGGGTCTATCACGGCGCGGCTTTCCTGAAGGATGTTAACCTGGGCAAGCAGGTGAAGGTGGGCAGCAGGGTGGCGGTAATAGGCGGGGGCAACGTGGCCGTTGATGCTGCCAGGACCGCCCTGCGCCTGGGTGCCGGAGATGTGACTATAATCTACCGCCGCTCCGCAGAGGAAATGCCGGCTTCGGCGGATGAGGTAGAAGAGGCCCACCAAGAGGGCGTCAGGATAAGCTACCTCGCCGCGCCAGCCAGAATCCTGGGCAAGAACGGCAAGGCGGCCGGGCTGGAGTGCATGCGGATGAAGCTGGGCGAACCGGATGCCAGCGGCAGGCGGCGGCCTCTGCCTGTAGCCGGCTCCGAGTTCACTGTTGACGCTGATATGGTCATAGCCGCCATCGGGGAGACCGCCGACCTTTCCTTCCTGCCCGCGGGAAGCGCGCTCAAGGCGGATGACGGCCGCATCGAGGTCAACCCGGCGAGGATGAGCACGGCCCTGCCCGGGGTGTTCGCCGGCGGAGACGCGGTGCGCGGGCCGAGCTGGGTCGTCCAGGCCATGGCCGATGGCAGGCGGGCGGCGCTGGCCATCGATGCCTATATCAGGGGCGAGAGCCTGCCAACAGAGGAGAAGCCGCTGGTCAACACCATCGAGGTGATAGGCGTAGGCCGCCCTGAGCACAAGGCGCGCGTGAAGATGGCGGCAGCGCCGGTTGAAGAAAGAATAACCTCGCTCAAAGAGGTCAACCTGGGCCTTGATGACGGGGAGACCGAAGAAGAAGCCAAACGGTGTCTCAACTGCCTATGGCAGGTGTACATGCCCCTGTACCGGGACTAGCAGGATGCTCAAAAGACTTTGAAGAGTTTCCCCCTTCGCAAAAGGGGGACGGAAGGGGGATTTATGTACTGCCCCTGGAATCCCTCTCTGGCTCTCCCTTCGGCAGGCTCACCTCGTGGTGACTCTTTAGAGTGAACTCGGTGGAAACAGGGCAGGCTTCCGTTCGCTTCGCTCAGGACATGCTTTACGAAAAGAGAGACGAAACAGCTTCACAATTTTTAATCACTCTGCTGGCGATAGGAGGGGGGCACAAGGCCCCCCTCCCCTTTTCGACTTCTTCCTGTTCGACCAGGCTGCCAGATAAGTGTTGTCCGGGGTGTGAGAAGGACCGGCTCCCGGCACAGCATTGCCGGTCTAGTAGCGAGGCTTGTGGTGGGCTTCCTTGATATAGCTGGCTACCTGCTTCGCGTTATCTGTATCGAAGAGCCTGCGCCCCTTGCCCACCGGCTCCATCCCCTCCACATCGGCGGCATAGACGATATACTTCTTGCCCTTCTGGTCCGGATTCAGTTCCACCACCGCCGCGCCCCGGCCCAGGGGCCCTCCGGTGGCAGGGCTGCCAGCCAGGTAGAAAAAGACAGTGCTGCCCGGCTCGGATAGCGCCTCCACCTTCTGCCGGATCTCGGCCTCAGTGAAGATGGGCACGTCCACATTGACCGCCCTTTTCTCTTCCAGGTGCACCGTCATGGCATCCTTGTCGTACCAGCCCTCGTACAGCACCAGTTCCGGATGTCCTTCCAGGGACAGGTAATCTTTGACCTTGACCCGTTTGGAATCAGCCTCGATTTCATCGAAGACCCTGATGTCGAAGGACTTGGCCCCGTTGGCGCGCTTGCGTTCCACCGATTTCAGCCGCCACACCCAGTCAGGTTCCCGCTTCAGTTGCACCACTATGTGCCGCCCCACGATATCGGGAACTCCTTTGGTACCGGGTAATTTTTCTTCCTTTGGCTCGATCTCAACAGTCGCCTCTTTTTTCTTCCAGAACATTGTCGTCTCCTTGATACTCCCGATTTTGCTTACTGCCTGCAAAGGCAGCTTTAGAAATAAACGACCGGTTTATCGGGGCAAGGCCCAACCACGATGGAAAAGGACGGAATATGGTCGGGCTGAGCAGTTGGGCTAAACCAGGAGCACCATGCCGGGGGGAGAGCTTGATTCAAGATTAATTGAAAAGGCTGTGTGGCGGGTGAAGAAAAACGGGGATATGTGAGAGAGCTTGAACTCTTCAGCTAGTGCCTTCCGGAAAGGAGCAACAGCAGTGCGGTCCAAGCCTGATTTTTGCCTCTTGCTGGAAGCCCAGGCCGGGTATGGCTGGAACACATAGCGTTCGATGTCCAGCAAGGCGTCAACCGGGTTGCTGAGCTTTGAAAGCGCCAGGCGGGTATGGGCAGGCAACGGTCCGCCTGTGAACGTTCTGTAAATGGCGTCAGGGCTAAGCGGTGGTCCGGGAAGGGCATCCGCATCAAGCTCCGGCTGGATATTTATCACCAGCGAAAAGAGGAGCGCCACACCAACCAAGATGCACGCTATCCTGGCCATCAATCCGCCTTCTGCCCCACTGGCAACCGGCCTTTGCTGCTCTTTGACCGAAGCAATCCGGGAAAATTACAAGCCCCGGTTGCAATTGGTCAAGCAACTATGCTATAAGAACATATCGAAAAGAATGATCCTGAAATCTATTACATGACTAATTTATCACCACTACCCCTCGTTGTCAATAGTCTCGGACTTCAGGAGGTGAACATGCCTGAATGGACTTTTCTTACCAACCATGCCGTGGTGCTCAGCTTCATCGCCAAGCATCCTCGCATTACCGCCCGGGAACTGGCCGCCACTGCCGGCATCACCGAGAGGGCGGTGCGAAAGATAATCGCTGACCTGGATACCAGCGGCTATATCGACAAGAAGAAAGAGGGGCGCAGGATAAGATACCGCATCAACCCGGATATGCCTCTTCGCCACGAGACCTACCGGGAGACATTCATTGGCGACTTCCTGGAGACGCTGGGCTGGAAGAGGAGGCGCCAGTCCCGTGCCAAAGGGGGTTGAACTTTCGCCATCGCCACCGGTATGTTAGAATTCTTACGTGCTTATCCCGTTACTAATCGTCTCATAATAGTTCAAACCAAAGTTAGAGCGTCATACCAGCGTAGGCTGGTATCCAGAAAGAGTTCCGACTGGATTCCAGCCTACGCTGGAATGACATTAGAGGTTTTGCGCGCCTCCTTTTTACCATTATCTCAAGAGCCTGTCCCATAAACACCTTGGAGTGGTCGGTAGCATAGGGTAGAATGTGGCCAAACATAGAGTGGGGGTTAATGCAATGGCTTACAATCTGCTGGCGTTAGACCGAGAGCAGGGTTACCTTATGCCACCGTCGCTGCG
>JACPQC010000025.1 GCA_016190695.1 Chloroflexota bacterium
ACCTCATGCTGATCGGCTTTATTGCCCATTATGCCTGAGAATGATTTTCTTCACAAGCTCTGAGCGAAGCGAAGGATCTCGGTGTGGGGAGGCCTGCCGTTTCTTGTCAGCCCCGCCCCCAGATTCTTCGGTCGCTGCGCTCCCTCAGAATGACATTGGGCAATTCAAAATCCCCCTCGGTCCCCCTTTTTCAAAGGGGGATGCCTCTATTGTACACTGTTCTGTAGCCCCCTCCTTTGACAAAGGAGGGGGACAGGGGGTGGATTTACAGCCACCTTTTCGTTTGGTCATACCGACGAAAGTCGGATCCAGGTGAATACCCGCCTGGATTCCAGCCTTCGCTGGAATGACCGATAGTATCCCCCTCGGTCCCTTCAGGGTGAACCCCCTTTTTCAAAGGGGGATGCCTCTATTGTACACTGTTCTGTTGCCCCCTCCTTTGTTAAAGGAGGGGGACAGGGGGTGGATTTTATTCCCCCACAGGAGGATGGATTTAAGTCCCCCTCCTCAAAAAATTCCTCAATAAGTCCTTGCCCACCTCCGTCATGATGGACTCCGGGTGGAACTGGACGCCTTCCACCTGGAACTGGCGGTGGCGCAGCCCCATTATAACGCCGTTCTCCGTCCAGGCGCTGACCTCCAGGCAGTCGGGCAGGCCGTCCCGCACCACCGCCAGGGAGTGGTAGCGGATGGCCGGGAAGGGGCTGGACAGCCCGGCAAACAGGCCTTTGCCGTCATGGTAAATGAGGGAAGACTTGCCGTGCTTTATCTCCCCGGCGCGGGCGACGCGGCCCCCATAGGCCTGGCCGATGCACTGGTGGCCCAGGCATACTCCCAGGATAGGGATATGGCCGCCAAAGCGCCTGATAACCTCAATGGAGATACCGGCTTGGTCGGGCGTGCCCGGGCCGGGGGATATGACGATGCGCTCCGGCCCCATTCGCTCGATGTCATCAAGTCTTATCCTGTCGTTCCTGACCACTTTTACCTCGGCGCCAAGCTCGCTCAGGTACTGGAACAGGTTATAGGTGAAGCTGTCATAGTTGTCAATCAGCAGCAGCATGTCACCCCGCCTCCGCCTGTTTTATGGCCGCCAGCAGGGCCTGCGCCTTGTTCAGGCACTCTTGATACTCCCGCTCCGGCACGCTATCGGCCACGATGCCTGCCCCGGCCTGGACGTAGGCCACCCCGTCCTTGATGACGAAGGTGCGGATGGCGATGGCGGTGTCCAGGTTGCCGGAGAAATCGAAATAGCCCACCGCCCCGGAGTAGGGGCCTCTCTTGTCCGGCTCCAGCCCGGCGATTATCTCCATGGCCCTGATCTTGGGGGCGCCGGAGACGGTTCCGGCGGGGAAGCTGGCGCGCAGGGCGTCGAACTGGGACAGCCCTTTTCTCAGCCTGCCCTGCACGTGGGATACCAGGTGCATCACGTGGGAGTAGCGCTCGATGTCCATGAGCTGGGTGACCTCCACCGTGCCCGGCTCGCTTATCCGGCCGATGTCGTTGCGGCCCAGGTCTACCAGCATGATGTGCTCGGCGCGCTCCTTCTCGTCATTTTTCAGTTCCTCCTCCAGCGCCTGGTCCTGGCCGGGGTCCTTTCCCCTGGGCCGGGTGCCGGCGATGGGGTGGTTGGACACCACGCCGTCCTCGACGCGCACCAATAGCTCCGGCGAAGCGCCCACGATGTGAAAGTCCTTCAGGTGCAGGTAGTACATGTAAGGGGAGGGGTTGATGGAGCGCAGCGCCCGGTAGATGGCGAACGGGCTGGCGCTGGTGCGCCGGGACAGCCGCAGCGAGAGCACCGCCTGGATGATGTCCCCGGCATATATGTACTCCTTGGCCCGCTCCACGATGGCCTCGAAGTCCGACTGGGACAGGTTTGACTCTACGGGATGGCCGGAAGGCCCCGGCGCGGCGGGCTGGGCGGGTACAGGATGCCCCAGCCTGTCCACCAGGGCGTCAATCCGGCGGCAGGCCCCGGCGTAGGCCGTTTCAACATCGCCGTTGATGTGGACGTGGGCTACCACCTTTATCTTGTGGGTCAGGTGGTCGAAGACGAGCAGGGTGTCGGCCAGCATCATCAGGGACTCAGGCAGGTCCAGGGTGTCGCGCTCCGGCGAGGGCAGCCGCTCGAAATAGCGGGCCACCTCGTAGCTCAGGTAGCCGACCATGCCGCCGTGAAAGCGGGGCAGTCCGGCCACGGGCACGGGGCGGAAGGGCAGGAAGTGCTGCTCTATCATCAGCAGCGGGTCAACCGCCTCGTTGCCGCCGGTGCTCAGCACCAGGGAAGGCTCGGTGCCGATGAAGCTGTACCGGGCCAGCCGTTCGCCGCCCTCCACGCTCTCCAGCAGGAAAGAGTAATCGCCGCGGGCTATCTTGAGAAAGGCCGATACCGGCGTCTCCAGGTCAGCGGTTATCTCGCGGTACACCGGCACCAGGTTGCCGCGCCGGTGCAGCTTGCGCACTTCGTCCAGGGATGGGTAATACACTCACCACCTCGCTACAAATAAAAAAAGGCCTCCCGCCTGTGAAGGGGCGGGAGGCCTCCGCGGTGCCACCCTTCTTGACCGGGTCCTTCCCCGGCCACCTCGTTAAGGTACAGAGACGCCCGTCTCGATACCCCGGGATGTGCTAACGCTTCCCCTGCGTCAAAGCCTACTTATCTGAACGACTTTCGGTTTGCGGCTCCCAGGCCCATTCAACTCCTGCGCTGGCATCGGCTCGCACCTCGCCCGATTCTCTGTAGCCCCGCTTGAAACCTACTATTCCTGTTCGCAGCCTTTGTATTCGATTAATAGGTAGTTTATCAGCATGCTGGGAGAGTTGTCAAGAAAGAACGACTGTAAATTATGTGACCTTCTTTCGTTATACATGGGACAGGGAAGCGAAGCCACCTCCTTT
The DNA here is from genome assembly GCA_016190695.1 of Chloroflexota bacterium. Taxonomy (GTDB): domain Bacteria; phylum Chloroflexota; class Dehalococcoidia; order Dehalococcoidales; family RBG-16-60-22; genus JACPQC01. The sequence continues at coordinate 2,902 of JACPQC010000025.1, forward strand.
ACTTGACAAACGACAGATGGCTCAAAAAATTGGCCAGCGATGGCTTGACTTTTGCCATTTGTCTAATTACAATATAGCGAAGTTCTTGTGCTGATCGGGTCGTGGGGAAAATGGAGGAGAAAAGAATAGACCTCGGAAAGATATTGAAGCAGCAAAGGATGATGGTGCCGCTCACACTAAAGGAGTTGGCGGTGGCGTCGTCCGTGTCATCATCACACCTGGGGCGCATCGAGCGGGGCGAGCGTTTCCCCTCTGCCCGCATCCTGCGCCGGATAGCCAGGCCCCTCGGTTTCGATGAAGATGAACTGTTCACCCTGGCCGGTTTCCTCACGCCGACAGGAGAGGGCGTGGCTGGTGAAAGCAGCCCTGATTACCGGGGCCGGCAGCTTGACCCTTACGTTGCCCGGATACTGGCGGAGGAGCCGGTCGAGGTGCAGCGCGCCGTTATCAGCATCCTCACCATACTCAAGAGCGTGGCCACGGGCCTGACCACCGTAAAATAGAGTTTCTTACGCTTCCGGGTGCCGGGGAGTGAACAGGGTGGGCTTTCAACGCAGCCCGCGGGGATGGCAGATTGGTTGACAGGAAGTTTACCTCATTCCAGGACAGGCTGGGACAGGCCCTGGTGGAGGGGGGGTTCATCACCGCTGACCAGCTAAACCTGGCCAGGACCAGCGCCACCTCCGAGGGCAAACGGCTCACCGATGTCCTGCTCGAGCGGAGGCTCATCTCCAGGGAGGTGCTCACCACCGCCCTGAGCTTTCAGCTAAAAGTCCCCATTGTAAATCTGAAGCAGGTTGACATCAACCCTGAAGCGGTGCGCCTGGTGGCGGAGGACTTTGCCCGTGAGCATGAGGTCTTGCCCCTGGCCATCGGCCCCGGCGGGGAGCTGCAACTGGCCATGGAGCGGCCCAATGATTTCGAGCTGATCAACGTCCTCTCGGCGATGACGCGGCGAACGATAAGGCCGGCGCTGCCGCTGGATTCCAGCGTGAAAGACATGCTGGACGTGGTCTACAAACCGACCACGCAACTGGCCCAGCAGCTTGACCAGACGCTCCAGGTTAGCCAGATTGCGCCACCCAGGGAGACGGCCACCCCGCCTATCCTCCAGGGGGTCAGCGAAGCGCCGGTAGTGCGCGCCGTCGAGATGATAACCCTCCAGGCGGTGAAAAGCAGGGCCTCGGATATTCATGTAGTCCCCACCGTAGACTGTGCCAAGGTGATGTACCGCATTGACGGCGTGCTGCACACGGTCCATACCATCCCCCTGGGCGTCCATCAGAACATGGTATCCCGGATAAAGGTCATGGCCAACATGGATATCGCCGAGAGGAGACGCCCCCAGGACGGCTCTTTCACCATGACCTTCGGCGAGAGGGAGGTCAGCTTCCGCGTGGGCGTGGTCGAGACCGCTTACGGTGAAATGATGGTCATCCGCGTGCTCGACCGGAGCCGCATCCGCTTCGATATCGCCGAGCTGGGGCTTACCGGCGCCGCCCGCCAGACCTATGACCGGCTGCTGGGCTATCCTCTGGGGATGTTGTCGATCAGCGGGCCAACCGGTTCAGGAAAAACAACCACTCTTTACGCCTCTATTTATGCCCTGGCCGATGGCAAGCGCAATATCATGACCGTCGAGGATCCGGTAGAGTATCGCTTTGAGAATATCAACCAGATAGAGATAAACCCGACGGCGGGAATTCATTTCCCCACCGGGCTGAGGGCCATCATGCGCATGGACCCGGACATCATCCTGGTGGGTGAGATAAGAGACCTGGAGACGGCGCAGACTGCTTTCCAGGCGGCCAACACCGGTCACCTGGTACTGTCTTCGGTCCACGCCAATGACGCCGCCTCTACCATCAGCCGTTTTCTTGACCTGGGAGTGGAGCCCTTCGCCGTCTCCACCGGCCTTATCGGCGTGGTGGCGCAAAGGCTGGTGCGCAAGGTCTGTCCCGATTGCCGGGGGCCGGCCCAGTTGACCGCCACCGAGTCCATCGCCTACGAGCAGGAGATGCAGGAGGAGGCCCCGGAGCTTTATGCCGGGCGCGGCTGCAACACCTGCGCCTTCACCGGCTTTGTGGGCAGGCTGGGCGTGTTCGAGGTACTGCCCATAACGGAGGAGATCAGGACGCTCATCATCCGCCGCGCCCATTCCTCCGAGATAAAAGAGCAGGCGCTGAGGCAGGGGATGATCACCATGCGCCGCGATGGCATGCTCAAGGCCAAAGAGGGGATAACCACCGTCGGCGAGGTGCTGCGCAATGTCTTTACCACCGACTGAGCGCTGGTGATGTGATAAGATGGCCATAGCTTACGTAGCATATAACGAAAACGGCGACAGGGTGGTCGGCTCTATCGAGGTCGAGTCTGTGGAGCGGGCCAGGGAGGCGCTGTGGGCATCCAACCTGGTCATTCTCAGCCTGAAAAAAGAGCGCCGCTTCTCCCTCTCCGAGCAGATACCCACCCTGTTCGGCGTCAAAGCCGTTGATATCATTACCTTTACCCGGGAGCTGGCTTCGCTGCTGGAATCGGGGATATCACTGGTGCCGGGGCTGAGGGTCATCCATGACATGACCGAAAAACAGGCACTGCGCACCGCCATCGCTGCTGTGATCCGGGATGTCGAGGCGGGCAAGTCCTTTTCCCAGTCCTGCTCCGGCCAGACCGGGGTCTTTCCCGGATTTTACATCCGGCTGCTGGAAGTGGCCGAGGAGACCGGCGAGCTCAGGAAAAGCCTCCTGGAAATAGTGTCCCACATGGAGCGGCAGCGCGCCATTGCCGGGAAAATAAGGAAGGCGCTGAGTTATCCTGCCGTTGTCTTTATGGTAGGCTCGGTGGCCGCGGTCCTGTTGATAACGGTGGCCATGCCCTCCCTGACCGGTCTGCTCACCGAGTACGGGGTGGAAGTGCCCCTGGCCACCAGGATACTCATCGGGCTGGGCAGCGCCGGCCAGGCCTTTGGCAAGCAACTCCTCATCGCAGCAGGCGTCCTGGCGCTCGCAGGCTGGCAATATGCGAGGACGCCCGGAGGCCGCCGGAGGTTTGACAAGCTGCTGCTGAAGGTTCCGCTTATCGGCACGGTTATCCGCTACAGCGAACTGGCGCGGCTGTGTTCCAGCCTGGCCACCATGCTCCAGGCCGGCCTCCCTACTGCCGAGGCGCTGCGGCTGAGCATTGAGGCGGTGGGCAACAGCGTCTTCCGTGAGGGGCTGACACATGTCTACCGGGAAGTGCTGACGGGGAGCCGGATGGAGACCGCCATTATGAGGCAGCCCGCATTCCCCCGGCTGCTATCCCAGACGGTAGGCGTGGGCGAAGCCGCTGGCTCGCTGAAGGTCAACCTGGCAGGCCTGGCCAATTTCTATGAACAGGAGACGGAAAGGACTACGTCCCGCACCACTGATATGATAGAGCCGGCCATGATCATCATCATCGGCATCGTGGTCGGCTTCATCGGCGTGGCCATAATATCAGCAGTGTATTCCATCATCCCGCAGATAAAATAGTGAAAGCAATCAAGTATTATGCAGCTATTATGCAGCAGAGATTTTCGTTCTGGTGTAGCAGGATGCTGAAAAAGACTGTGAAGAGTTTCCCCCTTTGCAAAAGGGGGACGGAAGGGGGATTTAGTCTCAAAATCCCTCTCTTATCTCCCCTTCGACAGGCTCACCTCGTGGTGACTCGGTGGAACCAGGGCAAGCTCTTTATGAAAGGGAGACGAAACATCCTTCGCGATTTTCATTACCTTGGTAGTCTCATTTTCCGATAGCCCATGACAGGGTGAAAGTAATCAAATACTATGCAGCAGAGATCTTACCGCCAGGTCCCAAACTTCAACTTCATCCCGCCTGAGTACCTCAAGCGCCCTGTTTCCTACAGGCGCTACTTGCTGCAGACTGCGCTCATCGCGCTGGTGCTGGTCGAAGTCTTTTTCATCTGGGGGGTCCGCCAGGACGGGGCGGCACTTCAGTCAGGCATTGACTCTGCCCGCCAGCAGGTCAGGGGGGTAGAGGAGCAGATGGCGAAGGTCAATGCCGATAAGGAAGAAGCCAAAAAGCTCCAGTCGGCGCTGGACGAACTGGAAAAGGAGCGCGCGGCGCTGGCGAAGGCGCAAAGCGAACTGGGCATAGGGCAGGGGCCGGACTGGCCCGGTATACTGGCGGTGCTGCTGCAGGCCAAACCGGCCGGGATCGAGCTTGTCTCGGTGAAAAACAATGATTACCGGGTGGATGTCACCGGCACGGCGCCGGACCTGGCGACGCTGCTCAAGTACCGGCAACTCTTGCTTGATTCGGCGGCGGTGTCGCGGCTCATCATGCTCAGGTCTTCCGCCGGCGCGAACTCGTTATCTTTCTCCCTGGCGTTCGAGGCAGCCATAAAAGAGAGGTCACGGTGACGGGCAAGCAGCTTTCCAGGGTGAACATAGGCCTGGTGGTCTTCCTGGTAATAGTTACCGCGGTGCTCTTTGTCTCCCTGCGGGATAACGCCGCCGCCAGGGAGGAGAGGGACAGGATGAACAGCCGGCTCAGCGCGGTGGAACTGAACCTGAAAGAAGCGCGCCAGGGGTTGCCCGATATCGAGGTACTGAAGAAACGCCTGGCCGAGGCAAAGGCGGCCGTGGTCTCCGAAAGTCCCTTGCCGGGGCACGGGGAAGCTACCACCTTCACCGACCAGTTGATGCGCGCTGCCGTGGCCAACAGCATCACCATCAACCAGTGGGACACGGCCTATTTTGATACAGCCATTGCCGGCAAAGGGTATCCGGCTATCAGCCACGAGATGGCAGTCCAGGGTGGCTCCGGCGACCTGATCGGTTTTGTCGGGAACCTGGCGCAGGGCAGGATCAGGCCTGTGCTGGAGGCTGTCGATATCGCCAGGGCTAAAGATAAGGAAGGCTCATGGGACCTGAAACTAAGGCTAATGGTATATTTCCGCTGATGATGTTCGACGGGGCGCCGCGATGACCCTGTCCCTTTCCATCGAAGGGGCGAGCCTCAGGCTGCTGGTCTGCCAGGGCAGAAAGGCGATCGCCTGGAGCTTGACTCCGGTCAGTCCCAGGCTGCTGCGTAACGGCTTCGTGGCCAGTCCCGAAGGAATTGCCGGGGTCATCAAGGAGGCGGTGACCGGGAAGAAAGAGTTTGCCGGGGAGCGGGGGGTCATTGCCGCGTTGCCGGCGTTTCACTCGGTGTCCCGCATCATCAATGTCCCGGACCTGCCCGGGGTCCGTCCGGAAGAGGTCATACCGCAGCATGCCCGGCGGGACATGGGCTACCCGTCGGGCAACAGCCTGCTGAAGTGGCAGCGGCTGCCCAGCCTGGCGGGACAGCACAGCTATTTTGTCGTCTCCGTGCCCAGGGAGCCGGTGATGGCACTGATGCACGCGCTCAGTCTGGCCGGACTGGCTGCCTCGAAGATAGATACCACCACTTTCGCCTTGAGCCGGGCGGTGAACAGCCCGGAGGCAATAATCGCCTCGGTAGAGCCTGACAGCCTGGAGTCCATCATCCTCAGGGACAGCATTCCCCTGGCGGCACGCAGCACCTTCATGGGCAGCTCAACCCAGCCGGGCGCCATGCCGGGCCTGGTCACTGACGCCCTTGACCGCATTATCTCATTCTACACGGAGAGCAACCCGGACAAGTCGCTGGCGCATGATATACCGGTGTATCTGCTGGGCTCGGCGCTGTCTCCGGAGGTAACCGCCGCCGTCGAGACCTTTCTGGGCAGGTCGGTTGCCCCATTTCAGCCGCCGCTGCTCTGTCCCGCCGGTTTCCCTGGCGCCGAGATGGCGGTGAACGTGGGCCTGGTGCTGAAAGAGCTATAGATATGCTGACGGGCCTTATTGCCTTTATTCTCGGGGCGAGCATCGGCAGTTTTCTCAATGTCAGCGCCGACCGCCTGCCCGCAGGGCGCTCCGTTATCTCGCCGCGGTCGCATTGCGACAACTGCGGCCGGAAGCTTTCAGCGCTGGAAATGGTGCCGGTGGCGAGCTATCTCTGGCTGCGGGGGCGCTGCCGGAACTGCCGGGCAAAGGTGCCGCGCCGGGTGGTGGTCGTGGAGGCGGGGACGGGCCTCATCTTCACCGGCCTGTACCTGGGCTACGGCTTCGGACTGGAATTCGTCGTCCTGGCGGGATACGCCAGCCTGTTCCTGCTCCTGGCGGTGATAGACCTGGAGCATGGCCTTATCCTGAACAAGCTCACCTATCCGGCGGCCCTGGCCAGCCTGGCCCTGGCCCCTTTCTGGCCGGACCTGGGCATCCCCAGGAGCTTCATGGGTGGAGATACGGCCTGGCCCCTGCTGCTGGGAGCGCTCGCCGGCGGCTTTCTCTTTCTGCTGCCGTTTTTCCTCATCGCCTTGTTCAACAGCAATGCGATGGGCTGGGGCGATGTGAAAATGGCCGGCGTAATCGGGCTGGCGGCAGGCTTCCCCATGGTGCTGGTGGCCATGATGGTCTCCTTCGTCAGTGGGGGCATGGTGGCGGTGATATTGCTGCTGGCCCGGCGCAAAGGCCGCAAGGAGGCGATACCCTTCGGCCCGTTCCTCGCCGCCGGCGGCATCGTCGCCCTCGTCTGGGGCCAGCCGCTCATCGACTGGTACCTGGGACTGTACCCGCCGGTCTAGACGGTCTGTGTTTTTGACAGGCTGTTGACATAATTGTCCAATTTATCTATCTTGTTATCGACATGAAGGAAACCCTGTTGCTGCCGTCCGGGAAGCTGCCTTACGAGAGGGACATCTCTGTCTTCCTCTCCGCTTTCGCTTCATCAGCTTCGGCATCGCCGTGCTGCTCATATTCACCATACCGAAAGAACCTCCTACCGAGATGCGGATGGTGCTGATCTTTTCGCTGGTGGGAGTCTATACCCTGGCCCGCATACTGTTCCACTTCCGCCTCTGGGAGCGAGGAATACTGACCTACGTTATCCTGGCCGGCGACCTTGCCGTCTGCGTGGCGCTGGTGCTGTCCACCGGGGGCGCTGATAGTCCCTTTCTGCTTTATTCCCTGCTGCCGGTGGTCACCGCGGCCGTTTTCTTTGAGCCGGCGCTGGCCCTGGGGATGGCCGCGCTTAGCTCGCTGAACCTGGTCCTGGCACATACCGTGCTGACTCGCTTGAGCACGAGCTTCACCCCCATTCTCCAGGAGAATTATCTCAGCATCGTCCTGCTGTATGGTATTTCTTGCTTTCTGGTCGCCGGGGTTACCTACCGGACCAGCCTGAACGTGTACCGGAGGATACAGAGCGATACTATAGTCAGCGAGCGCCGGCGATTGCGCCAGGAGATGCATGACAACGTGGCCCAGGTGATGGGATATCTCAGCACCAAGACCAGCCTGATCAAGAAGTCCCTGTCTCCCGCCGATGAGAAACTGGTTGCCGATATCGAAGAAATTCACCAGATGGCCGCGGAATCATACGAGGGCATCCGCGAGGCGATCGACTGTCTGAATATCGATGCCGATGGAATTTCGCTGGTGGACGACCTGGCCTGCTACGTGGCTGACTTCAGCAAGAAGACAGGCATAAAGGCGGAGTTCCGGTCGCCGCCGCGCCTGGCCGCAGTGCATCCGGTGGCCCAGTTGCAGTTGCTGCGCATCGCCCAGGAGGCGCTCAGCAACGTCAAGAAACATGCCGGGGCCAGCCAGGTAACGGTCACCATTGATAAGACGCCCCGGGGCATGGAGATGGCGGTCAGGGACAACGGGCGCGGTTTTGGTCCGTCGAAGGGTGGCGGCGCCGGGCTGGGCATAATGGAGGAAAGGGCCGCGAGCATCAACGGCCGTATCGCGCTGAAATCTACTCAGGACGGCACCGAGGTCAGGGTGAGCGTGCCGGGGGGGTGAAGCAATAGATACCATCAATGTTGTTGTTGTAGATGACCATATCTTGTTCCGCCGCGGTGTGGTGGCGGTGATAAATTCCCGGCCTGACATGAAGGTTATCTCCGAGGCCAGCAATGGCGAAGAGGCGGTCAGTGCCGTTTTGGAGCATTGCCCGGATATCGTGGTCATGGACCTTTCCATGCCGGTGATGAATGGCATGGAGGCCACCCGCCGCATCATGGAGCAGTCCCCGGCGACCAACGTGCTCATCATCACCGTATCCGAGAAGGACGAAGACCTGTTCGGCGCGATCAAGGCCGGGGCCAAGGGTTACCTGCTCAAAGGCTCTGAGCCGGACGAGCTGGTGCGGGCCATCCTGCACGTCGTCGAGGGCGGCGTCATCATCTCTCCGGCGATGGCCCCCAAGCTGCTCTCAGAGATAGGGATGGCCCGGTCGGAGAGCGAACCATCTGTGCTCAGCGCGAGGGAGACGGAGGTGATGGAGCTGGTGGCCGAGGGGCTGACCGACAAGGAGATAGCTGAGAAGCTGTTCATCTCCATTAACACCGCCAAGACGCACCTCAAGAACATCCTGGCCAAGCTGCACCTGAAGAGCCGCACCCAGATCGCCGCCTATGAGGCCAGGCGCCGGATGGGGCGGGACAGGAGCGAGTAATGACAAATGACAATGCCCAAATGACAAATCAATGTCAAAATCCAGGTGACAAAGCGTTATCAGAATGCAGAAAAAGCCTCGGTTGAGTTCCCCCTTTCGTAAAGGGGGGGCGGAAGGGGGATTTCGTAATCTAAAAATCCCTCTCTATCTCTCCCTTCGACAGGCTCACCTCGTGGTGACTCGGTGGAACCAGGACAGGCCCTTTACCAAAGGGAGAGGATGACCGTGCAAACCCCTATATCTGTGCCTTTCATCAATCTGTCTCCCCCTTTCGTAAAGGGGGAATAAGGGGGATTTCGTAATTTGGATTTCCCTCTCACTCTAAAGAGCTAACTCTTTTATCCCGTGAAATCACCCTCCCGGCGTATTGTCAGCGCCCACGTGCCAGGTTATTATATAGGCGTAGCTTTGAGTTGGAAGTACAAAGAGATGTGTAAAGTTAAAAGTTATGAAGAGGAGGTGGTAGTCAGTACAGTCAAAAACCAGTTGAACGATAACCTGCAAGGGAACCAATAAGCGGGACATAACCCGCAACGGGATCAATAACAAAGGAGGACATAATGTTAAAAAGCAAAAAAGGACAGAAGGGTTTCACGCTGGTGGAGCTGATGGTGGTCATGGCCATCCTGGCAGTGCTGGCCGGCATCGTCATACCGGCGGTTACCGGCACCAAGACTGCCAGCACCGATACCCGGCTCAAGAGCGACCTGCAGAACATGCAGACTGCGGTCAACAAGTTCACCTCGGACTCGACCAAGGGCGAGTCCCCCGAGTCGCTGTTCGACGACAGCGGCGACTGGGGGCTGACCACCGCCGAGATAACCGCCCTCAGCGCAGTGAGCATCATCGGGGCAACCTCGACCAACATCACCGCTGGAACGGGAGCCAGTTACTACACCGCCGTGAACTTCGATGACACGACAAAGGTATTGACCTCTTCAGGCCAGGAAGTGACGCTGACATTCGTCCCGGACTATCTGAACAAGTTGCCGGGTTCGGCTGAAGAGAAGTCGTCCACATCCACCGACAAGAGGGACTACCTGTGGCTGCTCAAGATCGGCACCTCTACAGATGTACCCAACCGCGTGGCGGAACTGTACAAGTGGGACTCGGACCTGACCCAGTACGTCCAGGTCAAATAAGGGGATCCCGAGCGTAAATGAAAAAGGAGAGTAACATGAAAGGGCAAAAGGGCTTCACCCTGATAGAGATCATCATAGTCCTGGCGGTGATAGGGGTGCTGGCGGCCATAGTGGTGCCCAATGTGCAGGGCTTCCTGGGCCAGGGCAAGCAGCGGAGCTGGGCGGCGGACCGGGATATCCTGCAGGCGGCGGTTGACGCTTGGAGGACCGACATCGAGAACCGCGCCGGCGGCCAGTGGCCCACCATCGGTGCTCAGCAAGCCACCCCCGGCGGCACCATCGGCACTCCCAGCGACAACAACACTGACGGCGACTTCATGGATGCCGCCGACACCAACAGCTTCATAGATATCGCCCTGCTGGCCACGGACGGCTTCCTGAAGAGCGCCTCGACGGTGAAATCGGCGGCCAAGGACGCCACCAACGTCGGCTCGACCAATACCAACAACAACGGCAGCTACTACTGGTACATCGACAGCAACGGCCTGGTGCAGTCCTGGTATCCGGCCGACGACACCCTGGGCACTTCGGTGGACATAGACTCCGGGGAACTGGGTTTCCAGACGGGAGTCTATCCCTAGGGCACAGTACGTTTCCAGGTTAACACTCTTGGAAGGAAAGGAGCCTGCTTCAAGCCGGCTCCTTTCCATTTTTGGCCGATTGCGCTACAATTACAGTGACTGGTCCCTGTTCTCAGGTTGAGAGGGATGGCCTCGAGGTGGGTGTGGGGAAAGACTTTAGCCGGAGTGTTAAGGGCCAGGGGGGCTATACCATCCTGGAGGTCATAGTGGCCCTGGCCGTGGTCGGGCTGGCATTGCCGCTGGTGCTTGGCGGTCTGTCCATGGCCATCAAAACTACTGACCGCATCTACGACCGCTCGGTGCTTTTTGAGCTGGCCCAGAGCCAGTTGGAATCCATAGAGGGCCAGTCTTACTCGGTCAATGCCAGCGGCTACAGCCTCATTACTCCCCCGTCAGGATACAGCATCCAGGTGAGTACCGCGCCGGCGGTCACTTACACCTATGCCTCCCCCCTCTCCACCACCACCGAGGAGACGGTGCAACTGGTCACGGTGGACGTCACCGGGGTGAGGGGCAACATGGCGGTCAGCCGTTACAAGGTGAGGGAATGAGGAAGCGGCAGAAGGGCTTTACCCTGCTCCAGACGGTCATCGGCCTGGCCATAAGCGGCGTGCTGGGCACGGCGATAGCGGCAGCCATACCCATGTTCATGCAACTGTCGCCGCAGCAGGCCAACAAGCTGGGCGTGGAGGCGGACCTCAGCTTTGCCCGCTACTGGATAAACCGGGACGCCAATGCCGCCGAAAGCTATACGGCGCTGACCGCCCCGCAGTACGGGCGGTTCACCTGGCGGGACTTCACCGGCGAGTCCACGGTGAGCTACAATGTCACCTACAGCTATGACGCCTCCAGCGACTCGGTCATCCGCGAGGAGAGGCAGGACGGCGTGCTCCAGTCCAGCCTGCCCATAGCCCGCAAGATATTGTCCCAGAACGATGCAACGTTCACCTGGTCGCCCAGCACCAGGCGGCTGACCGTGGCCCTCACCGCCACCATAGAGGACGCCCCCGGCGTGGGCGACCATTCCCGCGGCGCTACCATCGTGGCCGCCCTGCGCCCCGCTCTTGAGCCTACCGTATCGACGCCCGGCGAGGAGCCCGTCCCGCCGCCTGCCCCTGGCTCAGAGACGTACTATATATCCGGCGAGCCGACCATCATCTACGGCACGCTGTCTTCCGGCAGCGGGTCGTCCTTGCACGATGTTGACAGCGTCTACTACGTGGTCAACTCTGCCACCGTGGGCGGGAGCAAGGTGGTAAGCTGGTGGGCACAGGGCGAGAACATGTCGGCCCCGGCCACCATATCGCAGATAGAGGTGAGGTTCACCGGGAAATCGAACAAGCAGAACGTGGCCATGGAGTTCTTTGTCCAGGATAGCGACTCAGGGTTCCCGGGTGTGGCAGCGTCAGGATTCACCTTCACCCAGGCCGATACGGTGGTGACCCATAGCTTCCCGCTCGATCCGACGGCGCTGGCCTACGTAAACTCCCTGACGGAGCGGCGGGTGACCCTGAAGGTACAGGGCACTACTAGTGCCGTGTTCACTTTGTCTTCCGATCAGGTGCTGTTCATTGCCAGCCCGTAGAGGTGTAAGGAGCTGACGTGGCAGTTGGATGTCATTACCCCGAAAACAGGCGCGATATCTGTCGCCCCCGCAAAGCCCATCCTGTACCGCGATGCGGCAGCGGGGGTCCAAACGCTGGAGGATGTATGGATTCCCGCCTGCGCGGGAATGAAAATGCTCAAAGTGCAAGGCCAGGCTTTCCGGGACAAGCCAGGAGCGCCAGTAGGGAAAAAGGACAGCTCCTTCTGCTGGCCATCATCCTGCTCGGCGTGGGGACGCTGGTGGTGATGACCCTGATACCTTATGCCAGTACCATGCTGGCCAGCGGCCACAGCGAGCGGGAGCTGGCCATGGCCCGCTACGCCGCTGAGGCCGGTATAAGCCGCGTCACTGCCGACATGGTCCGGGGCGCTGACGCCTATGGCACCACCTATACCACCACCTCCCCGCACAAGGGGGGCCAGCCCTACAGCACTTTTCAGATCACCACCAGCTATTCAGCGCCCGCGGTAACGGTGAACAGCTATAGTGTCACGCCGCAGGTCTCCCTGCCTACCCCGACCCAGGCCGTCCCGGCGACCCAGCAGAACTACGTTGACCCGGGTGTGACCCATCCCAACCTGGCGACGATACCGGCGGGCTATGCCTACCTGATGCGGCTATATAATGTCAAGGCGGGCACCATCCAGGTAAATTGGGCCTACAGCCCGGCGGGCATCTCGCGGATGGGGGTGTGGGCGGGGATACCGACGTCGTCGCCGTCCAACGACCCCATTCCACCGGGGCAGATAAGTTCTTGGCCGACCCAGCACCCCATCCTGGAAACCGGCTTCACCCCGGCCAATGCCACCTATAACCGCACCCAGGCGCTGGTGATCGACCCGGCAACGGATGACAGCGGCGGCGTCTACACTATAGTATTCGATAACTCGCGCGGGGTGAGCGGCAAGACCACGGCCGCCTTCTCGCCTTCGGGCGGCACCGGCGACACCTGGGTTTACATCAAGTCCTACAAGGACTACATCATCAGCGCCACTACCGGCGGCGTCACCATATCCGCCTACGTGCGCCAGGTGCCGGGCTACTCCGAGCCTCCGGCGTGGGAAACAGGCTGGTCGGCGAGCAATCCCAGCTTCATCACCAACAAGGTGTATGTCTACTCCTGGAACCCGCCGTAGGCCTAAGTATACACCGCCACCACCACTGCCTCTTTGGGGCTGTGCTCATCAAAGAAGACGACCGCCAGCTTCCGGCCCGCCACCATCTCCGCCGGGGGCAGGTTGCGCGCCACGGCCACGCCTTCCAGGTAGGCCCGGTAGCTGCCCGATAGCTGGACGGTGGCGGTATAGCTGCCTGAACTGAAACTCTTGAGCACCGCTTTCTTCAATCTCATTGTTGCCTCCTTCGATGGCACGGTCACACCGCCCCCAGCCGCAGGCGCTGAAAGTATTCGCCGCGGCGTGCCCGGTAGACCAGTTCCAGGCCGAGCACCCTGCGCCTGGCCGCGCTCAGCCCGGCGCGGGCGTCGGTGACGTCTATGACGTCATAAAGTTGCTGGCCGCAGTTGACCGGCGCGATGATGACGCCTCTGGATGATTCCATCTCTGCCGTCCTCAGATGGGCCTGGCCCCGCTGCTGCGCCCCGGAAACGGTGCCGATGTTATCGTCCTGGACCTGCCTCAACCGGTCGCCGTGCCGGCCTATCTCCTCCCAGGCGAAGCTGTCCGCTATCACCGGCTGGCCGCCGGTGCTGTCATAGCCCTCCACCTGCAAGCGGTTGGTCGCCCAGGCGCTGCGCCGGTACCTCCCCTCTTTTACCTGGTGGTCGCCGCCGTAGCTGTAGACGGAGATGTCCGAGTCAAGGGGATTAATGGCATGGGCCTTATTGCCTTCCATGAGCAGGACGTCAGGGACGAAGCTGAGCAGCCTGGCGATAACGTTATCTCCGCCGTCGCCGGGGCTGATGGTAAAGTCCGGATAGAAGCCAGTGAACGTGGCCGAGGCGGATACCGTCTCCAGTTTCAGCCCCGCCCTGGCCAGGACGAAGGCCAGGATGTCCCTGACGCTGGCCTGGTCTGAGTCCTTGTTCCAGCGAGACTGGTGCCGTGCCCGCCACGATGCCACTGCGCCCCAGCCGGCCCGACCGCCGAGGACCAGGCTGGCCCCGCCCGGGGCGCTGAAGTGCTCACAGGCCTCCAGGCTGAAGCTCTGTCCGGCGCTGGCCTCGTTGCCGGAAGCGGTGACGTAGCCGGGGCTGAAGTCTACCTGGCAGCCGTTATCCAGGGTGGCCAGGCCGCCCTCTCCCGGCGAGTCGTACCGGCCGTCATCGTTCCTCAGTTCAACGGTCAGTTCGCCGGAGACCGGCCCTTGCTCCAGCCTGGCGCCGACCACGTCGGCGGTGAGGTCCAGTGTCTGGGCGGCCAGGCTGGCCCGCCACACCCCGGACGGGCTTGACAGCCAGCAGTAATCGCTGTCGTGGGCCAGGGCCAGGCCGTACTGCGAGGACAGGTCGAAGGGCACCGGCTCCCGCCACAGGTCAGCGATGAAACTGGTGCCCGGGACAGTGTGCGACCAGAAAGGACGGTCATAGGCCTGGCTGCCGCCGAAGCTCTCCACAAAGAAGCACCGGAAGACGTCCGGCCTGGCGATGAAGGGACTGGAGTACTCGAAGTTGCCGTCTGAGGGCGCTGAGGCCAACTCCTGGAGTTCCGACCAGGTGCCGGCGGCGACGTCTCCCCCGTCCCCGTAGGCCAGCGCCCACAGCTTGAAGTCCCCCGCCGTGTCCTGTCCCGTCACCAGCAGGTCCCAGTCGCCATCGTAGACACAGGCCAGGCCGGAGAGGTCGCCGGTGGTCTTGTCCCAGGCGGCTTTGGCCTGCCACTGGCCGCCGACGAGCTTTTTGATGTAGAGGGTAGACTGGTCGGCGAAAAAGATCGCCAGGTCGCCGTTGGGCTTGTAAGCTGCGGCCAGGCCGTTGATGGCGGTGGTGGGGGAGTAGTCGATAAGCTCAGGGCTGCCCCAGGCGGCGCCGTTGTCGGTGCTCTTGATGCGCCGGACCTCCCGGCTGGTATTGGTCCAGAAGATGGAGACCTCCGCGCCCAGAGCGGCGCAGGCCACCGCCACGCAGTTGTACTGGCCGGTGTAGGTCCACTGGCTGAAATCGCTGGCCGGACCGGGGCTGGTCACCCGCTGCCGGTACAGCTTGCGGGAATCGGCGGGCAGGGTGACCCTGGCCCTGATGAGCGAGCCGTCGCCGGGAATAGCAGCGGCATGATAATAGTCGTCTTCGCTGCCGGCGTAGAGCCGCGACCAGTCCAGCCTGACGACGCCGGCGGCGAGATTGCGCGCCTCCACTTTCACAAAAGGGGTTGATGCCGCCTGCTTCTGGGCGGCCAGCAATGTCGAGGTCAGCTCCCGCATTGGCCCTTCCTTTCACCGGTCGGATTGCCTTTCTGGCCGGGCACGTACCTCGTCCCCCAGAAAAGGTGCCCGGCGATGTAGCCCAGGGCGAAGGCCAGCAGCAGCCAGAAGACCATGTCCCACAGCCAGCGCCCCAGCAGGCCGCCAGCAGCCACCAGGCCGATGATCCACAGCCCCTCCAGCCTGTGCCAGGTGTCCCTGAGAATGTATGTCCAGGGGCGGCCGCCCAGCCGCGACCACAGCGACCGGTACAGGCGGGCCATTGATTCCAGCCCATCGCCGTCTTCGTTGTCACCGCAGCGCGGGACTCCGGGTCTTTTTACGTCACTTTTCATATGCTCTCACTCCGCTTATAAGACGTTATTTATGGCTCGTTCTCTAACCTTTGTCTCCATCTAACGGTTTTATTCTCCTCGTATCTCCATCAGTTGATGAAAACGGTGAAAGATGTTTCGTCTCCCTTTCGTAAAGAGCTTGCCCTGGTTCCACCGAGTCACCACGAGGTGAGCCTGTCGAAGGGGAGACAGAGAGGGATTTTGAGACTATAAAATCCCCCTTCCGTCCCCCTTTTGTAAAGGGGGAAACTCTTCGAAGTCTTTTTCAACATCCTGTTTGTTACCTACGGCCCGAAGTCGGTGGACCGGTAGAAGTAGCTGTAGGGTGGGTGTAGCCTTGACGGAGTCGAGGCGTAACCCACCGGTAGTAGTAACCCACCGGCAGCCATTGATTCTGGTGGGTTGCACCCACCCTACCGTTTTCCCCTACGGTCCGAAGTCGGTGGACCGGGAGGCGATAGGGCGGTGAGGCCGGTACAGGGTGCTGACTCTCAGACGGTGCCTCCTGCCCAGCCGCCTCAGTTCCTGGCGGAAGGCCTTGAGCTTCTGGCTGCCCCAGTCCAGGAATTGTCCCGGCGTGCCCCCTCCCCCGACATTGACCCGGTTTATGGCGAAGACGGCCCACTCCACGGCGGCATAGCCGCAGGCGCCAACGGCCACCAGGTCCTCATACTGCGGGGGGATGGTGGAGGTACCTGCATCCAGGGTGTGTATCTTGCCGTAATAGATGTAAGCGTTTGAGCCATCGGGCAGTTCCTCGCCCAGGACGGTCAATTGGTCAGCCCACAGGGAGAAGGGCTGGTACTTCCGGGGAAAGCGGTCAACTGGGTATTCCACCGCCTCTACCATTACCCGGTCTGTCAGTGACGAGATGGCTATCTCCCTGGAGCCGGCGGCGGTGGCCAGGGTCGCCTTCTGCTGCCGGGGGATGTGCTCCGATAGCTCTTTGACGGCGCGGGCGATGTGCCGGTCAAGCTCGTTGTTGTTCCAGCGGTAGCTTGCGGAGTCCTCGTCATGCAGTTCGCGCCTCACATTGGTCCTCATCGTGGTCAGGTCCATCTCGTTTACTCCTTGCTTTCAGAGTCATTCCGTGCTCAAAGGTATCTCATCTTGCTGGTTCACCACCGCTCACCACAGGTGGCCAGGTAGTTGCGCCGGACCTCAGCCGGGGTCAGGGCGCGGTTGTATATCCTGGCCTCGCCGATGACGCTGTTGACCGTCCTGGAGTTCCACCGGCCCACTATGCAGTTATAGCCGGAGTCCCTGACGCTGCCCGACTGCGCCACCGGGGCGGCGTCCTCTTCCCCGTTGAAGAAGACCCTGACCCGGGTGCCGTCGTAGCTGCCGGCGATGTGGTACCAGTTGCCGGTGGCTATTGCCCGCGTTGACGCAGCGCTCTTGTCCGTGCCGGCAGCGTTGACCACGTAGAAGGCCACCTTGTGGGCGACGGTCTTGTACAGTCCCCAGTCATAGCCGGGGGCGCCCGGCGGTCCCTGCACTATCCAGAAGGTGGAGTCCACCTGGGTTATGTTGTTGATGAATATCTCCACCGTTAGCTGGTCGGCAAGGGCGCCGGCCACGTCCCCGCAGTCTATCAGGTCGTCAACGCCGTCAAAGACATGGCCGCGGGGCGTCCACTTCGCCCCGGTGACGGAGCACGGGCGGCCGTACTGGTCTTTGGACATAAAGGCAGCGCCGTCAAGCTCGTTGAGCGGCAGGTGCAATACCAGGCCGGGATCAGAAAAATTCTGTAGCTTCATGGTTCACCTCAGGATGCGGCGTAGATGACGCGGATGTAGCTGGAGCTTTTCACCTTGCCGGTGGCGTTCTCCCCGCCGGCGGCGCCGGACTTGATGACCAGCCGGAGGTCAAAGGGCAGCGCATTGAAGTCGGCGGCGGGCTTGAAACGGCCGCTGTAGGTATATTCATTATAGGCCGAGGCGTTGGCGGGGTAGGTGGCCTCGTCCTGAAGGTCCACCCAGTTGCCACCGGCGTTCCGCGCCTGCCACTTGAACAGGACGCTTTCCAGTGTGCCGCTGGACTTGACGGCGCAGGTCAGCCCGAACTCGAACTCGAGGACCTCTCCCAGCACCGGTGGGCGCACTGTCGCTTCCTCCACGCTTTCGTAATCATTGCTGCTGGTCGTCTTTTCCGCGCTCCACTGCACGCCATCAGATGTCAGCTTGCCCCTGGCGAAGGGGTGCTCGGTGTGCTCAACTACCGGTAAGCTCATGATTTACCTCCCGGGGAGGCTGTTCGGGAATGTCATTCTGAGGGAGCAAAGCGACCGAAGAATCCGCCCCCTGAACATACAAAACGGATGCTTCGCTTCGCTCGGCATGACAACTTGTCGTCGGACAGCCTCCCCTTACTTTATATTTTCTTATGCCGTGGAATCGTTCCTGGAGCCTGGTTCCAGTATGGCCACCGTGGCCGATGCCATGTAGCCGGTGATGGTGTCACAGTCGCCCGATGTGGTGGGCTTGGTCTCGGTTATCTTGCCGTAGTCGGTGCCCTCGGCGACGTAGACCGCGCTGCCGGCGGTGCCTCCGGAGTAGCCGCCGATCACGGCGCGGCGGTAGGCGGTGATGACATCGCCGTTGTCCCCGTCCTCTCCGGCCACCAGCCTGCCCTGGATGGCGGTGCCCACCGTGGCCAGCGCCCGCTTCCAGCCGGAGCTATAGCCCAGTATGTCGCCGGCCTTGCAGTCTTCGGCCAGGGTGATCCTGACCAGGCCTTCGCCTTGCTCGATGATCCTTCCCGTTCCCGGGTCTGAGAATGCCATGTCTCCTCCTCCTTGTTTAGTCTTTCACCCCGATGAGGGCGGCCGCCTTGATGGTGCTGAACAGGGCCAGTGACGCGTACCACTTCACCCTGGTGCGCGAGGCGTCCTTGCTCTCCAGTGAGCCGACCGGTTCTACCTGGAGGTAGCCGGGGCTGGTCAGGCCGCAGAGCGCCCCCTCGCCGAACTGGACGGCATAGATGACGGAGCAATCGCCCCCGGTGGTAGCCGTCTCCACGCTGTCGGCCAGGTCGTGCGTGTCCAGTATCCAGTCGTTCACGCCGATGGGGATGCCGTCCCAGAGCTGGACGAAGTTGCCCCAGCGGTCGCGGTCGGTGTCCATCATGCCGTTGGCGGCCCGGGCCAGCGCGTTTATCTTCCTGCGGGAGCGGCGACTCATCAGGAGCATGTCCGGTTTGCCGCCTTTGACGGCGTCGATAAGCTCGTCCAGCTTGGCCAGGGTCAGCGTGGCCCCGGTTGGCCCCATGGCGATGACCTGGCCGCCGGCGGTGGTGGTATCGATAAGCGCCCTCAGGCCGTCGAACTGCTTGGGGTTGGCGGCGGAGTCGCCGTAGACGAAGGTCTCCTCCAGCTTGTCCCGCAGCGCCTTGGACTTCATCTCGACGATGGCCGCCTCCAGGTCCTGGATGTTCGAGCGGGTGGACTTGAGGAAGTTGTCCACATCGGCGTCGCCGCCCATTATCTTCAGGTTGGCCGTCTTCTGCTCGAAGGTGGGCGTGGACTCCACCCAGGTATCGCCCACATCATAGAAGTCGATGCCGGGGAAGGTCTTCTCCTGGTTATAGGTGAGGCCGTTGCCTGCGATCTCGATGAAGGGCAGGCGCTGCAGCAGCGGCGAGTCCTTCACGATTGTCTCGACCACTCCCTGCATGAGCATATCGTTGGACAGCTTGGCTGCCTCTGCCAGTGTCAGTGCCATTATCGGTTACCTCCTATTGCGTACTTTATTTTTTGCATTGGAGACAGGGCGGACAGGTCGGGAGGCGTCCTGGGTGGCGCGCCGGCAGGCACCCTGGCCCTTGAGGTCTCCGCCTCCAGCTCCTCTTTGACCCGCTGCACCAGTGCCCGCGCCCCGGCCAGGGAGCGGTTTATTTCTTCTACCGAGTCTCCGCCCACCATCTCCCCGGGAAGGCCCGGGTTGGTCTGGATGACCAGGGCCCTGTAGGCGGCCACGGTGCTGGCCAGGTCTCTCTCCAGGTTGGCTGTCCGACCCTCCCTGTCAGCGATTGCCTGTTTAAGGGTGCTGACATCGGCCTCGCGCTCCGCCAGCATTTGCTCCAGCCTGGCGACATCAGGTGGTACAAGCTGCTGCCGGGCCACCTCCTCTTGCGCTACCTGGTCCTCCCCGGTCGCTTCCGGCGCTCCCGCCGGCATCTCGTTTTCGGTCACTGTTTACCTCCTCTCAGCTATTCCTCGATGCCTTCCGCCTGGGGCAGCAAGGCCCTCTCTCTCGCCCCGTTCCTGGCGGGCCTGGCATTAAGCTCTTTGTTCATTTTCAATATGGCCTGTCTCTCCTCCAGCCAGCGGGCGAACTCCCGCTCCGGGTCTTTGACGCCAAGCTCGTCCATGGCTGTCCGCCGGGAATGCAGCCCCACCTGTACCAGCGTCTGCTCGCTGCTCACCTGCCTGGCCAGGTCCTGGGGCAGCACCGGCCCCCACACCGTCTTCAGCCTGATGCCGCCGAAGTCCTCCCCCCGGTATCTCTCCAGGAGCCTGAGCGCCATGCCATTCCTCCGGTTGTAGGCGGCCGTCCTGATAAGGCGCTTTTTCCGCACCTTCTGCAGCAGCGGGTGAAGCTCGATCTCCAGGGCGATGCCGGACAGGTCCCGGTCGGTGCCCCCGAAGGCGGAGCGGGGCGCTTCGGACAGGTCGTGCATGGTGCGGTAAAGAAGATTGATGTAGTCGATGTGCATGCTGACGCCGCCGCCCTGGAGCAGGTCGAGGAGATAGGCCCTGGCCTCTTCCGGGATGTGCCACACCGCCCCCGGCCTGACCGCGATGTTCTCCGATTCCTCCACGTTCTCCAGCACGGCGATGGGGTTCCCGGAAAGCTCCAGTATGTGGGAAAGCTGGCTCAGGGCGCGGTTAAGCTCCCGCTGCGGCTCCATTATCTGGGGCAGGTCGGAAGCGCCCCAGAACTTCTTCGGCTCCCTCAGGTTGGGATAGATGACGAAGGGGATGAAGCCGTAAGGGTTAGGCCTCCGCTCGGCCAGGACGCCATCCGCGTAAAGCTCGAAGTCCTGGTCGGTCCACAGCTCCACGATGCTGGCGGTGCCGCCGGCGGGCTTCGCCCCGTAGAGGCGGACGGCCTCTTCAGAGGTCAACTGGTAGCTCGATGCCACCCGCCATACCCGTGAGACGTCATCACCGGACCACCAGGCGTAAATCCCCTGCACGTCCGGGGCGCTGATGTTCACCCGCTTCTCCTGGCTGTCCCAGGTGATCTTGTAGCAGGCGTCGCCCAGGATGGCGCAGTCGGTCTCCGTCTCCAGGTCAAGCTGGGCCAGGCCATTGTCCTCATACACCTGGTACAGGGCCGCCTCGGCTCTTGCTGCCTTCGCCCTGGACTCAGCCGAGTCATCCGCGGTATCGGCGGCGAAGGTAACGCCGGACATCAGGTATGATGTGACCTTGTCCACGAAAACCCTGGCATAGTTGAAGGTGAGGCGGCGGTCGCCCCACCGCTCCCGGCCCTGCCAGTGACGCCCCTGATAGAAATCGAGCAGTTCCCGGTAGCCCTTCATCCTGTCGGTGTCCATCCTGGATAGCTGCGCCACCAAAGTTTCATTCATGTCGGCCAGATTCTCCTTTGCTCTGTCTCGTTGTGTTCACGATCGAACGGTGCAGCGCCCTCTTTACTGTCCGCTGGCTCAGACCGAACATCTGGGCCAGTTCCCTGATCCTCTTGCCCTCCCGCCGGAACAGCCGG
Organism: Chloroflexota bacterium; assembly: GCA_016190695.1. Classification (GTDB taxonomy): domain Bacteria; phylum Chloroflexota; class Dehalococcoidia; order Dehalococcoidales; family RBG-16-60-22; genus JACPQC01. The sequence continues at coordinate 24,183 of JACPQC010000025.1, forward strand.
GCTATCTCCCGGTCCCGCTGCCGCTTGAGCCAGCGCTGGCGGCCCCCCGGCTCGTCATGAATGCACCGGGGCAGGGGACAGTCGAGGCAAGAGCCGGATAGCTCGCAGCCTTCGTCCCGGTACTGGCAGAATTCAGGGGGCAGGTCTTCATCTTCCTCTGGTGCTGGTTGTGCTTCCCATGCCGGCATTTCCTCGGACTCTGGCTTCATATCGCCCACCTCTCAGTGCAGATGGTGGCAGAATAGAACAAATGTTCTAAAACCGTCAATGCGATTTTGTCACCTTTTCTACGCCCTGCGCCTCAACCCCCTTGACAAATTTCTCCGACTGTTTAATAATTGCTTTGACAACGCAATATCCAGGTGGTGGGCATTATGGCCTGGGACAATTACCTCAATGTGATCGAGGCGGGTCGCCGCCTCAGGATTCACCCGGAGACGGTAAAGCGGCTCTGCCGGCAGGGGGACTTGCCCGCTATAAAGATTCACAATACCTGGCTCATCGACCGGGATATCCTGGATAATTTCGCGGGCACTTATATCCCCAGGCGAGGCGCCAGGAGGAAACTTATCGGCTGAAACAGTTGAAGAACGCCACCGCCCCCTCCCTGGCAAGGAGGTAATCATGAGCAATAGAGGTCGTATGTCGTCCAGGGTCGTACTGGTGGCCGGGCTGGTCATGCCCTTTGTGCTGGCGGGCTTCGCCGCTCCGGCGCTGGCGGCACCGCTCATCTCGCTGTCACCGGGTTCCGGCGCCAGGGGAACACAGGTGGAGCTGACCGGTACCAATTTCGAGTCCTATCGGGGGGATCGCCTCCACCTGTTCTTCAACGAAATCGAGATACCGGGCAGCCCCGTTGCTGTTCCTGACGGCGGGAATTTTGTTTTCAACTTTGAAGCCCCGGCGGCAGCGACCCCGGGCCAGCACACCGTCAGGGTGAGAAACGAGGCCGGCTCTACGCTGGCGCTGGGACAGTTCGCCGTGACCGGCCCGCAGCTAAGGCTGGATGTCTCCGAAGGGCCGGTAGGTACGAAAGTGCTGGCCACAGGCGGCGGCTTTTACTCGGGCAGGACGGTGGACCTGTATTTCTATGATGGCGACCGGGAAAAGCTGGCCACCGCCGCCGCCGGCGCTACCGGCGAGGTTGGTTTCAGCTTTATTATTCCGAACAGCGCCGCCGGTTCACACCAGGTGGCCGCCGAAAACAGCCAGGGGGACTCGGCCGGGGCGGTCTTCCGGGTGATGCCCATGGTTGCCCTAAACCTGGACTCGGCCTCCGCCGGGGAGAGCGTCACCCTCAGCGGCAGCGGCTTTGCCTCCGCAGGCACCGTCAACGTGTACTTCGGCAACTACCAGGCCGCCAGTGCCAGGGCCGGCAGCGCGGGCAGCTTTGACGTCACCTTCAGCGTCCCCGAGTTGAAACCTGAAGCCTACGATATCAGGGCAGTCGACGGTATGGGCAACCTGGGCCGCGCCCGCCTGACCGTAACCGCCGGGGCCAGCCTGGGACTGAACGAGGGCCATGTTGGCATGGAACTGCCGGTCAAAGGCAACGGCTTCAAGCCTGCCGCTACGGTGGTCATCAATTTTGGCGTTGTTCAGGTGGCCTCCGCTGTCACCGACAACAACGGTGCCTTCTCCGCCGCCTTCTCTGTACCGGCCGCCCCCGCCGGACGGCATATCGTAACCCTCAGCGATGGTAGCAGCGTCAGGCAGATGTACTTCACCGTCGAGTCCGTCCCGCCGCCGGCGCCGGGGCTGCGGTTGCCCGCTGATGGCAGCGAGAGCCGGGCCAGGGCCTCGTTCGATTGGGAAGACGTGGCTGACCCCAGCCTGCCGGTGACCTACCGCCTGCAGGTCGCTTCCGACCGGAACTTCGCCTCGGTCATCTTTGACCGGAAAGACCTGGCCCGTTCAGATTACATATTCGCCGAAACGGAGCGCCTGGCCGCCGCCGGAGAGCAGGCTACATATTACTGGCGGGCTAAGGCCATCGATGCCGCCGCCAATGAAAGCGAGTGGTCGGCGGCGCGAGCGCTCTATATCGTGCCGCCTGCCACCCCGGCGGCGGTGCTGCCTGAAGCCGGCGTCAAGGCAGGGTCCCGGCCCCGCTTCGACTGGCAGGACGTCGCCGCTTCCAGCCCCCCGGTGACTTATACGTTGCAGGTCGGCTCTGACGAGCGTTTCAGCCGCATCGTTATGGAGAAGCGGGGACTGGCCGTCTCAGAGTACATCCCGGCCGAGGATGAGCGCCTTTCCGCGGTGAGGCAGGAGGCGCCTTACTACTGGCGGGTGAAGGCGGTGGATGCTGCCGGCAACGAAAGCAACTGGTCAGCGCCCCGCTCCTTCTACGTCGGCTTCGCCCTGGCCCTCCCGTCCTGGCTGATTTATGTGCTGGCGGGGCTGGCCGCGCTGGTCATCGCTGCCCTGGCCTTCTGGCTGGGACGGAGGACGGCCTACTACAAGGATGAGATGTGAATGGGTTGGCGATTACTGGTATCGCAGGCGTGCCATCTTCACCGGCCAATTTAACGTTATATGATGTATAATTAGAAAGCAACTGTGGCAGGAGGTTTGTGGGATGAGACTTGGCGGACTGCGCCTTATCTTGGGAGTAATGGTCATTTTTTCAGTCCTGGCGGCGTTGCTGCCGGCCGCGCCGGCCCTGGCCCAGCGCTCGCTTACTGTCAGCCCCACCCAGCAGAAGGTGGGCAACCGGGTTGACATCAGCGGGGTGGAATATACCGCCAGCGCAGGTGAGACCGACCGTTATATCGACGTTTATATATCCGACCAATCGGTTGACGTATCCGGCAATATCTCGAAAAACATCGATAATGACATCACCCGTTACAAGAGAGTTATCTGGGGGACCCCGGTAGGGTTGGATGGCAAAATCTCGGCCTATTTCAATGTCCCCGAGACCATAGATGAAGGCGTCACCGGCACATCGTCCCCGTTCACCGTCGCGCCGGGCACCTATTACGTCTATACCACCCGCGAATATACGAATCCGGCTATATCTGTGAAACTCATTGCGGCCAAGGCCGCTTTAACCGTCATTGCCGGGAGCGTCACACTCTCACCGGCCACGGGCAAGGTAGGCTCATCGGTGACTGCCAGTGGCAGCCAGTTTGCCGCCAGCCAGACCATCACCATCAAGTATGACGGCACGACCTTGGCCAAGACGGGCAGCACCAGCACCAGCAGCACCGGCACCTTCTCCAGCACCATACAGGTCCCCCCCAGCGCCAGCGGCGCCCATACCATCACCGTGACTGTCGGCGGCGTGGATACCACCGCCCAGTTCACCGTCCAGCCTAACCTGACCCTGGAGCCTGCCACAGGTCTGGCCGGCAGCCAGGCCGTGATAAGGGCTACCGGCTTCGCTGCCCAGAGCAATGTCATAGTCCAGTTCAACAACAATGTGCTGAAGCAGGGACAAACGGACGCGCTGGGCAACTTGCTTGATACCTTTAGCGTGCCCCAGCTCGCTGCTGGCGCTTATGATGTGCGCGCCCAGGACGCCTCCGGCAACACGCTCACGGTCAAGTTCACCATTCCCGCGCCCGCGCCCCCGCCGCCCAAGCCTGCCGCCGCTGTCAGCCTCAGTCCCACCAGCGGCATTGCCGGCACATCAGTGACCGTCACCGGCAGCAATTTCCCCGGCGCCCAGGACATCGCCATCAAGTTTGATAACGCCGCTGTCTCCATAAAGTCGGGCAGGACCAATACTGACGCTGCCGGGGCCTTCTCCAGCGTTATCGATGTCCCCACTGCCGCCACCGGCGCCCACACTGTCACCATCACTGCCGGCGGCACCAGCGCCACCGCCCAGTTCACCCTTACTGCGCCGCCGCCGCCGCCCAAGCCCGTTACCGTTGCCAACCTCGTTCCGGCTGCCGGGAATGTCGGCACGGAAGTGGTGGTGAGTGGAGTCGGCTTTCAGGGTGGGAAGACCATCACCATCAAGTACGACGATCAGACCATGACCACCGTCACTGCCAATACCACCGGCCAGTTCCGGGCCAGCTTCAAGGCCCCGGCGAGCAAGGCCGGCGCCCGCAAAGTGACTGCCAGCGACGGCGCCAGCACCGCCGAGATGACCTTCACCATGGAATCTATGCCTCCTTTAGCCCCGGAGCCGATGCTTCCGGAGATGGGCGTCAAGGTGAAATCTCCCATCGCCTTTGACTGGAAGGATGTGAAGGACGAGAGCCTGCCGGTGACCTACACTCTGCAGATCGCCGGTGAGGACGACTTCAACGCCGCGTCTATCTTGCTTGAGAAGAAAGGCCTGACCAGGTCGGAATACTCCCTGACCGAAGCGGAAGAGAAAAAACTGGAAGCCCGTGACGAGCCTTACTTCTGGCGGGTGAGGGTGATCGATGCCGCCTCCAACGAGGGCAGTTGGACCGGAGCCGGCGAGTTCATCGTCCCTGGCGGCTTCCAAATGAGCCTGCCAAAATGGGCGCAGTACACGTTCCTCGGCCTGGGCGGACTGTTCCTGTTTGCCGTGGGCTTCTGGGTGGGACGCCGGACTTCCTATTATTGATGGGGCAGCTTGTGGCATCCCCGGTATGCTGATTGCCGGCGGCCCGGCAGCTTTCGGAACCGTATTGCGTCAAATTAAACTGTTACCGAAGCCCTCCTTATTGACTCATAATTACGGTTACCGAGAGTTTTGGTACGGTCCGCCAGCTTCCAGAGCTGTTCCAGGTTACCGTTGATCTGTTTTAAAAGCTGTACCGGATTCAGTCCGGCATAGGAAGCGGCAAGTTCCGCCCTCTTCGCCCGCCTACTCTACGGTAAGGCTTCAGTAACCGGTCAATTGTAGATGCGCTCATCCGGCAGAGTTCTGCTTCCAAAGAGGCATCGATGCGCTGCTCACCGTG
>JACPQC010000024.1 GCA_016190695.1 Chloroflexota bacterium
AGCCCTGTTGGCGCCGTAATGTTAGTTCAGGTACCGTAAAAAAAGGAGGCTACCAACTCTATAACTCCCTTAACCAGAAAACTTACGTTGAAACCGTATATATTCACAAGCTCTCAGAATGACATTCTCGTCGGTATTTTCGGAGCAAATTAAAAAAACAGGGATGGGGCGTTGTGCCTGGAATATGTTTGCTTGTTGTCTTAATATCCTGCTCTGGATACCAGCCGGAGTTTATCCTGAGCGAAATCGAAGGGCTGGTATGACAATCTGTGCCAGGCATAGCCTGGGTCAAGCGGTGTCCGCCGTGAATGGCATGACATCCTCGATGCTGGCGGCGCCGGCAAACAGCATCGCCAGCCGGTCCATGCCCAAGGCGATCCCTCCGCAGGGCGGCAGATGCCCGACTGCCTCCAGGAAACGTTGCAGGGCGATCTTTTCCCCGGCATCCGCGCCAGGCGGGCCGCCCCGAAGCCGCTGGATGGCAGCCATCTCTTCCCGGAAACGTCTTTCCTGCTCTGCCCGGTCGGTGAGTTCACTGTAAGCGTTGGCCAGCTCCAGACCGCCCATAAAGACCTCGGCCCGCTCCGCAACCTCCGGCTGTCCCGGCTTCAGGCGGGCGAGCGAGGCCATATCCGCGGGATAGTCCAGGAGAACGGACGGCCGGGTGGCGCTGAAGCGGGGGACCACCTTCATGACCAGGTCCTCGTCAAAGCGGGAAGGGTCGGGCCTGGCTACGGGGTCCCAGCCAGCGGACAGCATGAAGGCCTCGCGGACAGCAAGCCGGGGCCAGGGGGTTTCGATGTTTATGGTCCGGCCCTGGTACTCGATACTGGTGTCCCGGCCAAGCCCGGCGGCCAGCGCAGCCACCAGTTGCTCGGTATCCTGCACCATTTCGAGATAGCCGGCGCCGGCGCGGTACCATTCCAGCAGGCAGAACTCCGGATTATGCCACTGGCCGCGCTCACCCTTGCGGAAACAGCGGCTGACCTGAAAGATGCGGTCGTAGCCCGCCGCCATCAGGCGCTTCATGTGGAGTTCAGGGGAGGTCAACAGGAACCACCCTTCGCTTTCAAAGGGGGCGATGTTAGCTTCCGGGGCAACTGCGGGGACGCGTACCGGAGTTTCCACTTCCAGGAAACCCTGGCCGGTGAAGAAGGCGCGGGTGAACTGAAGTATCCTGGCCCGCAGCTCCAGGTTGCCCCTGATACGGGCTAACCGCGAGCGCTCACCGTCACCGGTCACTTCCTCGTCTCAACCCGCTCCACGTAGATACCCGTCCGGGTATCGACCTTGATGACATCGCCTTCCTTGATGAACGGGGGAATCTCGATGTTGAAACCCGTTTCCAGGACGGCGGACTTGGTCTGGGGGGAAATGGTGGCGGTCTTCGTGCTCATCTCGGCGCCGGTCACTTTCAACTCGACAAAGTTGGGTATGGTGATGTCTATCGGCCGGTCGCCCATCAGAGACAGCATAACCAGGGTGCCTTCCTTGAGAAAGTACTTTTTGTCCCCAAGAAGCGGCTCGTCAATAAGGTATTGTTCAAAAGTCTTGGTATCCATGAAGACGTAGTGGTCGGCCTCTTTATAAAGGTACTGGGACTCGAGCGTGGTAATGCTCACCTCGTCCACCTTGTCGCCGGAATGATAGGTCCGGTCGAGCGTGGTGCTATCGAGCAAGTTGCGGATCTTTAGACGGTAGATGGCGCGGCCCTTGCCGGGCTTCATGAACTCGACTGCATCCACATTATAAGGTACGCCATCGATAAGCAGCTTGGTACTCTTGCGGACATCACTTATTTCCATGTCTGTGAAAAACCTCTTTTACATGTACTGGAGCCGGCCTGGGACTGTGAGAAGCAATCGGTACAATCATAGCGATAAATGCGTTTAAATTCAATGCTGCCGGGGGAACGTTTCTAATGTTTTCAGCAGCCTGCCCCGCCAGTAATGCCTTCCTCAGCCTGACCCCGTCCGGCGCGGCCCGGCAAACATATACACGGCGGCTACCAGGATTCCAGTGACAAAGCCGCCGATGTGCGCCCAGTAAGCCACGCCTCCGGTCTGGGCGGATGGCCCCAGTGAGCCGAGGCCACCGAAGAATTGCAGGACGAACCAGAAACCGAGCAGAAAGTAGGCGCGTATGCGGGGAAAGACCACGAAAAAGAGGAGGACCACCGCAGTCCTGATACGGCTGCGCGGGTAGAAGAGCACGTAAGCGCCCAGGACGCCGGCGATGGCCCCGCTGGCCCCGATAGTGGGCAGTACAGAGGCGGGGTTGCTGGCAATATGAAGCCCGGTGGCGGCGATGCCTGCAGCCAGGTAGAACAGCAGGTACTTGAAGTGGCCGAACCGGTCTTCAATGTTGTCCCCGAAGACCCAGAGGAACAGCATGTTGACAATGAAATGCAGCCAGTCCCCGTGGAGGAACATCGAGGTAAAGATGGTAGCAAAGTTGGGTATGGGGGACTCGATATTGAACCCGAACGGCGTTTGAACGGAACTAAGTCCCTGGGTGATCTTGGCCGGTATGACGCCGAACTGGTAAAACATGACCACACGACCATCCAGGCCGACAAGTAGCTCGAAAAGGAAGACGGCGGTGGTCACGCCGATGATGATCAGGTTGATGACCGGGCGGCGGTGGGTGACCAGGTCGCTATCAGATAGCGGGAACATCGCCGGACTGTCCTGTCATTAAGCGGTGGATATGAAGGATGGTGCGGCCCGGGCGCGCTGCGCATTTACGCCGCTGGCGCCACTTCTTAGCGCCGACGACAGGCAGGGAAACCGCCCAACCAGTCCTGATATCGATGTCCGGTCTGTCCATCTCAACACGCACTCAGGGGTCTAATAGTCTCTATCCTTAGCTTACCCCAGAGGCAGAGAAAAGGCAAGACGTTTGCATCAAAGCCCTTATCCCAGCCCTACCTTTTCCTTGACCGCGGCCAGGGTCTGCTCGGCGGTGGGCTGAACGCGTGACACCCCCTGGGCGATCAGCGCTTCGGCGCGGCCGGCCTCCCCGGTCAGCTCCTGATAGCGCGTCTGCACCGGGCGCAGTCCCTCGATGACCACCTCGGCCAGTTCCTTCTTGAGATAGCCGTAGCCCTTGCCCTCGAAGCGGGCCTCGATTTCGGGGCGGGACAAACCGGTGAACAGCTCGTAGATGACCAGCAAATTGAAGATGCCCGGACGGAGCGGGTCGAAGCGCACCTCGGTCAGAGAGTCGGTAGTGGCCCGCATCAGCTTGGCCCGGATGGCGTCGGGCGGGTCAAGCAGGTTGATGGCATGGCCGGCTCCGGTCTCGCTCTTGCTCATTTTCCTGGTCGGGTCATCGAGGCCCATGATGCGCGCCCCTACTTCCGGCACCAGCGCCTCGGGCATGGTGAAGGTCTCGCCGTAGATGGAGTTGAACCGCTTGACCACGTCCCGGGTAAGCTCAAGGTGCTGCACCTGGTCTTCCCCAACGGGGACCACATCGGTATGATAGAGCAGGATATCTGCGGCCATGAGCGCCGGATAGTCGTACAGGCCCACGTTGGCCATCTCTTTCTGCCTGCGGGACTTGTCCTTGAACTGGGTCATCCGGTTCATCCAACCCATCGGGATGAGGCAGTTCAGCACCCAGGTAAGCTCGGCATGGGCGCTGACGTGGGACTGGACGAAGACCGCCGATTTCTGGTGGTCAATGCCGCAGGCCAGGAGCAGGGCAAAAAGCTCCCTGGTCTTGGCTTTGAGGGTCTCCGGGTCTGGCAGAGAGGTGAGGGCATGCATGTCGACGATGCAGAAGATGGCGTCATACCTGTCCTGCATGGCCACCCACTGTTTTATCGCCCCCAGGTAGTTGCCGATATGGATGTTGCCGGTCGGCTGGATGCCGGAAAAAACACGTTTCTTCACTCTGTGACCTTTCGGTTTCGGAAAGACTGTAGCCAGGCCCGCCGTTACTGGATGCTGTAGACCACCTGGACGTTGAGCCTGATCTCGGTCTCGCCGGGGCTTACCGGCGTCACGGGCATGGCCGGCGCTGCCTCGAGAGCCACCCTCCCCGGCGCCGGGGATACCGGAATAAAGCCGCCGCTCTCGCTGATGAAGGTCGGCTTGCCCAGCCTGACGCCGCCCAGTTCGGCCAGTTGCCTCGCCTTTGACCCGGCATCAGCCATCGCCTTCTCCCTGGCCTCTTTATGGTAGGCGGCCGGGTTGTCAACGGTGAAGGTGATGCTGTTTATCCGGGCATTGTCTCCGCCGGCACGGGATACGGCGTCAATTACCGGCCCGGCATTTTCGACCTTGCGTATCCTGGCGGTGACCATGTTGCTCACGCGGTAGCCGATGAGCACCTCTTCATCGCGCTCCCTGACGAATCTCCTCACCGGGAAGATGCTGAACTGCACGGTCTTGATGTCTCTGTCGGCCACGCCCTGCCCCTTAAGCTCTTTGACTATAGCGTCCATCGATGAGGCGGCCTGGCCCTGGGCCTCGGATACCGTCGGCGCCTGGGCTTCCACACCCAGGTTGAGGATGGCCACGTCTGGGACCACGGTCACCTTTCCCTCGCCATTGACCCAGATACCGGTCTGCTGCTGGCTGAAGGACAAGCTGCCGCTGAGCGCTGGAGTCCCAGAAATAGACGGAGAGACGGTGCAGCCGGTGATGGCCAGAGCAACAACCAGCACCAGCCCGATAATAGCGGACCATTGTCTAGCCGGTAGCATATTATCGCCTCCTCTTTTCAGAGTGAAGTATAGCCGAGAGCAGGGTCAAAATCAAGGACTCTCGACTGCCTTTACAGGCGCGGGGACACCGCTTCCTCCGGCATAGAACTTTCTCTTGAAGTATAACGCCACGTTTACCAGGCTTATCAGCACCGGCACCTCCACCAGCGGGCCGACCACGGCGGCGAAGGCCTGCCCCGAGCTTATGCCGAAGACGGCCACGGCCACCGCTATGGCCAGCTCAAAGTTATTGCTGGCGGCGGTAAAAGAGATGCTGGCGGCGCGGGGATAGTCCGCCCCGATTTTCCTGCCCATGTAGAAGGAGACCAGGAACATGACCACGAAGTAGATGAGCAGGGGCACGGCGATCCGGGCCACATCCAGCGGTATCTGGACGATAAGCTCCCCTTTAAGGGAGAACATGACCATGATGGTGAAAAGGAGCGCCCCCAGGGTCACCGGCATGATGCGGTGAATGAACTGCTGTTCATACCACTGGCGCCCCCTGGCCCGGACAAGCCAGAAGCGGGTGAGCATGCCCGCGAAGAAGGGAATGCCCAGGTAGATTAATACGCTCTGGGCTATCTCCCCGATGGTGACCTCGACCATTGCGCCTTCAAGCCCGAACCAGCCGGGGAGCACGGTGATAAAGATATAGGCGTAGACGGAGTAAAAGACGATCTGAAAGATAGAGTTGAAGGCCACCAGTCCGGCGGCATACTCGCTGTCCCCGCCGGCAAGCGAGTTCCAGACGATGACCATGGCGATGCAGCGGGCCAGGCCGATCATGATCAAGCCGACCATGTAGTTATGATGAGGCCAGAGGACGCCGAGGAAGAATACGGCCAGCAGGAACATCAGCGCCGGGCCGATGACCCAGTTCTGCACCAGGGACAGGCCGAGCACCCTCACATCCCGGAACACCTTGCCCAGTTCTTCGTAGCGGACGCGGGCGAGCGGGGGGTACATCATCAGGATGAGACCGGCGGCAATGGGGATGGAGGTAGTGCCGCCCAGCACCAGGGAGCGCGAATAGAGGTCGGCCATGGTCTGGGGATAAAGGTAGCCCAGCCCCACCCCGGCCCCCATCGCCAGGAATATCCACAGGGTGAGAAAACGGTCCAGGAAGGAGAGCCTGGTCACAGTGCCATCTCCTGGAGCAGCGCGGCAACCCTGACCTTTATCTCGTCCCTGGTCCTCCTGACCCCTTCCAGGGGCATGTGCCGGGGGTCGTCCAGCGCCCAGTCTTCGTCGGCGGGCACGGGCAGGCAAGTAGAATCGACCCCGCAGCCCATGGTGATTACGCGGTCGGCCTGCTCCATCATCTCAGGGGTCAATTGCTTTGGCCGGTGCTGGCCCATGTCTATGCCCGCCTCGCGCATGACCTCGGCGGTGAGCGGGTTTATCCTGTCGGCAGGTTCCGTCCCCGCCGAGATGGCCCGCACCCGGCCCGCACCCAGGCTGTTGACAAAAGCCTCGGCCATCTGGCTCCTGACCGCGTTATGCACGCAAACAAAAAGCACCGTTTTCAAGATCGCTCCTCCCTGCAGCCGGGGCCGCTTGGGCTGGACCTTTTGAGCCTTTCCCGGTCTGCCCGTAGCGTTTCATCGTCGATGGGAAGCTGCTGGAGCAGCCGGGCCAGGTGAGGGGCATGGCCGGCGGCCCCCCAGTCGATGTAATACACCGTCCAGAGGCGGTCACGCCGGGCCTTGAGGAAGCCGGCGTTTTGAAGGATGCCCAGGTTGCGGGAGGCCCGTGATTGCGATATCTCCAGGGCCTGCATCACCTCACAGACGCAACACCCTCTCTCCAGCAGGAGCTTCATCATTCGCAGCCGGGTCTCATCAGACAAGGCCTTTATCGCCACGATAAGGTCGCGCACAGTGCCTCACCGGAAAATGAGTATATGCACATATCCGCATTCAGCATAGCACCTGCCCTGGAGGTTGTCAACCTGTTGACACTGTGGTAAAATCTGGTCTACCTGTATACTGAGGGTTCCGGTCCGGACTTATTGAAGGGTTGTGGTCATGGATAACACCGAACTCATCAAGAAAGTATTTGCTCGCCTGGCCCGCTCCTATTTGTTTTGGGTCGTATCAGGCTCGATTGCCGCAGCCCTGGTTGTCAGCGCCGTGGTAGCCAGGCCTGAAGTCGCCGTCATAAAGATGTCTACGCTGTCAATTGATTCCCGCGATGCTTCCCAGATGGTGGAAATGCTGAGATATGCTGAGGAGACTCCATCGATCAAGGCGGTTGTCCTGGAAATCGACAGCCCGGGTGGTGACGCGGTATCCACCGAGGAGGTATATCTTAGCGTACTGCGGTTGAAGGGACAGAAACCGGTGGCGGCCTCCGTCAATCTCTGGAGCCTGAGCGGGGGCTACTATATTGCTGCAGCTTCCAATTTCATCTATGCCAAGCCCACTTCAATGATAGGCAGCATCGGGGTAAGGGGTTCGCTGCCTGAGGAGCGCTCGGCGCTTTCCGAAGATGTGCTGGCTAGCGGTCCGGAGAAAACGGTTACGCCCACGAGAGACGCGGTCAACTGGATGGAAATGGTGAAGCAGGGCTTCATCAGCGCCGTAGTCTCTCAGAGGGGGGACCGTCTGAAGCTTGGCAAAGAAGAACTGGCCACAGCGAGCGTTTACATCGGAATGGAGGCGCTCAGATATGGGCTTATTGATGAAATTGGCTCATCTTCCGATGCTATCAAGAAAGCTGCTGAACTGGCTGGCGTCAAGAGATACAAGGTGGTGGACGTAAACAAGAAACTGGACCTGTTGCCTCCGTGGTATGAACGGTTTATATTCCAAGGGGAGATTCCCCCGGGAGCAGAGACCTTTAAATCGCCGGTAGAGAGGCTGCCGATGTTCTACTACCGGCATGACATTGAGGTGGGGCGGTGAAGAAGATCGGCCTGGTGCTCATACCGGTGGCGGTGGCAGGCATCGCCCTGCTTTTGGCCAGGGTGCTATTCTATCCCGGAGGATATGAACCGCCTTTGTATGAAAGGCCTCGATACGAGGAAATTTCTGCCACGTCTCCATCCGCCCAACCCTTTGTTGACCAATACAAGACGGGTGCCGGGACTATTGTGATTGACCGCGCCCACGATAACCGCTTCTCACCATGGGAACTTGATGTGTTATTATCGCGGGTTGTCGCCCGGGGGTTTGCCGTTGAGTACCTGACAAAAATCTCGCCACAGAATGCAGATGGACTATCGCCGGCGGCAATTTCAGCCGACAGGCTGTCAAGGCTGAGGGAAAAACTCCGCTATGCCGATGCCCTAGCGGTAATCGTGCCGCGGGAAGCCTTCCCACCCGATGAAATCGCGCTGATACGGAGTTTTGTCACCAAAGGCGGCAAGCTGCTCCTCATTGGTGAGCCGACCAGACCCGGCGAGATAAACAATATCGCAGGCGAGTTCGGGTTCCTATTTGAAGCTGACTATCTTTACAACATGAAGGAATATGACGGGAACTACCAGAACATATTCATCGCCGAGTTCGCTCCCACCGGCGGGATAGCCACGGACCTGGCAAAGATAGCGCTCTATTCCGCCGGTTCCATTAGCTCGGCTGATAGCGGTATCGCCTTCACCGGCGAAAATACGCGCTCTTCAGTAATCCTGACTAAAGACAAATTTTCTCCGATCGCCCTGGGTGAAGAAGCAAAGGTGCTGGCCATCGCCGACCTGACCTTTATGAGAGAGCCGTTTAATGCTGTCTGGGACAACAATAAGTTGATTTCGAATATCGCTGATTGGCTGACTGCATCGCACAGGGCTTTCGTCCTCTCCGACTTCCCTTATTTCCTCAAGGACGGAGTTGCCCTGGCCTATGCTGACCCTGCGGTAATAGATACAGCGGTCAGCCTGAAGAACTTCCTGGAGGAAAAGGGGAAAAAGTCGGCGCCGGTACAGTATGGGAATGCCTCCGCCATATCACAGGACATGGTGTTCATGGGGTTTTTCAAAGAGGCTGACAAGATAACCAGGCACCTGGTGAGGGGAAAGATATCGGTCACGGTGAAGGCCGGGGGCGGGAATAAGGATGAGCCTGCAGGGGAGAAACCGGAGCCCGGGGAAGCGAAGGCGCCAGATGATAAGGTTTCCAACACGGCTGTTGAAATAGACGGACTGGGACAGGTATTCCGCGAGGAAGGCATCGCTATTTTTTACCTTGACCGTCAAGAAGGCGGCGTTGCCCTGATAATCCTGGCTGATGGCGAGGGAACACTGAAAGAGACCGTCAGAATGCTCAGGAGCGGAGAGTTCCGCCGCTGGCTCGTTTCCGATGAGCTGGGCATATATTATCCGGGTAAACCCTAGTGTCCTGAATTTGAAATTTATTGCAATAAACGCAACGCTCGAAAAAACATGGCTTACCCGACATATTGACCATTCCGTACCCTTTCCAGGGCAGGCTCGATACGGAATCCGGAAAACCTCTGGATACCGACTTCCGTCGGTATGGTGAATTATGAAAAGGTCTAATAACTCAGAACACCAGGGATAGATGGCCGTAAGTCTCTCAAATACCGTTATCCGTCAAGTCCCGCCAGTTCTGACCCTGTAGCCAAATAGTTGGCAAGACCATTTTTTATAAAATCTTACGGTCATCAGGGTCATTTGCAAACTGTCTTGGTAAAAACCTGCTTGACAAAGGCCAAGATAGTGAAGTACCATAGCACGAACACCGCAAACGAGGTAATCATGCCCGCGCCGGGCGACGAAAATCATGAATGGAGGACGGCATGGCCTATTACCGGGACTTGAGGGAGTATATTACCGTTCTGGAGCAGAAGGACAAACTGGTCAGGGTCACCCGAGAGATAAACAAGGACGCAGAGCTAATGCCGCTGGTACGGTGGGAGTTCCGCGGCCTGCCTGAGAAGGAGAGGAAGGCCTTCCTCTTTGAGAACGTTACCGACGCCAAAGGGAAGAAGTATAACTGCCCGGTGCTGGTAGCCTCACACGCCGCCTCCAGGGAGATATACGCCCTGTCAATGGGCGGGTGCAAGATCGAGGAAATCCAGGCGCGATGGGACCACGCCCAGCAGCACCCGGTAAAGCCCCGCCTGGTGGCTTCCGGCCCTGCCCAGGAAGAGGTACACATGGGAGACAACCTGTTGGAGCATGGCGGCCTGGAGGAGTTCGCCGTGCCGCTGTCCACCCCCGGTTTTGACAACGCCCCGTACTTCTCCGCGGGGAACGCCGTGACCAAGAACCCGGAAAACGGCATCAGAAACGTGGGCAACTACCGCTCCATGATGAAAAGCCCCACTAGGATAGGCGTGCAGGCGCACATGCCCAAGCATATCCGCCGCCACTGGCAGAAGTACAAGGAGATGGGCGTGCCCATGCCGGCGGCCATCGCGGTTGGCGTTACGCCTAACATCGGGCTGGTCTCGGTGGTCGATACCCCGTATAACGTGGACGAGTTTGACGTGGCCGGGGGGCTGAGCGGGGAGCCGGTGGAGCTGATCAAGTGCAAGACGGTAGACCTGGAGGTGCCGGCCACGGCGGAGATAGTGATCGAAGGGGAGATCCCCACCGACCAGTTGGAGAACGAAGGGCCCTTCGGCGAGTTCACCGGCTACATGGGCACCGGCGGGCCGAACATGTTCATGGAGGTGAAGTGCATCACCCACCGCAAGCGGCCCATCTGGAACGCCTATATCAGCCAGTTCCCGCCCAGCGAGAGCAGCATGATAGTTCAGGTGGGGCTGGAGGCCTCTCACTATAACCTGCTCAAGCACCACCTGGGCATTGACAACGTGCTGCAGGTCGCCTACCACATGGAGAGCGGCGGGCGCACCATGTGCGTTATCAGCATGAAGAACGCCACCATCCCCCAGGTGTGGCAGGCCCTTTACGGCGCCGCCGCCGCCACCAGCACCTATTCCAAGATAGTGATAGCGGTAGACGATGATATCGACCCCAGGGACATGGACTCGGTGGCCTGGGCGCTGTGCTACCGGATGCAGCCGCACCGGGATATTCAGGTCCTCCAGGGGAAATCGGCCTCGCTGGACCCTTCGGCGGTCTCCCCCGAAGACAAGAAACAGATGCTGGAGCGGCCGCTGACCTCGGCGCTGCTGATAAACGCCGTCAGGAAATGGCCTTATCCGCCCACCTCCCTGCCCCGCAAGGAGTACATGGAGAAAGCCAAGGTGATATGGGAGGAGCTTGGCCTGCCGCCGCTCACGCCCAAGATGCCCTGGTTCGGCACTTCGCTGGGCTACTGGCCGGACGAGATCGCCGAAGAGGCCGAGCTGGCGCTCCGTGGCGAGCACTACCAGACCGGCGAGAAGTTCGCCCGCAACCGGATAAAGGTGTGAGAGAGCGCTCTGAATGGCGGGTTGACGGTGAGGCCACCGTAGTTGGGGTGATTTGCCGGTTCATGTGGGGCGGGATAGTTGCTAATAGGTCTTAAAACACAATAGACCGTCATTTCGAGCCATCCCGATGAGCACCCTAACCTTCTTGCGAATCGGGAGGCTTCAGCCTTCACTTCGTGGCTCGCCACCGGCCCTCGCCACATCTCGTGGCGACTCGATGGAGCCAGGTGGTGACTCAGTGGAACCAGGCCGAGGCCCGAGTTCAGCGTTCGACTGCGCTCACGCCAAGTCCCGAGGACGTGGCAATCCCTATGGCATGTGAGATTGCCACGTCGCGGAGTTTACCCTGAGAGCTTGTGAATATATACGGTTTCAACGTAAGTTTTCTGGTTAAGGGAGTTATA
>JACPQC010000029.1 GCA_016190695.1 Chloroflexota bacterium
AAAGCGTTACATCAACTCCGTTCGCCC
This sequence comes from Chloroflexota bacterium, assembly GCA_016190695.1. Classification (GTDB taxonomy): domain Bacteria; phylum Chloroflexota; class Dehalococcoidia; order Dehalococcoidales; family RBG-16-60-22; genus JACPQC01. The sequence continues at coordinate 28 of JACPQC010000029.1, forward strand.
TGAGCCTGTCGAAGGGCGCGCCGATGGTTCGACAAGCTCACCACGAACGGCGCGCGTGATGACGCGGATTATTGTAACTAAGTACTAGTGTACTGTCTCTGAAATAGCTTTACAACCCGATTATCGATTGTCATTCCAGCGCAGGCTGGAATCCAGGCCAAGTACGGTGTGGCCATTGTTAAGTTAATTGAGAGACACTACACTAGAGAGGGATTTTGAGTTACGAAATCCCCCTCAGTCCCCTTCAGTGTGAACCCCTTTACGGAAGGGGGAAACAGATCGGTGAAAGCACAGATGTAAAGATTTGTACTGGTCATCCTCTCCCTTTTGTAAAGGGAGATAAGAGAGGGATTTTGAGTTACGAAATCCCCCTCAGTCCCCTTCAGTGTGAACCCCTTTACGAAAGGGGGAAACAGATCGGTGAAAGGCATAGATGTACGGGTTTGCACAGTCATCCTCTCCCTTTGGTAAAGGGAGAGCTAGAGAGGGATTTTGAGTTACGAAATCCTCCTTAATCCCCTTCAGGGTGAACCCTTCAGTGTGAACCCCTTTACGAAAGGGGGAAACAGATCGGTGAAGGGCATAGATGTAAAGATTTGCACAGTCATCCTCTCCCTTTGGTAAAGGGAGATAAGAGAGGGATTTTGAGGTACGAAATCCCCCTTCCGTATCCTGCTACGCCCTTCTGGATACCAGCCTTGGCCTGAAGGCTGAGACCTTCGCCGGTATGACGTTCAGACTATTTCTGCAAATGTCAAAGAATCATCAACTTTAGCCCTAACCCTTTCCCGTTTTATCCGTTATATATAGCGTATGCCTCCCCCGGAAGGGCTAATATCAAATATCTATTACAAAATAATCAAATTTTCGGCCTCAAAGGTCTTGACAAACGTGACCTTTGTGTTATAGTAGTAAACAGTTGTAGGCTGCGCGAGTTGCGCCAGCCTGAAGGAGGTGGTGCTATGGCGACAGCCCGCAAGGGGAGATGAAGGCAGGCCCTTCAACCCCAGGTGCTTTAACAAGCATCTTTGGCTCTCCGCAGGGAATAGTTCCCCGCCGAGATTTATCATACGAAAACCCAACAAACTAAAATAGGAGAAAATAAAGGTCGATGAAAAATCGAAAATCATCCAGAATAGTAGGCGTAGGCCTGGTCGCCGTGCTGTTGGTCAGCCTGCTGGGCTTTGCCCTGCCGGCAAGCGCGGGTACGCTCTCCTGGACATCGGAGACGATACCCGGCGCCACCAACCAGCTTGTCGTGGCCGGAGACGTGCTTGACATAGCGGTCGCCCCCGACGGCAACACCATTTACGCCGTCGCCGGCACCACCACCGTCTACAAGTCCACCAACCGCGGCGATACCTGGTCTACTATCCTCACCACCGCCGGCGGCAACCCGCCGATCAGCCCGACCCTGGTAGCTGTCGCCCCGGACAACGCCAACATAGTTGTCATAGCTGTTGGCGGAACCCCTAACGTCTATGCCTCCACCAACGGCGGCTCGACCTGGGGCGTCCTGGGCGTCCCCCAGGAGGCTGCCTTGGGAGCTGCTGCTGCCCTGACTGACCTGGCGGTCTCTGCCGCCAGCGCCGGCACCAACTTCATCGCCGTGTCCGGCACTGAGGCAGGACCCATTGGCAACGTTTGGTACTTCAACCTGGGCGCGGCCGCCCCGGTCTGGAAGGAGACCAACTCCCTGCTCGGCTTCACCGCTGCTGACGCCCCGGGTGGGGTGGGGGCCGTGGCCTTCTCGCCCAACTTCGCCTCGGACCAGTTGCTGGCAGCTGTCACCTTTGACGCCACCACTGACGACACCTCATTCCAGTTGTTCAGCCTGTCCACCAAGCTGTGGAATACCAACGCCGGATTCGTCGGCTACCCGGTAACGATAGCCAACGATGTCGCGGGCGCCTCGCTGACAGCGGCCTCCATCGCGCTGGCCCCGGACTACCTGGGCAGCGACGACACCCTGCGGGTGGCCTTCATCGGTATTGACCGTGATGCCACCGCTACCGCATCCCTGGACGGCATCTACCGCCTGCGCGACACCGCCGTCAAGCAGATAAAGGACACCGCCAACATCAACAGTGTCGCCTATAACGGCGCCACTCTGGTCGCCGGCGTCACCGACTCCAACGCGGTCTGGCGCAGCGACGACCCGTTGGCCTCCACCCCGACCGTAGTGGCTACCACTTCATTGAAGCGGCCGGGCAGTTCGCTCGCCACCGATGTCGTGGTCGCCTGGGCGGGCACTGATGTCATCGCCGGCACCAGCGGCGATGACAGCGCCTTCTCCCGGTCGGCGGACAACGGCGCCACCTTCAACGACATCAGCCTCATCGACGCCGCCCTGACCGTCCTGACCGACGCGGCCGTATCGGCTGACGGCTCTGTCGTCTACCTGGTCACTGACGATACTGCCGACACCAGCGTCTGGCGCAAGTCGGGCGGGGTCTGGCAGCGGGTGTTCAACATCCAGACCGACACCGGTTACATCGTGCGCATCTCCCCGGACGACCCCAACGTAGTTTACATAGCCAAGAAGGGCGCGCAGACGCTGTTCTACAGCAAGGACGGCGGCACCAACCGCTGGTTCACCCGCACCTCCCCCAGCAACCTGGCCGACCTGGCCGTTGAGAGCACCGACGTGGCCTACATCGCCGTCGACAGCGCAGCTACGGTGCGCAAGACCACCAATGGCGGCTTCATCTGGGGCACCGCCAAGTCCACTGAGCTTGTCGCCGGCAACATCGCCACCATCGCCGCCCTGGGCAATGGCAACGTGATAGTGGGCGGCACCACCGGCTACGTCTCCTACTCCACCGACGGCAACTCGTCCTGGACCAAGATAACCCAGCAGATAGAGGGCAGCGCCCTGCTCACCCAGGTCACCGCTGACACGCTGGGCGAGGGCGGCTTCATCTATGCCGCTACCTCAAAGGTGCTCAGCACGGTGAAGCGCTGGCCCATCGGCCAGGCGATGACCGTCCCCTGGAAGAACCTGGAAGCGCCCACCGCCGCCGGCCACATGGCCACCGGCATCGCCCTCCAGGGCGGCGCGCTGTACGTCATCACCAATGACGGCACCGACAGCCAGTTGCTGCGCACACTGTCGCCCAAGTTTGCCACGCCATCGGCAGCGCTGTGGAACGCCGTGGACAGCCTCGGCGAGACCTTCGCCGCCACGCCATCGGCGCTCCGCGCCAGCAGCGGCAGCACCAAGCTCTGGGCCATCGACACCGCTGCAGCGAGCCTGTTCAGCTACACCGACACGCTGGCTGATACCCCGCCTCCGCCAACCGGCCCGGTCGCTGGCGCCAATGTGGAGTTCAACCCGGTGAGCGGCCAGGCATTCCAGGTCGCCTTCGCTTGGTCCCGCCCGTCTGAGGCTACCGCCTACCAGTTGCAGATAGCCCTGGACAACGGCTTCACCCAGGTGACCGGTGACTTCGCCATCGCCACCACCTCCAGCACCCCGGCCGCTGTGGTCGGTCCCGCAGCCGCCAATCTCCTGAGTTTCAACCCGAACACCACCTACTACTGGAGGGTGAGGGCGACCACCCCGGTGAAGAGCCCTTATTCCGAGGTGCGCAGCTTCCGCACCGCATCGCTGGTGATGCCGATACCGCCGGTTCTGTCTCCTGAGAACGGGGCCATCAACGTACCGCAGACGCCCGGCTTCTCCTGGGGCACGGTTGCCGGGGCTACCCAGTACGAGTTCCAGCTAGCCGCCGCGCCGCACGCCGCCTCCTTCCAGAGCCCGCTGGCCACGGCAAAGGTAGCCGAGACCGGCGTCAGGCCGATAGTCAAGCTGGACTACGACACCACCTACTTCTGGAGGGTGAGGGTCTCCACGCCTTTCGTGGGCGACTGGTCGAGCATTGCCAACTTCACGGTAAGGCAGGCCCCGGCAGAGCCTCCTCCACCACCGGTTGAGATCATCCAGCAACCGCCTCCGCAGATAGTTCTGCCTCCGCCTCCTCCGCCGCCGCCGGACATCATCATACCTCCGGCACCGCCGCCACCAGCGCCGATCACCCCGGCCTACATCTGGGCCATCATCATCATCGGCGCCATCCTGGTCATTGCCTTGATAGTCCTGATAATCAGGACCAGGCGGCCGGCATAGTCGCTGGATAGCGACACAACAGGGAATCCCGGGAGGCCCCCCGAACTTCGGGGGGCCTCCCCTTTTTGTTACTACCCGTCATTCCCCGCGCAGGCTTTCACTTCACAGAAGGGGGATTTCGTAACTCAAAATCCCTCTCTAACTCTCCCTTTACCAAAGGGAGAGGATGACTGTGCAAACCCGTACATCTATGCCCTTCACCGATCTGTTTCCCCCTTTCGTAAAGGGGGACTAAGGGGGATTTAGCCCCTGGATACCAGCTTACGTTTATCCTGAGTGAAACCGAAGGGCCGGTATGACAATGTTTCCTCCCCACAGTTTGACGACAATTTAACGCTATTGCCCCTCGCAGTTATTGACATGCCCGCACCAGGGAGATAAGATGGGTCTTAGAGGGCTATCGGGGCCGACCGGACTCCGCAACCTTCCGGTTTATCACGCGGAGGTGAAAAGCATGGCACAGAAGCGGGTAGTGGTCTATTCGACACCCACCTGACCCTATTGCAAGAAGGCGAAGGAGTATCTTTCGCAGAAGGGCATCCCCTACGAAGAAAAGAACGTGGCCGCGGACCGGGCCGCCGCCAAAGAGATGATCGACAAATCAAAGCAGATGGGCGTGCCGGTCATCTTCATCGACGGCGATTTCGTGGTAGGTTTCAACCCTCAGAAGCTGGACGAGCTGCTGGCCAGGGCTTGAACGCCATACCACAGCGAAGGCACTGAGATGTATGACCTTATTGTCATCGGCGGAGGGCCTGCCGGGCTGTGCGCCGCCATCTACGCCGCTCGCAAACAGATAAAGACGCTGCTCCTGAGCAAGGACATCGGCGGGCAGGTGAGCACCACCCTGGGCATCGAGAACTACCTGGGCTACCAGTTCATCGAAGGCCCGGAGCTTATCGAGAAGTTCCAGGACCAGATCAGGCAGTTCCCCATCGACCAGGAGATAGGGCGGGCCGTGCTGCGGGTGGAAAGGCACAACGATACTTTTGACGTCGTCTGCGAAGACGGCAGCAGCTTTCAAGCGAGGACAGCAATCTACGCCGCCGGAAAGCGCCCCAGGAGGCTCAACGTCCCCGGGGAGGCGGAGTTCGCCGGGCGGGGAGTCACCTACTGCGCCATCTGTGACGGGCCTGTGTTCGCCGGGCAGAAAGTGGCCGTCATCGGGGGAGGTAACTCCGGGGTCAGCGCCACGCTGGACATGGTGAAGATATCCGAGCATGTCCACCTGGTATCGATAACCCCGCTCACCGCCGACCCCGTCCTGGTCAACCAGCTAACCGGAGCGCCAAACCTGACCATTCACACCGGCTACCAGACCAGGCGCATCGAAGGCAAGGAATTCGTGGAATCCATCGTCGTCCAGGACCTCAAGACCGGGGAGGAGCGGAGGCTGGAGGTGGGCGGTGTCCTTATCGAGATCGGGCTGGTGCCCAACTCTGACCCGGTCAAGCACCTGCTCAAGCTGAACCAGTGGGGGGAGGTCCCCATCACGCCCGGCTGCGCCACCGAGGTGCCCGGCTTCTTCGCCGCCGGGGATGTCACCGATGTCCCGGAGAAACAGATAGTGGTGGCGGCGGGGGAAGGGGCCAAAGCGGCGCTTCAGTCCCATCGCTATCTCCAGCGCCTCCAGAAACAGGCCGTGGCGGTGTAGTCTGCTTCCCGCCCCCGTGCTTGTAAACAACTTCAGCAATAGGATATAATTTTCCTGGTTGCTTCTTGCGCCAATCACAAACCCTTCGGTATTGACTGCCTCTGGCCGCCGCTCTCACCCTGGCATTTCAAACCTGAAAACTGATTGGGGTGTGACGTGCGTCCAAGAATAGAAAGGAAAAGTTTATATGGGTCTGCGCTGTGGATTGGTGGGGCTGCCTTCCTGCGGGAAGACGGTCATTTTCAATGCAGTTACTGCGGCCAGGGCGCCGCTGTACAACGCCGCGGAGATGAACCGGGTGATCGTAAATCTGGCCGACGAGAGAATTGACCGGCTGGTGGAGATGTACCATCCGCGGAAAATCTCTCCGGCCACCCTTGAAGTGGTGGACATCCCGGGCATAAAGGCCGAGGAGAACGGCCGCCGCTCCCGCCTGCTGGGCAATGTGAAGGATGTGGAGGCGCTGCTCCACGTCGTCCGCTGTTTCGAGGACGAGCGGGTACCCTTCGCCTGCGATACCATTGACCCGCTCAGGGACCTGGAGACGGTAGACCTGGAGCTGATGGCCGCCGACGAGTCTACCCTGGAGAACAAGCTCAACCGCCTGGCCAAGAAGCTGCGCAGCGGAGACAAGGACGCCGTCCGCGAGGCCGGGCACTGCGAGAAAATCCGCGCCGCCATCCAGCAAGGCGTACCGGCGCGCAAACAGTCCCTGACCGCACTGGAGCTTGCCAGCATCCGCGAGTGCAACCTGGTCTCTTTGAAGCCGCTGCTCTACGCTGCCAACATCAAGACGATGGCAGATGCGGGCAACAGGCACGTCCTGGCGTTGAAACAGGCGGTCAAGGACGAGGGCGCGGAACTTATCATCATCTGCGGCAAGGACGAAGCAGACATCAGCGAGCTTGATCCGGAAGAGCGCAGCATATTTCTGAGCGAACTGGGCCTGGAAAAATCGGCGATAGTCCGGCTGCTGGGCGCTGCTTACCGCAAGCTGGGACTGATCAGCTTTTTCACCACCGGCGAGGACGAGGTGCGGGCCTGGACATGTTGCCAGGGAGACAAAGCCCCGGTAGCGGCGGGGAAGATCCATACCGATATGGAAAAGGGGTTCATCCGCATGGAAGTGATGCGCTACGAAGACCTGGTGGAGCTTGGCAGCGAAGCTGAAGTGATCAGGGCGGGCAAAAAACGCCTTGAAGGGCGCGATTACGAGGTCAAAGACGGCGATATCGTCTCCGTCCTGTTCAACTAAGCTGCCCCGGACACAAAGTCCTCTCTTTATATACGTAATACTAATTGCCTATAAGGGGTGTGCCCCGCCCGGATTAGGTATATCTACTAATATCCTGAGCGCGATATTAGTGGATAATAGAAGTATGAGAGTAAGAGAGGGTTTTCTGAAAACACGCTGTCTCAAATGCGGGGGCAACCTTTACCTGGACAGGGACCTGTATGGCTGGTACCGGGAATGCCTGCAATGCGGGCGCACCAGCTATATAGAGACGCTGCTCCAGGCGCCGCAGAAGGTCGAGCAGGAACCCGCCGACCTCAAGTATGCCCTCACCTAGAGATGGACCGGGAAAGGCCGCTCCGCTGGGGACATATGCTTGCGCGTTTCGCAGAGTGCTCCAGCCCGATGCGGCTGCGCAAGCCGGCGTCCAGAGGGGCTTGCAAGTGATCCTGGCGTGCGCCGGCATGTCTAAAGGTCGTTGCAGCGCCAGGCGGCTGACCTTTTTCCAACCCCCCTTCTTGACAAAGCTCCGCCTTAAGCTTTATGGTACTGGACAGGACGCGGTCCTGGTTTTTTACAAAGGCGGAACTGACAGAAGTTTCAGAACAGGGGGCGAATGGGCATCTGGAGAGGCATCTGGCACCTTATGGGCGGCTTGTTCTTCCCGGTGCTGGCCTTCCTGGTCTCCAGAGAGACTTTGCTGATAGCCCTGGGCGGTGTCGCCGCCTTTTTCCTGCTGGCGGAGACAGCCAGATTTGCCTCCACAGACCTGAACCGGTGGCTGACCTCGCACGTCCACTTCATGCTCAAGAGCGAAGAGGTATCCAAGCCCACCGGAAGCACCTATATGTTGCTTGCCTCCCTGCTCGCCTTCCTCGTCTTCCAAAAAGAGGTGGCCATCGCCGCGCTCGTCTTTCTGGCAATAGGCGACTTCGCCGCCGCGAGAATCGGCAGGAGATTCGGCAGGCACAAGGTGCTGAACAAGAGCTGGGAGGGAAGCGGAGCCTGTCTGACGGCCTGCTTGGCGATAGCCCTCCTGATGACTCTGACCGGACTGGGACTGCCCGTGGCCCTGCTGGGGGCGGTGTCTGCCACGCTCATTGAGTTAGCGCCCATCCCGCTCAACGACAACCTGACCATGCCCCTGTTCAGCGGAGCGCTCATGACGGCAGCTGGTTTATACCTGTGACCCGTCTGCTGGCACGGAGGATTCTCACGAAAATAGATGCCGTGAATTGTCACCCTGAGCCGCAGCCCTGAGCGAAGCGAAGGGGCAGCGAAGGGTCTGGGGAGGGGAGCTATCTGTCTTCCACCCACCCCCCAGATTCTTCAGTCGCTACGCTCCCTCAGAATGACATTTTCATCCTTTGTGGTGCTGGCTGACAAGCCAGGATGGGAAATTATCCCGAAATGATAGAAGGACCGATAGCCGTTGTTGCCGGCTACCTGCTGGGGTCTGTCCCCACCGCATACCTGGTGGTCAGGCAACTGAAGAGCGTTGATATCCGCCGTGTTGACGTGGGCAATGTCGGCGCTGCCAGCACCTTCAGGGTTGCGGGGCCGGCGGCGGGAGTGGCAGTTGCCCTGGCGGACATAACCAAGGGTGCTGTCACTGTTCTCATCGCAGGCGCGCTGGGCGTTTCCCAGCCCTGGTTGTTGGCCGCCGGCCTGGCCGCAGTCCTGGGCCATTCCTTTCCTGTTTACATCGGTTTCAGGGGCGGGCAGGGCATGGCCACCGTTGCCGGAGTTTTCCTGGTACTGGCCCCGGCGGCCACATCCCTGGTCATGGCCGTTTTCATCCTGGCGCTACTGCTGGCGCGCAGCACTTTTGCGGCACTCAGCCTGACCGCGCCACTCCTGCCGCTGCTGCTCTGGCTCTACTACACCCCTGTCATCGCCTGGTATTCCCTGGGGATACTCGCCTTTATCGGCTTCAGGAACCGGCGCGGGCTGGCGCAGACCATCGCCGCCATCGTGCACAAAGCCAAGAGGTAACGTCTTTCCGCCGCCGGGCTTATCTAATAGTGTATAATAGAAACCATGAGTGAAGACCCCGCAGAGCACGCCGCACAGAGGGAAAAGGTCCGCCGGATCATCGAGCTTTTGAAGAAGCAGCATGGCGCGCCGCCATCGCGGCCAGGCAATGACCCGGTCTCGGTGCTGGTACAAACGATACTTTCCCAGAACACTACCGATATAAACTCCGGAGAGGCCTTCTTGCAGCTACGGGCCGACTTTCCCGCCTGGGAAGACGTGGCCGGCGCAGACATCGAGGCCATCGCCGGCAGCATCAGGCGCGGCGGGCTGGGGGTGATAAAGGCGGGGCGGATAAGACAGGCCCTGCACGAGATCGCCCGACAGCGGGGCCGCATCGAACTCGATTTTCTCAAGGGCCTGCCTCCTGAGGCAGCGGAACAATGGCTGGTCAAGCTGCCCGGAGTCGGCCTGAAGACGGCGCGCTGCGTGCTGCTCTTCTCACTGGAAATGCCGGCGCTGCCGGTGGATACCCACATCCTCAGGGTGAGCCGGCGGCTGGGACTGCTCCGGCCCGGGGCCTCCCCCGATGAAGCGCACCGTGTGCTGTCTGGGCTGGTGCCGCCGGAAGATGTCTACGCCTTCCACATGCTGACCATAGAGCACGGACGTAATATATGCCAGGCGCGGCGTCCCCGCTGCCAGGAGTGCCTGCTGCGCGAGCTGTGCGCCGCCTGCGCCCCTATTCCGGCCCGGCAACCTGCTCCGCTATCAGCCTCTCCCCGTACTCGATGAGCTGCTTCGCCTCGCCGTCCGGTGTCTTTTTCCACTCCAGGAACTTCTTCAGCGCCTCTAAAGGGGTCAACTCCTCCACCGCTACCTGCCCCATCCTCAACCGGACCTCCCGCTGCAGGTCCCGCACCACGGCATAGTAGTGGGCCTCTTTCAAAGCCTCCCTGATAGCATCGTCCCGGAGCTGCGCCTGCATCTGCTCCGGCAGTGTTATGCCGACCCTGACCACCGCTTCCCTGACATCGCCGGCCTTCCCGGCAATAGCCCGGAGCACCGTGCCCGTCGGGTCGATGTCCTGGGGGTCGATGTCAACACTTACTGTCAGGAAGCGCCGCCCTTTTACCGGATGAAAAGCGTAGGAGACCGGCCTCTTCACTCCGGGCGGTGACTGCCCGATTTCGACCACGTAGAAGCCTTTGTCATCCGCTTCCTCGCTGAAGTCCACCCGCTCCAGGCTGCCGGAGTAGACCACCGGGGGGCTGTCATAGAGCACCTGGTGGCGGTGGATATGGCCCAGGGCGACGTAATCGAAGGCAGGCACCGCGACGCTGCTCAGCAACAGGGCCGGGTCCTGGCCGATGCCCATCTGCTTCTCCGAGCCCGGGCTGGCGCCGGCCATCCAGACATGCCCGCACAGCACCGAGGGCAGGGCGGGGTCAAGCCTGGAGATGTTCCTGTTCACCGCCTCGGTAAGCGCCTGCTCCATCTTTTGTTTCACCTGGTCGAAGCCCAGGCTCTTTGCCTCTTCCTTGCTCAACAGGACGCTGCGCCGAAGCCAGGGCAAAGAGGCCACCTGGACGACGCCGCTTCGAGTCTGCACCCGGACGACTTCAGGACGGCTCGACACATACACGTTTCGGACCGACAACGTATCGAATATCTCGGTGGCGGTGGCCCGTCCCAGGGCGTTGGGCAGGTCATGGTTTCCCACCAGGAGAAACAGGGCCACATCGCTGGCGGAGAGGCGGCTGATGCGCCGGGCGAACTCGCGCTGCTGCGTCTGGGTCGGCTCGCGGGTCTTGTAAGCGTCTCCGCAGAAAAGCACCAGGTCAACCCGCTCGTCAATGGCATAGTCCACCACCTGGTCCAGCGCCGAGAGAAAATCGTTAAAGCGCGAAGACAGCCCTGTGGCCGGGTCAGTCCTGCCATAATTTTCGACGCCGAGATGGAGGTCGGCAAAATGCAGAATCTTCAAGTTATTGTCCTAATTATAGCAGGATGTTGAAAGAGACTTCGAACAGTCTCCCCCTTTTGAAAAGGGGGATTAAGGCACTCTTGTCCAAAATAGGTTTTTCGATCAGGTTTAATTTAGACAGCATGGTTTAGCGGCAGACCTTGCTTTTTAAACTTACATTACATATTGTCATACCAGCGAAGGCTGGTATCCAGAGCAGGATATTGAGACATCAAGCAAACATATTCCAGGCACAACGCCCCATCCCTTTATCCCTTCCCCAGAGGGGAAGGGAAGAGAT
>JACPQC010000005.1 GCA_016190695.1 Chloroflexota bacterium
GGCACGGAGGATTCTCACGAAAATAGATGCCGTGAATTGTCACCCTGAGCCGCAGCCCTGAGCGAAGCGAAGGGGCAGCGAAGGGTCTGGGGAGGGGAGCTATCTGTCTTCCACCCACCACAGATTCTTCAGTCGCTACGCTTCTTCAGAATGACATCTTCATCTTTTGTGGTGCTGGTTGTCCAGCATGACTATTCCCCGCGCAGGCGGGGAATCCATCTATGCGGTAGGTAGACCCCCGCATTCGCGGGGAGTGACAGAAAATGGCTTATTTTCATAGCTAATGACGGCCTGTTCTATTTTGAGACTGCTAATAATATAAGTATATTGCCACTGCGCGGTAAGTATCCTTACTAATACCGAAGTCATGGGCGCTACCCTCAAAATATAGTATTGAGCCTGGTGATGAAGGGGAGGAGACCATGTCAAAAAGACTGGCAATTCTTACCGCAGCCGTAATGCTGCTGGCCGCGCTTGCCGTCGGCCTTTCTATTGGCGCTGCCGGCGCCGATGAGGAACCTATTGTGGTGCCGCCGCCTGACTTAAACCCGCTCAACCAGACAGTGGTGCCGGAGCCTCCCAACCTCTATGAGTACGTCAAGAACAAGCATGTGGCTATCCAGCTCGGCAAGGCCTTCTTCTGGGAGATGCAGACGGGCAGCGACGGCATCCAGGCCTGCGCCACCTGTCACTTCAGCGCCGGCGCTGACAGCAGGCTGAAGAACACCCTTAATCCGGGCGCTGACGGCGTCTTCAAGCTCTCGGACAACCGGACCGTCGGTCCCAATGACACCCTCCTTCCCGGCGATTTCCCCTTCCACCTGCGCGCCGGAGAAGGACATTTGCAGTCCGATGCCGTTCTCCGTGATACCGATGACGTGGTCGGCTCCCAGGGCGTAAAGCGCAGCCAGTTCGTCGCCATAGTGGTTGATAACGTCACCGGCATAGCCGAGGAGATTACTACCCCGGTAGCCGACCCGGTGTTCAGCATTGATGGTGTCAATGTCCGCCAGGTCACCGGGCGCAACACGCCCACCGTTATCAACGCCGTCTTCAACTTCACCAATTTCTGGGACGGGCGGGCCAACTTCGTCTTCAACGGCGAGAACCCCTTCGGCCCTGCCGACACCAATGCCGGCGTCTGGTTCAACGACCCCGTAGAGGGGCTGGTAAAGCGTCCGGTCCGCCTTGAATTCGCCAGCCTGGCCTCCCAGGCAACAGGACCACCGATGGACAGCACCGAGATGTCAGCCGCAGGCCGCACCTTCCCGGAGCTGGGCCGCAAACTGCTTAACGTGACCCCGCTGGGCAAGCAGGTGGTCAGCCACGATGACAGCGTGCTCGGCGGCCTGGCCAACTCCGCCGTTACCCCCGGCGCAAAGGGCCTGCACATGTCTTACGGAGACCTGATAAAGGGGGCCTTCAAGGATAAGCTCTGGAGCTCAGACAACCTTACCAGCGTCGTTATTCGTGACGGTTCAGAAGAGGGCTCGCGGGCCACCCAGATGGAGGCCAACTTCGCCTTCTTCTGGGGGCTGTCCATCCAGCTTTACGAGGCGACACTCGTCTCGGAGCGGACGCCCTTTGACGCCTGGCTGGGGGGCAACGATGCGGCGCTCACCAGCCAGCAGAAACAGGGGTTCGCTCTCTTCAGTGGCATCGCCAAGTGCAACATCTGTCATGGCGGCATCGAGTTGACCAATGCCTCGGTAACGGCCGCCGCCTTCCTGAACGACTTTGACCACGCCTTGATCGAGCTGATGTTCGTCGCCGATGGCACCCAGGTAATCTACGACAACGGCTTTAACAATACCGCGGTGACCCGTACTACCGACGATGTGGGCCGGGGCAAAACAGCGCCGTTCACCAACAGCCTGACCGGCCAGCCTTACCCGCTTTCGTTCTCGGCGCTGGCGCAACTCCGGGCGCAGAACCTGCTCCCATTCTCTACCCCCATCAAGCCGCTGTTCGTTCCCGATAACTTCCCGGTGAACGCCAACGGCGCTTTCAAGGTGCCCGGCCTGCGTAATGTGGCATTAACCGCCCCCTATTTCCACAACGGCAGCGTGACGGACCTGGATGACGTTATGGACATGTACATGCGGGGTGGTAACTTCCCCGTGGAAAACGCCCACGACCAGGACCCGGACGTGGCAGATGGACTACCAACCGTGGTAAGGAACGAGACCATGGAGCACGCGGTCATCGCCTTCCTGGAGTCGCTCACCGACCTGCGTGTCGCCGCCAAATCAGCGCCTTTCGATCACCCTGAGCTGTTTGTGCCCGAAGGCAGCCCGGACATCCTCACCAGAATCCCGGCCACCAACTCCTTTGGCCAGGCGCTGCCGCCGCCGAACCTCACTTTCAATCCGGTGGCTTCCCCCACTAACACCGCCAACCAGACAATCACGGGCACTGTGGGCGATGACCTGACCCCGGCGGTCACGGTCAACACCACCGCCACTGTCGGACCTGTCACGGTAACAGGAGGCAACTGGAGCGCCAATGTCACCGGCCTTATCGAAGGGGCCAACGTTGTTACCGTCAGCATCATTGAAGGGGACGTGCAGACTTCACTTAAGGCCACCCTGACCCTGGATACCGTCCCGCCGGCCCTCACCATCAACCCGGTCACCACCCCGACCGCGCTCGCCAGCCAGGCCCTTTCCGGCACAAAGGAGGACTGGGCGAGCGTCCGCGTCTCGGTGAACGGGGGCGCGCCGGTAGCGGCCAGCACCACTATGAGCGCCTGGAGCTTCTCCGCCGCCCTGAACCAGGGGGGAAATACTGTCTCGGTCACCGCCACCGACGCGGCGGGGAACACGACCACGTTGCCCCCGGTGACCATTGTCGTTGACCCCCAGGCCGCTGTACTGAGCTTTAACGTGAATCTGGCCGCCGGCTGGAACTCGCTGTCTACCCCGGTAAGACTGCAGACCGGCGCTCAGACCCTCGGCCAGGTCTTTGACGAGCAGTCCCAGCTTAACATGGAAATCCTGTACCGGTGGGACGTTGACCGGTGGAGGCAGCTCGGCGCTTCCGATACACTGGCGCCTCTTGAAGCCATCTTTGTGAAAGTTAACAACGGCTCGACGGCAACGGCGACCTTCCTGCCCAGCGCGGATCTGACCCCGCCCCCCAGCCGGAACCTGCAGGCAGGGCTGAACCTCGTGGGCATAGCGCCCTCCCTGGTCAATGACGCCTTCCCCACCCAGCCGCTCGGCACTGCCCTGACCAGCGTAGCCCAGGCGCCCGGCGGAGTGAACGGGTATACCATGGTGCTCAGCCCCGGCTACAATCAGCCCGGCTGGACATACGCCCTCGGCGGCCAGGCGCAGAACCTGCTGCCGTTCCGGGGGTACTGGGTGATCATGGACAATGCGGATACGCTTTATGGCTTCAGCACTACGCCGCTGCGGTGACTCTGGATATCAAAGAGGGTTGTCCGAGGATAGAACTGTCATCCTGAGCGAAGGATCTCGGTGGGGGGAGGTCCCTACTATATCTCCCCCCTGCTTCGGACAGTCTACAAAGGTGAACTGAGATGAACAGAACAATAGCCGGCGTGGCAAGCGCGGTCTTGCTCCTCGTCCTGGCGGCGGTGCCCGCCCTGGCCCAGCCAGCGTTCCCCCACGCCTTTTATGGCAACCTGGAGATAAATGGCGCGCCCGCCCCGGTGGATACCGAGGTAGAAGCCAGGGGCGCCGGCGTTGCCACCGGCATCTCCGGTAATCCCATAAAGACCACGAAGGCCGGGTCTTACGGCGGCCAGGGCGCTCTGGACTCAAAACTGATAGTGCAGGGAGATATCGCCGAGGGCGCGGTCATCGAGTTCTATATCAAGGGCAAAAAGGCTAACCAGACTGCGGTCTGGCGCTCCGGCCAGGTGGAACAGTTAGACCTGAGCCTCATCGAGGATGTCTCCCCCGGTGGTGGTGGCGGCGCTCCGGCCGGGGGAGGTGGGGGCGGTGCCGCATCCCAGACCGTTTTCGGCGGCACTTCCGGCGAGGTCCAGTTGCCCACCGGCGGCTCGGGCGCAGTGCCGTCGGCCATCGAGATAAAGAGCGAGGACAGCAGCATCATCCTCACCGCCCAGGGCGGCACCAGGATGTTCAAGGCCGATGGCAGCGTGCTGACCTCTATAACCATAAAGGATGTGGCTGCGCCGCCCTCCCCGCCCCCGCAGAGCGCAATACTCGTGACGAAGGACTTCGGCCCTGACGGCGCCCGGTTCGACCCGCCGTTGACTCTGACGCTGCGGTTTGACCCCGCGACAGTGCCGGCAGGAACACCGGTGAGCAAGCTGTACATCGCCTGGTGGGACAGCGCCGCGGGCAAGTGGACCAAGCTGGACAGCACGGTGAACGCGGCCACTAATACCATATCGGCCCAGGTCAGCCACTTCACTGTATTTGCCATCATCGCCGGGGCGGAAGCAGCGCCGCCGGAAGCGACTCCACCCCCCCCGCCGCCTCCACCCGCACCAACCCCTGAGCCATCGCCCGCACCCGAGCTTGTACCTGCGCCTACACCCGCGCCGGCGCCTGGACCGGCTCCCCAGCCGCCACCCGCGCCTCAGCCCCCACCCGCGCCGCCCCTTCCCCCCGCCCCCCAGCCCCAGGAGCTACCGGAGGCAACAAGCTGGTGGCTCATCGGCGGGGTGATCGCAGTGGCAGTCCTGGCGGCGCTGGTCTTCCTGGCCTGGAGAAGGAGGGCGGGCTAACGGGGATGGCTTAAACAGCATGACAGCCCGTTATCTTCTATGTTTTGTCATACCGGCGGGAGTCTGTATCCAGAAAGAGAGGTCTGGCTGCCGGCCTTCACCGGCATGATAGAGGGCTATGCCCGTACCGCCCGCCGCGCGTTGGAGATGCTCCTCAGGCGCTGGGTATGGGTCAGTATCTTCTTCCTCAGCCTGATGGTCTCCGGGGTGACTTCAACCAGTTCATCGCTGTTGATGAAATCAATGGCCTGCTCCAGGCTGAACTTTATCGCCGGGGTCAGCTTCACGGCGATGTCTGAAGTAGAGGAGCGGATATTGGTCTTCTTCTTCTCCTTGCAGATATTGACCGGGATGTCCTGCTGCCGCGCGTGCATGCCCACGATCATGCCCTCGTACACCGGCGTCCCCGGCTCGATGAAGGTGTCGCCGCGCTCCTGGGCGTTGCCGATGCCATAGGCGAGGGCGATACCCTGCTCCGAGGCCACCAGGACGCCGCCCCGCGTTGTCCCCAGTTCCCCCCTCCAGGGTTCGTAACCGAGAAAGTTGGTGTTCATAACGCTGTCGCCGCGGGTGGCGGTGAGAAAAGCGCTGCGAAAACCGATAAGCCCCTTGGTGGGGATGCGGAATTCCAGGCGGACATTGCCCTGCCCGTCATTATGCATGTCGGCAAGCTGGGCCTGGCGCTTGCTCAGCATCTCGGTCAAGATTCCCACGTATTCGCTCCGGGTGTCGATGGTGAGGGCCTCCACAGGTTCGACCAGGCGGCCATCGACAATCCGCGTTATAGCCTCCGGTTTGGAGACCTCGAACTCGTACCCCTCCCGGCGCATGGTCTCGATGAGGATGGCCAGGTGAAGCTCGCCCCTGCCTTTTACCAGGAAGGTGTCCGGGCTGTCCGTGTCCTGGACGCGGAGGCTTAGGTTGGTCTCAAGCTCCTTGTAGAGCCGCGCCCGCAACTGGCGGGTGGTGCAGAAGCGTCCCTCACGACCGCTGAACGGCGAGGTGTTGACGCCGAAGGTCATCTCTATGGTCGGCTCGCCTATCTCGATGCGGGGCAGGGCTTCCGGCAGTTCCGAGCTGGCCAGGGTATCGCCGATACTCACGTCGTCCAGTCCGGTCACAGCCACGATGTCGCCGGCGGCGGCTGCCTCTACCTTGATGCGCTTCAATCCCAGATGTACGAAGACCTCATCAATCCCGTAATTGGTGACTGAGCCATCAGCGCCCATGACAACTACGGAGTCGCGGGGTGCGACCTGGCCTCTCCAGACCCGGCCAATGGCTATCTTGCCTTTGTGGCTGTCATAGTCCAGGTTGGATATCAGCATTTGAAAGGGGCCGCTCTCGACTTGAGGCGGGGGGACGTATTCCAGTATGCAATCGAGAAGGGGCAGGATATCTCCCCCCTTCACGCCCGGTTCCTTGCCGGCAAAGCCTTCCTTGGCGCTGGCGTACAGTAGCTGGAAATCAAGCTGGTCGGCGCTGGTAGCCAGTTCCAGGAAAAGGTCCTGGGTGAGCCTTATCACCTCCGCGATTCGGGAGTTCTCGCGGTCAACTTTATTGATGACCAGGATGGTCTTCAGCCCCCTGGCAAAAGCCTGGCGGAGCACGAACTTGGTCTGGGGCATCGGGCCTTCGATGGAGTCTACCAGCAGCAGGCAACCATCGGCCATGCTGATGACGCGCTCCACTTCCCCGCTGAAATCGGCGTGTCCGGGGGTATCGATTATATTTATCTTGACCCCTTTGTAGGACACGGCCGTATTCTTGGCCATGATGGTAATCCCCTTCTCGCGCTCGAGGGCATTACTGTCCATGATAAGCTCGCCGACCACCTGGTTATCGCGGAACACCTTGCTCTGCTTGAGCATGGCGTCCACCAGCGTGGTCTTGCCGTGGTCGACATGGGCGATTATGGCTACGTTGCGGATGTCGTTTCGATAGTTCATATTTTTTTCTGGCAAAATTTACCCCCCGGACTTGCAGGTGGGCTGTAACGCGAACCTGAGGGGGGGCTTAAGCACCTTGATATAGAATACTATTACAAGTATACGCTAACGGGGGCGTTTACGCAATTGTGGGTGAGTGTTATAATCAAGCTGCTATAGGGGGAAAGATGCGGCGGTACGCAAGATGAAGAGTTTCGTATAGTCACTGAGTACAACCCCGAAAGTAAGGCCGGAATGACCCCTGCCCATGTGGCAGTGGTTTGCCCGCGCTTGGGTATAATCACTCCGGTTGCCCCCTTACACAACGCCACGTCTGGATAACGTTTTTGTGATTGACCGCAATACTAATTGTAGAGAAAAGGGTATGAAATATGCATATCAAAAAGATCATTATCGAGAATCTCAAGTGCTTCGAGGATAAGTTCACCCTCGAACTAAACCCCGGCCTTAACATACTGGTTGGTGATAATGAGGCAGGTAAGTCAACTATTTTAGAGGCAATTCATCTGGCATTGAGTGGTTGGATCAATGGCAGATATTTAGGAGCAGAGTTAACACAAGCACTTTTCAACAGTAAGACGATCAAGCAATACCTGCAAAGCTTGGAGACAGGTAAGCCTCTACCCCCGCCAAGTATAGGGATTGAGTTATATTTTGCCATCGGAGACAGTGCGGTCAGCGCCTGTTTCGAAGGAAACGGGAATAGCCTAAAAGAAAACGAATGTGGTATTAGATTCGAGATCGGGTTTAACTCAAAATATCAACGTGAATACAGCCTCTTGATAACAAATGGTGGGAAGCTAGGCTCTCTGCCTATCGAATATTATGATTTCTCATGGTCATCGTTTGCGCGCGATGACAGATTAACTCCAAAAACCATACCTATCAAGTCTGCCCTTATTGATTCTTCAGTAACCCGTTATCAAAATGGCTCAGACGTGTATATTTCGCGTATCCTCCACGACTTACTCACCGACGAACAAATAGTGAGGATATCTCAAGCACATCGACAACTCAAAGACTCATTTGCCGAAGATCGTTCTATAAAGGCAATAAATGAAGAACTGAAGCAAAAACAAATATCCGACAAAAAAGTGGAGCTCTCTATCGATGTCTCGACTAAGACTGCTTGGGAGACAAGTTTAACAACTTACTTGGACGGTATTCCGTTCAGTTATGCAGGCAGGGGTGAACAGTGTTTGGTGAAAACCAAGCTAGCCCTTAGTCACAAAAAATCTGCCGAAGCAAATATCCTTTTGTTAGAAGAACCGGAAAACCACCTTTCACATTCGAAACTTAACAAGCTTATTAAGTACATTAAAGACGAGCATAGCAACAAACAAATCATCGTATCCACTCACAGTAGCTTTGTGGCGAACAAACTTGGTCTCGGCAGCTTAATTCTACTCAATTTTGATAGGTCCTCCTTTAAGAGAAGTGAAGTTAGAATTACAGACTTAGATGAGAGCACAAAAAAGTATTTTGAAAAACTTGCAGGGTATGACACTTTAAGGCTAATTCTCTGCCGTAAAGCAATTCTTGTTGAAGGCCCTTCGGATGAACTGATAGTTCAAAAGGCATATCTCATGAGGAAGCATAAATTGCCAATCGAAGATGAAGTGGATGTAATTTCTGTTGGGACTTCCTTCGAGAGATTCTTGGAAATTGCCGCAAAGATCAAGAAACCTGTGGTTGTTGTAACTGATAACGACGGTGATTATGAATCAAAGATAGGAATAAAGTACAAGAATTATCAAACCATACCGACCATTAGAATATGCGCAGATAAAAGGAATGATCTCCGTACTCTGGAACCGCAGATCGTTGATGCAAATAAAGACCAAATAGACACCTTAAAGAAGGTCTTGGGAACCTCTGTAAAAACAGACGAATTGAGTGATTTCATGCAGAACAACAAAACTGAATGTGCGCTAAAGATATTTGACTCACCTGCTGACATTAAAATCCCTCAATATATCCTGGACGCTATTGAGTGGGAGCATGGCAAAAAATAGGCTTATAATTGCTGCCGCGGGGTCTGGCAAAACTACTTATATAGTGAAAGAGGCATTAGGAATAAAAGACGATAATGTCTTGGTGACCACTTTTACCGACGCAAACGAAGAGGAGATCAAGAAGAAATTCATCTCCGAGAATGGTGGAATCCCCGGCAACGTGGCTATTCAGACATGGTTTTCCTTCCTGATCCAACACGGGGTTAAACCCTATCAAGGCGGCATTTACGAAGATTGTGTTAATGGTCTATGTTTTGTTAGCGGGCAATCAGCACCTTTTGTAAGGGAAACCAACACCCCGAAATTTTACTTTGATGGGAACAACCGAATATATTCCGACAAGATTTCATGCTTTACCGTGAAATGTAACTTGATCAGCAAAGGCCAAGTGATAAACCGAATAACTAGAATGTACCCCCATATATTTATCGACGAGGTACAGGATTTATCCGGTTACGATCTAGAGGTATTAAAGCTTCTTTTCGATTCATCATGTCAGGTTCTGCTAGTTGGTGATCCACGGCAAGGAACATATTCCACGAGTAATTCGGCCAAGAATCGAAAATATTCAAGATCCAACATTGTCCATTTCTTTGAATCCACTGAAATCCAAAAGAAACTTGAAGTGGACGATGATTCTCTAATCACCAATTATAGAAGTAATCAAAAGATATGCGACTTCGCCAACAGTATATTTCCAGACAATAATCCTACTCGGTGTGGGCAGCATGACATTACGGGTCACGATGGAATTTTCCTTGTTCGTGAGCAGGACATAGACAGATATCTTTCAGACCATCCCTGTACACAGTTGCGAGATAAAGTAACGCAGAAGCGTGTGAGAACGGGCCACGAAGTCTACAACTTTGGAAATTCCAAAGGGTTAAGCTTCGATCGGGTTCTGATATATCCTACAAACCCCATTTCAGATTGGATTAAAGACCACAGTTCTGGGTTACAGCCAATGAGCCAATCGAAATTTTACGTGGCCGTCACTCGCGCTAGGTATAGCGTGGCGATAGTGTATAATTACACGGCCGGTGAGTCAATCCAGGGTACGGAGAATTATTATACTTCCTGACATTGCATGACATTGGTTACATACTCGCGGAATGGCAGACATCCCCATGTCGTCCAGTGGTAGAGCAAACGTGACATGCACTAAAGTATTGGTCAGTGTTTCGCCCTACATCCTGTCGGGGGCGGTCATGCCCATGAGGTTGAGCGTCCGGCTCAGCACGGTCCTGGCGGCCTTCACCAGCTTGAGCCTGGCCCTGGTCAATGCCTCGTCATCAGAGACAACGCGGCAGTCCCGGTAGAAGGCATGGAACACGGTGGCCAGGTCCTGGGCGTAGTAGGTGAGGAGGTGCGGCTCCAGGGTGCGGGCAATGGTCTCTATGATTTCAGGCAGGAGCAGCATCTGCCTTATCAGTGAAAGCTCAGGCTCGCTGGTGAGCAGGGAGACATCGCCATCCTCAAAGTTAATTCCCCTCTCCCCGGCCAGCCGCAGTATGCTGGCGATGCGGGCATGAGCGTACTGGACATAGTAGACCGGGTTGTCCGCCGACTGTTTCTTGGCCAGCTCCATGTCGAAGTCCATCTGGCTGTCGGCGGTGCGTGACAGGAAGAAAAAGCGGCAGGCATCGGCCCCCACCTCGTCGACAAGCTCGCGCAGGGTTATGATGTCGCCGGTGCGCTTGGATATCCGGACGACCTCCCCGCCCCGGCGTAGCGTGACCATCTGGGCGATGATGATGGTAAGGCGCTCCGGGTCTATGCCCAAGGCGCTGACCACGGCCTTCATCCGGGAGACGTGGCCCATGTGGTCGGCCCCCCAGATGTTGATGACCTGGTCGAAGCCGCGCTTTACGAACTTGTTATAGTGATAGGCGATATCCGAGGCGAAATAGGTGGGCGAGCCGTCGCTGCGCACCATCACGTTATCCTTGTCCTCGCCCAGGGCGGTAGAGGTGAACCAGGTAGCCCCTTCCCTTTCCGCCACATAGCCGCCCTGCTTCAGCAGGGACATGGCCTCAGCGTACTCGCCCTCCTGGAAAAGCCCCTGCTCGCTGAACCACGAATCAAAGGTCACGCCAACTTTTCCCAGGTCGTCCTTGATTTCGGCGATCATCTTTTCCAGGCCGATGCGGCCAAGCTCTGATAACAGTTCCGGCTCGGTCAGTCCCTCAAGCCTGTCACGGGACCCGGCCAGTATCTCTTTTGCCAGGTCTATCATGTATGCGCCGAAATAGCCCCCGGCGGGGACCTCAGCCTCGATGCCCCGGCACTGCTGGTAGCGGGCATAGAGCGACCGGCGAAAGGCCTCAATCTGGGCGCCGGCATCGTTGATATAGTACTCCTTTTCGGTCCGGTAGCCGGCCGAGGACAGGACATTGGCCAGGGTGCTGCCCAGTATGCCGCCCCGCCCATGCCCGACGTGAAGTGGGCCGGTGGGGTTGACGCTGACAAACTCGATCTGGACGCGGCTGCCCTGGCCGATATCGGCGTTGCCGTAGGACTGGCCGGACTCCAGGACCAGGTCCACCTGGCTGGCCAGCCAGCGGTCGTTGAGGGTGAAATTGATGAATCCCGGCGGGGCCACTTCGACACGCTCTATCTCCGGAGTGGCGCTTATCAGGCCGGCAATGTCGCCGGCAATGGTCATGGGGCTTACGCCGATGGCCCGGGCCAGTTTCAGAGGCAGGCTCGATGCATAATCGCCGTGCCTCTGGTTCTGGGGATGCTCGATAACAATGTCAGGCAATGCCACCGGCGGCAGCTTGCCCTGCTCCTGGGCACGGGCTATCGCCCCGACGAGCAACCCGGCAATCCTGGACTTGATCATGCTGTCACTGCCCTGGCCGTTGTGCATTCCCACCTCTGTTCAAACGATGTAAAATTATAACACATGCGGGCATGGCCAATCGAGGCTTGCATAGCGATCTTAGGAAAAGTAACGCCGTCTTTGAGGCAGCAAATTGCGCTGATAGAGGAGGTCAGCCTACCAGCGAGTCGAGTACCCGGCAAATCGTCTCTGCGGTGAGCCGGATATCCTCGTCGCTATGGGCCAGGGAGATGAAAGCCGCCTCGAACTGGGAGGGCGGCCAATAAATCCCCGCCGAGAGCAGCCCCTGGAAGAACCGGGCGAACAGCGCTGTATCAGACCGGCAGGCCGAATCGAAATCGATGACGGGACCGCCGGCGAAGAACAGGGTGAGCAGCGAGCCAATACGAGACACCTGCACCGGGACGTTTTGCGGCGCGACAATGCCCTGCTCCAGCTTTGCCGCCCTGGCCTCGAGCCGGTCATAAACGCCGGGCTGGCCCAGCAGTTCCAGCGCCGCAATACCTGCGGTCATGGCCAGTGGATTGCCGGACAGCGTACCGGCCTGGTACACCGGCCCGGAAGGGGCCACCATCTCCATTATCTCGCGGCGCCCGCCGTAGGCACCCACCGGCAGCCCTCCCCCGATGATCTTGCCCAGGCAGGTGAGGTCAGGCACGATGCCGAAGACAGACTGGGCGCCACCATAGGCCAGGCGGAATCCGGTGATGACCTCGTCGAAGATGAGCAGAGCGCCATACTGTTGCGTCAAGCGGCGCAGCCCCTCCAGGAAACCGGGCTGCGGCGGAACCAGGCCCATGTTGGCCGCCACCGGCTCCACTATCACCGCAGCAATTTCATCGGGATAGCGGCGAAAAAGCTCTTCGACCGCCCCCGGATTATTGTAGGGCGCTATCAGGGTGTTCTGAGTATAGCCCACCGGCACTCCCGGCGAATCTGGTATGCCAAGCGTGGCCAGCCCCGAGCCGCCTTTGCTCAGAAGTCCGTCGGAATGGCCGTGATAGCCGCCGGCGAACTTCACTATCCTGTCCCGGCGGGTGAAGCCCCGGGCCAGCCGTAGCGCCGACATGGTGGCCTCGGTGCCGGAGTTGACGAAGCGCACCATCTCGATGGAGGGCACGGCGGCGCAGACCATTTTGGCCAGCCTCACCTCCAACTCTGTGGAAGCGCCGAAGCTGGTGCCACGCTCTGCCGCCGACTTCACCGCCGCCACTATCCGGGGATGGGCATGCCCCAGGATGAGCGGTCCCCAGGAGCACACGTAATCTATGTATTCGTTGCCGTCGACATCATATATCCGGGAGCCGGAGCCGCGCTCTATGAAAACGGGAGCGCCCCCCACCGCCTTGAACGCCCGCACCGGGCTGTCCACCCCGCCGGGCAGGTAGCGCCGGGCCTCTTCGAAAAGCCTTTGAGAACGCCCCGTCTTCATTGCTTCAACCACCGCGCCACGTCTTTGGCATGATAGCTGAGGATGAAATCGGCCCCGGCCCGCCTGATGGCGATGAGCGTCTCCAGCACAGTCGCCCTCTCGTCCAGGCAGCCCTGCTGCGCCGCCGCTTTTATCATGGCATATTCGCCGCTGACGTTATAGGCGGCTAAAGGGCAGTTGAACTCATCGCGCACCCGCCGGATGACGTCCAGGTAGGCCAGCGCCGGTTTGACCATGACCATGTCAGCCCCTTCGGCCAGGTCAAGGGCAACCTCGCGCAATGCTTCCCGTCCGTTGGGCGGGTCCATCTGGTAAGAACGCCGGTCGCCGAACTGGGGCGTTGAATCCGCCGCCTCGCGGAACGGCCCGTAAAAGGCCGAGGCGAACTTGGCGGCATAGGACAATATAGGGATGTGCTGGAAGCCGGCCCCGTCCAGGGCCTCCCTGATGGCCCGCACCCTGCCGTCCATCATGTCAGAAGGCGCCACCACATCAGCGCCAGCCTCGGCGTGGGATACCGCCATCCTGCCCAGCAGCGGCAGCGTCCGGTCGTTATCAACAGACTGCCCATGTACAATGCCGCAGTGCCCGTGACTGGTGTACTCGCACAGGCAGACGTCGGTGAAGACAAGCAAATCAGGCGCGGCCGATTTTATTGCCCGCACCGCCTGCTGGACGACGCCCTGCGGATCAAATGCGGACGACCCGGACTCGTCTTTGTGCTGCGGTATGCCGAAGAGGATAACGCCGGGGATGCCCAGCCGGGCGATCTCCTCGGCCTCCCCGGATAGCTTGTCCGGGGAAAAGCGGGATATGCCCGGCATTGAGGCTATTTCCTGTTTTATGTCAACCCCTTCTTCCACGAACAGCGGGTAGATGAGGTCTCCGGCGTCCAGTGTGGTCTCCCTGACCAGCGCCCGCAGCGGGGCAGTCCGGCGGAGGCGGCGGAGGCGGAGATGGGGAAAATCAGCCATGTCCTTCTCCCTGAAAATAGCGTTCAAGCGCGACAACCAGTCCGGGTATGGTATGCTCACCGGCCACCACGTCTACCTTCAGTCCGGCGGCAACGGCGGTCTCAGCCGTCTTCGGGCCGATACAGGCGATCCTGGCCCCGTTCCTCAGCGCCCCGGCGCCCAGCGCCGCCACCGCATTGGAAACGGTGGAAGAACTGGTGAAGGTGACCACGTCTATCTGGCCGGAGGCGAGCATCTCTCCGGCGCGGGCGATTGCACCGGCGGCAGGCACGGTCCGGTAGGCAGTCACTTCCCGCACTTCCGCGCCCAGGGCGGTCAGTCCGTCAATTAAATCACCGGGGGCGATATCGGCGCGGGCCAGCAGGAAACGCCGCCCGGACATATCCTGTCCCTTTAGCCCGGCGATGATGCCCTCGCTGGTGTAGTCCTCAGGTACATAGTCAGGGCGGATACCCCTGGCCCGGATGGCCCCGGCGGTGGCCGGCCCAATAGCGCCTATCTTCAGACCTCCCATGGCGCGCCCGTCAAGTCCCAGGGCGTAGAGGCGGCCGAAAAAGGCATCCACGCCGTTGACACTGGTGAGTAATAGCCAGTCAAATTTATTCAGGTCTGCAATGGCCCGATCAAGCTCGACAGTATCGGGGACAGGCTGGACATCGATGGCGGGAAGCTCCACCGGCCTTGCCCCGCGCTCCGAGAGCAGGCGGCTGAGTTCGCTGGCCTGGTGGCGCGACCGGGTGACCAGCACCCGCTTGCCGAACAGGGGAAAGGCGTCAAACCAGCGCAGCTTTTCCCGCATCCGCACCACCTCGCCGACTACGGTGATAGCCGGTGAAGTTATGCGTTGCCGCTGTACCATCTCCACGATGGTCTCCAGTGTGCCGACCACGGTGCGCTGGGCGGGACCGGCGCCATCCTTTATCACCGCCGCAGGGGTGTTGGGCGCACGCCCGTGCTCGACGAGCCTGGCCACGATCTGGGGCAGGTTCCTGACGCCCATGAGAAAGATAAGTGTGTCCACACCGGTGGCCAGTTTATCCCAGGCGATATTTGAGCCGTTCTTGGCCGGGTCTTCGTGACCGGTCACCACTGCCAGCGAAGACGACAGTCCCCGGTGCGTCACCGGTATGCCGGCATAGGCAGGCACCGCCACCGCCGAGGTGACGCCGGGGACTACCTGGAAGGGAATCCCGGCATCTACCAGCGTCTCGGCCTCCTCGCCGCCCCGCCCCAGCACGAAGGGGTCGCCCCCCTTGAGCCGGACCACCGTCTTGCCCTCGCCGGCCAGTTCCACCAGCAGGCGGTTTATCTCCTCCTGGGACATGGCATGCCTGTCCGGGGCCTTGCCCACGTATATTCTTTCCGCGTCGGCCGGGGCGTAGTCCAGCAATCGTTCATCGATGAGCCGGTCATAGACCACGACATCGGCCTGCTTGAGCCGTTCCACGCCCCTCACCGTAATCAGGCCGGGGTCTCCGGGGCCTGCGCCCACCAGGTACACTTTACCTTTCACCGCCGACCACCTCAGCGAGCAGTTCACCGGCCCCCATAGCCAGCATCTTCTGCGCCAGGCGCAAGCCTACCTCTTCGGGGCTGCCGGCATCGCCCTCTTCCCTGTCCCGCAGCATCTTTAGGCCGGCGGCATCGGCCACCATGCCCTCCAGCTTCAGCCTATCACCTTCGATAGCGCCCAGGGCGGCGATGGGGGCGCGACATCCGCCGCCGACTTCCTTCAGGAAAGCGCGCTCGGCTGCGGTCGCCTGCCAGGCGGCCAGGTCGTTGAGCGTGGCCAGTATCTCAGACATATGCGCGTCATCCGAACGGGCCTCGATGACCAGCGCACCCTGCCCCACCGCAGGCAGAAAATCGTCCACGCATAGATATTGACTAATCCTGTCCTCCCAGCCGAGGCGGACCAGTGCAGCCGCAGCCAGCACCACCGCGTCCAGTTCGCTATCGTATACCTTGCGCAGCCTGGTATCCACGTTGCCCCTGACGCTGGCGATCACGAGGTCGGGACGCCGCCGGAGCAATTGCACCGAGCGTCTCAGGCTGCCCGTGCCCACCACCGCCCCCGGAGGCAGGTCTTCCAGGCCGCCCGCCCTGGCCACCAGGACATCGCAGGGGTCAAGTCGCTCGGGAACGGCGGCCAGGTACAGGCCCTCCGGCATCTCGGTGGGGACATCCTTGAGGCTGTGCACCGCCAGGTCGATCCTGCCGTCGAGCAGCGCCTCCTCCAGTTCCTTGACGAATACGCCGATGCCGCCCATCCGCTCCAGGCTGACATGGGTGGCCCGGTCGCCGTAGGTCTTGACCCTTTCGATGGTGATTTCAAGATGCGGGTGACGCTTCCTGAGCCGGTCGGCCACTGAATGCGCCTGCACCATGGCCAGCTTGCTGCCGCGTGAGCCGATGACTATTCTTTCTCGCACTTTTCCTCTTCCTGTTCCAGTTGAAACACGCGGCTTATCGTCCTGGCGCCGTCCCCGTTGCCGTTACCATGCGCTTTAATATATTTGATGGGGTCCTGAAGTAGCTTGATCACTATGGACCGGGTCATCATATCCAGGTTGTAGCGCTCCTCCTCGGTCATCGGCCTTAGCTTCTTGAGGGTCTTGCTCAACTGTGCCTGGCGAATATCTTCCGCCTTCTGCATCAGGTTGCTGACCAGTGGCTTGACTTCGTAGTCATGACGCCAGGCGTTAAACCCGGCGACTTCATCGGAGATGATGGCCTCCGCCTTCCTCACCTCACCCTGGCGCTGGCGGCGGTTGGCATCGGCGATCTTCACCAGGTCGTCAATATTATGTAAAAAGACGTTGTTCATTCCGGCCACGGACGGCTCCACGTTGCGAGGCACGGCGATGTCTATAATGACCATTGGCCGGTCCGGCCGGCGGGACACGGCTTCCTGAATTTTGGCGGCATCCAGTATCCAGCGAGGGGCGTAGGCGCAGGTGACAACGATATCGCAGGCGTCCAGGGCCGGAGCCAGTTCAGCCATCTTCACCGAAGTGCCGTCCAGGCTGGATGCCAGAGCCAGGGCCCGCCGCTCTGTCCGGCTGGACACCAGTATCCGCTTGACTCCCCTGTCCCTGGCCGCCCTGGCCACCAGTCCCCCCGCCTCACCAGCCCCGATGACGAGCATCTGGCAGCCTGCCAGGTCGCCCACCACCTGCTCCGCCAGGTCTACCGCGACCGAGCTTACCGACAGGGCGTTCTTGCTTATCCCTGTCTCCTGGCGCACCCGCCGCCCGGTGCGGATGGCGGCCTGGAAGAGGTGCCGCAGAGGGGCGCTGGCCATCGCAGCCTCCACCGCGGCATCGAGGGCCTGCTTGACCTGGCCCAGTATCTCGTGTTCGCCGACAATCATCGATTCCAGGCCGGCGGCGACGCGGAACAGGTGCTCCACCGCCTCGCTGTCCCTGAAGGAGTAGATATGCCGGGACATATCGCAGCCATTGTGCCCCAGGTGAGTCTCCAGAAACCTGAGGCCCGCGTCATGACAGCCGGATTCACCGGCGAGATAAATCTCGGTACGGTTGCAGGTGGACAGCACCACCCCTTGCGCCGCGTATTCACGCAGCCCCGCCAGGGAATCGGCGAGCTTGCTCGCCCTGACGGCGGCCTTTTCACGGACGTCCACCGGCGCGGTGCGGTGATTGATGCCTACCAGTTCGATCAGCATGTCCCGATCACCTCTAATCTTGCTTCTAAGCCATGAAGTGGTCCAGCAAAGCGGCCCTGGCCCCGGCCTCGTCGCCGTTATTTAGTCGCTCCAGCAGGGTCTCCAGTTCCAGCGCCTCCTGCCAGGTATCGCCATCGAACTTCCTGCCCTGCCGCCTCAGCTCTTCACGCACCTCCCCGACCAGGCCGGCCAGGGCTTCATAGCCATCGCCAAACCTGCGCTCCAGGTCGGTGCGTATCCGCCGCGCCAGGGCGGGACTCTTTCCCGCGGTGGAGACGGCTATGGTCACATCACCGCGGCGGAAGTAGGACGGCACGATGAAGTCCGAATTGCCGGCATCATCAACCACGTTGACCAGCACGCCGATGCTCCTGGCCTCTGCGGACACCCTGAGATTGATGCCGACATCACCGGTGGCTGCGATGGCTATGACCGCTCCGGCGAGGTCTCCCTGCCGGTATTCCCGTTTCAGTAGCTGCACCTGGCCGGTCTCCACCAGGCCCGCCATCTCCGGGCAGACTTCCGGGCTGACCACGACCACACCGGCGGAGTGCTCCAGGAGCATCTTCACCTTGCGCAGGGCCACTTGGCCGCCACCCACCACCAGGCACTTTTTGCCGGTGAGGTCCAGGAAGAGCGGGTAGTACACCCTATCATTGGTCATACCAGCTTTGTCCCCAATGTCATTCTGAGGAACGGAGTGACGAAGAATCTCGGGCCGGGGTAAATATGCACAAGACCTCTACCCCGATACCCTTCGCTGCGTTTACACTGAGCGGTGCGAATGTGCTCAGGGTGACACGATGTTTTCACTTTTGAGATAAGACCGCTCATACCAGGTACTTGATCCTCGCCTTCTTGAACTCCCTGGTGCTGAACAGCAGCACGCAGTCATCCAGGCCCGTCTCCCGGGACATCCTGCCCGCAATCTCGCGGCACTGTTCTTCGGCATGGGCGTGTATCATAGCGAAGAGATTGTAGCGCCACAGCGGGTTGGTACGCCTCTCGTAGCAGTGGCTCACCTCGGACAGGGAGGCCAGCCTCTGGCCCATCTCGTCCACCTGCTCCGGCGGGGCGGCCCAGCAGGTCATGGCGTTGGCCCTGAAACCGGCCTTGCGGTGGTTCAGCGAAGCCCCAAAACGGCGGACGATGCCGCGCTCCACCAGCGACCGGCACCCCTCCAGGAAGTCGGCCACCTCCATGCCCGCCCCTGCCGCCATGCCGGCGAAGGGGGTGGGGACTAGGGGCAACTCGTTCTGGATGGCATTGATCACCGTCCGGTCTCCGGCGGACAACTGGACTTCCTGCGGCAGCTCGCCGCCGGGCATCTGGGCGCGGGCCGGCTGCTCCTCGCCGTCCATGGCGAAATAGACGCCTATCTTGAACAGCTTCAGCGCCGGTAGCTCAAAGGCGGCCTCGGCCCCCGAAGCACGGGCCATGCGTTCCACCTCCGCAGCAACATCACAGTCCGGCGGCACTGCCAGGGTGTACCACAGGTTGAACTCGTGGTTGCGCTCATAGCAATGGCTCACTCCCTGGTGCTGGCCGATGACAGCGGCGGCCTCCTCCAGGCGCGGACGGGCCACTTTTACGGCCACCAGTGTGCTCCGGAAGCCCAGCCGCCTGGCGTCAACCACCGGGCTTATCTGCCGGATGAGCCGCTCCGCTCTCAACTGCTTGAGGCGTTCGATGACCTCGTCTTCGGCCACCCCCAGCTTCTCCCCCAGGTCAGCGTAAGGCCTGGAGCTAAGCGGGAAAGCGGCCTGCACCAGGTCCAGTAGTTTCTTATCGGTATTATCCAATCAGACCCCCGTTATCGTTGTTTCTCCGTTTAGCCACCGGCTCATAGATGCAGTACGGCTCGGCGTCGAGATAGTCCGCAGTACTCTCATAGGCGCGCGCCCGGCAGCCGCCGCATATCCTCCGATACTCGCACACGCCGCATTTCCCCTTGATGTTGGCCAGGTCTCTCAGGCTATTGAATAACGGCGATTCCGCCCATACCCGGTCGAAGCCCTGCTCCCTGACGTTGCCTGCCGGGATATCCAGGTAGCCGCAGCCCTGCACCACGCCGCGGTGCGATATGAAGCAGAACCCGGTACCGGCCATGCAGCCCCGTGTAAGGGAATGCATTGGGGGATGAGTGGCGGACTGATGGTCAGACGGCATGGTCTTGCCCTCTGACTTGCGCCGCTGCGTGGTCACCCTCATATAGTGGGGGGCGCAGGTGGGCTTGAACTGCATGGAATCGCCCAGTTCGGACTGCCGGTCGTAAAGCCAGTTCAGCGCCTGCTCGTATTGCTCCGGGGATAGCTCCACCGACTCCAGCCCCTTGCCCCGGCCAGTGGGGACGAGCAGGAAGGGGTGAAAGGAGGCGGCCCCCATTCCCAGCGCAATCTTCAGCAGGTCGTCCAGGTACTGGATGTTCAGTTTGGTGATGGTGCTGTTGACCTGTAGCTCGATTCCGGCGCGGCGGGCGTTGGTCATTCCGGCGATGGCGGCATCATAGGCCCCGGCCTGCCCCCGGAAGTTGTCCTGAAGCTCAGGGGTAGGGAAGTCCAGGCTGATGCCCAGCCGTGATACCGGCACTGTTTTCAGGGTGGCGGCGGTGGCCTCGCTTATCAGCGTGCCGTTGCTGCCCATCACCACCCTCAGCCCCTTGCCGACGGCATAACGGGCGATGTCCAGGCAATCAGGCCGCATCAGCGGTTCACCGCCGCTGAGTATCAGTATGGGACGGCCTATCTCCAGTATCTGGTCGATGACCCGGAAACATTCCCCGGTGGAAAGCTCGCCGCTGAACTGGCCCTGTCCCGCCGAGCCGCGGCAGTGGGCGCAGTAGAGGTTGCAACTGCGGGTAAGCTCCCAGGCCACCAGCCGCAGCGCCGGGATGATGATATCCCCCCGCCGGAACTCGTTCTTCATTTCAATGGTCATCGGGCCACCCCTATCTCTTCATCGGTCAAATAGCAGGCCGGGTCATCGCCCCAGACGTCTCCGGAGACGGCCTCGGCCCGCACCCGCAGATTGCCATTGCAAACGCCGAGGTACTGGCAGCGGCCGCAGCGACCCCGGAGCAGGGACTTGCGCTCCTTCAGCCCCCGGAGCAATGGTTCGGAAGTGTCCATCCAGATATCCCCGAACTTTCGCTGGCGCACGTTGCCCAGCGAATAGTGCCACCAGAACTGGTCGGGATGGACGTTGCCCCGGTCGTCCACCGCCCCTATCCTGATGCCGGAGTTGTTGCCGCCGTTCATGCCGAGCAACTCCAGCACCGCGGCGGCTCGCTGGGGGTCGCTTTTCTTGAGCCTGGTATACAAGTAGACGCCGTCGGCGTGGTTGCCCACGGTGAGGATCTCCTTGCGCAGGCCCCGCCGGTAGAAGTCAAGGGTGCGCTCAGCGATGAGGTCTACCACTTCCCTGGTCTGGGTGTGGCTGATGTCCTCCTGGCGCAGGCTGCCGCCCCTCCCGGAGTAAGCCAGGTGGTAGAAGCAGGCGCGGTCAATGCCCTCGTCCTCTATCAGTTGAAGGATGTCCGGTATCTCCCGGTAGTTGAACCGGGTTATGGTCAGCCGCAGCGACACACGGATGCCCAGGTCGACGCAGTAACGGATGCCGCGCAGTGCCGCCTGGAAAGCGCCGTTGCGACCCCGGAAGTGGTCGTTGTTGGCGCCGATGCCGTCCAGGCTTATGCCCACCTCGGCAAAGCCCAGCTCGCCGAGCCTGCCGGCCTGCCGATGGTCGATAACCGTGCCGTTGGTCGACAGGGCCACCCTCAGACCCCGCTCCCTGGCCAGGGCGGCCAGTTCGAAAAGGTCCTGCCTGAGCATCGGCTCGCCGCCGGAGAACAACAGCACCGGCACGCCGAAGTCGGCCAGGTCATTGATAAAGGCGCGGGCGGCGGCGGTATCCATTTCATCGGGAGAACGCTGGTTGCCGGCGCTGGCATAGCAGTGAAGGCATTCCAGGTTACAGCGCCTGGTGCAGTTCCACACCACCACCGGGCGTGGGGCTTTATCGGGGTTGGATGTATGTCTGGGGCCATAGCGCAGGTTATCGCCGGGGCTGACCCCGTCACAGAGCAAACGAGATATAGAAATCACCCTGAATTTCCTCCTTTGTCCTGGCCCTGGCGCGACTGGTGCGCCTCAACCAGTGATACCAGGGCCTCATCGGTGACGCGCGTCACCAGCGGAATAGCTTCAGCCATGCGGCTGGTGGAGGCCTGCTTTTTCTTCATCACCTGGACGGCGGTATCCATAATAGGGCTGCGGTGGGCCACGAATGCCTCCACTGACTCGGTCAGGGAAAGGCCAAGCTCGGCCAGGGTCGCCCCCAGGTCCCGGCCTACGTCACGGGTCATGTCCACGATCAGTGGCCGGCGCGAAGGTTCGGCCAGATAGCGGATGATCAGGCTGAGCAACTGCCGTCCCAGCCGGGCCAGGTGAGACTGTTGCTCCGGGCTGAGGTGGCCGTACCAGTGGGCGTCCTTGAAGTAAGAACGGGAGGTCTCCCTGAGCAGCTCGGCGCTGTCTTCCAGGCTCACCGCCAGGTCCCTCATGCCCAGCATCCTGACATGGGAATGCATCAGCTTCTTCAGGTCGGCGGGATAGTAGCGCCGGTGTCCGCCGGGGGTGACAAAGGCCTTTATCTTGCCTTCATCGGTCCACTGCCTCAAGGCGGCCTCGCTGACACCCAGTATGCGGCTCGCTTCGCTGATGCTCACCAGGGGCTCTTGGAGCAAGAAAGTCTCCTTGACGGGAATGCGGCCAAAACTGCTACAGCCTCTAAAAATCTATGAAAATCTACAATTACATAGTTAGTTTAAGCTATATCCCGCCCTGAACGCAAGGCGATACCCGTTAAATAACTGCTCGATAATTCCCGCATAATACCCTATAACTCCACAATTTTTGCCCTATATCGTTGCAGTCACCGGTCAGTCGCCCTGCTGGGCTGCATGTTGCTCGATGGCGCGCAGGCGCTCCCTCAGCGGCGGGTGAGAGTAGTTCAGAAAGGCATAGAAAGGGTGCGGCGTCAGGTTGGACAGGTTGTTCGCCGCCAGCTTCTTCAGCGCCTCGGCCAGGCTCAGTGGCTCTTCTGTGGTCCTGGCGGCAAAACGGTCAGCCTCAGACTCGTTCCGGCGGGATAGCGCGTGCAGCGCCAGGGACAGCACCATCTCCACCGGGGTGTAGAGCAGGCCGAAGAACACCAGCCCGGCATAGACCGACGCCGCTGCCATGCCGAAGGCCTGGTACAGGCCGGGGCTGCCCAGGAACAGCGTCAGCAGATAGAGCACCAGCCCGGAGTGCAGGATGCTTATCACCGTCCCCTGGATGATATGCTTCTTGCGGTAGTGGCCGATCTCATGGGCGAGCACTGCTACCATCTCGGGGACGGTATGCCTGGAGATAAGGGTATCAAAGAGGGCGATGCGCTTGTTCTTGCCGAAGCCGATGAAGAAGGCGTTGGACTTGCTGCTGCGCCTTGAGCCGTCCATGACCAGGACGTTGCGTACCGGGAAGCGCACCGACCGGGCGTAGTCCAGGATGGCCTGCCTCAGCTCGCCGTCGGGGAGAGGGGTGAACTTGTTGAACAGGGGCATGATCCAGGTGGGGGCGATGTACTGCACCGCCAGGGAAAAGAGGATAATGGCCGCCCAGGCGTAGAGCCAGGCATAAGCCCCGGCGTACATGAACAGCCAGAGCACCGCTGCCAGAAGCGGCCCGCCCAGCAGGACGGCCAGCGCCAGTCCCTTGACATGGTCCAGGGCAAAAGTGCGCGGCGTGGTCCGGTTGAAACCGAAGCGCTCCTCGATGACAAAGGTGGCATAGGCGCCGAAGGGAAGCGACAATACCGAAGAGCCGATCACCAGGAGGCCGGTGTACAGCAGCCCGTTGACCAGGGACCCGAAACCCCAGGCCCGTACCGCCTCGTCCAGGAAATTGAAGCCGCCGGCAAACCAGAAGACGAGCAACACTGCCATCCTGAAGGCGCCGGTGTAAATGCCGAAGCGGGTGTTGGTGCGGACATACTGCTGGGAGCGGCGATATTCTTCTGGTGGATAAATTCCTTTAAGGTCCGGGGGCGGCTCAAGTTTCAATGCCCTGAGATTGAGCAGGTCGGCCACGAGGCCAATGACGAAGTCCAGCAGCAGGGCCGCCAGGACGATGACGAAAAAGACGTTTATGACCATATCGGATGTCAGCCGAATTTGACCTGGTAGCGGGCCTTGCCCTCCTGGTAGAGGTCACCGCCGTAGATATCATTTATCACCGTGGCCGGGAAGTCCTCTACCTCCAGCCTGAGCACCGCCTCCGCGCCCAGTTCCTCGTAGGCGATGACCTCTGCTCTCTTGATGCTCCTGGAGATGAGGGCGCCGGCCCCGCCGATGGCCGCCAGGTACACCGCCTCGTGCTTTTTCATGGCATCCTTGACCGCCGCCGAGCGCATCCCCTTGCCGATCATCCCCCTCAGCCCCCGGGCGATCAAGCGCGGGGAATAGGCGTCCATGCGCCCGCTGGTGGTAGGCCCGGCAGAGCCTATCGCCTGCCCCGGCCTGGCCGGAGACGGCCCCATGAAGTAGACCGTCTGCCCCTTTACATCAAAAGGCAGCGGCTCGCCCCGGTCAAAGGCTTCGACCATCCTCTTGTGCGCGGCGTCGCGGGCCACGTACATCACGCCGGTCAGCAGCAACTCGTCACCGGCCCGCAGGTCTTGTAACGTCTCCTCAGTCAGAGGCAGTACTACCTTCTTGATCATCGTATCCCTTTCTATATGTTAACACCGTTCAGCAAGTCCCGCACTATCAACTCCTGTCCCAGCTTCAGGCCGCTTTCCTCCGCGCCGGCAGCGGCGGCATCACGGCACAGGCGCTCGACGGCCAGTCCGGGGCGGTGGGCGGGGCCGTTGAACACGTGCGATACAGCGTCGGCAACCCGGTCCAGCATCTGGGTAGCGACCAGCTTGACCGTGACCGACTCCCGCCGTACCGGCTTGCCCGCGTCTGCCCTGCAGGCGGCCTCGTAGACCACCAGCCTGGCCGCGTGGATACTTGCCGCCATGTCCGCCAGGGCGCGGCGGATGTCCGGCCTGACGGAAAGGGGCTGGCCGAAAGACTGCCAAGTTTGGGCGTGAGCGGCCGCTTCCTCAAGCAGACGCCGGGCCATGCCCACGCAGCGCGCGCCCCGCACGATGCGCCTCGCCGGCAGCCACTTCTGTCCCAGGTGGAAGGCCCTGCCCTCTTCTCCAAGCACGTTTTCAGGCTCCACACGGCACCCCTCGAAAGAGAGCAGCAGGGGACTCCTGGCCTGGGCCTGCCAGCCTGTTTTCTCGCCGTCACCGCTCACGCTGAGTCCTGGCGTCCCGCCGTCTACCAGGAAACAGGTCGGCCCCTCCCCGGCGCGGGCGAACACGACGGCGAACCAATCACCGCCGGCATGGCCCCGGCCCAGTGAAATCTTCCGGCCATCTATTACATTGTGGTCTTGCACCTTCATTGCGGCGCATTCCATGTCGGTGATGTCTTTCTTGCCCGGCTCCAGCAGCGCCAGGCAGGCCCATCTGCGCCGTTCCAGCACCGGCAGCAGGTATTTCTGCCTCTGCGGTCCGTTGCACTCGAACAATATCGGGCTGACGTTACCGAAATCGAAGGGCGCCACTGTCCGGGCAAGCTCTTCCTCGACCAGGCAGTCGACCAGGACGCCCAGGCCCGCGCCGCCCAGTTCTTCCGGCACGCCGATAGCCCACAGCCCCACCTCCCTGGCCCTGGCCGCCAGGTCAGCTTCCACCTCCGGCGGCAAACCAGCGCGGGCATCGCTGAGGTCGGCGGCCCGGCCCAGCAAGTCCCGCTCCAGGGGCCTCAGCCGTTCATTCACGAAGTCGCGGGCCAGCCCCTGCACCATCTTCAGTTCTTCGGGTAGCTCAAAGTCCATATCCATCCGCCGGTCTTTGGAGGCTAAAATCCTAAGCTCTAATATCTAAATCCTAAAGAATGCCAAAGCTCAAAGGACAAAATATCAAAACCAGACTTCCAGTCCCTCATAACAGGCCGCCAGGTGTCAGAGGCTGTCCTACAATGTCATCCTGGTTCCACTGAGTCACCACGAAGTGAACGAAGTGAAGGATCTCGGGGCGGATAGGTGGCCTATTCCCCACCCTTTCCCCGATATCCTTCGTTCGCTTTGCTCCCCCAGGATGACACACATTAATTGTACCTGGCAGATTTTTCAGGCAGTTCCGAGATAAATCAGTCTGTCTGGACTTGGGCTTTCCGACCAGAATGACCACTCAAGTATGCTTTCTATTACCCCTGGCCCATCGCCTCCTCCAGGAGCAGGTCCAGGTCAGGCTCATCATCGCCCACCCGCTGCTCCAGGCGGGACATCACCTCGACCATGCGCCGGTTGACCAGATAGTACTTGATGGTGGTGTCCACCTGGGGGCAGGCCAGTACGCAGGCGCCGCACTGGTCGCAGTCCTCGCCCACCATGCTCTCCAGGGCCATCGAGGTGCGCTGCTCGGTCATGTCCCGGCGGGACGGCTCGCGGAGCAGCACGGGGCAGATATCCACGCAGTTGCCGCAGCCGAGGCACTCCTTGTGGCCGCTGATATCCTCTGTAATATTGAGGGCATGGGCCGGGCTGAAGCCGCTGGAGAGCAGGCGGCAGCGCCCCACCGGCGGGCTCTTGGTGTTGAGCACCCGGACCAGTATGCCTTCGATGCTGGCAACGTCGGTCTGTATTCTCAGCGGCATGTTTTCCCCTCAGGCCGGCCTTATACGGCCCACGTTCAGACTGCGCCTGGCATAATCAGGGAGCAGCAGCGGCGATGCCGGCCTCTGTCCGCTCAGTCTCGCCCGCTCAAGCTCCTGCTGCCAGTGACGCACGTGGTCCAGGGTGGGACTGCCCGGCCTCGATTCCCTGGCGAACTGGGCGGCGGCGCGGCCCGCCCTCCTGCCGAAGACAAAAATGTCCAGTGTGGAGTTGCCGATGAGCCGGTTGCGCCCGTGTATCCCCCCGGCGCACTCCCCGGCGGCGAACAGACCGGGCACCGTGGTCGCCCCGTTGACATCAATCTTGATCCCGCCGTTCTGGTAGTGCAGGGTGGGGTACACCAGCACCGGCTCCCTGGCGATATCTATGTGGTAACGGCGGAACTGGCGCACCATAGCCGGAAGCTCCCTGGCCACCGTGCCTTCGCCTCGTATCAGGTCTATCATGGGCGCGTCCAGCCAGACCCCCACCTCACCGGTGGGCGTCTCCACCCCCAGGCCGCGCTCCCGGCATTCCCGGATGATGGCTGCCGACACCACGTCACGCGGCTCAAGCGGCATGATGAACTGCTCACCACCCCGGTTCACCAACTGCGCCCCCAGCGTCCTTACCTTCTCGGTGACCAGTTGGCCCAGTATCTGCACCGGATGGGCAACGCCGGTGGGATGGTACTGCATGGTATCTATGAACACAAGCTCAGCGCCTGCCCGGTACGCCAGCACCAGGCCGTCAGCGGTGGCCCCATAGTGATTTGTGGTGGGGAAGCCCTGTATGTGCAGCCGGCCCATGCCGCCGGTGGCCAGCACCACTGCCTTTGCCCGCACCAGCGTCAGATGTCCCGTCTCCAGGTCTATCAGGACAGCGCCAGCCGCCTGTCCCCTTTCATCGATGAGAAGCTCTGCCGCCGGCGAGAACTCCAGGCATTTTATGTTGCGGTTCCTCACCTCGTCGCGCAGGACGCGCATTTCCTCCAGTCCCGTATAGTCGCGCGCCGAGTGCAGCCTGAGCCGGGATGCGCCGCCGCCAGATAGCTCGTGCATGGAACCATCCGGCCTCTTGTCCCAGATGACGCCGAGGCCCTCCAGCCACTTTATGACTGAGGGGGCGTCTTTGACCAGCGCCTCGACCAGGTCCGGGTCGTTGGCGAAATGGCCGCCGCCGATGGTATCCAGATAATGTATTGCCGGGGAGTCCTCGGTCCGGTCGGCGGCCTGTGTCCCCGCCTGAGCGCCGACAGTGTTGGCGTCGCCCAGCCGTAGCTTAGTAGCCAGCAGGACGTTGGCCCCGTTCTCCTGGGCCAGCAGCGCCGCCGACGCCCCGCCGCCACCACCGCCCACCACCAGCACGTCCACGTCATAATCAATCTTTTCCAGGTCCACTTTGTCGGGGTCGATGCGGATGTTGCCCTCGAGCAGGGCGGCAATCTCAACAGGAGTACTGTCGCCCCGGTTCGGCCCCACCTCCAGGCGGCGCATCCCCCCGGCGATGAAATCAGGATGGTGCGCCCGCAGCAGGGCGTCCTTTGCCTCTGTGCGCAGACGCGGCAGAACCTCTCTCAGCCGCCTCCCCCGGGTGGCCTCCACTTTTCGGATGCTCTGTTCCATATGCTGCGGGTACATCTCAGACTGCCTTCAACATCAATAAGCCGCCTCTATATCTCGTTCCTCATAGCGACAGCGCAGCTCGTCAGGTCCCAGGCGTTTTAGCTCGGCCAGCTCATCATCAAATTTGCCCGCCTCGACCTGGGCTATCCGCTCCTCGAGGTGCCGGGAGCGCGGCGCCAGGTGACGGCCGTACAACCGGCGGCAGAGCAGGGCCACAAAATGGGGCGCGATCCCCTGGGGGCAGCGGGCGGCGCACAGGCCGCACATTATACAGTCGAAGGAGCGGTCGGCTACTCCGGTGATGTCCCCCTTGAGCGCCCGTGACACGAATTCCATCACCTCAAGCTCCTGGGGACAGGCTTTGGTGCAGGTGTTGCAGCCCAGGCAGGTGATTAGCTCAGGGTAAAGCTCCAGTAGCTGTTCAGCGCTGGCTTCCAGCGTCTCCAGGTCGTAAAGAGCCTTCACCGCCGGGAAGAAGGGGATTTGCACCAGGCACATGTCCTGCTCCACCGTCTTCTGGCAGGCGAGGTCGAAGCGCAACCGGCGGTCGTTTGAGAAATTATAGACAGTGGCGCAGGCGCCGCAGAAACCGGCCCGGCAGCCGCAGCCGCGCACCAGCCGGTAGCCGCAGTGCTCCAGGGCCGCCATTATGGTCAGGCCTTCGGGCACGCGGTAGTGTTTGCCCATAAAAGAGAAATCAACCAAAGAGGAAGACTCGCCCATCCCCACCCCCGTCCTACAAGACCGCCTCTTTGTGCCGGGCGCTGTGGCATTGCAGGTTTACCGCCACCGGCAGGCTGGCGATGTGGGCCGGGAAGACCTCGACGTGGACGGCCAGCGCCGTTACCCTGCCGCCGTAGCCCATCGGCCCGATACCCAGGCCGTTGACCCGCTCCAGTATCTCCGCTTCCAACCGGGCAGCCTCAGCATCGGGACTAGGCTCGCCGGCCCGGCGCAGCAGCGAATGTTTGGCCAGCATCATCGCTTTCTCGGCAGTGCCCCCGATGCCCACGCCCACGATTAGCGGCGGGCAGGGATTGCTGCCGGCCTCGTCCACCGCTTTCACCACGAAATCGATTATCCCCTGCCGGCCCTGTGACGGAGACAGCATGCCCAGGCGGGCCATGTTCTCGGCGCCGCCCCCTTTAGGCATAACCGTTATCTTGAGCCTGTCACCGGGGACGATATCAACATGGATAATGGCCGGGGTGTTGTCCCTGGTGTTCGTCCGCTCGGAGAAGGGCCGCGCTGCCATCGATTTACGCAGGTAGCCCTCTTTATAGCCCCGCCTTACCCCTTCGTTTATGGCAGCGTAGAGGTCGCCGCCGGTGATGTGCGCCTCCTGCCCCATCTCCAGAAAGACCACAGCCGCGCCGGTGTCCTGGCACAACGGCGTCCCTTCCTCCGCTGAGACGGCGGCATTTTCCAGTATCCTGTCCAGCACATCCCGCCCCGCCTTTGATTCTTCGGCATCCCTGGCCCGCTTCAGGCAATCCAGCACATCATCGGGCAAGAACAGGTTGGCTTCCTGGAAGAGGCGGGAGACGGCATCGGTTATGGTTACGGTGTTGATTTCCCTCATGATTTCCCGGTTAAATTCAAAGCACCAAGCCCTAAATTATAAACAAATTCAAAGTTCAAAATCCAAAGTTCAAAACTTTTGACATTTGATTCTTTGAACTTTGGCATTCTTTCGTATTCAGATGTTGGAGTTTATCAAGATGTTGAAATAGTCTCGATGAGTTTCCCCCTTTGAAAAGGGGGACCAATGGGGATTCCCCTACCTCAAAATCCCTCTCTTATCTCCCTTTTCTAAAGGGAGACGAAACATCTTTTTTGACATTTGGCTCTTTGAACTTTGGCATTTGTTTAGGATTTAGATATTAGGGTTTAGGATTTTCAGCCTCACTCCGGCGGCGCCGGCGGGATCAGCCCCGATTTCATCAGCAGCGCCGTGGCCTCCCTGGCCTCGCCGATGGTCTTCTCGACCCTCGCGGTGAGTTCTTCTTTGCTCATCACCAGCCGGGCCACGCCCTGCTCGATGGCCTTCATGCCCACCGCCACCGCCTCCCTGACGAAGACCTCCCACTCTTCCATAGAAGGTATGATGTAGTCTTCGCTCAGGCCATGGTCCTCGGCGCACCTGGCCAGTTCATGAGCGGCGGCGATGCACATCTCGTCGGTGATCGTGCTCGCCCGCACATCCAGCGCCCCCCGGAAGATGCCGGGAAAACCGACCGAGTTGTTCACCTGGTTGGGAAAGTCCGACCGGCCTGTAGCCACGATGCGGAGTCCCGCCTCTTTGGCCTCCCAGGGCCAGATTTCGGGGACGGGGTTAGCGCAGAAAAAGGCGATGGCGTCTTCGGCCATGCCCTTCAACCACTCCGCCTTGATGGTGTCCGGACCAGACTTCGACAGCGAAATACACACGTCGGCCCCTGTCAGCGCCTCGGGGATGCCGCCGGTGCGCCTCTCTGGATTGGTCTTCAGGCAAAGCTCCCATTTATACGGATTGGCCGCCTTGTCCGCCTCCAGGTCAGCCCGACCAGAATGTAAAATGCCATGTGTATCAACTATGACCATGTTCTCCGGCCTGAAACCGTCAGTGAAGAGCACCCTGGCGATGGCCACGTTGGCAGCGCCCACCCCGACCATGGCGATCCGGGCGGACTCCTTCTCCTTGCCCACTATCTTGAGGGCGTTGGTCAATCCGGCCAGCGTCACCGCCGCCGTCCCCTGCTGGTCGTCATGCCAGACCGGAATTTCCATCTCCCGGCGTAGCCTGTCCAGGATGTAGAAGCACTTGGGGTTGGCGATATCCTCAAGGTTGATTCCCCCGAAGGACGGCTGAAGCCATTTCACGGCACGTATCAGCTCGTCCGGGTCTTTGGTGTCGAGGCAAATGGGCACGGCGTCCACCCCACCCAGGTACTTGAACAGGAGCGCCTTGCCCTCCATGACCGGCATGGCCGCTTCCGGCCCGATGTCTCCCAGGCCGAGCACGCGCGTCCCGTCCGAGACAACGGCCACGGTGTTCCACTTGCTGGTAAGCTCATAGGCCTTGCTCCTGTCTGCCGCTATCATCTTGCACGGCTCGGCAACACCCGGCGTGTACCAGATGGCGAAGTCATTAAAATCGCGGATGACGCACCGGGGCAGGGTCTGCATCTTCCCCCGGAAGAATTGGTGCAGCCTGGCCGCCTCTTCAGCCGGGCGGCCTGCCTTTGCCAGCATCTCTTCCTTGCTTATTTCGTGCAACATTGCATCCCTCAAACAAGTCCAAATTACAAAATCCAAAGTTCAAAACTTTAACATTTGTCTTTGAACTTTGGCATTCTTCAGGATTTAGATATTAGAGTTTACAATAATGGCTTGTTTTGAGCCACCGCTTTCCCGTGCTCAACAAGCTCAAGCAGCGCCCTGGCCCCCCTGGGATGTAGAAAGGCGATCCTGCTTGCCTCGACCCCCGCCCTGGGTTCAGCATCGACCACGGGGACGCCCTTTTCAGCGAGCGACCGCAGGGCAGCCTCGATGTCATCCACCTCAAAAGCCAGGTGGTGCAACCCCTCACCCTTCCGCTCGATATGCTTCGCTACCGGCCCGGCGGGATCGGTAGATTCCAGCAGCTCTATCTTGCTCTCGCCGAGCCGCATGATGGCCGTTTTTACCTTCTGCTCTTCCGATACCTCTATGCTTTCAACTTTCAGACCCAGGACTTCGGTGTACAATTTCAGGGCGTTGTCAATTGACCTTACCGCGATGCCCACATGGTCTATCTTATTTATCATTCGCTCCATCTGCCAGTCTGTCGTTGATGAACTCCACTATGGTATCGATAGAGGTTCCCGGCCCGAAGATCTCGGCGATCCCGGCCTCCTTCAGGGCAGGGATGTCCTTCCGGGGTATGATGCCGCCGCCGATGACGAGGATGTTCCGCCCTCCCCTTTCCCTGATGAGCTGCGCCGTCCTGGGGAAAAGGACCATGTGGGCGCCGGAGAGGCAGTCCAGGCCGACCACGTCCACATCTTCCTGTATAGCTGCATCGGCGATCTGCTCCGGCGTCAGCCGCAGCCCCAGGTAGACTACTTCCATCCCGGCGTCCCGTAGTCCACGCGCCACCACCTTGGCCCCCCGGTCATGGCCGTCCAGGCCGGGCTTGGCGATCAGGACGCGCGTCTTTTTCTCCTGCATCGATATCCCCCGAATCTTACAAGATGCTCGGCTCGCGGTATTCCCCGAACACATCCCTCAAGGCGGCGCTGATCTCGCCGACGGTGGCATAGGCCTTGACCGCCTCGATGAGCGCCGGCATGACGTTCTCGTCGCTGGCGGCCACGCGGCGCACCTGCTCCAGGACAGCGCTTACCTTGTCGTTATCCCTTTCCCGCCTTAGCTCTCTCAGCTTCTGGACCTGCCGCTGTTCCACCTCCGGGCCGATCTCCAGCGTTTCGGGGAGATGGTCATCCTCGTTAACGAACTCGTTGACGCCGACGACCACCTGCTCGCCGGAGTCCACAGCCAGCTGGTAGTGATAGGCGGAGGCGGCTATTTCTCTCTGGATATACCCCTGCTCAATTGCCCTGAGCGCCCCGCCCATCCCGTCAACCTCCCGGATATAGGCCATCGCCTTCTTTTCCAGCTCGCCGGTGAGCCATTCCACGTAATACGAGCCTCCCATCGGGTCAACTGTATCGGCGGCGCCGCTCTCGTGGGCGATTATCTGCTGCGTCCTTAGCGCCACCTGCACCGCCTCCTCACTGGGCAGTGCCAGGGCTTCATCATAGGAGTTGGTGTGCAATGACTGGCATCCTCCCAGCACCGCCGCCAGCGCCTGCAGGGCCACCCTTACCGTGTTGTTCAGCGGCTGCTGGGCAGTCAGGGTGAAGCCATCGGTCTGGACGTGATACCTGAGCATCATGGAGCGGGGGTCTTTGGCCCCGAACCTCTCCTTCATTATCCTGGCCCACATCCGCCGCAGCGCCCGGAACTTGGCCACCTCTTCGAGCACGTTGGTATAGGCGGCGAAGAAGAAGGAGAACTGCGGAGCAAAAGAGTCCACCTCCATGCCCCTGGCCATCATGGCCTTGACGTAGGCGATGCCGTTGGCCAGCGTAAAACCGGCCTCCTGGGCGGCGGTCGCGCCGGCCTCCCTGATATGGTAACCGCTGATGCTTATCGAGTTCCAGCGAGGCATATTGCGTGCACAGTAGGCGCAAACATCGGTCACCAGCCTCATCGACGCCGCCGGGGCGAAGGTATAGGTGTTCCGGGCGATGTACTCTTTGAGGATATCATTCTGCACCGTACCCCGCAGCTCCCGCCGTTTAGCGCCCTGTTTCTCGGCGGCGGCGATGTACATGGCCAGTATTACCGGCGCAGTGGCGTTGATGGTCATTGAGGTGCTGACTTCGGCAAGGGGGATATCCTGCCAGAGACGTTCCATATCGGCCAGGGAGTCCACCGCCACGCCACACCGCCCGACTTCGCCTGCAGACAGGGGATGGTCCGAGTCATAGCCTTCCTGGGTGGGCAGGTGAAAGGCGACGCTGAAGCCGGTCTG
Source organism: Chloroflexota bacterium (assembly GCA_016190695.1). GTDB lineage: Bacteria > Chloroflexota > Dehalococcoidia > Dehalococcoidales > RBG-16-60-22 > JACPQC01. The sequence goes on from JACPQC010000005.1 coordinate 33,565, forward strand.
TCCGTTGCGATAGAGATAGCGGTAGCGCTGGTTGGTCTCCTCAACGGTGGCAAAACCGGCGTACTGGCGCATCGTCCACAGCCGGCTGCGGTACCCGTTGGGCATGATATGCCTGGTGAACGGGTACTCCCCGGGTGCGCCGGTATCCTCTTGCCCCGGTCCCTCGATGTCGTCAGCGGTGTAAACCCGCTTGACCACGTTGCCGTCAACGGTTGTCCTGAATATCTTCTTACGTTCCGTCATCTCACTGGGAGTAGCATCAGGCATCTGGCTCCTCTCACGCTCAGCCGATATCCCCAATTATCCTACTCCAAGACGAGTCTGTTGTCAAAAAGCGTGTTGACTGAGAGTGCGAGAGATAATATACTTATGTAGAAGTTCGGACAGGCGGCTGTCAGCTTCAACAGAGGGCTCGTAGCTCAGCGGCAGAGCGGCCGGCTCATAACCGGTTGGTCGTAGGTTCGAATCCTGCCGAGCCCATGACCATTCTCAATGCAGGACTGCAGCACGAGGAGGGGTTCTCATGCCGAATATTTTGTTCTTAATGGTGGTGATAGCCATCCTGGGCCCGTTCCTGGCGGCCTGTGGCGGGGCGCCGGAGCCAGCGCCGCAACCCACCCCGCCCCCACAGCCACCCCAGGCCACTTCCAAGCCCAAGACCTACGCCACACCGCCACCGATGACTATAGATGTCAACAAAGAGTATATCGCCACCATTGAGACCGAAAAAGGCAACCTGGTGCTAGGACTCTTCGTCAAAGATGCCCCGGTGACCGTCAACAACTTCGTCTTCCTGGCGCGCGAGGGCTTCTATGACGGCTCCACGTTTCACCGGGTGATCCCCGGCTTCATGGCCCAGGGCGGCGACCCCACCGGGACGGGCAGAGGCGGCCCGGGTTACCGTTTTGCCGACGAGTTCAGCAGCCGGACCCATACCGCCGGGGCGATATCTATGGCTAATGCCGGCCCCAATACTAACGGCAGCCAGTTCTTTATCACCTACGCCCCGCAGCCCGGCCTGAACGGCAAGCACAGCGTCTTCGGGCAGTTGATCAACGGCATGGATGTGCTCCAGAAGCTGACGCAACGAGACCCTGATACTAACCCATCCTTCCAGGGCGACCGGATAATACGCATCCGGATAGAAGAGCGCTAACGTAGTGCATCGCAAATACCGTTAATCATTGAAAATGTCATTCTTGAGGAGCGTAGCGACGAAGAATCCGTTTGGTTGTCTCCGCCGGGGTACGGATTCTTCACTTCTTTCAGAATGACACCCATTCAGCCAACGAAGCGTTAGATGCGCCACACACTAGATATCTACGCCGAACAACCTCATCAGGTTGCGCAGCCCCCAGTACCCGGCATAGGCGATGGTCATCCCCTTGATGGTCTTGCCGACCCAGCAGATGAGCAGGTATTTGCGCAGGCCGAACTGCAATGCGCCGGCAGCGAGGGCCGCGGGGTAGAAAAAGGGATTAAGTATCGCTGAAAGGAAGAACAGGGTCACCGAGCCTCTTTTGGCCATCAACCTCATCATTTTCTCATAGGCAGCCCGTATCTTGCCGTTGCGGCTCTTGAAAAAGGCCGCCCTGCCGCCGTATCCGGTCAGATAGATGGTCAGCGCCCCGATGGTTTCCCCCACGCCCGCAGCCACCCCGACCAGCCAGGTGTGCTCCATGACGCCGCCGAGAGCAAAGACCACCGCCAGCATGGGCACGGGGATGATAATGGTCGCCCCGCCCAGGACGCTGATCACCAGCACCCCCAGATAGCCGTAGGCCTGCAGTCCCCGGACGAACTCCCAGAAATAGATAACCGCCCCTGCCATCAGCAGCGTAAGCACCATGAAAACGGTGCCTACCAGGACGGTTACCTTGTGCGATACTTTCAATTCTGTATCGACCTTGCCAAGCGGATAGCTTTCTATTGGCTGACCTCGTAATCCCGGATTATTTTATTCAAGCTACCGCCGAAGTTACCTTGATGGTAAAGACCAGGCCTTCTTCGCCCAGGTCAACAGCGATGACATCACCTTCCTTAAGCTCACGGCGCAGCAGCATGGTGGAAAGCGGGTTTTCCACGTATCGCTCGATCACCCGCCGCAGCGGTCTTGCGCCATAGACCGGGTCGTAGCCCGTTTTGACCAGCCATAACCTGGCCGCATCGGTCAGCTCCAGCCCTACCTTGTGTTCGGTCAAGCGGTCCTCCAGGTCCTTTATCATGAGGTCCACGATACCCCGGAGCTGCTCTTCGGTCAACTCGTGGAAGACGATTATCTCGTCCAGCCGGTTGAGGAACTCGGGGCGGAATATCTTCCTGACCTCGGTCATGACCATTTCCTTCATAGCTTCATAGCTCTTCCGGGCTACCTCGCTTCCCTTCTGAGGGGCGAAGCCGATTGCCGATTCCCGCTTGATAAGCTCGACGCCGGCGTTGCTGGTCATGATCACCACGGTATTCTTGAAATCAACCGTCCGCCCGTGACCATCGGTCATGCGACCGTCATCGAGTACCTGGAGCAGGGCGTTGAACACCTCGGGATGGGCCTTCTCGATCTCGTCCAGCAGGATGACACGGTAAGGCCGCCGCCGCACTGCCTCGGTAAGCTGGCCGCCCTCCTCAAAGCCCACGTATCCCGGCGGGGCGCCGATGAGACGGGAGACGGTGTGCTTCTCCTGGTACTCGGACATGTCCAGCCTGACCATCGCATTCTCGTCATCGAACATGAACCAGGCCAGGGTGCGCGCCAGTTCGGTCTTGCCCACGCCGGTAGGGCCGAGGAAAAGGAAACTGCCGATGGGACGCCGTGGGTCTTTAAGCCCGGCCCGGCTGCGGCGAATAGCCTCGGATATGGCGGATACGGCCTCTTCCTGGTCTATCAGCCGCTCGTGAATGCGCCCCTCCATATGAATGAGTTTTTCAGCCTCGCCCTCGAGCATCTGTGACACCGGTATGCCCGTCCAGCTTGAGATGAGCCTGGCGATGTTTTCTTCGGTGACCTCAAAATCGAGCTTGCCCTGCTGGAGCCACTGGCTCTTTGCCTGGAGATATTGCTGTTCCAGGCGCAGCCTATCCGCCTTTATCTGGGCGGCCCGTTCGTATTCCTGGCGCTGGGAGGCCGCTTCCTCCTCGTTGGTAAGCTGGTTCAGGCGCTGCTCCAGGGCCTTGACCTCCGGCGGGGCGCTTTCCGTGTCTATGCGCACTTTGCTCGCCGCTTCATCGATAAGGTCAATGGCCTTGTCCGGCAGATGGCGGTCGGATATGTAGCGGTGGCTGAGCTTGGCCGCTGCCACCAGGGCCTCATCGGTTATCTTTATCTTGTGGTGCGCCTCGTACCTGGGCCGGAGACCGCGCAGCATCTCGATAGTGGTCTCGTAGGAAGGTTCGCTGACAAAGACCGGCTGCAACCGGCGCTCCAGGGCCTTGTCCTTTTCAATGAACTTGCGGTATTCATCCAGGGTGGTGGCCCCAATGCACTGCAGTTCGCCATGTGCCAGAGCCGGCTTGAGCATGTTGCCGGCGTTTATAGCGCCTTCAGCAGCCCCGGCGCCGACCATGGTATGTATCTCATCAATGAAGAGTATCACCTCACCCTGGGCCTCTCTGACCTCGTCCATTACCGCCTTCAGGCGCTCCTCGAACTCGCCCCGGAACTTGCTCCCGGCCACCAGGGCGCCCATATCCAGGGCGATGACCTTCCGCCCCTTGAGCGAACCAGGCACGTCATCAGCGGCGATCTTCTGGGCGATCCCCTCGGCTATGGCCGTCTTGCCCACCCCGGCCTCGCCGACCACCACCGGGTTATTCTTGGTGCGGCGGGTGAGGATCTGCATGACGCGCCTTATCTCCTCGTCACGGCCAATGACGGGGTCGAGCTTGCCTTGCCGGGCGAGTTCAGTCAGGTCCCTGCCATACTTTTGCAGGGCGCGGTACTTGCTCTCAGCCCTGGTATCGGTAACGCGATGAGCGCCGCGGAGCTTCTGGAGCACGCGGTACAGGGTCTCCTGGTCCAGCCCGAAGCGCCGCAGCATCATGGCCGCCTCGCCGCGGTCATCGCTGACGATGGCAATCAACAGGTGCTCGGTGCTGATGTACTCGTCCTTGAGCCGGTCTGCCTCGTCGCTCGCCTTTTTCATCATCATGGCGATACGCGGCGTGGCGTATATCTGCCCGGTCTCAAAAGCCACCCTGGGCACCTTATCCAGAACGGCTTCCACCTCGCCCTTGACCGCCCCGGCGTCTATATTCAGTTCCTCCAGTATCTGGACGACCAGCCCCTCTTCTTGCTGCAACAGGGCAAGCAGCACATGCTCGATGTCCCACTGGCTGTGGTGGTACTGCTGCACTATCTCATGGGATGCAGCCAGGGCCTGCTGCGCCAGTTCGGTAAATCTCTCCTGTCTCATTGGTCTCCTCCGCTCTGCCGCAACTGCTCTCTCGTCTCTTCTAGCTCCCTCTGCAGCTCGTTCATGCGCTGTATCATGCGCAAAATGACCTCTGCGCCCGCCAGGTTGACGCCCATGTCTTCCATAAGTGACTTGATCTTTCTCAGCAGGGCGACATCCCGCTCAGAGTACAGCCTGATGTTGCCGCGAGAGCGGTACGGCTCTATTATGCCAATCTTCTCATAATAACGCAAGGTATGGGAGCGAACGCCGAGCATCCTGGCCACTACGCTGATGACGTAGCGTGGTTCAGTTTCCCGGCTGCGCTCATTGATTACGGTCATTTGCCATCACCCTCTGAACGCAGCCCGGCAAGCTGCTGGAAAAGCTCCCTCTCTTGCTGGGACAGCCCGGTTGGCAGGACTACATTGACCCTGGCCAGGATATCGCCGCGGGAGGGACTACCCGGGTGAGGCATGCCCCGCCCTGCCAGGCGAAAAATGCTGCCGTTCTGTGTCTCCGGCGGCACTTTCAGCATGAGTTTGCCCCCGGGAGTTGGCACTTCCGCTTCGCCACCCAGGACAGCCACGGTCAAGGGCAGCGGAACGCTCACATGCAGGTTTGCGCCGTGACGCTCAAAGACGGGGTGCGGTCTCAACGTGACCACCAGGTAAAGGTCGCCCGGAGCGCCATTGCCCCGCGTCCCCTTGCCGGCGATGCGCACCCTTGAGCCGGTAGTCACCCCCGCCGGTATCTTGACCTCCAGCCTTTCCATCCGGAGCGCGGAACCGCCTCCGCCACAGGCAGGGCACGGCTGATTGCGGCTCCACCCCCGGCCCTGGCAGCGCGGGCAAGGCTCCTCGACCTGGAAGCTGATATTGCGGGTCACGCCGCTGTAGGCCTCCTCAAGGGACACTTCAACGGGATACTCCACGTCCTCGCCCCGGGCGGCGCGGTGGGGGCGGGCGCCTTTCAGCATCTCTTCAAAGATGCTGTCGGTGAACACGTTCTCAAAGTCGAACGGGCCAGCACCCCCACGATAAGTCCCGGTACGCGGTCCGGCCCCGGCGCCGGCCCGGGCGAACTGTTCGGCGTGCTGCCACTGGTCGCCATACAGGTCATACTTCTGCCGGCTCTCCTTGTTGGAGAGGACCTCGTAGGCCTCGTTTATCTTCTTGAACTTCTCTTCCGCCGATTTGTCGCCGGAATTAACATCAGGGTGATGTTTCCGCGCCAGTTTACGGTAGGCTTCCTTTATCTGCTGATCGCTGGCGTTCCGGCTTACGCCCAGTATCGCATAATAATCTTTGTTTGCCATGCCAATTCTACCTCTGGTTTTATTATAGTCTCTTACTAAGAAGTCGTCAATATCTTTTTCAACAAACTTAATAATTATTTATTAAGAGTTTTGACGTTGGTAGCGAGTGCACCTGAATCTGAAATTCATTGCATAAATGCAGCGCTCGAAGAAACATGGCTTACCAATATGCTAACCATTCCGTACTCTATACGGAATCCAGAAAACCACTGGATACCGACTTCCGTCGGTATGGTGAATTATGAGAAGGTCTAATAACTCATCACCCTAAGCCCCGCCGCAGCCAGATAAAAAAGCACCGATATAGTTGACACAGCACCCCAGACAGATATAATGTTAATAGCGATGGGTTTTAAGAGATGTCCTAACTGCGACCGCCCGACCAGGAGAACGGCGGACTGGGCCTGCGAATGGTGCGGCTATTCGCTCGTGGACTCATCCTACGAGAAAGCAGACAAGACGTTCAGCGAGTTAGAGAGTGAGCGCAGGCCTGCCTTCGAGCCGCGCCCGGAAACTACTCACTGGCAACCGGTACGGCCCACCGGATCCCGCCCGCAGCCGCCGCCACCTCCACAGCAGCCACCGGAGATAGCGCCCCTTTCCGAGATATCTCCGCCTGAACCATCCCCCGAAACCCGGCCTGAACCTCCACTGCAAGAATCGCCGGGGCCGCCACCGGCACCTGTTGAGGAAACCGGCCCGGCGGCTGAAGTCCTTTCCGCTGAAGAGCCTTTTGAAGCGGAGCAGCCGGACGAAGAGATTGTCCCGGAACGGCAGCCCCCTATCCCGGAGCCGGCGCCAGCACCGGCCGTACCCATCCCTGACCTGGACCGGCCATCAGGAGAACTTTCCGTGACCGTGGATGGCTTGAACGCGGCCTTCCGGGCTGACAGCGCCGCCGCCCACTCCAGGCTGGCCGGCAAGATAATCGCCGTCTCAGGCACAGTTGAGAAGGTGGTCATCAAGGAACACCTGGAGATCAGGTACATCATCCTGGCCGGGGGCGGCGGGGAAAGCCAGTTGCGAGTACGCGGGACCTTCGGGCGCGAATACCGCCCAGAGCTGAGCAAACTTTCCACCGGCCAGCAAGCGACCATAAAAGGGGCCTACCAGGGCTTTGAGCGGAATATCCTGCTGGAAAGATGCGAGTTGATAGCCTGATAGCTCTTCAGGAGAGTGCCTGGGCCTCAGCAAAGGCATCCAGGAACTGCTTGAGTATGCGCGCGGTAGCCCCCCAGATGACCACATCACGGTATTGGTAGTAGTAGGCGGTGAGCGGCTGCGCCTTCACGAACTGGGTCTCAATGCGCAGGCAGTCCCCGTTCAGCAGCGCGCTCACCGGCGCCTCGATAACTTCTTCGGTCTCACCCCTGTTGATCTTGAGTTCATAGGGCCAGGGGATAAAAGCCACGTAAGATGAGATGACATAGTTCGAGGTCTGGCTCAACTCATCGTCCAACTGCCCCACCACCTCGGTGTCGCCGGCCAGGATGCCTATCTCCTCGGCGCATTCGCGCAAGGCTGTCTCCAGCAGAGAGCCGTCTCCCGGTTCATAGGCCCCGCCGGGAAAGGATATCTGGCCCTTGTGCTCCCTGACCGTATCGGTGCGCCTGGTTAACAGGAGATGGTACTGGTTATCGAAGCTGTACACCGGCACCAGCACCGCCGCTTTTATCCGGCTGGGGTCAATGATGGTGCGCCTGCGTCTGAGTGATAGTGCTTGCGTCAGATGCTCTTTCATAGCTCACTTCCATTATAGCCATTAAGACCAGCCAGCGCCAGTTTGCCATAATTACGTTCAGGCGCTGCCGGCCCTGTTCCTGCTATAATAGACGAGGCAAGCTGTTTCCTGAGAGGCGCTTACTTGGACTTCAACCTATCCGAGCAGGAGAAAATGCTCCAGGGACTGGCCAGGGACTTCGCCACCGAGGAAGTCCGGCCCCTGGCCATGGAGATCGACCGCTCCGGCCAGTTTCCCGTTAATCTTTCAAAAGAGATGGGGGCGCGCGGCTACCGGGGACTGCCCTACCCGGCGAACTGTGGCGGCAGCGGCGCCGGCTATCTGAGCTATGCCCTGGTGCTGGAGCAAGTAAGCCGGGCGTCAATGACCACCGGGGCCATCATGGCGGTGAACACCGTGCCGGAGGAGGCGGTGTACCGCTTCGGCACCGAGGAACAAAAACAGACCTTTCTGACTCCTCTGGCCCGGGGCAAGCTGCTCGGCGGTATCGCCTTCACCGAGCCGGAGACCGGCTCCGACCCCAAAGCCATCACCGCCATGTCCCGGCGCAGCGCCGGCGGCTTTGTCCTCAGCGGCCAGAAGCAGTTCGTGGCCATGGCCCCCGTGCTGGACCTGGCCATGGTCTTCACCCGGCGGGAGGGGGAGGGACTGAACGCCTTCATCGTTGAAACTTCATCGCCCGGGGTCAGCGTCGGCGAGGCCTGCGATACCCTGGGACTGCGGGGGCTGGGCACGGCCACGCTCTACCTGGACGATGTGCACGTGCCGGAGACGGCCTTGCTGGGCGAAGAAGGGCAGGGCTTCGAGGTGCTGCTGGAGTCGATAAGCCTGGGGCGGCTGGGCGTAGCCGTCGAGGCGCTGGGGGTGGCCCAGGCGGCGCTGGACCTGTCCCTGGACTACGCCGGGAAGAGGCGGGCCCGGGGCGGGCCGATATCACGTCTGCCTGCCATCCAGTGGCACCTGGCCGAGATGTCAGCACGTGTGGAGGCGACCCGCTGGCTGGTGTACCACACCGCCTTCCTCCGCGACCAGGGACAGGGCATCAGGCAGGAGTCGGCGGTGGCCAAGCTGTTCGCATCCAGGGCGGCGGTTGAGGTGACAGGCATGGCCATGCAGGTCCACGGCTCCTATGGCGCCATGCGAGACATGACCGTCGAGCGCCTGTACCGCGACGCCAAGATGACCGAGATATACGTGGGCGTCTCCGAGCTACAAAGAAGCCTGATTGCCGGGTATATGATAGAGTGAAGGAGCACACACATGGCCGAGTTTCTGACGACACAAGGGACTGCCTACCATCTGGAACGAATTATTAGTAACAACTTGAAGGTACAGTCTAATGCGCAAGCGAAAAAGAATTAAAGTGGTACTTGGCCCGAAATGCCAGATGCCTCTTCCTAAAGAGATATGCGACCAGTTAGGCACCGGCCCTGGTGACGTGCTGGAACTGATGGTCGAAGATTCCACCCTGGTTGCCAGGCCGAGGAAAAGGGTGGCATTGGAAGCGCTCAAGGAAATCCAGCAGGCTTTCCAGTGCTCCGGCATCACCGAAGACGAACTTCAAGAGGCTGGACGCCGGGTGCGACAAGATTATCACATCGCCTGATGCTCCCCAGACAGCCCTTAGCTGGATGCCGCCTATATCACTATTACTTTAATGGATAAACAGGAAACGGGACCATGCACAGTTTTCATCTCAAGACCTCCTGCAACTCCACCCGCGCCGGCGAATTGCATACCGGACACGGCGTGGTATCAACACCCGCGTTCATGCCGGTGGGCAGTCAGGGGACGGTGAAGACGCTCATTCCTGAAGAAGTCGAGGGCATGGGCTTCAGCATGTTGCTGGCCAATACCTATCATCTCTATTTGAGGCCGGGCCTGGAGGTGATGAGGCGCATGGGCGGCTTACACCGTTTCATGGCCTGGAAAGGCGCCATCCTCACCGACAGCGGCGGCTACCAGGTGTTCAGCCTGGCCCCGCTCTGCCGCATCAGCGAAGAGGGCGTCACCTTCCGCTCCCATATCGACGGCAGCCAGCATTTCCTCACCCCTGAGCTGGCCATCGAGGCCCAGGAGGTCATCGGCGCTGATGTCATCATGGCGCTGGATGTGTGCTCGGCTTACGGCGACAGCCCGGAGCAGGTGGAGCAGGCGATGGCCAGGACGCATCGCTGGGCGGATAGGTGCCGCAAGGCCAAAAAGCGCGATGACCAGTTGCTCTTCGCCATCGCCCAGGGCGGCTTTTCCCCGGACCTGCGGCGGCAATCGGCGACATATCTTGCCGGGCAGGACTTTGACGGCTACGCCATCGGCGGGTTGAGCGTCGGGGAGCCTAAAGAGATGACCCTGGCACTGCTGGAGGAGACGCTGGCCTTTCTCCCTGCGGGCAAGCCCCGCTACCTGATGGGGGTTGGCTCTCCCGAAGACCTGGTCGAGGGGGTGGCGCGGGGCGTCGACCTTTTCGACTGCGCCCTGCCCACCCGCGTCGCCCGTAACGGCGCCCTGTTCACCTGGGATGGCCGCCGGAACATCCGTAACGCCGCCTTCCGCCAGATGGAGCGGCCCGTCGCGCCCGGCTGCAACTGCTATGTCTGCCGCACCTACTCAGCGGCATATCTGCACCACCTGTTCAAGTGCGAGGAACTGCTCGCCTACCGTCTGGCCACCATCCATAACCTGACCTTCATCAGCGACCTGATGGCCAGGATGAGAAGCGCCATCCTTGATAACAGCTTCGAGGACTTCAGAAAGGACTTCCTGGACCGCTACCAGCCCACCAATGAGCAGACGCGCTTCGAGCAGAAACAGAGGTGGCTGAAAAGAGCAAAGTCGAAACCAGTGGTCAGGCCGCAGTGAACTTTCTTTATATAGCGAAGCATCCATCATTCATCTATCATTGACACAGTGGTGTCAATATCTTAAGATTAGAGGCATCAAATCCGGAAAGGACGCGAGTGAAAAGGCCATTCTTAATCACACTGGCTTGTACTCTACTTATTATATCAAGTGGGATCGGTATCGTAATGGCAATCATTCTCGTTGGGGGAAGCATTTTAGCAAGCGAAATATTTCCCCAAATTCAGAGCGAACTCAAGCAAGAATTGGGTGCCTTTGAGGCTTACGGAATGATTTTTGGAATCATGGCAATTGGAATGTTGTTTTTCGTCGTGAGCATCCTTGAGCTGGTTATATCGCTCGGGTTGTCGCGGTTAAAGAAGTGGGCTGCCTACCTGGCCATCGGCTTATCATGCCTTGGTATCGTATTTGCGTTGAGCACCTGGAATGCCTCTTCGAGGGAATGGTCGATCGCCGCTTTGCTATACAACGGCTTAATGATTGTACTCATTGGGTCAAGTTGGCCCAGATTTGGGCCGGCCAAACGCGAAAGCCTACCGGCCGCTGAGTGATCTTTCAGCGATGTATTCACATTTGACCTTTTGCTCTTAACCCGCGCTCTCTCCACATCAGCATTTAGGACGATTCATCCCTCTTGACACTGTGTCTGGCGCGTAATATAATAAGAATAGTTATTATTACTATAAAGGAGGGCGCACAAATGGCAGACCTCATCAACGAGAACAAGATCGGGGAGGCGAAGGGTACCGCCGTTGAAGAGATGGTAGAGAGTAATTTCCGGGGCGAGACCGCGGAGGTGGGGCTTTACCTGGCCATGGCCTGGCAGGCCCAGCGCGAGGGCTTGCCTGAAGTGGCCGAGGCACTGAAGACCATCGGCTGGGAAGAAGCCCAGCACGCCGCCCGCTACGCCATTCTCAATGCCAAGATATCCGCCAGCACCAGGGAAAACCTGGAGAAGATGCTCGCCGGTGAGCAGGCCGCCAACAAAGGCAAGAGAGAGGCCGCCATCAAGGCCAGGGACGCTGCTGGCGATGAGACCCACGAGGTCTTCGACGAGTCCAGCCGGGACGAGGCCCGCCACGCCAGGATCCTGGAGGGTCTGCTGAAGCGCTATTTCTGAGGGACATGAGAAGGAGCAAGGCGCGAGAAACAATAATCGAAGAGCTGCAGAAAGTCAAGACCCACCCGCGGGTGGACGAGCTTTTTCACCTGGTGCGGCGGCGCATGCCACGCATCAGCCTGGGGACGGTGTACCGGAACCTGGACCGGCTGCGCCATGAGGGAGCGGTAGCCGAGATATTCTGCGGTGACTTCAACCGCTATGACGGCGACACCTCACGACACCACCACTTCCTCTGCCGCCGCTGCCAGCGCGTCTGGGACCTGGACGGGCAGGTGGCCCTGAAAGTGGAACTGACCACCCAGCCAGGCGATTTCAGGATAGACGGCGAGCAGGTGCTGCTGTACGGGCTGTGCCGGGAGTGCCTGGAGGGGGAAGGACTGTCTCATCTTTAAGGCACAAGACACAAAATGCTTTAGCCGCAAGATTATTCCAGGAGTTACCATTGGGCTGATTCGCTGCAGGAGTCTTTTTGTCCCACGCGGGGTTTCACTGACCAGTAGCGGGCTGAAAACCGACCTTTGTGCTATAATGTGCCGGAACAAAGGAAACCGGACATGTTAGTAAAAGTAGAAGCTTATTTTGACGGCGAGTACTGGTGTGCCCGCGGCATTGGGGAGGACATCTTTACCCAGGCAAGACTCTGGATGAGTTGCATGAGAACATAAAGGAAGCGGTATCGGCCCGTTTCGGTGAGATGGATGAGCCTGTGACTATCCTGACCCTGTCCGAAGTAAAATTGGCCGGTGCCAAAACTCCCTCAGGTTAACATTCGCAAAGCTCCAGGTTGTTCCCGCAAATATCATGGTCAGAGGAAATGATCTCGTTAAACTCCTTTGGTCGTTGGGGTACGAAGTAGTCAGGCAGCGTGGCAGCCATATCCGTCTGAAGAAGAATGACTGCCATGGGCGAGCATGCCATCACCGTTCCGACTCACAAAGTGATTGTCAGGGGCACTCTTAATGACATTATCGGCAAAGTGAGCCTCTGGAACAGCATGCCCCGAGAGGAACTGAAAAGGCGCCTGCGATAAGACCTCAACCCACCTTCCTTAAATATACGCCGCCATTACTTTTCTAATCCTTTTGCTGCAGAACGGTGAACTTCAACCCCCCTTGACAGCACCGATATATTCCCTGTAATATAGCGCATATGGCTGTAGAGGGGCAACCGCGCCAAACACCGGCCTACCGGCCTCCACACAAGCCTCGCCTGTCGCGCCGTCCCGCGCCTGATTACTCTGCCAGGGGCCGGGTCTGGATCGAGAAGTGCGGCGAGCTTTACCTGGGCCGGGGAAGGAGCATGCTGCTGGAGCGCATTGACCAGACAGGCTCCATTGCCGCCGCCGCCCGCTCCATGCGCCTGGCCTACCGCAATGCCTGGCTCTGGGTAGAGGCCATGAACCGCCTGGCCCCGGCCCCGCTGGTAGAGAAGAGCGCCGGCGGCTCTGGTGGCGGACGCGCCCGGCTGACCGATGAAGGCCGGAAGGCCCTGAAAGAGTATGAAGAGCTTTACACCCGGTTCCAGGCGTTCCTGGAACAGCTCCGATGATGCCCCGTCTTCTGATAATGGGAAGTGCCATGAAAGGCCCAGCTCTCCTGCTGTGTATCGTGCTGGCCGCTGCGCTGGTCTTCGCCGGCTGCGCCACGGAGAGGTCTGTCACCGTCTTCGCCGGCTCGGTGAGCAAACCGGCGCTGGAAGAGGCTGCCAGCGTCTTTGAACGGGAGACCGGGGTAAAGGTCTATCTTAATTTCGGCGGCTCAGGCGCGCTGCTGTCCCAGATGAAATTATCGCGCCGGGGAGACCTGTACCTGCCCGCCTCTCCTGACTACATGGCGATGGCCATAGCCGGCGGCCTGGTTGATGCCGGCTCTGAAAAAAGGGTGGCCTACCTGGTCCCGGCCATACTGGTGCCTGCCGGCAATCCTGCCGGAGTGAGGTCGCTGGCCGACCTGTCCCGCCCCGGGGTGAGGGTGGCCATCGCCGACCCGCAGTCGGTGAGCGTTGGCCTGTACGCATATGAAATACTGGAACACGCCGGACTCATTTCGGAAATTAGCAGGAATATGGTCACTTACGGCGAAAGCTATGCCAAGACGGTCAGCCTGGTGTCCCTGGGGACGGTGGACGCCATCATCGGCTGGCGCGAGTTCGCACAGTGGAACAAAAACGTTGAGATGGTGCCCCTCATGCCAGAAGAAATGCCCCGGCTGAGCTACATCTCCGGGGCCATCGCCAGCTTCGCCATGGACAGCGAGAGCGCCCGCAGTTTCCTGGACTTCCTCGCCTCGGCGCGCGGCCAGGAGATTTTCGGCAGATGGGGATACCTCATCACTGAGGCGGAAGCCAGTAAGATAAGCCCGGGGGCGAGCATTGGCGGCGAATACCGTCTGCCGCCGGACTACCGTCCCCTGGTGAGGTAAGGACTATGCGCACACTGTTAAAAGCTATCGCCGGGGAACGGGCATTCAAGGCCGCCACCGCGGGCGCACTGGCGCTTCTCAGCCTGTTCTTCCTGGGCATAATCCTTTCCATACTGTCCTATACCAACTGGGACGCCTTCATCGAAGCGCTGCTGTCGCCGGAGATACTTTTCGCCGTCCGGCTCAGTTTCGTCACCGCTACCATCGCCACTGCCCTTTCGCTGCTCGTCGCCGTCCCGGTGGCCTACACCATATCCCAGCACTCTTTCAAAGGCAAAGACCTCGTGGACAGCCTGCTCGACCTGCCCATAGTGGTCTCACCGGTGGCCCTGGGCGCGGCGCTGCTGGTCTTCTTCAACACCCCGCTCGGCTCGGCCATCGAGGGCAGACCGCTAAGCTTTGTCTTCGCCGTGCCCGGCATTGTGCTGGCCCAGTTCACCATCATCAGCGCCCTGGCGGTGAGGCTGCTCAAGTCCACCTTTGACAACATAGACACCAGGTACGAACAGGTGGGGCGCACCCTGGGATACAGCAAAGCGGAGGTCTTTTTCAAGGTCACCATACCCCTGGCCCGGAACGGGCTTATCGCCTCAGCCATACTAACCTGGGCCAGGGCTATTGGTGAGTTCGGCGCCACTGTCACCCTGGCCGGCGCCACTCCCCTGAAGACGGAGACGCTCCCCGCGGCCATCGCCCTCAGTCTGTCCACCGCCAATATAGAGAAGGCCATCGCCGTGGTGCTGATACTGATAATCATCGCCATCGCCGCCCTCATGACCATCAGGAAGGCGGTGGGCCGGAGGACACCCATATGATCGAGATAAAAGGGCTTTCCATACAACTCGGCGATTTCTCTCTGTCCGACATCAACCTGGAGGTACAGGACCGGGAATATTTCGTCATCCTGGGGCCTACCGGGGCGGGCAAGACGGTGCTGATCGAATGCATCGCCGGCCTGCGCCATATCCAGAAAGGTGAAGTCTGGCTCGGCGGCGTTAACGTGACCCGCCTCCCACCTGAAGAGCGGGGCATCGGCTACGTTCCCCAGGACTACGTCCTCTTCCCCTTCCTGAACGTGGCCCAGAACATCGCCTTCGGGCTGAGGCGGGGCAAGCGCCCCAGGCAGGAAATAGCAGACCGGGTAGACCAGCTCTCCCGCTTGCTGGGCATATCCTCCCTGCTGGAGCGCAGCCCCAGGTCGCTGAGCGGGGGCGAAAAGCAGCGGGTGGCACTGGCACGGGCGCTGGCGCCATCCCCCCGGCTGTTGCTCCTGGACGAGCCGTTGAGCAGCCTCGACCAGCAGACGTCCAAGCGGCTCAGGCTGGAACTGCGCCGCATCCACCAGGACACCGGCATCGCCACCGTCCATATCACCCACAACCAGGCCGAGGCCGAGGAGCTGGCCGGCAGGATAGCCGTCATCAACAGGGGACGCATTGAGCAGGTGGGCAGCCCCGCCGATGTTTTCTTCTATCCGGGCAACCAGGCCGTCTCCGACTTCATCGGCGCGCCCAATATCCTGGAGTGTCACTGCTGTGAAAAGCTGGGCAAGGGGCTGGTGGAGGTCAAATGCGGAGACCTTTCCATCGTCCTTCCCCACGACGGCCGTCCGGTAAGACGGATCGCCCTGTCGCCGCGTGACGTTTATGTGTCAGACGTTGAACCGCCCGGCCCGCACGACGTGAACCGGTTCAAAGGCATCGTCACCGGCATCAGGCTCTTCGGGGCTTCAGTCAGGGTCGAGGTCAGCGCCGGAAGCGAACGCCTGCTGGCGGAAATGCCCTATGACGTGTACGAAGATATGGACCTGGATATCGGCAAGGAGGTCTACCTGATCCTGAAACTGAGAAGGATAAGAGTCCACGAAGACAAGGCGGCGAGGTAAAGGCGACAAATGTTCAAGACCTGGCTCACTGAGACCCTGGGCATCAAATACCCCATCATCCAGGGGGCGATGCTCTGGCTTTCCCGCGCCGAACTGGCTGCTGCCGTCTCCAATGCCGGCGGGCTGGGCATCATCGCCGCCGCCAGCTTCCACACCGCCGCAGAGTTCCGCGAGGAGATAAGAAGGGCCAAGGCCCTGACCGGCCGCCCCTTCGCAGTCAACTTCACCCTGATGCCCACCCGCCGCCGGATAAGTTGGGAGGAGTACATCGCCGCCGCCCTGGAGGAAGGCGTCAAGGTAATCGAGACCTCCGGACGCAGCCCGGAACCTTATATCGGCTGGCTGAAGGAGGCGGGCGTCACCGTGATGCACAAGGTGGCCCGGGTACGGGACGCCCGCACCGCCGAGAGGCTCGGTGTTGATGCGGTGACCATAACCGGCTTTGAAGCCGGCGGCCATCCCGGCATGGAGGACGTCACCTCGTTGGCGCTGATACCCCGCGCGGTAGACTCGGTCAGGATTCCGGTCATCGCCGCCGGCGGCTTCGCTGATGGCCGGGGACTGGCAGCGGCGCTGGCACTCGGCGCCCAGGGCGTGCTCATGGGCACCCGGTTCATGGCCAGCCAGGAGTGCCCCCTGCACCCTGCGATAAAAGAGCTAATGCTCCGGAGTAGCGAGACAGACACCGTTCTGGTCGAGCGCTCCATCAAGAACGCGGCCCGTGTGCTGAAGACCGGTTTCGCGCTGCGGGTGCTGGAGATGGAGCAGAACGGCGCCACGCTGGACGAGCTATTCCCGCTGATAAGCGGTGCCAGGATAAAGCGGGCCTATGAGAGCGGCGCAGTCGATGACGCCGTGCTCTACTGCGGCCAGGCGGTGGGCCAGATAACCGATATCCCCACGGTGAAAGAGATAATAGACCGCACCGTGCACGAGGCCGGGGAAGCGGCCAGGCGGTTGTGCCGCCCTTAGCAGGATGCTGAAAAAGACTTCGAAGAGTTTCCCCCTTTGCAAAAGGGGGTTCTCCCTGAAGGGACGGAAGGGGGATTTCACAATCTCAAAATCCCTCTCTATCTCCCTTTACGAAAGGGAGACGAGACATCCTTCACAGTTTTTCATCACCCTGTTAGGATGGCACACTTTATATTTGACCCCGGAACCGGCATGGTGTAATCTGTCTAAGAACCACCGATGTCAATGAGGTACCCCCCTTGAGTTGGGTTGACATAGCCATCCTGGGCACCGCCGTCCTGTCAATGGTCAACGTCCTGGAGAGCCACATCCTCTACCGGCGGGTGCCCCGCCTGCCCGTCTACCTGCTTGCGGCAGCTCCCTTTCACACTGGCTGGGGACTGCTGCTGCTCTACCTGTTCCCCTTTCCCGACGGCGGCAGCGCCGGGCTGTGGCTGGCCGGAATTGCCGGGGGCGCGCTCCGCGCCGGAAGCGTCACCTTCATGCTGTATGCCATGAGGCGCGAGGACGTCTCCCAGGTGGTACCGGTGGTCTTCACCTATCCCGTCTTCGTAGCCATCATGGCCATGCCGCTCCTGGGCGAGACGCTGTCTTACCTGCAATGGCTGGCCATAATCGTGGTGGTGGCCGGGGCGATGCTGGTATCGGTCAAGAGAAACGCCGCCGGATCGGCATCCCTGCTGGGCAAGGCGATGTTCATCCTGCTGGGCGCCAGCCTGATGCTCGCCCTGGCCGATATCATCAGCAAATACGCGCTTTCACATTTCACCGGCTGGAACATGTTCTCCTTCACCGCCTTCTCCTTCGCCGCCATCTTCCTGTCACTCGCGCTGCGCCGGACGGTAGCAAAGGAAATTTTCGGGCTGAGGGGCAGGGCGGTGACGGCCATCGTGTCGGCCCAGGTGCTGGCGCCGGCAGGGATAACGCTCTCGCTCCTGGCAATGGAGATGGGGCCGATATCGCTGGTGTCCACCATTCTGGGCAGCCGGCCCCTTTTCGTGGCCCTCTACGGCCTGGCGATGAGCTACTTCTGGCCGAAATTTATGATGAGGTCGGCCAGCAGCGGGCTGGTGGCGCTGCGGTTTGTGGCCACCGGGCTGGTGGTGGGCGGCATCAGCCTTATCTATTTGTTGTCCTGATTTTACGATCAATCTTCGAAGAGGCCGAGCTTTGAGCTGGATAAACATAGCCATAATGAGCGCCCTGGTCCTGGCGACAGCCAACACCCTTGACAGCCATATCATGGGCAAGCGGCTGCGCGACCTGCGGCTCTATGTCGTATTGCCCGCCGGCTTGCACCTGGTATACGGCCTGCTCTTGTTGTACTTCTTCCCGCTGCCGTCAGGGGCCGGCTGGATGCTACTGGCGCCCATAGCTGCCGGACTGATCCGCGCCATAGGGGTGGCCTCCATGATGAGCACCATGATGCGCGAGGAGATATCCCGGATTATACCGATAGTATTCACTTACCCCGTCTTCGTGGCCATCATGGCAGTACCCCTCCTTGGGGAAAGACTGTCCGCCCTGCAATGGCTGGCTATCATCATTGTGGCATCAGGGGCAGTGCTGGTCTCGGCCCGGAAAAGTCCTTCCGGCTCCACCGCATGGCTGGGCAAAGTGTTCCTGGCGCTGCTGCTGGTAAGCCTGCTCTTTGCCACCGCCGACGTGACCAGCAAATATGCCCTGGCCATCTTCTCCCCGCTGAACCTGATCGCCTTTAACGAGTTGCTTTTCGCCGGCACCTTCTGGGCGATATCGCTGCGGCCGGACACCATCAGGAAATTGGGGACGATGCAGCGGCGCCGGTCAACCATACCGCTCATCATGCTCACCCACACCCTGGCGCCAACGGGCATCCTGCTGCTGCTCTGGGCGATGAGCCTGGGGCCGGTCTCGCTGGTCTCCACCATCTCCGGCAGCAGGCCCATTTTCGTGGCCTTGCTTGCCCTGTTGCTGAGCCGTTTGGCCCCCGGTTTTCTCATGTGGTCGCCCAGGATGGCGGCGCTGCGGGTGGCGGCTACAGTTATGATAGTGGCCGGGATAAGCATTATTTACCTGACCTGAAGATTGGTTTTACGCAGATGAGGACTCTCTAAATTCTCACGAAAATAGATGTCTTAAATTGTCACCCTGAGCCGAAGCCCTGAGCGTAGTGAAGGGGAAGCGAAGCATCTGGTGGGGCGGGGAATCAGACCCAACGCCAGATTCTGCGGAATTCTTCGAGGTAGAGGAGTCCAGGACTCCACAAGCATGACAATAATGAACTTGAAGAAGGGACCAACCTGAATTGAACTGGTTTGATGCCGCCATACTGAGTCCGGCTGTCATGGGCGTAACGTCTATCCTGGATAGCCATATACTATCGAAGCGTGCGCCCAGCCTGCGCTTTTACCTGCTGGTAGGCGGCGCTTTTCACCTGACCTGGACCGTCATCTTCCTCAGCCTGTACCCCCTGCCTTCTGGAGTGAGCGCCAGCGGCTTCGTGGTGACCGTGGCCGCCGGCCTGCTGCGGGCGCTGGCGGTGACCATCATGTTCAATGCCATGCGCAGCGAGGAGGTGTCCCGGGTAATACCGGTGGTGTTCACTTATCCTGTCTTCGTCGCGCTGATGGCCGTTCCCCTGCTCGGCGAGAGACTGACCTACCTGCAGTGGCTGGCTATCATCGTGGTGGTCAGCGGGGCGGTGATGGTCTCTATCAAGAAAAGCCCCTCAGGGACCGCCTCCTGGCCGGGAAAGATATTCCTCGTCCTTCCCGTAGTCAGCCTCCTCTACGCCTCGGCAGATGTCACCGGCAAGTTTGCCGTCGCCCACTACTCACCGCTGCAGATAGTGGCCATAACCGAAGCCTGCGTTGCCCTGGTCTGGCTTTCGGTCGCGCTGCGCCCCGGCACCATCAGGGAGTTCCGGACCGCTCCGTGGCGGCGCTCAACTCCGGCGTTTATCGTGCTGGCCGAGACCATTGCCCCCACCGGCATTTTGCTGCTTCTGATGGCCATGCAGGGCGGGCCGGTGTCACTGGTGTCCACCATATCCGGGGCGCGGCCCATCTTTGTGGCCATGTTCGCCCTCATCCTCAGCCGCCTGGCCCCCCAGTTCCTGATGTGGTCGCCGGGGAAAGGGATGGTAATGCTGAGGCTGGCAGCTACCGTGATGATAGTGGCCGGCATAAGCATCATTTACCTGACATAGCCCGGTTTTTGCATTCACTCTCTCAAAAATGGTATGCTGTAACCAGATTCCCCTGAAACGAGGCAAGCCCCTTATTGGACTGGGTTGAAATATCGGTTCTGAGCGCGGCCATAGTCGCCGCGGCCAATGTCCTGGAGAGCCACATCCTCTCCAGACGGATCCCCACACATCGAGTCTACCTGCTCCTGGCGGCATTGATCTCCCTGTCATACGCCACTATCATAATTACCGTCTTTCCCTTCCCTGAAGGCATCCGGCTGGAAGGCGTCTTCGGGGCCATTTTCTCCGGCCTGGTGCGGTCAAGCGGCGTGGCGGTGCTCTTCTACGTCATGAAGAAGGAAGACGTGTCCCGCATCGTGCCCGTCGTGTTCACCTACCCCGTGTTCGTGGCGCTGCTGGCGGCCCCGTTCCTGGGAGAAAGCCTGTCTCCCCTTCAGTGGCTGGCGATCCTGGTAGTGGTCGCCGGGGCGGTGATGGTATCGGCGAAGAAAAGTCCCTCAGGTTCGACCACCTGGCCGGGCAGGGTATTTTTCGTGCTGCTGGGGGTGAGCTTTCTCTTCGCCCTGGCCGACCTGGCCGGGAAATACGCTGTAGGCTATATCTCAGCCTGGAATGTTTTCGCCATCAACACCTTCCTCTTCGCCCTGGTCTTCGGGGTGATCTCGGCCCGTCCCGCAGTGCTCAGTGACCTGGCCAGGACGAAGCAACCGGCGCTCACGGTGACCATGGCCTTCATCGCCGAATCGTTGGCGGTAGTGGCTATCGGGCTGCTGATATGGGCGATGGAAAGGGGGCCGGTGTCCCTGGTGTCCACCATCGTGGGCAGCCGCCCCATCTTCGTGTCCAGCATCGCCCTGGTGGTGAGCCACCTCGCCCCCTCTTTCCTGATATGGACGCCGGGCCGGAGGGCGCTCCGCTTCGCCGCCACCATGCTGATATTCGCCGGGATAAGCATTATCTACCTTTCCTGACCGGAAGCACATTAGCTTTACCTTTTGCCTTTTATTCTTTTTGCTTGATATTGTAAGATAATTAGTAGTACCATTGGTATGGCTACAATTCCCGACCGGAGGATATAAATGGGCAGAAGGGGGAAAACAGAAAAGGTTTCAGTTACACTTCCCAGGGAACTGGCAGGTGAGATTCGTTCCATTGTATCCCAGGGAGAGGTAAGCTCCTTTTTCACCGAGGCGCTTGAGCACTATCTCGCTTACCGTAAGCAAAGGGTAGCACTGGATAAAGGGTTCGGAGCATGGAGAGATGAGAACCATCCCGACCTGGGTACTCCACAGGATACCACTGCATATGTTCACAGTCTGAGAGAAGCTGACAGGAAACGACTGGAGCGGCCAGGAGGTACCGTTGCACAGTAGCCGGATCAAAGGTATCTCTTGTCTAATAGATACCGATATAGCTATTGATTTCCTGAGGCGGCGTGATTATGCTCGTAAGCTGCTTGAAAACTGGGCTGATGAAGGACTTCTAGCGATAAGCACCATTACCCATTTTGAGATATACCAGGGTATGAAAACCGGAGAAGAGCAGGCAACTAACGCTTTCCTCGATGGTCTTCTCTCGGTGGCTGTTGACATACCTGTTGCCCGGCAGGCAGGCAGGATACTGGGCGATCTCCGCTCAAAAGGAATGACCGCAGGCATCGCTGACTCAATTATTGCCGCAACAGCATTACAGCTTAGTGCTCCGCTATTGACTAATAACGTAGAGCATTATCCTTTTCCAGATTTAACGGTAGTCCGCGGATTGAAGATTTAACCGGATGACCGGCCCCATCTCCAGCCTGCTGTGCTATAATTCAGGCAAGCGTTTAGCCACAGGAGCGGACATGTCTGAAACCATCAACCTGGCCAGGCGGTTGGGATCAGGACTGCCGCCGGACCTGGTCGGTTTCCTGCGAACGGCCGGAAAGTCGGCCGGCGAGGCTGGCCAGAAGCTTTACCTTGTGGGCGGCGTGGTGCGCGACTTGCTCCTGGGGCGGTCCAATGTGGACCTGGACCTGGTGCTGGAGGGCGATGCCATAAGACTGGCGCAGGAGCTGGCGTCCGGGCTGCAGGGCAAGATGGTAGCCCATCGCCGTTTCGGCACCGCCAGTGTGCAGTGGAACGGCTGGAAAGTTGATATCGCCACCGCCCGCCTGGAAAGCTATCCCCACCCCGGCGCCCTGCCCGTAGTGCGGCCCGGCTCGATTGAGACCGACCTTTCCCGGCGCGATTTCACCATAAACGCTATGGCCGTCGAGCTTGCGCCTGAGCACTACGGCCTGTTGCTCGACCGGTTCGGGGGGCTGAACGACCTCCGGAACGGCCTGGTCCGGGTGCTCCATGAGCTTAGCTTCATCGATGACGCCACCCGCATCTGGAGAGCGCTGCGCTACGAGCAACGCCTGGGCTTCGGGCTGGAGGCATCTACCCTGGCGCTGCTGAAACGGGATGTGAACATGCTCTCGACCGTCAGCGGCGACCGCATCCGGCACGAACTGGAGCTGGCGCTAAAAGAGCCAGAGCCGGAGCGGGTGCTCTGCCGCGCCGGTGAGCTGGGCGTCCTGGCCAGGCTGCACCCGTCGCTTAAGTGCGACGACTGGCTGGTAGAGAAATTCGGGCGGTCCAGGGAGACTCAGGGTGGGACGCCCGGGGTCTATCTCGCCCTGTTGTGTTACCGCCTCGGCAGCGAGGAAACGGAGCAGTTGGTCTCCTATCTCAGGCCGGCCAGCCCCCTGGCCCGCACCCTGCGGGATACCGCCAATCTCAAAGCGAAACTGGAACTTCTGACCGACCCCACCCTCGCCCCCAGCGCCATCCGCTCCCTGCTCGACGGCTACAGCCTGACGGCCCTGGCGGCGGCCCAGGTGGCCACTGATTCGCCGCTGGTCAGGGAGCGAGTTGACCTCTACTTAAGGAAGCTGCGCCACGTAAAGCCCTCCCTCACCGGCGACGATCTGAAGAAGCTGGGCGTGCCCCCCGGCCCCGGCATGAAGGAGGCACTGCAGGCGCTGCTCCAGGCTCGCCTCGACGGCAGGGTGACCACGAGGCGCGAGGAGGAAGATATGGTGAAAAGACGGACTGTGAGTAGCATCGGAACTAACTGCCCTGAGAGAAGGTGAAGATGCGCTACCTGGGACTGGACATTGGAGACAAGAGCATAGGCGTGGCGCTGAGCGACCCCCTGGGCATGCTGGCCACCCCGCTTACCATCATCGAGCGGCGGGATAAAAGCGCCGACCTGGAGGCCATCGCCAGCATCATCCGGGAGAACCAGGTAGAGACCACAGTGGTCGGCCTGCCCCGCTCGATGTCCGGGGACATGGGCATCCAGGCGGAGAAGGTGTCCGCCTTTGCCGAGGCGCTGCGCCGGCATACCGGGGTCAAGCTGGAGATGAGGGATGAGCGGCTGTCCACGGTATCGGCGCGGCGGCTGATGCGCGAAGCGGGCAAGAAAAGCCGGGAGCGTGATGACGCCTTTGCCGCCGCCCTGATCCTGCAGGGCTACCTGGACGAAGACTGGATGGCCGGCCACGAGCAAACATGAGAACATCCGACGCCTGCCATATCCGCCCCACAGCCGGGCGCTTTCTCCCTTCGATTGACAATAGCCGAGGCCTGTTAGTATCATATTAATGTTGCGGGTCATCTGGTCGCCCTGTTCTCCGTTGGCAGGTGACTCCTGAAGTAATCGCGCGGCGGGACAATGGCACATTATGGCTGTGAAACGAGATTATTACGAGGTCCTGGGCCTGCCCCGGGAGGCTACAGAAGAAGATATAAAGCGGGCTTTCCGCAAGCTGGCATTCCAATACCATCCTGACCGGAACCATGAGCCGGGCGCCGAGGACAAGTTCAAGGAGTTGAACGAGGCCTACGAGGTGCTGTCCGACTCCAGGAAGCGGGCGGCCTATAATCAGTACGGCCATGCCGGTGAGGCGGCAGCCTACGCCCGGGGCTTCGAGGGATTCGACTTCAACTTTGGCAATTTCGGCGATATTTTTGACGCCTTCTTCGGCGCAGCGGCTACGGCCACCCGGCGCGGACCGCAGCGCGGCGCTGACCTGAAATACCAGTTGACCATAACCTTCGAAGAGGCGGCATTGGGTTGCGAGAAAGAGGTCAGCCTGACGCGCAACGAGTCCTGCGCCGCCTGTCGCGGTTCCGGGGCAGCCGCCGGCACGCAACCCATCCGCTGCCCTCAGTGCAATGGCACCGGCCAGATGCAACAGGTCCAGCGCAATCTCTTTGGACGGTTTGTCAATACCGTTATCTGCGGTCAGTGCCGCGGGGAAGGCTCGATAATCCGTGACCCCTGCCCGGAGTGCCGCGGGGCTGGCCAGGTCAAGCGCCAGCGCACCCTGACCATCGATATTCCCGCCGGTGTAGACGGGCATTCCGAGATGAGGGTCAGGGGGGAAGGCAGCGCCGGCATTAAAGGCGGCCCCCCCGGTGACCTCCACATATCGCTGGCGGTGCTGGAGCATGACGTCTTTACCAGGGAGGGTGATGACGTCATCTACAAACTGCCCATCAACTTCGCCCAGGCAGCCCTGGGAGCGGAGGTGGAAGTACCCACTCTCTACGGGAAGAGCAAGGTAAAAATTCCCGCAGGTAGCCAGACAGACCATACCATCAGGCTGAAGGACAAGGGCATCGCCCGGCTGCACAAGAGCGGAAAAGGGGACCAGTTGGTGCTGCTGACGGTTACGACTCCTGAATCCCTCACCAGAGAGCAGCGCCAGTTACTGGAAGAGCTGGCCAAGACCTTTTAGGCCTGGAACAGTTAGACCGGATAAGAGCAACATACTGGCGAAAGCCGGTTTCAGCGGTGGATGAGCCACTCCGGCACTCTTTTCTAAACTGAGGCAATATCCGCCCTGGAAAAGACCGCCTTCGGCCGTCTGCGCCGCCTGAAAAAGGAGAACAGCCGCCACCTTCGCCCCACCAGTTCATGCCTGATGCTGCCGCCCATCAGGTCCCTGGCCACCTCTCTGGGGTCGCGCCCTTCGTAGAGCACCTGGAAGATTCCCTCGGTAATGGGCATTTCCAGGCCTGATTGCTGGGCCAGTTTACGTGCCACCAGGGTAGTGGTCACCCCCTCGGCCACTTCGGTCATGGAATCGATGATTTCAGCCAGCGGCCGTCCCTTGGCCAGTTCTTCGCCCACATAGTGGTTCCGGCTGAGCGGACTGGCGCAGGTGGCGATGAGGTCGCCGAGTCCAGCCAGGCCGGAGAAGGTCAGCGGGTTGGCGCCCAGTGACATGCCCAGGGCCGTGATTTCGGTGAGCCCCCGCGTCATAAAGGCGGCCTTGGCGTTATCTCCATAGCCCAGGCCATCAGCGATCCCCGCGCCCAGGGCGATTATGTTCTTGAATGACCCGCCCAGCTCAACTCCCACCAGGTCAGTGTTGCTGAAAACACACAGATTGGGCGTTGAAAGTAGCTTCTGTGCCTTCCTGGCTACCGCGCTGTCTTCAGCAGCTATGACCGTTGCCGCCGGCAGCTTGCAGAGTACCTCCCGGTACAGGTTGGGGCCGGAGAGCACGCAAATATTGGGGTGCAGGCGGGACTTTATCTCGCTGGCGATCACCTGGGACATCCGCTCGCTGGTACCGATCTCCAACCCCTTGGCAGCGCTGATTATGAGCATCGAGCCGGTGAGGTGACTCTCGACCAGCTTTATGTTCTGGCGCATGCTCTGGGATGGCACCGCCAGTATCACCGCCTTGACCCCCTCCAGCGCCTGGTTCAGATGGCTGGTAATGGTGATCTGCGGCGGGAATGTTATCCCCGGGAACTGGTTGGCATTCGGCCCTTCGCTTCTCAGCTTTATTGCTTCCTGCTCGGTCCGCGCCCATAGCTTTACCCGGTGCTCCTTTTGCGCCAGCAACAGACCCAGCGTAATGCCCCAGGAGGTAGTGCCAATTATAGCGATATCAGTCATCTTGTCACGCTAATATACATTCCCGTTGCCGGGAACGATTCTTCATTCGCCCCTCGACTTGAACACCATGCGGATAGGCGTACCGGTGAATCCAAAGGCCTGGCGCAACTGGTTTTCCAGGTAGCGCTGGTAAGAGAAATGCACCAGCCGGGCATCGTTGACGAAGAAAACGAAGGTGGGCGGGTCTGTCTCGGCCTGGGTGACATACTTCACCTTGAGCTGTCGCCCTGCGCCACGGGGGGGATTGTGGGCCGATACCGCCTGCTGCACCACGTTGTTGACTTCGGATGTGGGCAGCCTCTTGTGTCTCTCCTGGTATACCAGGCTCGCCGTGGGTATAATCCTTTCGATGCCCTTGCTGAGCTTGGCGGAAACATAGAGCACAGGGACGTAAGTCATAAACTTGAGATGGCTCTTGATAAACGTATCCCACCTGGCCATGTCCTGGTCGGCAACGAGGTCCCACTTGTTGACCACCAGCACTACCCCTTTGCCCGCATCCCGGACATGCCCGATGATATGGGTATCCTGGGCGGTGAGCGGCTCGCTGGCGTCCAGTACCAGCAGGACAACGTCCGAGCGTTCAATGGCGCGCAGGGCGCGCATCACGCTGTAGCGCTCTATGCCGGCCTCCACCCTTCCCCGCCTCCTGATACCGGCGGTATCGATGAGAAGCACCTCCTGTCCATCGAAATCGAACAGGGCGTCAACGGAATCCCGGGTTGTCCCCGGCGTCTCGGAGACGATAGACCTCTTCTCACCGACCAGCGTATTAAGCAGCATCGATTTGCCCACGTTAGGCCGGCCAACGATGGCCACTTTCATCGCCTCCGGCCCGGCCTCTGCCTCTTTAGCCGGCGGCAGCAGTGAGACCAGACGGTCAAGCATATCGTAAACACCCTGCCCGTGATAGGCGCTGACCATCGCCGGCTCGCCCAGCCCTAGCTGGTAGAACTCCATCGCCTGGGCCTCCAGGGCCGGGGTCTCCACCTTATTGACCACAAGAAGCACCGGCCTGCCCGAGTGGCGGAGCATATCGGCTATGTCCTGGTCTGCCGGCGTCAGCCCGCTCCTGGCGTCAACCAGGAATATGACCACATCCGCTTCGGTGATAGCTACTCGCACCTGCCCGGCCACTTCCAGCGACATGGCTGATTCCGGTTTAAGCTCAAGGCCGCCGGTATCGACAATGGTGAAACTGGCGCCGCCCCAGGCGATATCGGCAAAAACGCGGTCGCGAGTCGTCCCGGGCAAGTCTTCCACGATAGCAACGCGCTTTCCAGCCGTGCGGTTAAGCAAGGTGGACTTGCCCACGTTCTGCCGGCCCACTATCGCCACTACCGGCCTGACCATTCTCTCTTTCGGCTCTTCCGTTGTCATCACAGACTCTGTATGCATCACGGTGTCCAGATATTATGTTTGCCTGACCGGAGACAACTCCTTTGCCAGCTTCACGCTGGGAGGCTCGATGCCGCTCCGGGCTATCTTCTTCAGCGTGCTGATATTATCCCTGAAGTCCTGGACAAAGGCATTATACTCGGTCACAAACTTATTATACTGCTCACCGGTCTCGCGGGGTATATCAACGCTCCCGGCAAGCTCCTGGAACTGCTCGACGAACTCGTAATAATGGCCGTTCATATCCCACAGTTCGTTCAAATAGGTGAACATATAGACCGGGAATTTGCCGGCCTTGACGTCGTTTTCAACGCGGCTTACATAGCTGTCACACCAGGTATTGAAGATGCGCCCGGACATCTCGCAGGCCCGCACCCATTCCCACACCCTGGGATTGTCCGTGTTGACCAAGCCGCCGATTATGGCGAAGATAGACAGCGAGGAGTTGCCGGCGAACCGGCGCTGGAAATATCCGGCCAGTTGCCTCAGCCGGAGGGACGACATCTCCAGTTCCCTGTTCCTGGAGCCGATGGCCGCCACCATCAGCCCTATGGCCAGGATGAGGATGAGCGCCGGAACGATGATCTCGACCGGCCAACCGAAGACCAGGCCGAACACAGCAAGGGCCGTTATCAGCGCCGGGTACCAGCCCCAGCCGGCGATATGCCTCAGCATGGCGAAAGCCCGTTGAGCATTTTTACCAGCAAGGCCTTCTGCAGGTGCATCCTGTTCTCTGCCTGGTCAAAGACTATGGACTGAGGGCTATCCAGGACGACATCGGTCACTTCCTGTCCGCGGTGGGCAGGGAGGGGATGCATGAGGATGGCGTCTTCCCGGGCCAGGGACAGGAGTTCTTCGGTGACCTGGTAGCCGGCGAACGCCTTTTGCTTGCACTCCGCCTCGGCTTCCTGTCCCATGCTGACCCAGACGTCGGTATAGACCACGTCCGCCCCGGCAACCGCCTGGCGAGGCTCCTCAGTGCAAAGGATTTCGCTGCCGGAATCCCGGGCGTAATCCCGGGACAGGCGCAATATTCGTTCCTGTATCCCGTAGTTGCGAGGCGATGCGATCCTGAAGTCCATCCCGGCAAGCGCCGCCGCCAACACAAGGCTCTGGGCCACGTTATTGCCGTCGCCTACGTAGGCCAGGGTCACCTCTTTGAGCCTGCCCTTCCTTTCGTAAATGGTGAGCAGATCAGACAGAGCCTGGCAGGGGTGCTCCAGGTCAGACAGGGCGTTTATCACCGGCACCGTGGCGTGCCTGGCCAGCGCCTCCAGGGTCTGGTGAGAAAAAGTGCGGACAGCCACGATATCCACGTACCGGCTGAGCATGCGGGCCACATCCGGGACGGCCTCCCGCTTGCCCAGGCCGACTTCCCCCGGGGAGAGATAGATGGTATGGCCGCCCAACTGGTGCATGGCCATGTCAAAGCTGACCCGCGTCCTGAGCGAGGGCTTTTCGAACAGAAGGGCCAATGCCCTGCCATCCAGGCACTTGTTCCGCCTCTGCGCCTTCATATCCATAGCGTCAGCTATGAGCGTTGTAATGTCCTTGCTGCTGAGGTCCGATATGGACAGCAGGTCCTTGTTTCTCAAGCAAACCCCCGGCAATGCTCTACAGAGTATAGCACAAAAGGGCAAGCCCTCCATAGTGCCCTACTGTTATGTCAACATCGCCCCGATGAATTGCATCCGGCGCTTTGCAGGGCTATAATTGGCCTTAGACTTAGCAAGGCTTCCCGCCCTGCCGACTGGATCCTGCCCTCGATGACTCTTGCCTTTATGGTGCAATATCTCTGGCTCGTACCCCTGGGACTGGTTGTTGGCGCTTATGGCACCCTCATAGGCGCGGGAGGCGGCTTCGTCCTGGTGCCGGTGCTACTGCTGCTCTATCCTGATGAAAGCCCGCAGCTCATCACCACCATATCCCTGGCCGTGGTCTTTTTCAACTCCCTCTCCGGTTCCTTGGCCTATGGAAGGATGGGGCACATTGACTACCGGTCAGGACTGCTTTTTGCCAGCACCGCGGTCCCCGGCGCCGTCCTGGGCGCATTGACCACAAGCTACCTGCCGCGCGGCCTGTTCGACCTTATCTTCGCCCTCTTCATGCTCATATCCTCGGTCTTCCTGATATTGCGCTCAGGGGGAAGAGGGAAAGACGGCAAGAGAGTTTCCGGTCGGCACATCAGCCGCCGCCTGGTTAATACCGATGGCATCGAATATGTCTTCTCCTACAACCCCGTCACCGGGATGGTGATGAGCTTCTTCATCGGCTACATATCCAGCCTGCTGGGCATCGGCGGCGGCATCGTTCAGGTCCCCACCTTGATTCACCTCTTGAACTTCCCGGTCCCCATAGCCACGGCGACATCGCAGTTCGTCCTGGCCATCATGTCCCTCACCGGGACCGGCGTGCACGCAGCTGCGGGCGTATTCGTACACGGCATCCGCCGGACGATCGCCCTGGCCATCGGCGTCTTGCTGGGCGCCCAGTTCGGGGCATGGTTGTCCCGCCGCCTTAACGAGGAGTGGATCATCCGCAGCCTGGCCATTGCGCTGGGCTTCGTGGGGGTGAGAATATTGCTCAACGCCCTGTAGCTCCTCGATCCAGTCCCCCCACGGCCCCGCAATACGAAAAACGGGGGCCTGCGTTCGGATTTGACCTCGCCAGTGTGAACGCTGAAGTTTTCCACCACTGTCAGACGCAGCATGTTCAAAAGCATGTTCGCCAGCGCACAGGAACGCCGTTGCCTTTTCACCCCGGCGCAGTATTATTGGTGACAATTTAGCTGAGGCCGCGCCAAAACCACAAAGGAGACGGATAAGTATGGTGGAGATATCCATATCGGTATGGTGGCTTATCGTTATTGCCCTGGGCATAATTGCCGTTATCATCCTGATCTGGGAGTACATTATCGAGCCTGTTTTCAACCCCGAGGTCTCCAGGAGCGAAGTAGCCAAAGACTTCATCAAGAGCGGCATAGTGGACAATCCGTACATAACCGGAGACAAAGTCAAGGACCATGCCAGGGAATTCTTGAACGGGAGCAAGGAAAAGAATAAGCTGACCGACAAGGAATGCAAGGAGATCATCACCAAACTGGAGAGCAACAGGGACAAAGAAAGGGAGCCGGGAAGACGCGAGCGGCTCGACAAGGCAATAGAAGGAGCCAGAGAAGCCAGCCCTCCGTAGACCGGCCCTTGACTTCGCACAGAGAGGCTGCCCAGGAATATCATGGGAGGGGGCAAAGCAACCGGGGAATCCGTCCCCTGAACGCAAGAAACGGATATCACTTCGTTCACGTGGAGACTCAGTTCACTCTGACGTATTCACTCTGACGTATCGGAACGAGTCGGAACAAGTCGGAACGAGTGGAACCAGCATGACCACCCTATCATTCTTTGATAGCCTCTGACACAATAAACCTGGTTGGTGTCGATTGGACACAAAGGACGCCAAATACATCCCGGCCCTTAAATACGACCGACTGACGCCGTTTTATGACCCCCTGCTACGCTGGACCATGAGGGATGTCACCTTCAAACGCCGCCTCATCGAGCAGGCGCGCATCCAGGCTGGACACAGGGTCCTGGACCTGGGTTGCGGCACTGCCACGTTGACCATTCTCATCAAGAAAGCCCGGCCCCAGGCCGAGGTCTTCGGCATTGACGTTGATGCCAGGGTCCTTGATATCGCCAGGAGAAAGGTGGCCAGGGAAGGCCTTGACCTGACCCTCCAGCAGGGCAGCGCCTCTTCGCTGCCATATCCTGACAATCACTTTGACCGCGTCCTCTCCAGCCTGTTGCTTCACCATCTGACCCGCGAGAACAAGGTTAAGACCCTGGGAGAGGCTTTTCGCGTCCTCCGTCCCGGCGGCGAACTGCACGTCGCCGACTTCGGCAAGCCGCACAATCCCTTTACCTTTGTGGCCTCACAGGTCATGGTACGGCTTGAGGAGGTATCGGAAAACGTGGCCGGCCTGCTGCCCGGGATGTTCCGGGAGGCCGGATTCGAGCAGGTCGCGGTGCAGGCGCGCTTTACCACACTGTTCGGCACGCTTTGCCTTTACTCCGCCCGGAAACCATCCCCATGACCTCACAACTATATGGTCCACATAATTTCGACCCCATTTCTGCCCCCGGCTATGATAAAATCATTACTGTCAGTTCAATAAGGAGGACGGCATGAGCGTCAAGGTGGTGGACAAGAAGACCGGCAAGGAGACTACGGGCAAGTTCGCCGCGGTAAAAGGAGACAAGATCACTCTGTACAGCGGCATCATGTCCTATAAAAAGGGGGGCTGGCGCGGCTGCGGCAAATGCAGCGCTTTCCCGGCAGACAGTGTGACCGTCGCCGCCGATGATCCGGCCAAAGAGTTGAAACAGGGCTGAGACTTACGGGCGAATGATGAAGCAACCCGGACCACCGGGCGCAAGTCCACCCGGCGCTTCGCCGCGCCTGCCCTGGAGATACGTCCTGCTGCCCCTGGCAGTCTTCCTGCTGTCACTGGCTGTAGCCCTCTCCCTCTATGGCCAGCTCCCCGGAGAAGTGGCCTACCACTTTGACAAAGGGCAGCCGGACCGCTGGGCCCCCCGGAGCGCGGTGATAGCCCTGCTCCTGGTCCCGCAACTGTTGCTGGTACTGCTGGCCGCGGCCGTGGTCTGGATAGCTGCCAGGATAAGCGTCTACCTGCCCCAGGGCAAGGCGCTGCCGAGATTGCTGCTCATCATGGGCAACATGGCGCTGCTGCCGCAGCTTATCCTCAGCTTTGCAATGCTCGAGGTTTTTAGCTACAATCTTTACCGGGCACACTTGATGCCCCTGTGGGCGTTTGCCCTGGCCGTCATGGGGCTGGGGGGAATCGCGCTGGCATTCTTCTTCACCCAGGCATGGCGCTCACGGGGGAATCCGGATAAGAGATAGGAGCAGAGAGGCTTTAATGGCAGAGCAGGTATTGGGCAAGGCGACTATGGAGAAATTGGTCTCTCTCAGTCAGAGACGCGGTTTCATTTTTCAGAGCAGCGAGATTTACGGCGGCCTGTCCAGTTGCTGGGACTACGGCCCCCTGGGAGTGGAACTCAAAAGGAACATCAAGGAGGCCTGGTGGCAGGCCATGGTGCGGGACCGGGACGACGTGGTGGGGCTGGACAGCAGCATACTGATGCATCCCGGCGTTTGGGTGGCCAGCGGCCATGTCAGCGAGTTCAGCGACCCCCTGGTGGAGTGCAAGAACTGCAACCAGCGGTGGCGCGCTGATGACCTGAAGGGCGATACCTGCCCGGCCTGCGGCGGGCCGCTCACCGAGCCGCGCCGCTTCAACCTGATGTTCAAGACCTTCATGGGTCCGGTCGAGGACGAGGCGAACGTGGTCTACCTCCGCCCTGAGACCGCCCAGGGCATCTTCGTCAACTTCAACAACGTGTTGAATACCACCAGGAAGAAGCTGCCCTTCGGCATCGCCCAGGTTGGCAAGGCCTTCCGCAACGAGATAACCACCGGCAACTTCATCTTCCGCAGCCGCGAGTTCGAACAGATGGAACTGGAGTACTTTATCAAGCCGGGGACCGACCGGGAATGGTTCGACTACTGGCTGGAGGAGAGGCTCAACTGGTACCTCAGGCTCGGCATCAAGAGGGAGCACCTGCGCCCGCGCCAGCACACCAAAGAGGAGTTGGCACACTATGCCATTGAATGCTCCGATATTGAGTACCTGTTCCCGATGGGCTGGTCAGAGCTTGAGGGCGTGGCCAACCGCGGCAGCTTTGACCTGGCCCGGCACGCCGCCGGCAGCGGCAGGAGCCTGGACTTCTTCGATGAAGAGACAAAGGAGCACATCGTCCCGCACATCATCGAGCCTTCGGCGGGGGTAGACCGCTCGACGCTGGCCGTGCTCTGCGATGCCTATGACGAGGAGAATGACAAGGACGAGATAAGGGTTGTCCTCCGTTTTCACCCCGCCATAGCCCCCATCAAGGTGGCGGTGCTGCCCTTGAGCCGGAAGGAAGGGCTGGCACAGATGGCCCGGCAGGTATATGCCGACCTGCGCCGTTCCTGGATAGTGCAGTATGACGATACCCAGAGCATCGGCCGGCGCTACCGCCGCCAGGACGAGACCGGCACCCCCTACTGCGTCACCATTGACTTCCAGTCGCTGGAGGACAACCAGGTCACCATCAGGGAGCGGGACAGCATGAACCAGATACGAGTCCCCATCCCGGAGTTGAAAAGCACCCTGGCAGCCAAGCTCGGCGGCGAGGAGCTATTTGTCCTGCCCCCCGGCGGCCAGGTGTGGAAGCAGGAAACGCCCCCCGGCCAGGCGAGGTGACGCGCCGCTGCTGGGCGGTTTCAGTGTTGTCTACAGACAAGCCCGCTCAGGGTGACAATTCACGGCATCTATTTTTGTGAGAAGCAATAATAGCAGGGCGACGCCCCTAT
The DNA here is from genome assembly GCA_016190695.1 of Chloroflexota bacterium. Classification (GTDB taxonomy): domain Bacteria; phylum Chloroflexota; class Dehalococcoidia; order Dehalococcoidales; family RBG-16-60-22; genus JACPQC01. The sequence continues at coordinate 67,237 of JACPQC010000005.1, forward strand.
CCCGGCGGAGGGATGACCCCCAGTTGCTGCATCATAGCCATCTGGTCGAAGACTTCCCACCGCTCCGCTATTTTCCCGTCGGAGACCGGTTAGAAAGTCAGGGTTATTTACCCACCGACAAGCTTTTCACCGGTCAGCGATTAGATTCAACAGGTCTTTACTACTTCAATGCACGCTACTATGACCCTGCCATTGGTAGATTCATTTCAGCCGA